>NZ_JBTKVV010000005.1:0-237138 GCF_054457155.1 Sphingomonas aestuarii | reverse complement strand
CCGTCACCCCCTGAAGCAGTTTCGGCAAATCGCCAGACTCGCCGCGCGCTTCGGCCATGAACCGATTTTTCAGCGGCGGCACCGCATTGACCGCGGAAATCCCGAACCGCCGAACCGCGCTGGCGGTCTTGCCGGGAATGCCGAACAGGCGCGTCAGCAAGTCGGTCGATGCCGCGACCATGAACGTATCCAGCCCGCGCCAGCGTTCGTACCGCGCCAAAACTTGCGCATCGCCCAGATCGAGCCCCAGCCGTTTGCCCTCGACCAGCACCTCGACCAGGGTCGCGACGTCGCGATAACCCAGATTGACGCCCTGCCCCGCGATGGGATGGATACCATGCGCCGCATCGCCGACCAGCGCGAGCCGCTCGCCGATGACCTTCGCCGCGTGGTGGAATCCCAACGGATAGCTCGACCGCTGCGTGACGGGGCCGAGCTTGCCCAGAAACCCGCCCATCCGCTTTTCCGCCTCGGCCAGCCAGCCGCGATTGCCCAGCTTGAGCAGACCGGGCGCGTCCTTGGCGTCGACCGTCCACACGATCGCCGACCGGTGGCCGTTGTCGTCGTCCAACAGCGGCAGGATTGCGAACGGCCCCGCCGGATAGAAGATTTCGAACGCCGTATTCTCGTGCGGGTGTTCGTGGTTCAGCGTCGCGATCATCGCGACATGATCGTATTGCCAGCGCGCGACGTTGATCCCGGCGGCCTCACGCATCGGTGAGCGACGCCCTTCGGCAGCGATCACCAGCGGCGCATGCACGGTTTCGCCGGATGAGAGGGTGACCGATACGCCGCCGACGTTGCGCTCGGTCTTCACCGGCAGCGTCTGCATCCGAAGGTCGACCAATGGTGCCGCGGTTGTTGCCTCGAACAAGGCGGTGCGTAACCGGCGATTCTCGTACATCACGCCCAGCGCGCCATCATCGGCATCGGGTTCGAAATCGAGCGCGCCAGGCTCCAGCCCGTCGCTCACCCGGATCGCTCGAATCGGGCAGCCATGCCCGGCCAGCCGATCGCCCACGCCGATGGCGTCGAACATCCGGTGGCTGGCGCTCGCCACCGCCGACGCACGTCCGTCGAACCCCGCGCCCTGCACCACCGCCGGATCGGCGGGATCGACGATGATCGACGACAGGCCATGCGCGTCGAGTGCCACGCCCAGCGCGCTCCCGACCAAACCGCCGCCAAGGATGATGACATCTGCGCGTTCCATGAACCCGGACTTAGAGGGCGCTCGCACGATGCACAATCAACTCCTCGTCACCCCGGACTTGTTCCGGGGTCCACTACGCCGCTTGCGCGACGCTAGACCCTCTTGCGATGGTGATCGCCGCACGGTGGACCCCGGCACTCCGGCCGGGGTGACGGAGCGCTCATGGCGCACCGGAACCCTCCACCCACCGCAACCAACCTTGACGCCAGCGCCTTGCCAAGCCAAGATTCCCCTTATGTTTCGAGCCCGGGGCGCTCGAATTTCGGCAACCCGTGAAACGAAGCAATAAGGGGGCGGACGATGGCCAGCCGGGCAAGTCCCAGTCTGTGGCGCGATACGATGAAGGCAGGTGCGATCCGATCGACCGCGATGGCGGGCGCGATCGCGCTGTTCTTCGTCACCATCGCCACGGCCATCGCGATGCTCAGCTACCGCAGCGGCGATCCGTCCTTCAACACGGCGGCCGCCGGCCCGACCCAGAACTGGCTGGGCGCGCCGGGCGCGTATCTGTCCGATCTGATGTTCGCGCTTTTCGGCGTGGCGGCAATCTTCATCCTGCCGCTGGGGCTCAAAATCGCGCTGCGGCTATGGCGGGACATCCCGGTTGGGTCCTGGGCGCGCATGCTGCGCCAGGTGCTGATCGGCGTGGTGCTGATGGGCGCGGCACTGGCCTTCGTCGCGCCCGGCGCAGTACTCAAACTGCCTGCGGGCTGGGGCGGCATGGCCGGGCTCGCCATTTCGGGTGCGATTCAGCTCGCCATCGGTCTGATCGGCAACGAAGTCGCAGAGGTTTGGACCGCGCGCGGGCTCGCGCTGCTGCTCGGACTGACCGGCATCATCGTCTGGGCACGCGGTATGGCGATCGATTGGCGCGAGGCGCGCATCGCGCTTCCCAAGCTCCCGAAGATCGAACGCACGCCCGCCGCCGACGTGCCGCCCTTCGAAGTGGAGGACGATTTCGCCGACACGCCGCGCGCTGCCCCCGCCCCGCGCAAGATCGCCGAACCCTCGAACAAGCCCGCGCCGGTTATCGCCGACCGCGCGCTCGCCCCCGCCACCGCCAAGCCCAAGGCGGCGACCCAGACCTCGTTCGACCTGCGCGACAATTTCAAGCTGCCGTCGCTCGATCTTCTCAAACCCGCCCCCGCCAATTCGGCCAACCCGATCGACAAGGCGGCGCTGGAGCGCAACGCCCGTTTGCTCGAATCGGTGCTCGACGATTTCAACGTCAAAGGCTCGATCGTCGAGGTCCGCCCCGGCCCCGTCGTCACCATGTACGAACTCGAACCCGCGCCGGGGATCAAGGCCAGCCGCGTCATCGCGCTGTCCGACGATATCGCCCGCAACATGTCGGCGATCTCGGCGCGCGTCGCGACGATTCAGGGCCGCAACGTCATCGGCATCGAATTGCCCAATGCGCGGCGCGAGCCCGTCTCCTTGCACGAACTGATCGGCAGCCAGAGCTTCGCCGACCAGAACGCCCAGCTTCCCATCGTGCTCGGCAAGAACATCGCGGGCGATCCGGTCATCGCCGACCTCGCGCCGATGCCGCATCTGCTGGTCGCGGGCACCACCGGCTCGGGCAAGTCGGTCGGGCTCAATTCGATGATCGTGTCGCTGCTCTACCGGCTGACCCCCGACCAGTGCCGCATGATCATGATCGATCCCAAGATGCTGGAATTGTCCATCTATCGCGGCATCCCGCATCTGCTCGCCGATGTCGTGACCGATCCGCCCAAGGCGGTGCGCGCGCTCAAATGGGCGGTCGAGCAGATGGAGGACCGTTACCGGATGATGGCGTCGGTCAACGTCCGATCCTTGGGCGGTTTCAACGACAAGGTGCGCGCGGCCAAGGCAAAGGGCCAGAAACTGGGCCGCAAGGTCCAGGTCGGCTATGACGAAAACGGTCGCCCGATCCATGAGGAAGAGACGCTCGACCTCGAACCGTTGCCCCAGATCGTGGTGGTGGTCGACGAACTCGCCGACCTGATGATGACCGCGGGCAAGGAAGTCGAATTCCTGATCCAGCGTTTGGCGCAAAAGGCGCGCGCGGCGGGCATTCACCTGATCATGGCGACCCAACGCCCGTCGGTCGATGTTATTACCGGCGTCATCAAGGCGAATTTGCCGACCCGCATCAGCTTCCACGTCACCTCGAAGATCGACAGCCGCACGATCCTCGGCGAACAGGGCGCCGAACAGCTGCTCGGCAAGGGCGACATGCTCTACATGCCGCAGGGCAAGATGATCAGCCGCGTCCACGGCCCCTTCGTCAGCGACGAGGAGGTCCAGGCCGTCGCCGACCATTGGCGCGCGCAAGGCGAGCCCGATTATGTCGATGCCGTCACCACCGAGCCGGAGGAAGGCGCAGGCTTCAGCCTCGACGGCGCACCCTCGGGCGAAGACAGCCCGGAGGACCAGCAATTCCGCCAGGCGATCCAATATGTCGCGTCGAGCCAAAAGGCCTCCACCTCCTGGCTTCAGCGCCAGATGCGCATCGGCTACAACTCCGCCGCCCGTCTGATCGAACGGATGGAACGCGAGGGGCTGGTGTCGGCCCCGGATCATGTCGGTCGTCGCGAAGTGCTGATGGACGAAGACGGGCGGCCGGGGTGATCGCGGTTCGTGGCGCTTCCGCCGCCACCCGTCCAAATCCATTCCGTCACCCCGGACGGACCAATATCTAAGCCGCGACCGGTGCCCGCGTCAGGTTCAGGAACACGTCTTCCAGATCGGCCTCGCGCGTGGATACATCGACGATGCCGAACCCGGCGGCCTGCACCGCGGCCAGCACTTCGCCGGCATTCACCTGATCCTTTTGATAGGTGATGGCCAGCGTCCGGTCGCCTTTCAGTTCGATCTTCTGGAAACAGCGATTGTCGGGCGGGGTTGCGACGTCGCGGTCGACCGTCACCTCGACCAGCTTTTCCTGCGCCATGCCGATCAGCGCGCGAGTCGGCTCGTTGGCGATCAGGCGACCGTGATTGATGATCGCCACGCGGTCGCACAGTTGCTCGGCTTCCTCGAGATAATGGGTGGTCAGAACCACCGTCACGCCCTGATCGTTGAGCGCGCGGACATAGGCCCAGAGCTGCTGGCGAAGCTCGATATCGACGCCTGCGGTCGGTTCGTCGAGCACCAGCACGGGGGGCGAATGGACCATCGCCTTGGCCACCATCAACCGCCGCTTCATGCCCCCCGACAGCGTCCGCGAATAGGCATTGGCCTTGTCCGCCAGATGCATCGCCGACAGCAATTCCATCGTCCGTCGCTTCGCCTTTGGGACGCCGTACAGCCCGGCCTGAATTTCCAATGTCTCGGCGGGGGTGAAGAACGGGTCGAACAGGATTTCCTGGTTGACGATCCCGATCGACGCCTTGGCATTGCGCGGATGCGCGTCGATGTCGAAACCCCAGATGCTGGCGCGCCCCGCGCTCTTGTTCACCAGCCCGGCCAGAATGTTGATCAGCGTCGATTTGCCCGCGCCGTTCGGCCCCAGCAGCCCGAAAATGCTGCCGCGCGCAACGTCGAACGTTACGTCGCTGAGCGCCTGTTTTCCGCCCGCATAGGTCTTCGACAGACCGTTTATCTCGATTGCCGCCTGTGTCATGGCGATGTCGATAGTCTCCAAGTCACCCCACGACAACGACATCTGCGCGACCCTGCCCAAGCCCGTTCGTTTCAAGCGAAGTCGAGAAACGTGAATTTGGTGCCATCGGTCGCGTTTCTCGACTTCCGCCCTTGCCGGAAGTTTATCCTGAGCGCCCGCCCTGCGGGCAGTCGAAGGGCTCGAAACGAACGGTGAAAGGGTGATCGAACGATTGTCGGGGGAAATCGCTTTTGCTATCGGCGCACTCATGATCGCACCGCCAGAGACCACCCGTGTCACCACCCGCCGCGTTTCGTGCGACGGCGCCAGCGACATTCCCGGCGGCGCGGCGCTCGGCCATCCGCGCGTATTCCTCGAAATCGACGAGCATGGCTATGTCGATTGCGGCTATTGCGACCGGCGCTTCGTGCTGATCGGCGGGCCTGCCGATGGGGTGGATCAGGGCGTGCTCCCCGACATCGCGTCCGGTGCGAGTCTGTAAGCGGGTTCCAGAAAACATCTGCTCGCACAAAGGCGCCAAGGCGCGAACAAGTCGTGTTTCGCTGCGACAGCAGCGCTTCATCAACCTACGATCGCCCGGTGCGCTGATTTCGCAAGAAGGCCGCTACGCGGCCAAAAAAGCGAAACCGCTTCGCGCCTTTGCGCGAGAAAATCCTTCTTTCTTCTCCCGCAGGTGAAACCCGCGCCATCGCCCCTATATCGACGCGATGACCATCCCCGCCGACCCCCGCACCTTCCTCTACGGCAGCACACTCGACCCCGATACTGCGCTGAAACTGACCGCCGACGCGCTGTCGCGCGCCGATGACGGCGAACTCTACCTCCAATATCGCAAGACCGAGGCGTTCGGCTTCGACGACGGCGTCCTCAAGACCGCCTCCTACTCGACCGATTCCGGCTTCGGCCTGCGTGGCGTATCGGGGGAAACCACTGCCTTCGCCCATGCCAGCGAGCTATCCGCCGACGCGATCCGCCGTGCCGCGCAGACGATGACGCTGATCGACCCCAGCGAGCGCGCCCGCGCCGCCCCGCCGCGCGGCAACAACCGCCACCTCTACACCGCCGCCGACCCGATCGAACTGATGCCGTTTGCCGACAAGGTCGCGCTGTGCCAGGCGATCGACGCCGCCGCCCGCGCCCGCGATCCGCGCGTGGCACAGGTGTCCGTGTCGCTGCTCGGATCGTGGAGCGTGGTCGAGATCGTCCGCGCCGACGGGTTCGTCGCCACCGACATCCGCCCGCTCACGCGCCTCAACGTCTCCATCGTCGTGGAATCGAACGGTCGCCGCGAAACCGGCAGCGTCGGCATCGGCGGACGCGATCTTTACGCGCCCATCGTCACGCCTGATGCCTGGAACCGCGCGATCGACGAGGCGCTCGCCCAGGCGCTCGTCAACCTCGAGGCTGTCGACGCGCCCGCGGGAGAGATGCCCGTGCTGCTCGGCCCCGGCTGGCCCGGCATCCTGCTGCACGAAGCGATCGGCCACGGGCTGGAGGGCGATTTCAACCGCAAGGGCACTTCCGCCTTTTCCGGCAAGGTCGGCCAGCGCGTCGCCGCGCCCGGCGTCACCGTCGTCGACGACGGATCGATCCACGGGCGACGCGGATCGCTGTCGATCGACGACGAAGGCACGCCGACCCAGGAGAATGTGCTGATCGAGGACGGCATCCTCAAAGGCTATATCCACGACCGGCTGAACGCCCGGCTGATGGGCGTCGAGCCCACCGGCAACGGCAGGCGCGAAAGCTTCGCCCACGCGCCGATGCCGCGGATGACCAACACCTTCATGCGCGGCGGAAACGACGACCCCGCCGAACTGCTGAGCCGCGTCAAGAAGGGAATCTTCGCCAAATCCTTCGGCGGCGGTCAGGTCGATATCGTATCGGGCAAATTCGTTTTCAGTTGCACCGAGGCGTACCGGATCGAAAACGGCAAGCTCGGCGCTCCGATCAAGGGCGCGACGCTGATCGGCGACGGCCCGACTTCGCTGACGCACGTTCAGGGCATCGGCAACGATTTCGCACTCGACCCCGGCATCGGCATGTGCGGCAAGGGCGGTCAGAGCGTCCCTGCAGGCGTCGGCCAGCCGACCTTGCTGATCGGCGGGCTGACCGTGGGGGGGACCGCGACATAACCCGTAGATTGCGACGAATGCGCTACCCCCCACCCCGTTCGTGCTGAGCTTGTCGAAGCACTGTCCTTTCTTCGTGCCAAGAAGGACAGCATTTCGACAAGCTCGATGCGAGAGGGGTGGGGCGAGTGTTCAAAACCCGCTGATCAACACATCCAACGCAGCCGATATATGCCACTCCTGCTCGACAACCGATCCGATCCGCACCCCGAGTTGGTTCACCGGGATCGCCGCTGCGAAATGCGTCAGCATCAGCATCTCGTCCCCATGCACGTTCAACACGGGATTGAGCCACCGATCAACCTGGACCGCATCGTCTGGAAATGCCATCGGCACGACGAACCGCGTGTTGAGATGGTCGAGCAGGTCACTCTGGCAATCGAGCAGAACGGTGCCGTCCTTCGATCGATACAGGTCGAATTTCGCCACGGGTCAGAACAACCGATATTTTTCTAACGGCAGGCCGTGCGTCTCGACCCAAGCGTTGTTCGCCTCGATCGCTGCGCGATTCTCCTCCTTCCACAACCGGTCGCGTTCCTTCTTCGCGGCGTCGCGGATGGCCGCCTCGCTCACCTGCGACAGGTTGATGCCCGCCTCCCGTGCCGCGGCAACCACACCAGTGTCGATCGACAGGTTGACGGCTTTGCGCTTGCCCGAGGCGATAGGATCATGCTTCATGCGCAAAGAATATGCGCATTCCCCATGCGCGTCAATCGAAGGAAGATGCGCATGGCGCTCGTCGAAATCAGCCGGTTTGACATGTTCGAAGCGTATATCGTCGCCGGTCGGCTGGAGGCAGCGGGCATCCCTGCCGTGTGTTTCGACACCGGCGCGAGCATCGCCGACGGCTCCGCGTTGCTGATCCCGGTGCGCGTCATGGTCGATGACGAGGATGAGAGCGACGCCCGCGAGCTTCTCTCGACGCCTGACACCGACCCTGCCTAAAGTTCGGGCAGAGTTTCGCATCTGCACAAATTTCTGACTGCTCGCGACATTTGATTTCGTCAACCGCCTTGAAAATGCGTCGTTTCGACTCTGGCACAACCTTTGCTGCACTGCCCTTGGGAAAAACCAGAACAAGGGGGCGGCATGAAACTGGTCATCGCCATCATCAAGCCATTCAAGCTCGATGACGTGCGCGAGGCACTGACGGACGTCGGGGTCGCGGGCATGACGGTCAGCGAAGTAAAGGGGTTCGGGCGGCAAAAGGGCCAGACCGAAATCTATCGCGGGGCCGAATACAGCACCAACATGGTGCCCAAGATCAAACTCGAGATCGTCTGCGCCACCGACCTTTGCGACCGCGTCGTGGAGGCGATCCAGTCGTCGGCCAACACCGGCGCGATCGGCGACGGCAAGATTTTCGTTCTCGATGTCGGTCAGGCGGTGCGCATCCGCACCGGCGAAACCGATCAGACCGCGCTGTGATGGGGGTCCATATGAACATGCTTAAAAAAGCCGGGATGACCGGCGCGGCGCTGACGGCGTCGATACTTGCCGCCCTGCCCGCCTGGGCGCAGGACGCCGCGCTTCAGGCACCCGAAGCCGCTGCCGAAGTCGTCGCCACCGTCAACAAGGGCGACACCGCCTGGATGATGACCGCAACCGTGCTGGTGATGGCGATGATCGTCCCGGGCCTCGCGCTCTTCTACGGCGGGCTTGTGCGCACCAAGAACATGCTGTCGGTGCTGACTCAGGTCATCGCGGTCGCCGCACTCGCGATGATCCTGTGGGTCACGTACGGCTATGGCCTGGCATTCGGCGGCGACGCCAACCAGTTCATCTCCGCGGGCAAGTTCTTCCTCGCCGGCGTCACCCAGGATTCGACCGCCGTCACCTTCTCCGAAGGCGTCGAAATCCCCGAATTCGTGTTCATCGCGTTCCAGATGACCTTTTCGGCGATCACCGTCGCGCTGGTCGTCGGTGGGCTGGTTGAGCGGATGAAGTTTTCCGCGCTGATGGTGTTCGCGCTGATCTGGCTGACCATCGTCTATTACCCGATCGCGCACATGGTCTGGTACGAAGGCGGAGACGAGGCGACGACTGGCCTGATCTTCGGCTGGGGCGCGCTCGATTTCGCGGGCGGCACCGTCGTTCACATCAATGCGGGCGTCTCGGCGCTGGTCGGTGCGCTGATCCTCGGCCAGCGGCTGGGCTACAAGAAGGACGTGATGGCGCCGCATTCGATGACGATGACGCTCATCGGCACCGGGCTGCTCTGGGTCGGCTGGTTCGGCTTCAACGCGGGTTCGGCGCTCGAGGCGAACGGCTCGGCAGGCCTCGCGCTCATCAACACGTTCGTCGCGACGGCAGCGGGCGTCCTGTTCTGGATGCTGACCGAGCGGATGCTCGGGCATAAGGGCTCGCTGCTAGGAGCCTGTTCGGGGGCGATCGCGGGGTTGGTCGCGGTCACTCCGGCGGCAGGCAATTCGGGGCCGTTCGGCGCGATCCTGCTCGGCGCGATCTCGGCGATCGTTTGTGCGTGGTTCGTGGTCTCGATCAAACCCAAGCTCAACTTCGACGAATCGCTCGACGTATTCGGCATTCACGCGCTGGGCGGCATCGTCGGCTCGATCGGCACCGCGTTCACCATGCTGCCCGCACTGGGTGGCCCAGGCGGCGACGATTATGCCCTGGGCAGCCAGCTTTACATCCAGGTCATTTCGGTTCTCGTCGCGATTCTCTGGGCAGGCGTCGGCTCGGCCATCGCCTTCGGAGCGGCCAAGGCGCTGACCGGCGGACGTGTCAGCGAAGAGGTCGAGCGCGAAGGCCTCGACCTCGGCGAACATGGCGAACGCGCCTACAATTATTGACGACTTTGGGGAGGGTGGACCGCATCCACCCTCCCCAAACAGAGGTTCCTCCTGCGGACGACTGGGCCGGTGAGCGATCACCGGCCCATTTTTTGTGCCTTGCCCGTTTGCCACCCCACCCCGCCACTCCGGAACCAGTTAGGAGCGACGGATGGAAGCAACTAAGGCGTCCGCCGCACCGGCGGCATCGCGTTGCAGATGTCCGCCCCGCCCAGTTGCACCGTAAAGAAAGGCGGCTCGCGATTCTCCCGCATCTTCACCCACGCGCCAAAGCGCGGATTGTCGGTCGCGCGATATTGAAACCTCGGCCGCTCGCCGACTGGCAGATCGCTCGCCAGCCGAACCGTATCGATCCGCACATATTGCGCAGGGTCGTCATAGATGCCCAGCGCCTGCATCCCGCGCGGCAACACCGTCAGATGCTCGATCCCGTCGACGATCCGCCCGGCCAGCGCGATGTTGCGGTCCAGATGCCGCGGCCCATGCCCGATCACGGTGTAGAGGTCGCTGCCCGAACCCGTGCTCGGCGCCAGATCGCGCGCGACGCCGACCATGCCATAGCAATGCGGCATCCATGAACGCGTCCCATCGCCGACCAGCGGCCAGCCGTCGGCGCTATAGCCAGACCGCGCCGCATAGGGGTCGCGCCGCGACAGCACCGTCACCCCGTCCCAGCCTTCCCAGTCATATTCGGGTGGCGGATTGGCGACGACGCCCGGCTGCGGCTTCTTCTCGGTCGGATCGCCCCATTGCACGACATAATTGTCCTGCACCCGGTACACGCTCTCGCCGTCCCACCAGCGCGCGGCGGCCAGCTTGCGGATATTGTCGACATGGACCGGCGCGTAGCGGGGCGCGAGCCGGATGACGATCCGCCGGTCGCCCGATAACGTCATCACCAGAAGTTCGTCCGCCGGGATCTCGCGCCAATCCTCCGCCGCCGCATCCCAGGGATTGGCGGCGGCGGGCGGCGTGGCGGGCGCGGCGACTGGCGCAGGTGCTGCTTGCGGAACGGCCTGCGGCTGGGATGGCGGCGCAGGCTGGGACTGGACGAGCGCAAGGAGCGCAAACAGGCTGGTCAACATGGGGGCAAGTGTTGGCACGAGCCCCCACCCGCATGCAATCACCCTTGCGCTTGCGCACCCCCGCCGCCTCGCCTAGGGGAACGCCCTGTCCAGGCATTAAAACCCTGCGGAGCGGTGGCCGAGTGGTCGAAGGCGCTCGCCTGGAAAGTGAGTATACGGCAAAACCGTATCGAGGGTTCGAATCCCTCCCGCTCCGCCAATCCACCTTGCCCTCGCAAACAACCGCCCGAGCACAAGCGCTGGACATCGATTCCATATATCCATAAAGCTGGATATATGGAATCGAACACAGCCATCGAAGCGCTCTCGGCACTTGCCCAGCCCACCCGGCTCGATGCGTTTCGGCTGCTGGTGCGCCACGAACCCGACGGCTTGCCCGCGGGGGCCATCGCCGAGCGGCTGCAAACCCCGCAAAACACGATGTCGTCGCACCTTGCGATTCTGACGCGCTGCGGTCTGATCCGGGGCGAGCGCAACGGCCGCTCGATCGTCTATCGCGCCGATCTCGACGCGTTCCGCGCGCTCACATTGTTCCTCGTCAAGGATTGCTGCGCCGGTTCGCCCGAACTGTGCGCGCCGCTGATCGCCGAACTCGCTCCCTGCTGCTGAAAGGTGCCCGATGGCCGACCGTCCCTATAACGTCCTGTTCCTGTGCACCGGCAACTCGGCGCGCTCGATCCTTGCCGAAGCATTGCTCAACCGCGAAGGCGGCGACCGCTTCCGCGCCTATTCCGCAGGCAGTTTCCCGAAGGGCGACGTCCATCCGATGTCGCTCGACCTGCTCGCCTCGCTCGGCTTCGACACCGACGGCCTGCGCTCCAAGAGCTGGGACGAATTTGCCCAGCCCGGCGCACCGGAGATCGATTTCATCTTTACCGTCTGCGACGACGCGAACGGAGAGGTCTGCCCGGTCTGGCCCGGCCATCCGATGACCGCGCATTGGGGCATCGAAGACCCCGCCGCCGTGACCGGCCCCGGCCAGCGCGACGCGTTCGTCAAGGCAATGACCTATCTACGGCAGCGCATTTCGCTGTTCCTCGCGCTTCCGATCGAGTCGATCGACAAGCTCGCGCTGCGCCAGAAGCTGCGCGAGATCGGGCGCGTCGATGGCGCAACGGCCACGGCAACCGAACAAGCATGACCGTCGCCGCCAAGCCCGAAAAGCTCTCCTTCCTCGATCGCTGGCTGACGCTGTGGATCTTCGCGGCGATGGGTGTGGGGGTCTTGCTCGGCACCGTCTTTACCGGCCTGCCCGCCGCGCTCGATTCGCTCAGCGTCGGCAGCACCAACATCCCGATCGCCATCGGGTTGATCCTGATGATGTATCCGCCCCTCGCGCGCGTCCGTTACAGCGAATTGCCGCGCGTGTTCGACGATCGCCGCGTGCTGATGTTGTCGCTGGTTCAGAACTGGCTGATCGGCCCGGTGCTGATGTTCGCGCTCGCCGTCATCTTCCTGCGCGATTACCCCGAATACATGACCGGCGTGATCCTGATCGGGCTGGCGCGGTGCATCGCGATGGTGCTGGTCTGGAACCAGCTGGCGCGTGGCGACAATCAATATGTCGCCGGGCTGGTCGCGTTCAACTCGGTGTTCCAGATCGCGTTCTTCAGCCTCTATGCCTGGTTTTTCCTCGGCGTTCTGCCGCCGCTGCTCGGGCTGGAAGGCAGCGTGATCGACGTCGATTTCTGGACCATCGCGAGCGCGGTGCTGATCTATCTCGGCATTCCGTTTCTCGCCGGTTACCTCACCCGCCGCATCCTCGTCGCCCGCCGGGGAGAGGATTGGTATGAGCGCAAATTCCTACCCCGCATCGGTCCCGTCACGCTGGCCGCCTTGCTGTTCACCATCGTCGCGATGTTTTCATTGAAAGGCGGCGACGTGGTCCGCCTGCCGTTCGACGCGATCCGCATCGCGATCCCGCTGACGATCTATTTCGTGGTGATGTTCCTCGTCAGCTTCTGGATGGGCAAGCGCATCGCGGGCGATTATCCGCGCACCACCGCCATCGCCTTCACCGCGTCGGGCAATAATTTCGAACTGGCGATCGCCGTCGCCATCGCCGCTTTCGGCCTCGCCTCCCCCGTCGCCTTCGCCGCGGTCATCGGCCCGCTGGTCGAGGTGCCGGTGCTGATCCTGCTCGTCCATGTCGCGCTGCGCCTCGGGCGACGCTGGTTCCCCGACGCAAAGGAGGTTCGCCTCTGATGCCCGTCCGCCCCCTTCCCGATCCCGGCCATCTCCCCGCGCTGTCGCCCGAACATGCCCACCAGCGCCCTGCCGCCGGGATCGGCGATGACCAGCCCCCTCCGCGCATCCTGCTCCTCTACGGCAGCCTGCGCGAACGTTCCTATTCGCGGCTCTGCGTTGAGGAGGCGGCACGGCTGCTCGAATATTTCGGCGCGGAAACCCGCATCTTCGACCCCCGCGACCTGCCGCTTCCCGACGCGATCGCGGGCGACGACCATCCGGCGGTCCACGAACTGCGCGACTTGTCGCTCTGGTCCGAAGGCCAAGTCTGGTGCAGCCCCGAACGCCACGGCCAGATTACCGGCATCATGAAAACGCAGATCGACCACCTTCCCTTGAGCATGGGCGGCGTCCGCCCGACCCAGGGCCGCACGCTGGCTGTCATGCAGGTTTCCGCGGGCTCGCAATCCTTCAACAGCGTCAACAGCCTGCGGTTGCTGGGCCGGTGGATGCGGATGTTCACCATCCCCAACCAGTCGAGCGTCGCCAAGGCCTATCAGGAATTCGACGAGGCGGGACGGATGCGCCCCTCCGACTATTACGACCGCATCGTCGACGTGATGGAGGAACTGGTGCGTTTCACCGTCCTGCTTCGCCCGCACGCCGAGCCGTTGGTCGATCGCTATTCCGAACGAAAGCAGGCGGCGCGCGCCATCACGCTCTGACCTGCCGTATCGGCCCCACCTCTCCCGGTCGTTTCGAGCGAAGTCGAGAAACATGACCCCAGCGCCAAAACCGCGTTTCTCGACTTTGATCGAAACCAACGGCCCTGGTTCCTCACGCGATCCCCTACCGCTAGCCCGCAAAACCGCCTAAACACGCCCCATGTCCGCCGCCCTCGCCATCGCCCTGTCCGCTTTCGCGATGACCCTGATCGTGGGTGTGCGCTATCTCATCGCATCGGGCGGCTTCGCCTGGGCCACGCGGCTCAAACATCCCGGTCTCTACACCGGCCTCGACGTGCAGATGCGCAAGGAAATCGGCTGGAGCCTCGCTTCCGCCGCGATCTACGGCATTCCCGCCGGGATCGTCGCCTGGGGCTGGCAGAATCACGGGTGGACCGCGATCTACACCGAAATCTCGACATACCCGCTCTGGTACGTGCCCGTGTCCGTGCTCGCCTATCTCTTCGCGCACGACACCTGGTTCTACTGGACCCACCGCTGGATGCATCGGCCCCGTCCGTTCCGCATGGCCCATGCCGTCCACCATGCCAGCCGCCCGCCGACCGCCTGGGCGGCGATGGCGTTTCACCCGATCGAGGCGCTGACCGGGGCTGTGGTAATTCCGCTACTGGTGTTCGTCATTCCCATCCATGTCGCCGCCCTCGGCTTTGTGCTGGCGGTAATGACGGTTATGGGGGTGACCAATCACATGGGGTGGGAGGTTTTTCCCCGGTTCATGTGGAAGGGGCCATTGGGGAACTGGCTGATCACCGCCAGCCATCATCAGCGGCACCATGAACGGTACGGATGTAACTATGGCCTCTATTTCCGCTTCTGGGACCGCGTCTGCGGCACCGACGATGGCCTCGGCGATTTCGATGCTGCTCGCCGTCGGGCCGACCGAGCGGCTGCTGCGCAGGCTGGGCGCGGCCCTCATCATCGTGGCGATGCTGCCCGGAGCGAGCCCCACCGCGCGGCTTGACGTCGATGTCGCTGGGCTAAGGTCGGCCAAGGGGCTGATCCAGGTCTGCCTGACCGCCGATCCCGACAATTTCCCCAATTGCGTCGACGACGCCCGCGCCTCGACCAAGACGGTGCCCGCGCGCCAGCACGCCATGGCGTTCGAGGGGCTCCCCCCCGGCCGTTATGCGCTTGCCGTGATCCACGACGAAAACGGCAACGCGAAACTCGACACCTTCGCCGGCATCCCGCGCGAAGGATTCGGATTTTCGCAAAACCCCGCGATCCGCTTCGGCCCGCCCAAATTCAGCGCCGCCCGGTTTGAGATCACCGGCCCCACCCGCCAGCAAGTCCGCATGAAATACATGCTGTGAGCGCACGCGCGGGCGGCCATCCGGTCACCCCCGACGGTCGCTATTTCGTCGTGCGCGGGCGTTTGTGGCGGATGAGCAATCCCGCCTTGTCCGAAGAGTCCCGCGAGCAGCTGGTCCGCGACCTCATGGCCGCCCGCCGCGCCGTCCGCGAAAAGGAACCCGACGCCCGCGCTCGCGTCGATGCCGCCAAACGGCGCTTGGGCGAACGCGGCCCGGTGTGGTGGGACGACGGCGCCAAGGACTGGAACCGCCACCTCGCCAAGAACACCCCCTATGCCGACTGGTACGCCGCGCTCGACAGCACCGACAACGACGCCTAGAACACTCCCATCCCCGGGGGACCGCGCATGAGCGGTTGAGAGTTGGCTGATGCCAAGACCCGCTGAACCTGATCCGGCTGACACCGGCGTAGGGAGGGAGCGGTCCAAATCCCACGGCCCGTTTCCTCCGAATGGAGTGGAACATCATGGCTGACATCCCCGCACGCACCGAACTCAAGGTAACGACAGGCCCGATCCGCGGCAGCCGCAAGGTCCATGTCGGCAAATACAATGTCGCGATGCGCGAAATCGACCTCGAACCCTCTTCGGGCGAGCCGCCCTTGCGTGTCTACGACACCAGCGGCCCCTACAGCGATCCCAATGCCCGCATCGACATCATGGCGGGCCTCCTCGAACTGCGCCGCGACTGGATTCGCGACCGCGGCGATGTCGAGGAAGTCGCCCAGCGCGAGACGAAGCCCGAAGATAACGGCCAGCTCGGCCCCGACCGTTCGGGCGGCGTCCAGCCCTTCCCCAATGTCCGCAAACGCGTGCTGCGCGCCAAACCCGGCATGAACGTCAGCCAGATGCACTATGCCCGCCAAGGCATCATCACGCCCGAGATGGAATATGTCGCCACCCGCGAAAATCTCGGCCGCCAGCGGCTCGCCGAATATGTCCGCGACGGCGAAAGCTTCGGCGCCGCCATCCCCGATTTCGTCACGCCTGAGTTCGTGCGCGACGAAGTTGCCCGCGGCCGCGCGATCATCCCCAACAACATCAACCACCCCGAATCCGAACCGATGGCGATCGGCCGCAATTTCCTGGTCAAGATCAACGCCAATATCGGCAACAGCGCGGTTGCATCGGACGTCGCGGCAGAGGTCGACAAGATGGTCTGGTCGATCCGCTGGGGCGCGGACACCGTCATGGACCTCTCCACCGGCCGCAACATCCACGACACCCGCGAATGGATCCTGCGCAACTCACCCGTCCCGATCGGCACCGTCCCCATTTATCAGGCGCTGGAAAAGGTCGGCGGCATTGCCGAGGAACTGACCTGGGAAATCTTCCGCGACACGCTCATCGAACAGGCCGAACAGGGCGTGGATTACTTCACCATCCATGCCGGCGTCCGCCTGCCCTATATCCCGATGACGGCAAAGCGCGTGACCGGCATCGTGTCGCGCGGCGGCTCGATCATGGCGAAATGGTGCCTCAGCCATCACAAGGAATCGTTCCTCTATGAACATTTCGACGACATCACCGAAATCTGCAAAGCCTATGACATCGCCTACAGCCTGGGCGATGGTCTCCGCCCCGGCAGCATCGCCGACGCAAACGACGAAGCGCAATTCGCCGAACTCTACACGCTGGGCGAACTGACCAAGCGCGCCTGGGAACAGGATGTTCAGGTGATGATCGAAGGCCCCGGCCATGTGCCGATGCACAAGATCAAGGAGAATATGGACAAGCAGCTTGAGGCGTGCGGCGAAGCCCCCTTCTACACGCTCGGGCCGCTCACCACCGACATCGCGCCGGGCTACGACCACATCACCAGCGGCATCGGTGCGGCGATGATCGGCTGGTACGGCACCGCGATGCTTTGCTACGTCACGCCCAAGGAGCATTTGGGCCTGCCAGACCGCGACGATGTGAAGGTCGGCGTGGTGACCTACAAGCTTGCCGCCCACGCCGCCGATCTCGCCAAGGGGCATCCCGCCGCCCAGATGCGCGACAACGCGCTAAGCCGCGCCCGCTTCGACTTCCGCTGGCGCGACCAGTTCAACCTGTCGCTCGACCCCGACACCGCCGAGCAATATCACGACCAGACGCTGCCAGCCGAAGGCGCCAAGACCGCGCACTTCTGCTCGATGTGCGGCCCCAAATTCTGCTCGATGAAGATCACCCAAGAAGTCCGCGACTTCGCCGCCAAGCAGAACCAGAGCGCCGACAGCTTCCTGGCGGCAAATCCTCCCCGGCACGGGGAGGGGGGCCATTCGGCTTTGCCGAATGGTGGAGGGGGCTCACCACAAGCCCCAACCACCGTTGAGGAAGCGGAAGCGGGGATGGCGGCGATGAGCGAAGTGTTCAAGGAAACGGGAAGCGAACTGTATATGGGCGCTGGGGACCGGGAGCGGGATTAGGTAAATATAATTGATTTTCTCGTCATTTCGCGATCAGTAGCAACTGTATAAGCTCAAAATTGTTTGTGATCGGGAATTTTGTGTGATGAAAAATCCCTCTTTGCCGAATTTGTTTGATAAAAAGTTGTTCGAAATTGAACACGCTTTAGATATATTTGCGTATAGTTACGTTCATTTTCCAGCAAAGGAACTATACAATCCAGAATTGACCAAGCTACATGGAGAAATAATTAAAAAATGCCATGTATATTTAATTGGCTATGTGCCAATTGTCCGACTGGAGAGTGCTGATCAAGTCGATGGGTCATTGGTTACAAATTTTCTTGTTGGCGGTTTGTCACAACAGCTTAAATGGAAACTTCCACCAAGGGCAAGTTTGAGGCGTGATGGTGAAGAGTTTTGGGTTGAAGATGATCGCGGTAATCGTACTTTCCCTGGGGTAGAGGCTTCGATCTTTCGACTAAATTCCGAAAACCCAATTCTTTTTGATGTCCAGTATATCGGACAGGCATATGGAGAGGATGGTTCTAGAAATGCGCTTGATAGATTGACTAAACACGAGACGCTTCAGCGCATCGCCCTCACCGCACCCCCCGAGAATCAGAGACTTGAAGTTGTTTTAATCGAAGTCCAGCCAAACACTCGAATGATGACAATATTCAATCCGTGGGCGGCAGAGCGGGATAAGGATGGCTCCCGCATGGACGCGGCCTTAGATAGCCTGTTCAATACGACGGAGGCGCAGCAAGTATCTCTTTACGAGGCGGCGTTAATTCGGTATTTTCAGCCTAAATATAATAAGACATTTAAAAATAGCTTTCCTTCAACGAACTTAAAGATACTGCAGCAGTGCTACGACAAGGACATGGCTGGGGTTATAGCAGAGTTCTGCTTTGATGAGTTACCATTCTATTTAAGGTCAGATTCAGTTAAAGAGCGCCATTATCATATTGCTGCATTCAATATTCATGGCAGAGAAGAACGCGATGTGTTTTTCGGAATTAAATCCGGCATAATTAATCCAATTGTCAATGACGGCTGATACCGAGCTATTCATTAGTGGCCACTCGAAGTTTATTTTGCGTCCGTGATATTGACGTTTCGTCGCCGGGAGCATCTGCTCTATCCCACTCCGGGTTGCCCAACACGCCAGTTGATGCTCCTGATTGATCCGCCTCCACCGCGAGCCTGATGAATTGCGACCCAGCGCCTTAAGCTTTCCGGTACTTTTGAATGGGTGCCCCGGCATTCCTGGATCAACCTGTTCAGCTTATCCAGCATCCGGGCATCATACTTCTTCCAATGGCGATGATCTTCCCACGCCGTCGCCCAGAACGCGACCTCGCCGCCCTTCAATCACCCGCCGAACCCCGCTACCCTCCCGCCATGTGCAACGAAGCCTATCGCCGCAGCCAGATCGCCAAGCTGATCCGCGACTTCGGCGAAACCCGCGTCGCGCTCGACTTTCCTGAGGGCGTGCCCAATTTCGCGCCCCTCGATTCGATCCGCATCACCGACCGGCTGGAAATCGTCCGCACCCGCGCCGACCGCTCCGACAGCGCCCCCGCCGATCCCGCCGATCCCGCCGCGCCGCTGACTGCCGAAATGAGTTTCGGGGGCCTTATCCGCAATTCAATAATGATACCGACAGCTTAGCACCTCCAGCGCTTGTGCCCCGCCACTGCCGCTGACCCGATACACCAGCCGATGCTCGCTATTGATCCGGCGTGACCACCATCCGCTCAAATTCTGCTTCAATGGTTCCGGCTTACCCATCCCGCGAAACGGATCGCGCAGGCACTCGCCAATCAGCGCATTGATCCGCGCCACTACTTTGGCGTCCTCGGCTTGCCATGCGACATATTCGAGCCAGGCGTCGCGATCCCATACCAGCTTCACGGACGTACCAGCTCGTGCTCCTCGCCCTCACCGGCATCCAGGCGCGCGATCCCGTCCATCAGCCGCTTCGCGTTGGCGGGCGACCGCAGCAGGTATAGCGTCTCTTCGATCGACGCCCATTCGCTTGCGGAAATCAACACTGCCCCCTCACCACGCTGGCGCGTGATGGCCAAGGGCGCGCGGTCTGCGACCACCTTGTCGATCATCGACTTCAGATTTTCGCGGGCTTCGGAATAGCTGACGGTTTGCATGCAGCCAATGTGGACAACGACTTGTCCAATGTCAATGCGGCGTTCTTTCATCGCCGTGTCGATCCAGGGCATCCTTCAATCACGCACCCAACCCCGCTACCCTCCCGCCATGTGCAACGAAGCCTATCGCCGCACTCAGATCGCAAAGCTCATCCGCGACTTTAGCGAAACCCGCATAGCGCTCGACTTTCCCGAAGGCGTGCCCAATTTCGCGCCCCTCGATTCGATCCGCATCACCGACCGGCTGGAAATCGTCCGCACCCGCGCCGACCGATCCGACAGCGCCCCCGCCGATCCCGCCGCGCCGCTGACCGCCGAAATGGTCACGCGCCGCTGGAGCTGGCCCGCGCCCGCACGCGGCGGGGGCGGCGGGCGGCCCGTCTATAATTTCCGCTCCGATGGCCGCACCCTGACCAACAGTGCCACTGGCGGCCGCTGTCTGATCCCCGTCGATGGCTTTTTCGAATTCACCGATCCCCCCGCCCCTGCAGCGGACGCGCCCAAACCGGCGAAGAAGCCGCTCAAATCCAAATGGGCCTTCACGCTTGCGGGCCATGACTGGTTCTGCATCGCCGGGGTGTGGAAAGCGGACGCGACCGTGGGGGAGGCATGGGCGATGCTCACCTGCCCGCCCGGCCCCGACATCGCCCCCTACCATGATCGCCAGGTCGTCGTCCTGACCCCGCCCGATTATGCCCGCTGGCTCGACGGGTCGGCCCCCGCGTCCGAACTCTGCCGCCCGCTCCCCGCCGGATCGCTCACCGTCGAACAGGTCCGCTGACCCCTGGGCGGCGACGCGCTCGCCGCGTTCATCCCGCTCAGCCGTCCTCGTCCCGATTCCCGACACGCCCGATCCGGTACGGCCCACCCCGCGCCGCCATCGCAGCGCCTTTCCAGCTCAACCGCACCGCCCCCGCAGCGACCAGTCCATCGACCGCCGAATGGACCTCCCCCATCCGCGCGCGCCAGTCGCCGTCTTCCCCCGCCAGCGCCCGCGCGACTTCGCTGGGGCATAAAGTCGCGTCCGGCCGCCGCGCCGCTAGCATCTCCGCGATCATCGCCCCGATCTGCCGATCCTCACGCACGCTCATCGCTCGTCCCTTACCTGCACGTCCGCCTCGGCACTGGCGCCTCGACACTGGCGCCTCGCCACTGGCGCTTCCCCGCGCGTCTGGCTACATCGCCGGGCGATGAGCGAGAAGATCAGCATTGCGTCGTGGAACATCAATTCGGTGCGGTTCCGCATGGACATCGTCCAGCAATTCCTGCGCGAAGCCGCCCCCGACGTCCTGTGCCTTCAGGAAACAAAGGTCATCAACGGCGATTTCCCGCACGCGCCGCTTCGCGCGCTCGGCTATGAACACATCGCCATCCATGGCCAGAAAATGCATCACGGCGTCGCCATTCTCAGCCGCATTCCCTTTACCGAGGACGATCGGCTCGACTGGCAGGCCAATGGCGAAGCCCGCCATATCGGCGTCCGCCTCGCCAATGGCCTCCGCCTCGAGAACGTCTATGTCCCCGCGGGCGGCGACATTCCCGACCGCGAGGCGAACCCCAAATTCGGGCAGAAGCTCGATTTTCTGGAGCGCATGACCCGCTGGTCCGAAGGATTGGGCGACCTGCCCGTCATCCTCACCGGCGATTTCAACATCGCACCGCTCGAAAGCGACGTGTGGAGCCACAAGCAACTGCTCGACGTCGTTAGCCATACGCCCGTGGAGGTCGAGGCACTGGCGCAGTTGCAGGCCGCCAACGACTGGGTCGATCTCGGCCGCAAGTTCGTCCCCGCGCCCGAACGGCTCTACACCTGGTGGAGCTACCGCGCGAAGGATTGGGCCGCGTCCGACCGCGGCCGGCGGCTCGACCATATGTGGGCCTCACGCTCGGTCGCGGACAAGGCGGTGGCGCACCGCGTGTACGAGCCGTGCCGCAGCTGGCTCAAACCCTCCGACCACATCCCGATCCTGACCGAGTTCGTCCTGTGAGCGACCCGCGCGCCGTCGCCCGCGCCATCGACGCCGCCCGCCGCGGCTGGCCGATCGCAATCGCGGGCTCCAACGGCGTGCTCGAACTGCTAGCAATCGAAACCGCCGACACGAATCGGCTCGCAGCCTTCGATTCCACCGGCGAAGCGTTCATACTGCTGTCGGCCGGGCGCGCTACCACCCTCAAACTCGCCAACCAGCGCGACGCAGCCGATCCGGTCGCCCCCGTCGCCATCCAGCGCACACCCTGGCTCGATTTCGACGCCGCGACCGCGCTCGCCGATCCGCAGTTCGACCTGGCGACCCCGCTCAAGGGACCATTTCGCAGCGTACCGCTGACGGCACAGGAAGCCGCGCGCGCCGCGCTCGACCTGGCGCGGATCGCGGGCCTCCTTCCCGCCTGGTTCGCGCGGGTCCGCCTTGACACCAGCGACGCGATCACCCCCGCCGACATCGCCGCGCACGAGGATTCGGGCCGCCTCGAAATCGCGGCCCGCGCCCGCTTGCCCGTAGCGGGTGCCGAGGATGCAGAGATCGTCGCCTTCCGCACCCCCGACGCCGCCGGCGAGCACATCGCGTTGCTCATCGGCCAGCCGACAGGCGCGCCACCGCTCGTTCGCCTGCACAGCGAATGTCTGACCGGCGACGTGCTGGGCAGCCTGAAATGCGATTGCGGGCCGCAACTCCACGCCGCGATCCGCAAGATTGCGGCGAGCGGCTGGGGCATCCTCCTCTATCTGCGACAGGAAGGACGCGGGATCGGCCTCGTCAACAAGCTGCGCGCCTATGCGCTTCAGGATCAGGGGTTCGACACGGTGGACGCCAACACCCGGCTGGGCTTCGCGATCGACGCCCGCGATTTCGGGGTGGCCGCACGGATGCTGAAACTACTTGGGCAGGACCGGGTGCGGCTGCTGACCAACAATCCCGAAAAGGTCTACGGGCTGGAGCGTGCGGGCGTTACTGTGATCCAACGCGTGCCCCATCACCTGCCGCCCAATCCACACAACGAACATTATCTGGCGACCAAGCGCGACCGCACCGGGCATCAGCTGTAGCCGCTATGCCGCCCATTCGGTCAGGTCGTCCTGCTCGCCGATCAGCGCGAGGCCGTGGGCGATCGACGTCAGTTCATTGCCGCCAGCGATCCGTTCGCTCCCAAACCGCGCCTCGAAAATCCGGCGGATACGCGGGATCAGCGACGATCCGCCGGTCAGGAACACCCGATCGATGCCCGCAGCCTCAACCCCAGACCGTTCGAGCGCGCGGTCGACCGCCGCTTCGATGCGGACGATGTCGGACGCAATCCAGCGTTCGAAATCGGCGCGGGTCAGCGGGGCTTCGATGCTCAACCCCGCGCCGCTGAACGCGAACCTAGTCTCCTCTGCCGACGATAGCGCCCGCTTGGCCTGGCCCACCGCATCGTAAAGGCGAAACCCCAGTTCCTGCTCGATCACCGCGATCATCCGGGCGATGGAGTCGGGGTCGATCGCTGCGCGGCGCAATTTGTCGAGTTCGCCCAGCGTCCGTCGGTTGCGCATCAGCGCCAGCCGCGACCAGTCGCCGAAGTCGGCGAAATAGCCGCCGGGGATCTCCAGGATCTTGTCGAACGACCGATATTCCCCGCCTTTGCCCAAGAGCGGCAGCACGAGGTGGTCGACGATGCGGTAGTCGAACCGGTCGCCCGCGATGCCGACCCCCGCATGGCCCAGCGGGACGCAGCGCTTGGCCGCCCCCGGCGCCGCGATCCGCACGACGGAAAAATCGCTGGTCCCGCCGCCGAAATCGGCGACCAGGATCGTCGCTGCCGCGTCCAGACTCGACGCATAGCTGAACGCCGCGCCCAACGGTTCGAAGACATAATGCGCCTCAACCCCCAACCCGGCGAACATCGCATCATAGCGTTCGCGCGCCAGCGCTTCGTCGGGCGCATGACCGGCATATTCGACCGGACGGCCGACCACGATCCGCGATACGCCATCGAATGCGCCGCCTGCCCGATCGCGCATCTTGTCGAGCAACAATCGACCCAGTTCCTCGAACCGATACCGCCGCTGAAAGACGCTGGCATGTTCGAAACTGGCCGAGGCGGCGACCGATTTGAACGACTGGATGAACCGGCTGCCTTCGGGATATTCGAGATATTCGGCGATGGCCCACGGCCCGGCTTCCGACGCGATCCCGCCGCGCACGCCCTCATCCTCCCAGAAGCACAGCGCCGATCGGAACACCGCCTCGCGTCCCGCAGGCGATTCGAGCAGCACCATGTCCGACGTCCCGCCCGACGCCAGCGCGGCGACCGAATTGGTGGTCCCGAAATCGAGACCCAGCGATCGCGAAACCTCGGTCATCGGTTACAGCGACAGCAGCCGCGCGACCTCATCGAAATCATGCGCGATCGCCTGCACACCCAGATCGCGCAGCCGCCGGTCGTGCCCCGCCAGGCAATGCGATCCCGCGCACAGCCCGATGACATATGCGCCCGACGCGACCGCGCCCTTGGCGCCAACCGGTGAATCCTCGATCACTGCCAGCCGTTCGATCGGCACGCCGATGCGGTCGGCGGCGTAGAGATAGAGGTCCGGCGCGGGCTTGCCATGTTCGACATGTTCATGACCCGAATAGAGATGATCGCCGAACCAGTCGCGTAGCCCCAGATGACGCAGATGCGCGTCGATCCAATGGGTGCGGCTGGACGAGACGATCGCGCGCGGCAGCACGTCGGGCAGCGATTGGACGAAGGCGACGGCGCCCGCGACGCTGGGCAATCCTTCGGCGACCACGCGCGCATCTTCCGCGGCGCGCGCCTCGGCAAAGCCATCGGGCAGAGGGCCACCGATCCAGCGTTCGATCGCACCGGTGAACGCGCTGCCCGAGAGGCCCATGAAATGGTGCATCGATTCTTCGGGCGTGGTCGGATGGCCGTTATCGGTCAGCCACGCGGCGATTTGCGCGTTCCCGGCATATTCGCTTTCCAGCAGAACGCCGTCGAAATCGAAGAGGATGCCATCGAACCTCATGCCGTGCGCGCGCCGAACAGTGCGGAGCCGATGCGTACATGCGTCGCGCCGATCGTCACCGCGCTTTCGAAATCGTCGGACATGCCCATGCTGAGGCCGAGCAAACCGTGATCGCGCGCGAGCTTGGACAAGAGCGCGAAATAGGGCGCGGGTTCGACCGATACGGGTGGCAGGCACATCAGCCCGGCGACCGGCAAATCGGCAGCGCGCGCTTCGGTCAGCAAAGCGGGCAAGTCGGCGACCGCGCAGCCGCCCTTCTGGTCCTCATCGCCGATATTGACCTGAATGAAGCAGGCTGGGCGCCTGTCCGCCTTATCCATTGCCTTGGCGAGCGCCGCGACGAGCGAGGGGCGATCGACCGAGTGGATCGCGTCGAACAATGCGACGGCCTCGTCCGCCTTGTTCGATTGGAGCTGGCCGATCAGGTGGAGCAAGATTCTGGGTGTCGCTTCGCGCAAGCGCGGCCATTTGTCGGCAGCTTCTTGCACGCGATTCTCGCCGAACACGCGCTGGCCGGCGTCGATCAGCGGCTGGATGCGATCGGCGGAATGAGTCTTCGACACCGCGATCAGCGTGACATCCTCGCCCTTGCGCCGGGCAATGCGCGCGGCGGCGGCGATGCGATCTTGTATGGCGGTCAGGGCGGCGGTGGGGTCGTGCGGTTGCATGGGGCGCGCTATAGAAAGCGCAATGCGTCGCCGCCACCCCCTGCCCCGCATCTGGCTTATGACCGACGACCGCATGGGCGATCGGCTGTGGGACGCGCTGGATCGCCTGCCGCGTGGCGGCGGCGTGGTGTTCCGCCATTATTCGTTGCCGTTGAAGAAGCGGCGGGCGCTGTTGGAACGAGTCGCCCGTTACGCGCGAAGGCGCGGGTTACTGCTGGTGGTTGCGGGCAGCGATCGGCTGGGCCGCGCCGACGGCGTGCACAATCAGTCTCGGCGCGGAAATGGCATCGTCACCCGGTCGGTGCACTCGCCGCGCGAGCTGGTGGCTGCAACAAGACACGGCGCCGATCTGGTGTTCGCGTCTCCGGTCTTTGCCACCCGCTCGCATCCGAATGCGATCGCGCTGGGGCCTGTACGTCTGGGGCTTATGGTCCGGGGCAGCCGGATGCCTGTGGTAGCGTTGGGCGGGATGGATACGGACAGGTTTCGCCGCTTGCGCGGGCTGAGGCTCTACGGCTGGGCGGGGATCGATGCATTTCTCTGAGCCACAGGCTTCGACAAACTCAGCCTGAGCGCAGCTTGAGTCGCAAACGATTGGTTGAGCTTCGGTTCGGGCTGTGGCGAGAAGGATGGTTTTCGAGAACCGGCGCGCAGCGTGCTTCAGGCACGTAAGCCTAGGCAAGCGCAGAAAACCGTTCTTCGCAACCCAGCACGGGCCGAAGATCGGCCAATCGTCAGAAGCGGAAGGCGGTGCCTACGTAAACCGCCTGGCTGTCGCGGCGGTCGTCGGCGATGCGGGGCAGCCGCTCACGTTCGGATTTGTATCGGACGCCTGCGGTGACATCGAGATTGCGGGTCAGCGAATAGCTGCTGCCGACATCGATCGAATAGCTGGGATCGACCGCGACCAGTGCCGGAACGTCGCCGGTCGGGCGCTCGGTCCCCGCCTTGATCCGAGCGGAGGCGCGGTTGCCGGTATAGCTGATGCCGATATCGGCCATTTCGCGGCTGCCGGGTTGGCCGGCCATGTCGATCCTGGCAACGTCGCCGGAGACGGCAAACCGCTTCCACCCAACCGATACGCCGAGATTATAGGCAATGGGGGCGAGCGAGACCGATTCGGTCGCGCTGGCGACGCGATCATCACGCACCGCGCGATTCGAGCGGGCACGCACCGCGACGGTGATGTCGCGCGGCGATCGGCGAGTCGATTCGGACGGCGTGAAGCGGAAACCCGATCCGGTCATCCCCGCACGCGCCAGCACGGCGGCGAGTTTGGGATCGGCGGATGCGGGGGTGAAGGTGCCGATACCGCGCGCAATCGGCGTCGAAAGCCGCTCCGCACCGCGATTTTGCTGGGCGTTGAGCGCGGGCGCAAGCGTGAACGCGGCGGCGACGAGCGCCCCGAGCCCTGCTCCTGCGATCCAGCGTTTGACGTCCATCTATTCCCTCTGCCTTCGTGTTGAGCGTTACCACAGGCGCAGGCGATTGTTCCACAGGTGGAATCCATTTAGTGCGCGACTGTTGCAGCTTGTCCACAGCTGTGCCGACGCTTGCGGGTTATGCTCGACCTTCTATAGATGCGTCCCTGAATGGTATGTTTAAGGAATTGCCGATGATCCGCCGCTTGCGTTTCGCTGTTCTGGGGTCGCTCGCGCTCGGCCTTGCCGCTTGCGCCGGTGGAAACGACCGCCCGGCAGCCGACCTGGCCGCGTCGCAGGTGACGACGATCGGCGTGAATAGCTATCTGTGGCGCGCCAGCCTGGAGACGCTGAGCTTCATGCCGCTGCTCCAGACCGATTCGGCCGGCGGCGTGATCGTCACCGACTGGTACGTCAATCCGGCCACGCCGACCGAACGCATGAAGGTAACGGTGTCGATCCTCGACCAGGATCTGCGTGCCGATGCGCTGCGCGTCGCGACCAGCCGCCAGGTCAACCAGAACGGCCAATGGGTCGAAGCGCCCGTCCAGGCCGCGACCGTGCAGAAGCTGGAAGACATCATCCTGACGCGCGCCCGCGACATCCGCCGCTCGTCGATCCTGAACTGAGCCTAATTTCCGCGGTGCCAGCCCGCTTCTCCTCCTGACCTTCACATAAAATCTGGGAGGTCGGGAGGGGGAGCGGGCTGGCACCGCCTTCACCAACGGAGTTGGTCAAACATGTCGCGCTTCAACGCGCTGAAGGCCGATGCGGCATGGCAGGCGGTCTGGGAAGAACGCCGCACCTTTGCCGCGCGGGACGACAGCCCCAAGCCCAAATCCTATGTGCTCGAGATGTTTCCCTATCCATCGGGGCGCATCCATATGGGCCATGTCCGCAATTACACGATGGGCGACGTGCTCGCGCGATTCCGCCGGATGCGCGGCTTCGAAGTGCTCCATCCGATGGGATGGGATGCGTTTGGGATGCCTGCTGAAAATGCGGCGATGGAAAAGAAGGTCCATCCGGGCGCCTGGACCTATGAGAATATCGCTTCGATGCGCGCGCAGCTCAAGCGGCTGGGCTTTGCGCTCGACTGGACGCGTGAGTTTGCGACCTGCGACCCGGAATATTACGGCCAGGAACAGGCGCTGTTCCTCGACCTGATCGAGGCGGGTCTGGTCTATCGCAAGGAAAGCGCGGTCAACTGGGATCCGGTCGACATGACGGTGCTCGCCAACGAACAGGTGATCGACGGGCGCGGCTGGCGGTCGGGCGCGCTGGTCGAGCGGCGCAAGCTAAACCAGTGGTTTTTGAAGATCACCGATTTCGCCGATGAGTTGCTGGACGGGCTGACGACGCTCGACCAGTGGCCCGACAAGGTGAAGCTGATGCAGGAGAACTGGATCGGCAAATCGGTGGGCTTGCAGTTCAGCTTTGCACTGTCCGACGGTGGCAGCGTCGAAGTGTTCACCACGCGACCGGACACGATCTTTGGTGCAAGCTTCGTCGCGGTCGCGGCGGACCATCCGATCGCCCAAAGCTTAGCCGAAGGTGAGCCAAATGCGGCTTCCTTCATCGAGCGGTGCAAGGCGGGCGGGACCAGCGCGGCGGAGATCGAAACGCAGGAAAAGCTGGGATTCGATACCGGCATCACGGCGACGCATCCCTTTGATAAATCGATAGAATTGCCGGTTTACATCGCTAATTTCGTGTTGATGGAATATGGCACCGGCGCGGTGTTCGGGGTGCCCGCGCACGACCAGCGCGACCTGGACTTTGCGCGCAAATACGAGCTGCCGGTGCGCCGCGTGGTGTCCGAGGGCAGCGAGGATGCGCCGGAGTTTGAGGGCAACGAGGCGTGGACCGGGCCGGGAACGCTGTGCAACTCGCATTTCCTGGACGGCATGGACGTCGCCGATGCAAAGCGTACGGTGATCGAGCGTGCCGAAAGCGAAGGCTGGGGCAAGGGCACGACCGTCTGGCGGCTGCGCGACTGGGGCGTGTCGCGCCAGCGTTACTGGGGCACGCCGATCCCGATCATCCACTGCGAGGCGTGCGGCGTCGTGCCGGTGCCCAAGGACCAATTGCCGGTGGTGCTGCCGCAGGATGTGTCGTTCGACATCCCCGGCAACCCGCTCGACCGCCATCCGACCTGGGGCAAGGTCGATTGCCCGAAATGCGGCCAGCCCGCGCGGCGCGAGACCGACACGCTCGATACCTTCGTCGATTCGAGCTGGTATTTCATCCGCTTCGCCAGCCAGCCCGACGACCAGCCGTTCGATAAGGCGGTGGCCGAACAATGGTTGCCGGTCGGGCAGTATATCGGCGGGGTCGAGCATGCGATCCTCCACCTGCTCTACGCGCGGTTCTGGACGCGGGCATTGAAGCATATCGGACGGCTAGATGTGGCCGAGCCGTTCGCCGGGCTGTTCACGCAAGGGATGGTGACGCACGAAACTTACAGTGCTGAAAAGCCGTTTTCAGCCAGTGTAACCGACGATGGTGTGCGCCAGACTACGGTCCAGACTTATTGGGTAGGACCGGACGATATCGAACGCGTCGATGGACAGCTTCGCGAGCGGTCGACGGGGAACCCCGTCCGCGTTGGCCGCGTCGAGAAGATGTCGAAATCGAAGAAGAATACCGTCGATCCCGGCCCGATCGTCGATCAGTATGGCGCGGACGCGGTGCGGTGGTTCATGCTGTCGGATTCGCCGCCCGAGCGCGATCTGCCGTGGAGCGAAGCGGGGATTGAGGGGGCTTGGCGGTTCGTACAGCGCTTGTGGCGGCTGTTTGATGGGTTGTCTGCAGAGACGAGCGGCGACGACATCGCACTGCGCAAACTCGCGCATCGCACCACGCAGGGCGTTGCCGATGCGATTGAGGCGTTGCAGTTCAACAAGGCCGTGGCGCTGCTCTACACGCTCGCCAATGCGGTGGAAAAGGCGCAGCCCTCTGCCGACCGCAGCGACGCGATCCGTACGCTGCTGAAACTCGTCGCGCCGATGGCGCCGCACATTGCCGAGGAAGCCTGGGCGGCGGCGGGCAATGACGGCCTGATCGCCGATGCCGACTGGCCGATGGTGGACCCTGCCCTGCTGGTCGACGACGAGGTGACCGTCGCGGTGCAGGTCAACGGCAAGCTGCGCGACACGCTGACGCTGGCCAAGGGGCTGGACAAGGAGGCGGCGGAAGCGGCAGCACTGGCATCCGAAAAGATCGTCCGTGCGTTGGACGGCAAGACCCCGCGAAAGGTGATCGTCGTGCCCGACCGTCTGGTGAACATCGTCGCATGAAACGCGCCGCCCTGCTGATTGCGCTTGTCGCCCCTGCCCTTACCGCCTGCGGGCTTCAGCCGCTCTACGGCGGGCCGCAGGGGACAAGCGCGCGCGCGGTGCTGGGCAATGTCGATGTCGCGCCGATCCAGGGGCAATCGGGCTGGCTGGTGACGCAGGCGCTGCGCGACCGGCTGGGTGCGGTGCCGCAAGGATCGGGGCCGCGATACCGGCTGGATATCGTGCTCGACGACCAAATCACCGGGCTGGGCACCCGGCGCGACGACAGTATTTCGCGCGAACGGCGGACGCTTCGCGCACGCTATCAGCTGGTCGATGCGACGAGCGGCGTGGTGCTGATCGACGATACGGCAGGGTCCGACGCCGGGATCGACGTGGTCGATTCGGAATATGCGACGATCGCGGCGGAACGCACCGCGCTCGAACGGTTGTCGGGGATCGTCGCCGACCAGATCGTCGCCCGGCTCGCGCTCTATGCGCGGCGTGTAGAGGTCCAGTGAAAATGGCTGAGGCGTGAAAGCCAAAGCCCACGAAATCCGCGCCCGGCTGCAAAAGCCACCCGAGGATATCCGGCTGTATCTGCTTCACGGGCCTGACGAGGCGGCCGCGAACGAACTCGCCGATTTGCTGGGACGCGCGCTGGGCACCGAGGCGGAGCGCGTCGATCTGGACGGCGCCACGCTCAAGAGCCGCCCCGGCGTGCTGGCCGACGAGGCCGCGTCGATGTCGCTGTTCGGCGAACGCCGCTACATCCGCGTGAGCGCGGCGGGCGAGGAATCGCTGGAGGCGTTCACGCTGCTGCTGAACGCCGACCGCGCGGGCAATCCAGTGGTCGCGATCGCGCCCGCGGTGCGCAACACCGCCAAGATCGTGAAACTGGCGCAGGGCGCGCCGGGGGCGATGGCCGCGGCGCTCTATCTTCCCGAGGGACCGGATGCGGCGAAGCTGGCGGCGGGCATCGCACGTGACCACGGCATTCGCCTGACAACCGACGCCGCCGACGCGCTGGCACGTGGGTGCGGTGCCGATCGGACGATCATTACCCGCGAGGTCGAGAAGCTGGCACTGTATCTGGATGCCGGTCCCGATCGGCCGAAAGAAGCCGATGCGATGGTGCTCGGCGAGATCAGCGCGGTCATAGATGAAGGCGAGTTCGGCGGCGCGATCGAGGCGCTGGTGGCGGGCGATGCGGCGCAGCTGGGCGAGGAAATGCGGATGCTGATTGGTGCGGGCACGTCTCCGGTGCCGCTGCTGCGCCAGATGGGCAAGCGATTGATTTCGCTTGCGGATATGCGGGTTCAGATCGAGGGCGGCGCGTCCGCCGATCAGGTGCTGGCGCGGGTGTTCTGGAAAGAGAAAGAGGCGACCGCGCGGGCAATCCGGCGCTGGGATTCCGCACATCTGGCGCGCGGACTGGAACGGCTGCGCGAGGCCGAACGCGCGGTGATGGCGAGCGGCAATGCCGGGCCGGTGGTCGCCGAACAGGCCGTGGTGATGCTGGCGCGGGCGGTCGCGCGGTTGCGTTAGGGGGTTTGTTGCCCTTCCCCCGTTTTCCCGTTCGTTTCGAGCGAAGTCGAGAAACGTAGCCCGCACGCCACACTCACGTTTCTCGACTTCGCTCGAAACGAATGGAGCTTTTGGCCCGGCAGAGACCCTCGCGCTCAGGCTGAGCCTGTCGTAGCCAGGTTTCAGGGAGCAGCCTCCTAAACATGCTTCGACAGGCTCAGCCTGAGCGCAAGAATCTGGCGAGCCTCAGATAATCTCGCCGCTCAGCCGCTGGCAGACCATGTCGAGCTGGTCGAGCGTAGCGTAGTTCAAGGTCAGCGTGCCGCCCTTGTCGCCGTGCGCGATGCGGACTTTCAGGCCCAGCACGTCGCCCAGCTGCTGTTCGAGCGCGGCAATGTCGGCGTCGCGCGAGAAATCGGCGCGGCCGTGATCGAAACTGGGCTGGCGTTCGCGCCGGTTCGATTCGGGCTTGGCGTTGCGCGCGAGCTTTTCGGTGTCGCGGACGGACAGGCCCTCGTCGCGCACGCGGATCGCAAGGCGCTCGGCATCGGGCGCGCCGATCAGCGCACGCGCATGGCCCATCGAAAGGTCGCCCGTAATCACCATCTCCTGAACCGGGTCTGGAAGATCGAGCAATCTCAACAGGTTGGCGACATGGCTGCGCGATTTGTTGACGATCTTACCCAGCGCTTCCTGGCTGTGATCGAACTCGACGATCAGCTTTTTATAGGCCTGCGCCTCTTCGATCGCATTCAGATCCTGGCGCTGGATATTCTCTACCAGCGCGATTTCCAGCGTTTCGGTATCGGCGAGTTCGCGGACCACCACCGGGACTTCGTGAAGGCGCGCGCGCTGGGCGGCACGCCAGCGCCGCTCGCCCGCAATGATCTGATACCCCTTGCCGCGCGGGCGCACCACAATCGGCTGAATGATGCCGTGCGCGGCGATCGACGCGGCGAGTTCGTTCAGCGCCTCCTCGTCGAAATGGCGGCGCGGCTGTCCAGGGTGCGGAGCGAGCGCACTGACTGGCATGGTGCGGAGATTCTGCGTCGGTTCGTGCCCACGCTCGTTTTCCTCCACCACCCCGCCATCGCCGAGCAATGCGCTCAACCCGCGGCCCAGGCCGGGGCGAGTCTTGGTGCGGGTCTTGTCGGTGTCGCTCATGCCGCCTTCGCAGATTTGGGGAGTCGATGGATGAGTTCGCGGGCCAGCGCGATATAGGCTTCGGAGCCCGCACAACGATGGTCGTAGATCAGCGCGGGCATGCCGTGGCTGGGCGCCTCCGACAGCCGGACGTTGCGCGGGATGACGGTGTCGAACACCACCTTGCCGAGCACCGCGCGAACGTCGTCCGACACCTGATCGGTCAGGCGGTTGCGGCGATCGTACATGGTAAGCACGACGCCCAGGATCGACAGGCCGGGATTGAAGCGGGTGCGGATGCGATCGACGGTGCCGAGGAGTTGGCTCAGCCCCTCAAGCGCGAAAAATTCGCATTGCAGCGGCACGAGCAGCGAGTGCGAGGCGACCATCGCATTGACGGTAAGCAGGCCGAGCGACGGCGGACAGTCGATCAAGACGACATCCCAGCGATCCGCACCGCGCGAAAGCGCGCGATCGAGGCGGTGAGTCCGCGCCTCGAAATCGATCAGCTCGATTTCCGCACCCGAAAGATCGACGGTGGCGGGAACGATGTCGAGGCGGGGCACCTTGGTCGGGATGGCGGCTTCGTCGGCGGTCAAGTCGCTGATGAGCAGCTCGTAGGAGGATTTATCGCGATCCCCGCGAGCCACGCCGAGTCCGGTCGAGGCGTTCCCTTGCGGATCGAGGTCGATCAGCAGCACCCGCGATCCGGTGGCAGCGAGCGCAGTCGCGACGTTAATCGCCGTAGTGGTCTTGCCCACCCCTCCCTTTTGATTGGCGATCGTGACGACGATCATCGGCGGCGCACCCCTTGGGCGACCACGATTTTTGAATCGGGATGGGTGATGCTCTGTTCCACGTGGAACGAACCTTGCCACGCCTTGCGTGCCGCATCCACCTCCGATTGCGCGGTTTGCCCTTTTGGAAGCAACCAGACGGTGTCTTTATCGGACAGATGGTGGGCACTGGCGAACAGCGCCGGAAGCGCAGCGACCGCACGGGCGCTGATGAAGGCGCCTGCGCAAGGTTCGATCGCTTCGGCTTTGGCAAGCGATGTGGTGGCGTGGGTGAGGTGCAATTCTTCGATGCAGCGGTCGAGAAAATCAACGCGCTTTCGGCGCGGCTCGACCATCAGGACGGGGGCATCGCGCAGGATGGCGATGACGATGCCTGGCAAGCCTGCGCCCGTGCCGATGTCGATCCACAAGCCGTCCGATGCCGAATCGGCGAACGCCAGAAGTTGAGCCGAATCGACGATGTGTCGCGCCCAGATTTCGCCGATGCTGGATTTCGAGACGAGGTTCTGATGCTGCGATTCAGCGATCAGCAGGGCGACGAAGGCTGCAAGCTTCGCTTCCCGCGCGACGCCGAACCGATCGACGATCCACTGCCGGGCCTCGGCTTCGGTCATGCGGCGCGCTTGCGGCTGTGGAGCAGGATGGCTGACAGCGCCGCAGGCGTGACACCGCGGACGCGCGCCGCCGCGCCCAGCGTTTCGGGCCGGGCGAGGCCAAGCCGCTCGACCATCTCGCGCGATAGGCCGGGGATCGCCGACCAGTCGTCGATGGCGGCAAGCGAGACGGCATCGTTGGCGCGCAACGCATCGACTTCGCTGGCCTGGCGGTCGAGATAGGGGGCATAGCGCGCGTCCTCGACCACTTCGTCGAGCGCGACGCGGTCGTGGCGGTCGGGGTCGATCAGGTGAGCGGGCTCGACGCCCGGGAAGCGCAGCCAGTCCCAGCCGCTGCGAGTAGCACCGTCGGCGGACACCGATGCGCCTCGCGCGATCAGATCGGCGGCGCCGTGGCGAGTGGCGAAGTCGTCGCGAACCGAATCGAGCGCAGCGGCGTGGCGCTGCTGGTGGGCGCGCCGTGCATCGCCCAGTGCACCAGCGGCTGCAGCAATTTCGCCCAGTCGGGTCTCCGCATTGTTGGCACGCAGGCGAAGGCGGAACTCGGCGCGGGCAGTAAGCATGCGATAGGGTTCGGTGACGCCTTGCAGAATCAGGTCGTCGATCATCACGCCGAGATAGCTGCTGGCGCGGTCAAGGATCATCGGCGCGCGACCCAATGCATACGCGGCGGCGTTGATGCCCGCGATCAGTCCCTGCCCTGCCGCTTCCTCGTAACCGGTGGTGCCGTTGATCTGGCCCGCGCAGAACAGGCCAGGTGTCGCGCCATATTCGAGCGCTGCGGATAGCGCGCGCGGATCGACATGGTCATATTCGACCGCATAGCCGTGGGTGGCGATGACGGCCTGTTCCAGACCGGCAATCGAGCGGATCATCGCGTCCTGCACATCGTCGGGTAGCGACGTGGAAATGCCGTTGGGGTAGACGAGATGGGTGTCGAGCCCCTCGGGTTCGAGGAAGATCTGATGCCCGTCGCGATCGGCGAAGCGGTGAATCTTGTCCTCGATCGAAGGGCAATAGCGCGGCCCCTGTGCGCCGATCGCGCCAGAGAACAAAGGGGAGCGGTCGAGCGATGCACGAATGATGTCGTGCGTCGCCGGATTGGTGCGGGTGATCGCGCAGCGCAATTGCGGCAGGGGACGATGGGTCGTCATCGCCGACATGGTCCAGGGCTCGGTGTCCGAAGGCTGCTCCTCAAGCGCGGCCCAGTCGATCGTCCGGCCATCGATTCGCGGCGGCGTCCCGGTCTTCAATCGCGCGATCGGCAGGCCCAGGTCGCGGAGCTGGACCCCTAGCCGAGTGGCCGCGCGTTCGTTGACGCGCCCGCCCTCGGCCCGGAAGTCGCCACGGAATATGCGCCCCGACAGGAAGGTGCCGGTCGCAAGGATAACCGATGGCGCTTCCAGCGATGTGCCGTCAGAAAGATCGACTCCTGAAACCCGGTCAACCGACAAGCGAAGCGCCGCAGCCTCGCCCTCGACCACCGTCAATTCGGGTTGGGCCGCCAACATCGTCTGAATTGCCGCGGCATAGCGGGTGCGGTCCGCCTGAACGCGCGGACCTTGCACCGCACTACCCTTCGAGCGGTTGAGCATCCGATAATGAATGCCCGCCGCATCGGTAGCGCGTGCCATCAAGCCGTCGAACGCATCGACCTCGCGGACCAGATGCCCCTTGCCCAACCCGCCGATCGCCGGATTGCACGACATCGCGCCGATCTTGCTCGCATCGAAACTGACCAACGCCGTGCGCGCGCCGCACCGCGCCGCAGCCGCAGCCGCTTCGGTTCCAGCGTGGCCGCCGCCGATCACGATCACATCGAATGAGGTCATGGCCCTCGCGCTAATCGAAAGCCGTGCGATCGTCAAAACTGTTCCACGTGGAACGGGCTATTTGCCGATACAGAAGCGCGAAAAGAGCGAATCGAGCATCGCTTCGACATCGGCGCGACCGGTGATGCGGTCGAACGCGGCACGGACGGCGCGGAGCGATTCACCGATCAGGATGACATCGTGCTCGGCGATGCCTGCGTTGAGCCAGTCACGCGCGTCGCCCGCCAGGGCACGCTGGCGAGCGTTGAGGACGGGACGATCGAGCGTCGGCAAACGCGCCGCCGCGGCTTGTTCGATCGCGCGCCACAATGCATCCATCCCCGCACCGGTTTCAGCGGAGAGAACCAGTCTGTCGCCCCCTGCTCCCTTGCGTTCGGTAAGGTCGCTTCGCGCATGGACGGCAATCATCACCGGACCATCGACCGGCGGCGGATCGTCGTCGCCCAGCCACAATACGATGTCCGAAGCCTCGACCGCCTCGCGCGCGCGGTCCATGCCGATCGCCTCGATCGCGTCGTCCCCAGCTTCGCGCAAGCCCGCCGTGTCGGTAAAAAGATAAGCGATGCCATCGCGCGCGACCGGCGCCTCGATCCGGTCGCGCGTCGTGCCCGCAATTGGTGACACGATTGCCGCTTCGCGTCCGATCAGGCGATTCAGCAACGTCGATTTGCCGCTGTTGGGAGGGCCGGCCAGCACCACGCGGATGCCGTCGCGCAATCGTTCGACCGGAGGTTCGGCCAGCACCGCCGCGATCTCCGACGCCAGCGCCGCCATGTCGCGCCGGATCACGGGCAAGTCGACCGCGTCACCGACATCATCCTCGTCGCTATGGTCAATCTGGGCCTCGGTGCGCGCCGACAGCGCCAGCGTGCGCACCGCCCAGCCATCGACCAGTTTTCCGATCGCGCCGTCGGCGGCAGCGATCGCCGCGCGGCGCTGGCTTTCGGTCTCCGCCGCCAGCAGATCGCCCAGTCCTTCGGCTTCGGTCAGGTCGATCCGGCCATTGGCCAATGCCTGACGCGTGAACTCGCCTGGTTCGGCTTCGCGAAGACCGTCGATCTTCGCCAGCGCACCCAGCACTGCGGCGACCACCGCCCTGCCCCCGTGGAGGTGCAATTCGACCAGATCCTCGCCCGTGGCGGTCGCCGGCGCGTCAAACCTCAGAACCAGCGCACGGTCGAGCGTATCGCCTGTTTCTGCATCCGTCAGTCGCCGCAACGCGGGAACGCGTGGGTCTGGAACGCGAGTCATAAGCCCTTCGGCGGAATCGATCGCCTTGGGTCCACTGATGCGGACGACCGCGATCGCCGCCGGAGGTGCGCCACTCGACACCGCAAAGATGGTGGCGGTCACGCGCGCGTCAGCCTTTTTTCGACGACGTGCCCGCCAGGTCGAACAGCTGACGCCACATGCCCAGCCCCGCTTCGCCCATCGGCGCCCAACTCTTCATCATCTGTTCGAGCAACTCGGGGCTTGCGCCTTTTTCCAATGATTCCAGTAACATACCAATATAGTGATCGTGGACGGGGGTGAAGTCGGGCAGGCCCATCGCGCGCCGCGCTTCTTCCGGCGTGCATTCGACTTCGACGTTGATCTTCATGGGCTTCGTCTCCCCGCTTGAGCGCGGTGCGTACCCGCTGCTAGCCTTGATGCGACTTCTATGCACGCGAGCGCGTTTGCATGGCAACTTCGTTCGATCCGCAACCCACAGGAGATATCATGAGCGACACCATCCGCATCGACGCCATCGACGGCAGCGGCCGTTTCGACGCCTATGTGGCGCGGCCCGACGCCGAGCCGAAAGCCGCGATCGTCGTCATCCAGGAGATTTTCGGGGTCAATCCGGGCATCCGGCAGAAATGCGACGGACTGGCGGCGGACGGCTATCTGGCGATCGCGCCCGACCTGTTCTGGCGGCTGGAGCCGGGGGTTCAACTCGATCCCGACGTGAAGGCCGAGTTCGACGCCGCGCTCGCGCTGATGGGCAAGTTTGATCAGGACAAGGGCGTTGCCGATATCGAAGCGACGATCCGCACGGCGCGCGGCCTGGTTGGCGGCGGCAAGGTCGGCGCGGTCGGGTACTGTCTGGGCGGGCGTCTGGCCTATATGACCGCCGCGCGGACCGATGTGGATGCGACGGTCGGCTATTATGCGGTCGGCATCGACGGACTGCTGGGCGAGAAGAATGCCATCGCCCATCCGCTGATGCTCCACATCGCAGGCGACGACGGCTTCGTGCCGAGCGACGTTCAGGCCAAGATGCACGAAGGGCTGGACGACCATCCGCAGGTCACGCTGCACGACTATCCTGGCGAGGACCACGGCTTCGCGACCGAGACGGGCGAGCGGCGATCGGAAGCGGCCGCAACGCTGGCGGACCAGCGCACGATGGCGTTTTTCGCGGAACATCTGGGATAGTCCGTCCATTCCCTTTCCATCGACACGATGAATGGAGAGGTTTTATGGACGGATCGAGGCGTGGATTTCTGGCAGGGTCAGTAGCGGCGGGAGGTGCAGCGATGCTGCCCGCCTCCGCCTATGGACAGGTGGCGAATGCGCCATTGCAGTCACTCCCCCCGCCCCCGCCCGGCCAAAAAACCGCCCCAAAGATTACGCCCAATGAGGCGCTGAAGCGACTGATCGACGGCAACCGCGCATTCCTGGACGACCGGTCGGGTCCGGTGATGCAGAATACCGACCGCCGACTGGCGCTCACCACGTCGCAGGAGCCGTTCGTCGCCTATGTCAGCTGTTCAGACAGCCGGGTGCCGCCCGAATTGCTGTTCGGACGCGGGCTGGGTGAGATGTTCATCATCCGCAATGCGGGCAACACGGTCGATACCGTGGCGCTCGGCTCGATCGAATATGCGGTCGCGGTCTTGGGCGTGCCGCTAGTCGTCGTCATGGGCCACCAGAGTTGCGGCGCGGTCAAGGCGGCGCTGGACGTTGTCGATGACAACGCCGTGTTCCCCGGCGTGATCGGGCGCATGATCGAGCCGATCATTCCCGCCGTGCTGCAATCACGCGGCAAGTCGGGCGACAAGCTGGAGAATGCGGTGCGCGCCAATGTCAGCCGCGTTGTTCGCCTGCTGCGAACCGCGACCGATCCCATCATGCTGGCGCCGCAGGCTGAGGGAAGGCTGCGCGTGGTCGGTGCCTATTACTCGTTCGAAACGGGCGCGGTCGATTTCTTCGATCAGGGTTAAGGGGTACGAAAAAGGGGCGGTGCCGCATCGGAACCGCCCCAGATTTTCTCGACTATGCCCCCCGATCAGGGGATCAGCGTCATCAGCCCCACTTCCTGGTCGGTGATGCCGGTGTAGATCATCGATCCGGCGACGTAGAGGATCACCAAAAGGCCGATCCAAGCGATCCAGCGATAGCGTTCGATATATTTGGCGATGATGTTCGCCGCGACGCCCATCAGCGCGACCGCGATGATGAGCCCGATAATGAGGATGCCCGGATGGTCGCGCGCAGCACCGGCGACCGCCAGCACGTTGTCCAGGCTCATCGACACGTCGGCCACCGCGACGGCCCAGGCAGCGGCGGCGAAGCTCTTGGCAGGCTTGACCCCGGCATTTTCGTCGCCCGCAATTTCCGGCGAACCGTGGCTCATTCCACCCGCTGGGCGCAATTCTCGGTACATTTTCCACGCCACCCACAACAGCAGCAGACCGCCCGCGAAAATCAGTCCCACGATCGCCATCAACTGGGTCACGATCAGCGCAAAGCCGATGCGCAGCACCAATGCGGCGATGATACCGATCAGAATGACCTGTTTACGCTGATGCGGGGGCAGACCCGCGGCCAGCGCGCCGATGACGATGGCGTTATCGCCCGCCAGCACGATGTCGATCAGCAAGACCATCCCGAACGCCTTCCAGGCGCTCAAGTCGCCAGCAAACAGCGTCGCCATGTCGCTGACGATATGATTCCAGATTTCCTGCATGGTGGTTTCCTGTTGCAGACAATGGTTTCGCCCATGCCCGAACTATTGCCCGGGTCAAGAGGGGCTTTGATTTTCGGGATTCGTGAGGGGTGGGACTCCACCGATGATCGGCACAGGCGTTCGCCTGCGCCGTCGGTCGGGGTGGGGCTTTGCCCACCCCGCCGGCCGAACCGGTTTCGGGCGCGCGGGCGTCGCCGCGCTGAAACCGGTTACTGGTTCATGCTGTCGAAGAAATCCTCGTTGGTCTTCGAATTCTTCATCTTGTCGAGCAGGAATTCCATCGCGTCGACGGTGCCCATCTGCATCAGAATGCGGCGGAGCACCCATTGTTTGCTGAGCTTGTCCTTGTCGACCAGCAGCTCTTCTTTGCGCGTGCCCGACTTGCCGACATCGAGCGCGGGGAAGATGCGCTTGTCGGCGACCTTGCGGTCGAGGACGATTTCGGAGTTGCCGGTGCCCTTGAACTCTTCGAAGATCACTTCGTCCATGCGGCTGCCCGTATCGATCAGCGCGGTGGCGATGATCGACAGCGAGCCGCCTTCCTCGATGTTGCGCGCGGCGCCGAAGAAGCGCTTGGGACGCTGGAGTGCGTTGGCGTCGACGCCGCCGGTCAGCACCTTGCCCGATGACGGGACCACGGTGTTGTAGGCGCGGCCCAGACGCGTGATCGAATCGAGCAGGATGACGACATCCTTTTTATGCTCGACCAGCCGCTTGGCCTTTTCGATCACCATTTCGGCGACCTGGACGTGGCGCGTCGCGGGTTCGTCGAAGGTGGAGGAGACGACCTCGCCCTTCACCGAACGCTGCATGTCGGTGACTTCTTCGGGGCGCTCGTCGATCAGGAGGACGAGCAGGAACACTTCCGGGTGATTGTCGGTGATCGCCTTGGCAATGTTCTGCAGCATCACCGTCTTGCCGACGCGCGGGGGGGCGACGATCAGCGTGCGCTGGCCTTTGCCCTGCGGACTGACGATGTCGATGACCCGCGCCGACTTGTCCTTCTGCGTCGGATCTTCAGGGTCGAGCGTCAGCTTCTGTTCGGGATAGAGCGGCGTCAGATTGTCGAAATTGACGCGGTGGCGCACGGCGTCGGGATCGTCGAAATTGACCTTTACCAGCTTGGTCAGCGCGAAATAGCGCTCGCCATCCTTGGGCGCGCGGATTTCGCCTTCGACCGTGTCGCCGGTGCGCAGGCCGAATTTGCGAACCTGGTTGGGCGAGACATAGATGTCGTCGGGACCGGCGAGGTAATTGGCCTCGGGCGAGCGCAGGAAGCCGAAGCCGTCCGACAGCACTTCGATCGTGCCTTCGCCAGTGATCTGGTCGCCCTGTTCGGCCTGCGCCTTCAGGATCGCGAACAGGATGTCCTGCTTGCGCATCGTCGACGCGCCTTCGATGCCCAGCCCTTCGGCCATTTCGACGAGTTCGGCGGGCGCTTTTTTCTTGAGGTCTTTGAGGTGCATATCGGCTGATCCGATTGATGCGCCGGTCGGCGCGATGGGGAGTATGGCGTCGGTTTGCGGGTGTCGGGAAACACGCGAACGAGGCTGAGAGGAGGGAACCGTCCGGATGCGGATCCGCACGGCGTTGGTCCGCGAGTTAGGATTCGGCTTCGCTCAAGTCAAGCCGCGAGTATCGCCTAGAAGGGGCGGACCACCGCGAGGATGACGATCAGCGACACGCCGATCGCGGGGACTTCGTTGAGCATTCTGAGTTGGCGCGGTTGCAGTGTCGGCTTGCCGGCCTCGAGCTTCTTCGCATAGCCGATCATCCAGCCGTGATAGCCCGACAGCAGGATGACCAACAGCAGTTTGGCGTGCAGCCAGCCCAGCCCGGCTTGCCCGTCGAAAAGCCCGAGATTGGCGGACAATGCGAGGCCCAGCACCCACACCATCACCAGCGACGGGGTCAGGATGACGGCGCGCATCTTCTTCTCGCGCGCCAGCCAGCGCGGCGCCTCGGCGGGGTCGGTCAGCCCTTCCTGATGATGGACCAGATAGCGCGGGAACAGGAACAGCCCCGCCATCCAGAAGATGACGAAGATGATATGGGCGGCCTTCACCCACAGATAGGCATTGCCGAGGAACCCGGTCATGGCGTCAGCCCCTAGCGCCGCGCACCCGCGCGATCAACGCTTCGACATTGGGAATCGGCGTGTCCTGCTGGATGCCGTGGCCGAGGTTGAAAACGTGCGGACGGGTTGGGAACGCCGCGAGGATACGGTCGACCGCGGCGTTCAGCGTCTCGCCGCCTGCGATCAATGCAAGCGGATCGAGATTGCCCTGGACCGGCAGGTCGGCGGGCAGGTTGGCATTTGCCCAGACCGGATCGACGCTTTCGTCGAGTGCGATCGCATCCACGCGCGTTTCGCGGGCATAGGCGGCGAGCTTGCCGCCCGCGCCTTTCGGGAAACCGATGATCGGCGTGTTCGGACAGCGTTCGCGCAGTCGACCCACGATCGCGGCATTGGGGGCGATCACCCAGCGTTCGAACTGCGCAGGCGAGAGGCTCCCGGCCCAGCTGTCGAACAGCTGCACGGCCTCCACCCCGGCCTCGATCTGCTTGGCGAGATAATCGACGGTCGAGGCGACGATCTTGTCGATCAGCGCCTCCATCAGTCCGGGGTCGGCATAGGCGAGCCGCCGCGCCGCCGCCTGTTCGCGGCTCCCCTGCCCGGCGATCATATAGGTCGCAACCGTCCAGGGAGAGCCTGCAAAGCCCAGAAACGTCACCTTAGGTGGCAGGGCAGCGGCGACGCGACGAACCGTGCCGTACACCGCCTCCAGCGCCTCCGGGCGATAGATAAGGCCATCGACCGCTGCGGCATTGTCCATCAGCGGCGCGAGGCGCGGGCCTTCGCCGGTTTCGAACCACAAATCCTGTCCCAGCGCGCGCGGAATCATCAGGATGTCGGAAAACAGGATCGATCCGTCGAAGCCGAAGCGACGGATCGGCTGGAGCGTGACCTCGGCCGCGGCATCGCTGTCCTCGACCAGCGCGAGGAAGCCGCCCTTTTCCGCCCGGAGCGCGCGATATTCGGGAAGATAGCGCCCCGCCTGGCGCATCAGCCATAAGGGCGGTGTCGCCTGCCGCTCACCCCTCAAGGTGGCGAGCAGGGGCTTGGGCGAAACAGGCGTGTCGGGACGGTCGGTCAGCGGATCGGCTCCCCCCTTCTTCAATAGAAGATTCTATAAAAGAAGGATGTGGTGGTTGTTGGCGCGTGGATGCCGGGGCTTATGCGTTCATGCCCGAAATGCCAACAGCTTGACCCCGGCAGCGACCGATTCCGGTTGCGATTCGCGCATGTCGTTCCCGTTTTCCACAGGTTGTGGAGGAACCGCGTGGCTGTGCGCGGCGCTGTGGACGGATTGCGGGCTTTTCCACGACCATCGTCCGGCTTGGCGCAGGGACGGGGTTGCGCTAGCGGCTGTCCCGGACTTTTCCACAGACCTGTCCCGATCCCCGAACAAAGGGCGATGATGTGAAGCTGCACCTGCATTTGTTGTCGGATTCGACCGGCGAGACGCTGGAGAATATCGCCAAGGCGGCGCTGGCCCAGTTCGACGATGTGGAGACGGTGCGTCATTTCTGGCCGATGGTACGCTCGGAAACGCATCTCGAACGGATCTTGCAGGAAATCGGCCAGAATCCGGGGCTGGTGGTGTTCACGCTGGTCAACAGCCAGATCCGCGAGATGCTGGAGGGCCGGTGCGCGGCAATGGGCCTGCCCGCGATCGCGCCGCTCGACAGCGTGTCCAATGCGCTGTCGATGTTGTTGGGCCAGGAAGCCAAGGCGCGGCCCGGTCGCCAGCATGTTCTCGACGCCGCCTATTTCGCGCGGGTCGATGCGATCCAGTTCACCATCGCGCATGACGACGGGGTGAATTGGGAGAATTGGGAGGAAGCCGATATCGTGCTGGCGGGCGTATCGCGCACGTCGAAGACGCCGACCTCAATCTATCTCGCCAATCGCGGGTTCAAGACCGCCAACATCCCGATCGTCGTCGAAAGCCCGCCGCCGACCAAGCTCTATGAGCTGAAAAAACCGCTGGTCGTCGGGCTGACGACCAGCGCCGACCGGCTGATCCAGGTGCGCCGCAACCGGTTGCTGTCGCTGAACGAGGAAACCGAGACCAGCTATGTCGATCAGGACGCGGTCAAGGCCGAGGTCGCCTATGCCCGGCGCATGTTCGCCGACAATGACTGGCCCGTGATCGACGTGACGCGGCGCTCGATCGAGGAGACGGCGGCGGCGATCATCACCCTGTGCGGCGAGCGCAAGGCGGCGGGCGCATGAGGCTGATCCTGGCATCGAACAGCGCGTCGCGCAAGGCGATGCTCGGCGATGCCGGCGTGCCCTTCATTGCCGAGGCGAGCGGTGCGGACGAAGACGCCGCGAAGGCAGCACTGGCGGAAGTCGGGACGAGCCCGCGCGATACCGCCGATGCGCTGGCCGAATTGAAGGCGCTGAAAGTATCGATGCGCCATCCGGCCGATCTGGTGCTGGGCAGCGATTCGATCGTGGTGCTGGACGACGGCACCTTGCTCGACAAGCCCGAGACGCGCGAGGATGCCGAACGGCATTTGCGCGCAATGTCGGGGGGCACGCATCGCCTGATTTCGGCAGCGGTGATTGCCGAGGGCGGGCGGCCCGTGTGGCGGCATGTCGATATCGCCAAATTGCAGGTTCGCGCGCTGTCAGACGATTTCATCCGGACTTATCTTGATGCCGAATGGCCAGCCATAGCGGGTTGCGTCGGCTGCTTTCGGATCGAAGGACCGGGCGTGCAGTTGTTCGCTCGGACCGAGGGGAGCCATTTCACGATTTTGGGGATGCCATTGCTTCCCGTGCTCGATTTTCTGCGCGTTCGGGGCATATTGGCGTCATGACGAAGCCCTTTGCAGAAGTGATCGGCGATCCGATCGCCCAGTCCAAATCGCCGCTGATCCACGGATACTGGACCGAGCGGTTGGGGCTGGAAGCGGACTACCGCGCGACCCATGTCACCGCAGAAGGGCTGGTCGATTACATCGCCCGCCGCCGCGACGATGCCGACTGGCGCGGATGCAACGTGACCATGCCGCACAAACTGGCGGTGATGGATCTGGTCGACGATCCGGGCGACGTGCGCGGGTCGATCGGGGCGATGAACACCATTCTGCGCCAGCGCGACGGGTCGTTGATCGGGACCAATACCGATGCGGCCGGATTCTATGCGCCGCTCGCCGATTTCGATCTCGAAGGAGCGCCGGTCGCGCTTTACGGCACGGGCGGCGCGGCGCGTGCCGTCTTGTTTGCACTCAAACAGATGCGCGTCGGGCCGGTGACAATGTTCGCGCGCAATCCGTTGAAGGCGGCGGGGTTGCTCGCGACCTTCGGGTTGAAGGGCGACATTGTGTCGATCGACGCCCCCCTGCCCCCGGTCGCGTTATTCGTGAATGCCAGCGCGCTCGGAATGGCAGGGCAGCCTGCGCTGTCGCCCGATCTGTCGGCGCTGCCTGACGACGCCGTGATCTACGATATCGTCTATAGTCCGCTGGAGACGCCGTTGCTGGCGGCGGCGCGCGCGCGCGACCTTCCGACCATCGACGGCCTCGAAATGCTGATCGGTCAGGCGGCGACGGCGTTCGAGCTGTTCTTCGGCAAGGCTCCGCCGCGCGACGATGCGAGTGAATCCGAACTCCGCCGGAGACTGACGTCATGATCACCATCGGGCTGACCGGCTCCATCGGCATGGGCAAATCGACCGTCGCGCAGATGTTTCGCGACGAAGGCGTCCCCGTGTTCGACGCCGACGATGCGGTGCACGAATTGCAGGGTCCGGGCGGCGCGGTGGTCACGGAGATCGAGCGGCATTTTCCGGGCGCCACGGGGCCGGGTGGTGTCGATCGTCAGGCGCTGGGCGCGCGGGTGTTCGGCGACGATGCGGCGATGAAGAAGCTGGAGGCGATCGTCCACCCGGCGGTCGGCGAGGAACGCCGGCGTTTCATCGATTCGCATGGCAGCGCGCCGTTGGTGGTGCTCGACATCCCGCTGTTGTTCGAAACCGGCGGGAGCGCGCATGTCGATCGCGTCGTTGTGGTGTCGGCCGACGCGCAGACCCAGCGCGACCGGGTGCTGGCACGGCCGGGGATGACCGAGGCCAAGTTCCTGACGATCCTGGAAAAACAAACGCCCGATGCGGACAAGCGCGCGCGTGCCGATCACGTCATCGACACCGGCACCGACCTGGCGCAGACGCGCGATCAGGTTCGTGCGCTGATCGCTTGCCTGTTGAGCGAAGCAGGTCGATAATCCCACTCATGCGTGAAATCATCTTCGACACCGAAACCACGGGATTGAGCTTCTCGGGGGGCGACCGGCTGGTCGAGATCGGCTGTATCGAGATGATCAACCGGGTCGAGACCGGTCGCACCTTCCACGCCTATGTGAACCCCCAGCGGTCAATGCCGCCCGAGGCGCAGGCGGTGCACGGGCTGTCGGAGGCGTTCCTGTCGGACAAGCCGGTGTTCGCCGATATCTGCGAAGCGCTGATCGAATTTCTGGGCGACAGCAAGCTGATCGCGCACAATGCCAGTTTCGACATGGGATTTCTGAACGGCGAGCTGAAGCTGTGCGGCCGTCCGGTCGTGGCGATGGACCGGATGGTCGATACGCTGCTGATCGCGCGCAGCCGTCATCCGGGCGCCAAGCACACGCTGGATGCGCTGTGCAATCGCTACGGCATCGACCGCAGCCACCGCGTACTCCACGGCGCGCTGCTCGACGCGCAGCTGCTCGCGCAGGTCTATGTCGAGCTGATGGGCGGGCGCCAGATCGGACTGGGGCTGGCCGAGGCGGTGGTCGAGGAAATCGCCGCATCCACCCTCACCGTCCAGCGCGCGGTGCGGCCGCCGCGCGTGTTTGCGGTCAGCGAAGCCGAGCTTGCACGTCACGCCGCCTTTGTCGCGGGACTGAAAGATCCGTTGTGGGGGACCGCCGCATCCGGTTGATGCGTTGGACGTTCGGTGTTGGTCCTTCGGGACCGCATCACGACGTTCACATTAGGAGGTAAAAACATGGAAATCCGCGTCTCGGGACATCAGGTCGATACGGGCGAAGCGCTCAAGACTCACGTCCAGGACCGCCTCCAGGGGATTGCCGACAAATATTTTTCCCGCGCGATATCGGCGCACGCGATTTTCGGGAAAGGCCCGCACGACAGCTTCACCTGCGACATCGTCGCGCATGTGATGCAGGGGCTGGTGCTGAAGGCATCGGACAGCGCGCAGAACGCGCACGCCGCCTTCGACGGGGCCGCTGACAAGATCGAAAAACAGCTCCGCCGCTATATGCGCCGGTTGAAGGATCGCAAGTCGGGCGCACAGGCGCCGATCGAACCCGATGGATTCGACAATGCGGGATACACCGTCTTTGGTGGCGGCGCGGAAGAGGAAGAGGCGGACGACGCCCCCCTGATCATCGCCGAGACCCGCGTCGATGTGCCCGACGCCAGCGTGTCGGACGCGGTGATGATGCTCGATCTGCGCAACACCAACGCGCTGCTGTTCAAAAATAGCGGGACGGGCGCGTTCAATATGGTCTATCGGCGCCACGACGGAACCATAGGCTGGGTCGAGCCCAATCGCGGCTGACGACCGACCTCAAGATGAAGGACGGATGCGCGCGCGGCGTTCGGCGCGCGCATCCGGTATGTTGTGATGACCGACCTGACCGATCTGCTCAATCCCGATGCCGTGCTGGCCGATATGCCGGTGGCGGGAAAGAAGAAGCTGTTCGCGCATCTGGGCCAGGCGGCGCACCGTGCCTGGGGCCTCGACGCGCGACAGGTCGCCGACAGCATCGCCGAGCGCGAGCGGCTGGGCACCACCGGATTCGGATCGGGCATCGCGATCCCGCACGGCCGGATCGACGGGATCGAGCGGGTCCGCGGACTGTTCGCGCGACTGGCGCAGCCGGTCGATTTCGACGCCATCGACGATGCGCCGGTCGATCTGGTGTTCATGCTGCTGTCGCCTGCGGATGCGGGCGCGGAGCATCTGAAGGCGCTGGCGCGCGTTTCGCGGGCGATGCGCGACCGGGCCTTTGCCGACAAGCTGCGCGGCGCGGCGAACGGGGATGCGCTCTATGCGCTTCTGGCCGGGGTGGAAGCGCGTGACGCTGCCTGACGGGGGTTTGGGGCCTGAAAGTCCGGGCGCGGGCGCACGCCGCCATTACCGTGCGCTCGAATCGCTTTATGCCGCCGCGCCGATCAACCGCTTCTTCGAATCGCGGCTGGAGATCGTCGAGGGCGGGGTGTCGCGCATCCATTTCACCATCGACGAGCGTCATTTCCATGCAGGCGGCGCGGCGCACGGGACGAGCTATTTCAAGATGCTCGACGATGCGGCCTTTTATGCCGCGAACAGCCTGGTCAGCGACCGGTTCCTGCTGACGACCCAGTTCAACCTGTTGTTCACCCGGCCCCTTTCGGTCGGCCCGGTGATCGCCGAGGGTCGCTGGATTTCGGGCCAGCGCCGGGTATTCGTCGCCGATGCGCGGCTGATCGGGCCGGACGGCGAGGAAGCGGCGCGGGGAACCGGCACGTTCATGCGCTCGCAAATCGCGCTTGCCGACCTGCCGGGCTATCGTCAACCGGCATGAACGACCGGCTGCCGACGCATCTGCGGACCAGCGCGCTCATCCGCAGGGTCGATGCCGCGGGCGGGTCGGCGATGGTACTGAACAAGGGCGATTCGGACGCGGGAGGTGTCCTGATCCTCGCGCTCGAACGCGGGGGAAATGCGCGGTTTCTGGAACGCGGCATGGATCGAAACGGGACGCTTTCGATCCTCCGCACCGGGCCGGACGACGCCGCCGATTCGCTGGCGCAGACCGATTACTGGCAGCGACGGTGCCGAAACGACCCCGATTTATGGGTGATCGAGGTCGACGTCGCAGAGGCGGAACGATTCGTCGCTGAAACGATCCTCCAGGGTTGACTTTGCTGCACTGCGAAAAGATACGGCGCGTCTGTTTTGCGCGTTGTGCCGTTTTTCCGACATTGTGTCGGGCGGTTACGCAGTCGGGGGATCACCCGGACGTCGGCGATCGATAGCGATCCTTGTGCCCGGCGTTCCGCGGATCAACCGCATTCGAACGATTGTAGATGAAGTTGCCGTTTCGCGCCGCGTCCTTCGCGGCGATTGTCGTTGCTGCTGCCGGAACGCTTGCCGCCACGACTCCCACGATCGCCCAGGAGCAGACCTCCGCCGCGATCGCACAGGACGTAAATGGTCGAGCCGGTGTTTCGGTTCCCACCCCCGCCCCGCAGGCCGTCCCCACCGTGTGGATGCCCGGGGAAATTGTTCAGCCTCTTCCCGATGAAGCCGAAGAAGACGCAACCGACGCGGCGCGTGCCGAATTCGCATCGCTCGCCGCTGCGGTCGATGCGCATCACGGCACCGATGACATCGACGAAGAGCTTCGCTGCCTTGCCACCGGCGTCTATTTCGAATCGAAGGGCGAACCGCTGGCTGGTCAGCTCGCGGTCGCCGACGTGATCCTCAACCGCTCGCAATCGGGGCGTTTCCCCGGCTCGGTCTGCTCGGTGCTCACCCAGCGCGGCCAATTCTCGTTCGTGCGCGGCGGCAAGCTGCCGTCGGTCAACCAAGGCAGCAAGGCGTGGAAGACCGCGGTCGCCGTCGCTCGCGTGGCTCGGGCCGAGGCCTGGGAAAGCCCCACCGACGGCGCGCTTTTCTTCCATGCGCGCTATGTGTCGCCACGCTGGCGGCTGTCGAAGGTCGGATCGGTCGGGAACCACGTTTTCTATCGGTAAGACGACCGCGAAGGGTGGTCGCGCCCTTTCCAATGTTCCCTGCCTGTTCTAGAGTTGCGGCATGACCATGCCGTCGCCCGCGCTCACGTCCAGCCCCCCTCCCCCCCTCGTGGCGCTGGATGTGGCGCGCGGCGTTAGCCGGATGCTCCTGCGGCACGATTTCGTCACGATGACGGAAGTGCCGCTGGCGGGTGGCAGGCGCGCCGACCTGATGGCGGTCGACGGCAAGGGGCGGATCGTCATCGTCGAGATCAAGGTATCGCGCGCGGACCTGCTCGGCGACGTTAAATGGACCGACTATCTCGACCATTGCGACCGGTTTTTCTGGGCGGTGCCCGGCGGGTTCGACGCGTCGCCACTCGACAGCGAACTGTTCCAGCCGGAGCGATCGGGCGTGATCGTTGCCGACCGCTACGACGCGGCGATCCTGCGTGAAGCGGCGACGGTGGCGATGCCCGCGCATGTGCGAAAGGCATGCACGCTGGCGTTCGCCAGGCGAGCGGGACGGCGGTTGCTGGGGCTGATCGACCCCGATGCCGAACTGTCGATGTGACCGATGGGGTTCGTTGTGGGTCGAACCGTGCGTCTGAATTCCATTCGCTGGAACAGGATGGCGCAGATAACGCCGTCATTGCGAGCGCAGCGAAGCAATCCAGAGCGGCACGCAGGACGCTGGATTGCTTTTCTACGCTCGAAATGACGATCGATGCAATTCCCGCGACCGTCGCTTTGGTTCAGCGGACGCGCGGGCCGCTGATGTCGGTGATGGCGTTGGCCTTTGGCGCGTCCTCGATCAGTTTCAGGATCGGTTGCGAGCGTCCGTCGCGCGTCGCGTAGTCGCGGGCCGACATGCCGGCCATCACATCGGCCTGATCGGGATCCGCGCCCGCATCGAGCAAGGCGCGAACGGCGGCGAGGTTGCGGTTCTGGACCGCGCGGATCAGCGGGGTTTCGCCGCGCGAATTGGCGACGTTCATATTCGCCTTATAGGTCTTCAGGATCGGAATCGCGTCGATGAAACCGTTCTCGATCGCCAGCATCGCCGCCGTGTTGCCGTTCGAATCCTGCAAATTGGGGTTCGCCCCCTTTTGCAGCAGGAAGCGCAGATAGGTCGCATCGCTGCGCCGCGCGACGATGTGCAGGGCGCCCGCCCCGTCGGCGCCGCGCGCATTGACGATCGTCGATCCGGGCTGGTTGAGCGCGGCGGTGACCTTTTCACCCTCCGCCTTGCGAACCGATTCCAGGAACTGATAACCGGGCGAATAATTCTGGGCGGCGGCAATGCCGGGGGTCAGCGCCAGCGCAGCGGCGGCGATCGACAGGCGGAGATACATGAGCGATGGGTTCCCGATACTCTGACTCGAACTTGCGCTCGGGCACGTAACAGATCATGGCTGATTCCGCCATGAACCAGATTGTTTTTCGCAGCATGATCGCTGCCGCGCTCCTGACCCTTACGGCATGTGGCGAAGCGCCGCCGACCGAAAACGCCAGTGCCGAAACGCCGCTTGCCGGGGCGACGATCGGCGGTCCGTTCACGCTAACCAACCAGGATGGCGAGCGGGTCAGCGATACGCAGTTCGCGGGTAAATATCGCGTGATGTATTTCGGCTATACCTATTGCCCCGACATCTGCCCGGTCGATGCCCAGCGCATCGGCGCCGCCATCCGCCAGCTCGAACAGACCGATCCGGCGATCGCGGAGAGGATCGTGCCGATCTTCGTGACCGTCGATCCCCAGCGCGACGGACCGGAGGAAGTGAAGGCGTTCGTGTCGAACTTCCATCCGCGGATGGTCGGGCTGACCGGCAGCCCCGAGGAGATCGCCGCGGTCGCCAAGCAATTCGCGATTTACTACGCCGCGCAGCCGCCGAGCGAAGGTGGCGGCTATCTGGTCGATCACCAGCAGCTATCCTATCTGATGGGACCGAACGGAGAGCCGATCGCGCTGCTGCCGGTCGAGCAAAGCCCCGAGGCAATCGCGACCGAGATCAAACGCTGGGTGACGTGACGGACAAGCCGTTCTGGGAAACCACGCCGCTCGACAAGATGGACCGCGCGCAGTGGGAGGCCTTGTGCGACGGGTGCGGCAAATGCTGCCTCCACAAGCTGGAGGACGACGCCACCGGTGACGTGCATGCGACCAACGTGGCGTGTCGGTTGCTCGACAGCCATACGGCGCAATGCAAGGATTACCGCCACCGGCGCGCGCATGTGCCCGAATGCGTGCGCCTGACCCCGCGCTCGCTTGCGACGATCGCCTGGCTGCCGTCGACCTGTGCCTACCGGCTGCTGGCCGAGGGACAGACGCTTAGGCCCTGGCATCATCTGATCTCCGGGGACCGAGAGACGGTTCATACCGCCGGCATTTCGACGCGCGGATGGACGGTGTCGGAAGTCGATGCGGGCGACCTCGACCATCACCTGACCGATCGCGAATTGTGAGCGAGGCGCCCGAAATCGTCGTGGTTCGCAACGCGCGGTCGCGCGGGGCCAAGCTGTCGGTCGATCGGGTGACCGGAGAGGTTCGTCTGACTCTGCCGCCGCGCGCATCGGCGCGGTCGGCGCTCGCCTGGGCGCAAGGGCAGCGCGAATGGATCGCGGCGCAGCGCTCGAAGCTGCCGGTCGCGCAGCCGATCCGCGACGGCAGCCTGTTGACGGTGGACAGCGTGCCGCTGACCGCGCGGATGGTCGATGCTGGGCCGCGCAGTCCGCGCATTGAGGGTGGCACGCTGATCTGTGCCGGGCCGCCCGATCTGTTTCAGGCGCGCGTCCTGCGCTGGCTGCGACGCGAGGCGCTGCGGTTGCTGAGCGCCGACACCGCCGAGTTCGCTTGCCGCGCCGGGGTGAGCGTCAGCGGCGTTTCGGTGAGCGATCCGCGCGGGCGCTGGGGCAGCTGTTCGTCGTCGGGGGCGATCCGCTATTCGTGGCGTCTGGTGCTGAGCCCCGCCTGGGTCCGCCGGGCGATCGTCGCGCACGAAGTCGCGCACCGCGTCCACATGAACCACGGGCGCGCCTTTCGCGCGCTGGAGGCGGAACTGTCGGACGGCAAGGCGGTGCTGGCGCGCGCTTGGCTGCGCGGCAACGGCGTCGCGCTGCACTGGGTCGGGCGGGCCTGACTCCGCCTACGCGTCACCCCGAACCTGTTCCGGGCTGACGGCGGGGCGGTGGGTATCGCTCAATAAACGCCCTGAAACTCGTCGTCGCGCGATGCCGGCGGCGGAGCTTCGTTCGGACGGCGGCGGGGCGGCGGGGTTTCGTCACGCGATCCGCCGCGGCCGATGGCGCGGTCGATCCATTGCTGGTCGAGCCGTTCGGGCGGGGCGGCGGGTTCGCTGCCGCCGCCCGGGGCCAGCGATTCGGGCATCGGCAGGTCGCCATAGGGCTGGACCGGATTGCCGTCCTCGTCGACGAACAGACCATTGTCGGCCTCGCCGTAATAGCTCTCGTCATCGGGTTCGAGCTGCCACTCGGGCAGGGTCACCTGGGTATCGAACTGTTCGACCGGTCGGTTCGCGACCGCCTTCTGCATGAAATTGGCGAAGGCGCGGGCAGGGGCGGTGCCGCCCTGCAAGCCGCCGACCGCACGGGCATCGTCGCGGCCCATCCAGACGCCGGTGGTGATACCGCTGGAAAAACCGAGGAACCAGCCGTCCTTGTTTGAAGTCGTCGTGCCGGTCTTGCCCGCGACCGGACGCCCGATCTGTGCGGCGCGGCCGGTGCCGGTGTTAACCGCGGTCTGGAGCATGTCGGTCATCTCGGCGGCGACATAGGGGGCGATCAGGACGAGCGAGCGATTGACCTCATGCTCGTAGATCACCGATCCGTTGGCGGTGACGCGGGTGATGCCGTAAGGGACCACCGCCACGCCCTTGTTGGCGACGGTGGCAAAGGCCCGCGTCATGTCGATCAGCCGCACGTCCGACGTGCCGAGCACCGACGAGGGTTGGGTGTTGATCGGCGTCGTCACCCCGAAGCGCCGCGCCATGTCGGCGATCGTTCCGGTGCCGACTTCCTGGCCAAGCTGCGCTGCGACGGTGTTGATCGAATAGGCAAAGGCGTTGCGCAGCGTCATCGTGCCGCTGAACCGTCCCGACGAATTGCGTGGGCTCCAGCCGTTGATGGTGACGGGGCGGTCGACGACCTGGTCATCGGGCTTGATCCCGGCCTCGAGCGCGGCGAGATAGACGAACAGCTTCCACGCCGAACCCGGCTGGCGCGTCGCCTGGGTCGCGCGGTTGTAGATCGACGCGACATAATCCTTGCCACCGACCAGCGCGCGCACCGCACCGTCGCGGTCGAGCGCGACCAATGCCCCTTGCGCGCCCGATGGTGCGTTCGCCTGCACCGCCTGGGTCGCCGCGTTCTGCATGTTGAGATCGATCGTCGTCCACACGTCGAGCGGGGCCTGCGTCTCGTCGATCAGCACCTCGAGCTGGGGCAGCGCCCAGTCGGTGAAATAGCGCACGCTGTTCTGGCGCGGCGCGGGGGCGAGTTCGACCGTGTCGGGATCGGCGGCGGCGACCTCGGCCGCCGTGATCCGGCCCTGCTGACGCATCAATTCGAGCACGACGCCGGCGCGCCCGACCGCAGCCTCGGCATCGGCGGTCGGCGAATAGCGGGATGGGGCCTTGACCAGCCCGGCAATGACGGCGGCTTCGGACAGGCTCAGCGTCTTGGCGTCATGGTTGAAGAATTTACGCGACGCGGCATCGATTCCGTAGGCGCCGCCGCCGAAATAGACCTTGTTCAGATACAGCTCGAGGATCTGCTCCTTCGAAAATTTACGCTCCATCGCCAGCGCCAGGATCATCTCGCGGAATTTGCGGCCGACATCGTATTTGTTCGACAAGAAGATGGTGCGCGCGACCTGTTGCGTGATCGTCGATGCGCCCTGCAAGCGCCGGTCGGTGCCGTAATTGTCCCAGGCGAATTTGGCGATGCGCGCGAGAGCGACCGGATCGACCCCCCAATGTGATTCGAACCGACGATCCTCGACCGCAACCATCGCGTCGCGCATCACCGCCGGGATTTCGTCGTGGGGAATCCACTCGCCATAGCTGGGTCCGAGCGACACGATGACCGTGCCGTCGGCGGCGCGGACGCGAATCATCTGGCCGTTGGGCGAGGATTTCAGCGCTTCGTAGCTGGGGAGCGAGGCCCGCGCGCTGTAGACCGCGACGACCAGCGCGATCAGCGACGCCAGGCCGATCGCGGCGACGATGCCGACGGTCCAGGCGGCGATGCGACGCCAGTTGCGCGGTTTTTTCTTGGGGGATCGGGAGGCCATGAGCGTGGCTTGCGTGATTAAGCGTTAACGCACGCTGTCACAAGCAGTTCTCGCAAGGCGTATGGTTAGAAACCCGTTCGTTTCGAGCGGAGTCGATAAACGCGAACCGAGCGCCTAGCTCACGTTTCTCGACTTCGCTCGAAACGAACGGGGGGTAGGGGAATTGGGAGAATAACCCGCTAGGCCGCAGCACTTCCTTCCGCCGCATCGCGCGCGCGGAAATCGAGCGCGACCGAATTGATGCAGTATCGCATCCCTGTCGGCGGTGGGCCGTCGGGGAAGACATGACCCTGATGGCCGTCGCATACCGCGCAGCGCACCTCGACCCGGCGCATCCCGTGGCTGACATCCTCGTGATGAGTCAGCGCGTCCTCGGTGATCGGCTGGGTGAAGCTCGGCCAGCCCGAACCCGAGTCATATTTGTCGATCGAATCGAACAGCGGGTTGGCGCACCCCGCGCAGCGATAGATGCCGTCGGCCTTGTTGTCGGTGAAATGCCCGGCGAACGCGCGCTCGGTGCCCGCTTCGCGCAGCACATGATAGGCCTCCGGAGACAGCTTCTTGCGCCACTCCGCTTCGGAAAGATTCATCTGGTTCATGCAGGCAATGTGTGGTCGCGATCCGGCGGCGTCAATTCCCGGCAATTACGTAGAAGCCCGGACTCAGGCGGGCTTGTCGCTCCAGGCCCAGTAAAGCTGGGCGGGGGGCACGTTCCACCATTCCATGCCGTGATCGATGCGGGTGAAATGCGGGGCGATGAAGTCGCGAACCTTGGGCGAGAATTGATAGACGAGGAACGCGCCACCGGGCTGAATCACCTGTGCGGTCGCCGCACCGATCTTTTCGCCGACGCCCGCCGGAAGCGTCGAGAAGGGCAGGCCCGACAGGACGTAATCCGCGCCATCCAGCCCCAGCTCGCTCAGGATCGTCGCCACGTCCGCCGCCGATCCCTCCACCGCGGTGAAGCGAGAATCGAGGATCGTCGCGTCGAGATAGGCGATGAAATCGGGATTGGTGTCGATCGCGATCAGCCGCGCGTCGGGCGCCATTTTTTCGAGGATCGGGCGGCAGAAGGTGCCGACGCCGGGACCATATTCGACGAACACCTTGCACTTCGCCCAGTCGACGGGCGCGAGCATCTTTTCGATCAGCCGGTCCGATGACGGGATGATCGATCCGACCATCACCGGATGCTTCAGAAAACCGCGAAAGAACATGCCCCACGGGCTGGGGGGAGCGGCACGGCGGGTCCGCGTGGCATCGTCGCGCGTCGTGGATGTGTTCACTCGAGGTTCCTGGAAAATGGCCGGGCCGGTTGATGCACATAGCGAAGCCGAAAGGCGTCGCAAAGATGTAACGTGCGGCGCCGGGGGTGGTTGCGGAACGGCAAAGCCACGTCATCCCAGCGAAAGCAGGGATGTCCGCCCGCACACGCCATACCCTTCGTCGCCTGTCGCACGGTATCCCAGTTCCGCTGGAATGACGGATACGAGAAAAAGGACGGATCTTTGGAAGGGTTGCGGTTCGCAACCAATCACGTATCCCCGGCCCATGCCCGAACCCGGAGAGATCGTCGTCATGTTCGCCTCGAAGCGGAACGGCGCGGACGATGCTGGCTATCAGGCTGCGGCCGAGGCGATGGAGGCGCTGGCGCGTGTGCAGCCGGGCTATCGCGGGATCGTGTCGAGTCGCGGGGCCGACGGGTTCGGGATCACCATCAGCCATTGGGCGGACGAAGCGGCGGCGATCGCCTGGCGCGATCATCCCGATCACGCCGCGATCCGCGATATGGGCCGTGCGGTCTGGTATGACAGCTATCAGGTGACGGTGTGCGAGGTCACGCGCAGCTACGACTGGCAGCGCGGCGGATGACGCGCGACCGAACCTTCATCCTCCTGTTCCTCATCATGCTGGTGATCGCGGCGGGGAATACCGCGCTGCAATCCGTGCTGCCCGCGCTCGGGCGACTGTTGGGCGTGCCCGACAGCGCCGTCGCGGCGGCATTTTCGGTATCCGCGTTGCTCTGGGTGCTCGCCGCGCCCTTCTGGGCGAACCGGTCGGACAAGGCGGGGCGGCGGACGATGGTGCTGCTCGGCATCTGGGGATTCACCGTTTCGCTGTTCCTGTGCGGGCTGTTCCTGATGATGGGGATCAACGGCTGGGTCGCGCCGGTCACCGCCTTCCTGCTCTTCATCGGAGCGCGGCTGATCTACGGCGCGTTCGGCGCCGCCGCGCCCCCGGCGGTGCAGGCGATGGTGGCGGGCGCGACCACGCGCGAGGAACGCACCCGCGCGCTGACCCTGCTGGGATCGGCATTCGGGCTGGGGACGATCCTCGGCCCCGCCTTTGCGCCCTATCTGGTGCTCGGCAGCCTTGGCGAACTCGAGATCGGACTGGCGGGTCCGGCGTTCATCTTCGCCCTTGTCGGGATCGGCATCGCGGTCGCCACCACGCGGATGCTGGGCGAATCGCTGCCTTCGCCCGAATCGCGCGGCGCGGCGTCGGCCTATCCCTCGATCGGCGGCCAGTCGTCGGGGGCAAGCATTACCGCGGCGACCGCCGAACGCAGCGAACGCGTGGGGTTTTTCGATCCCCGCGTCCGGCTGTGGATGATTATCGGGCTGGTGATGGGCCATGCCCAGGCGATGACCGGTCAGGCGGTCGGATTCCTCATCATCGACCGGCTCGCGGTGCCGCCGATGGAGGCGCTGCAACCGACCGGCATCGTGCTGATGATGGGGGCGGGGGCGGCGCTGCTCGCGCAATGGGGGATCATCCCGATCCTGAACCTGAAACCGCGCCAGCTGGTGTTGTGGGGCATGGCTTTGGGGGCGGCGGGGTGCATCGCCACCGGCACGGCGCAGTCGCTTTATGGCATCGCCACCGGATTCGCGCTGGCGTCGCTGGGCTTTGGATTTCTGCGCCCCGGCTTCACCGCTGGGTCGTCGCTGGCGGTGGGGCCGGGCGGGCAGGGGTCGGTCGCGGGCAAGGTGACGTCGGTGAACGGCGCCGCGTTCGTACTCGGCCCTTCGATCGGGGTCGCCATGTACGAGGTGTGGCGCCCGCTGCCCTATCTGACCGCGGGCGCGCTCCTCATGCTGCTGTTCGTCTATGCGCTGGTCATGCTTCGGAAGGGGGCCGCGCCTTCAACTGACCCGGCGCGATGAAGCCGAGCGGCGTCATCGCCTCCTGCTTCAACTGCGCGGACATGCGGCGATATTCCTCCTCCATCTCGGGCGTGACCGACGCGCGCGATTCGCCCAGCGCCTTTTCGAAATGCGGCATCGCGACTTCGCGGGTGGACAGCGATTCGCGCAGTGCGAACATGCCTGCGCGCCGCACCACATCCTCCAGATCGGCGCCGGTGAAGCGTTCGGTGCGCGCCGCGATCTCGTCGAGGTCGACATCGCTTGCCAGCGGCATCTTCGCGGTCTGAATCGACAGGATGTGCCGACGCCCGGCCTGGTCGGGCACGCCGACATAGACCATTTCGTCGAACCGGCCGGGGCGCATCAGCGCGGGGTCGATCATGTTGGGGCGGTTGGTCGCGCCGATGACGACGATCGACTGCAATTCCTCCAACCCGTCCATCTCGGCGAGGATGGTGTTGACCACCCGTTCGGTCACCTGTGGCTCGCCCAGCCCGCCGCCGCGTGCCGGCACCAGTGAATCGAGTTCGTCGATGAACACGACGCAGGGCGCGACCTGACGCGCGCGGGCGAACAGTTTGGCGATCTGCTGCTCGCTTTCGCCATACCATTTGCTCAGCAGGTCGGACGATTTGGTGGCGATGAAATTGGCCTCGGCCTCGCGCGCGACGGCCTTGGCGAGCAGCGTCTTGCCGGTGCCGGGGGGGCCATAGAGCAGGAAGCCTTTGGCCGGGCGAATCCCCAATCGCAGGAACGCGTCGGGATCTTTCAGCGGCAGCTCGACCCCTTCCTTCAGCCGCGCCTGCGCGTCGTCGAGACCGCCGATATCCTCCCAGCGGATGTCGGGCTTCTGGACCATGACCTCGCGCATCGCGGACGGCTGGACGCGTTTCAGCGCTTCCAGAAAATCCTCGCGCGTGACCGACAGATTGTCGAGCACCTCGGGCGGGATGGTGCGTTCGGACAGGTTCAGTTGCGGCATGATCCGCCGCACCGCCTCGATCGCCGCTTCGCGCGTGAGCGCGGCGAGATCGGCGCCAACGAAGCCGAACGTGGTGCGCGCCAGTTCCTCCAGATCGACTCGCTCGCCCAGCGGCATCCCGCGGGTGTGGATGCCCAGGATTTCGCGCCGCCCGCGCTCGTCCGGGACCCCGACGACGATCTCGCGGTCGAAGCGGCCGGGGCGGCGCAGCGCCTCGTCGATCGCCTCGGGCCGGTTGGTGGCGGCGATGACGACCAGATTGGCGCGCGCCTCCAGCCCGTCCATCAGCGTCAGCAATTGCGCGACGAGGCGCTTTTCCGCCTCGCCCGACACCTGGCCGCGTTTGGGTGCGATCGAATCGATTTCGTCGATGAACACGATCGAGGGGGCGGACTTGGCGGCTTGCTCGAATACCTCGCGCAGCCGCTTCTCCGATTCGCCATAGGCCGATCCCATGATTTCGGGGCCGTTGATGAGGAAGAACTCGGCATCGGATTCGTTGGCGACCGCGCGCGCCAGCCGGGTCTTGCCGGTGCCGGGCGGACCGTGGAGCAGCACGCCCTTGGGCGGTTCGACCCCCAGCCGCTCGAACAATTCGGGGTAACGCAAGGGCAGCTCGACCATCTCGCGCAACTGGTCGATGGTCGCGGCCATGCCGCCGATATCGTCATAGGTGACATCGGCGCGGCGGCTGTCCTGCGCTTCCTGATAATCGGCGCGCAGTTCGATTTCGGTATTCTCGTCGATCTGGACCACGCCCTTGGGCACGGTTTGGACCACGGTCAGCCGGATCTCCTGAAGCGCATAGGCGGGCGCGCGAAGATACTGCGCGACATGCGGCGGAATGTCGCCAACCCGCTGCTGCCCGACCGTGGCGACGGTATCGCCCTGACACATCGGACGCCCGGCAAAGGTGCGCTGGAGCGCGGGGGACGAGCCTTCGAGGCGGAGATTCTTCTGCGCGGGGGCGAGCACGACGCGCGTCGCGGGCTTGGGATCGCTCTTTCGGATTTGGACGAAATCCCCCGATCCGACGCCCGCATTGGCGCGCTGGAGCCCGTCGATGCGAACGACCTGAATGGTCTCGTCCTCGGGATAGGGGAAAACGACTCGTGCCGGGGTGACGCGCTTGCCGATCAGCTCGACGACGTCGCCTTCGGTCACGCCCAGTTGCGCCATGATGGTCCGGGGCAACCGCGCAAGGCCTCGTCCCGAATCGTCGGGGCGCGAATTCGCCACCTGAAGCTTGATCGTCTCGCCTTCCTGATCGGCCACGCGCCCGTCTCCCGCAATCGTTTCGATGTCGAACGCCGGAGATAGGGTGGGGGTCCGCCGAGTGCCATTGTTTGATCGCCTCTCGGCGATAGTGCGGTTCCGGCCCGCTCCCCCCCGACCGCCCAAGACATTATGCTGATTGGGTGGTGGGGTGGGGGAGCGGGCCGGAACCGCGCGCGCGTGAGCGCGCCAAAAAACCAAAAAAAAGGCCGATCCCTGGGGACCGGCCGTGAAAGGTTTAGGAGAGGATGCCTGAAAGGCCCGTCCTTTTTGCGGCGATGCGGCATTTTGTGCAAGTGCGAAATAAACAGGGAAAGTTGCATTTCTTGCAACTAGTATTGGTGGCCATCCGGCATTCGCCGTCGTTCGGGTTGCAAAATGCAATGTCGCGACGCACAAATGTTGCATGCGCAGGCTGCCGCCCTTGTCCGCGATCGAAGCATTCGTGCATGTCGCGCGCGCCGGATCGATCAAGGCGGCGGCGGAGGAACTGGCCTTGTCCTCGCCCGCGCTCAGTCGCCGGATCCAGACGCTCGAACGCTTCATGGGCCGCAGCCTGTTCGACCGGCGGCGTCAGTCGATGGTGCTCAATGCCGATGGCGAGCGGCTGATCGCCCAGCTTGCCCCTGCACTCGACGCGATGTCCGACGCGATCGAGGCTACGACCAGCGGCGTCGGGGTGATGCGATTGCGCCTTTCCGTCCTCTCGCTGTTCGCGTCGCAACAATTGCTGCCGAAACTGCCCGATCTGCGCCGTCGCCACCCGGAACTCCACCTCGACGTCGATACCGCAGCGCATGGCGCGTCGCGGCTGGGGGAGGGAATCGATGCGGCGATCATCCTCAGCGAAAGCGTCGACCCGGCCTATTATTCGGTACGGCTCGACCGCAACCGCGTGTTCGCGATCGCCGGGCGCGCGCTGATCGAGGGGGATCAGCCGCTGACCGATCCGCGCGATCTGGCCAAGCACACGATCCTGATTCACCGCGACATGCCGACCACGTTCGAAATCTGGCGCGAGGCGATGGGCTATCCGCATCTGGAGCCCGCCGCGATTGATCATTTCGATTCGGGCAACCTGATGCTGGAGGCGGCGGCGCAGGGGCTGGGCATCGCCTTCATGCTCGAATCGCATTTCGAGGAAGCGCGCGATCCACGCATCGTCAACCTGTTCGGGCGCGCGGTCGATTCGGGTTACAGCTATTGGTTCGTCTGCCGCCCGCGCGCGTTGTCGCAGCGACCGGTGAAGCTGTTCCACGACTGGCTGGTCGAGGCATTCGGGGCTGGTCGACAGGCTTCGACAAGCTCAGCCTGAGCGCGGAAAAAGCTCTGCACCGCGCGCACCCTGAGCCTGCCGAAGGGTGTTTTTTCAATCGTTACGCCACGCTCGCCTTGACGATCTTGCCGGGATTGCGGGGCGGCTCGCCCTTGGGCAGCTTGTCGACATGCTCCATGCCGTCGGTCACTTCGCCCCACACGGTATATTGCCCGTCGAGGAAGGTCGCGTCGTCGAGGCAGATGAAAAACTGGCTGTTCGCCGAATTGGGGTCCATCGTGCGCGCCATCGAACACACGCCGCGCTTGTGCGGCTCCTTGGAGAATTCCTGGGGCAGGTCGGGCTTGTCCGACCCGCTGGTGCCGGTGCCGGTGGGATCACCGCCCTGCGCCATGAAGCCGTCGATCACGCGGTGGAACACCACGCCGTCGTAAAAGCCTTCGCTCGCCAGTTCGGTGATGCGCTCGACATGCTTGGGCGCCAGGTCGGGGCGAAGGCGGATAGTGACGTCGCCGGTGTCGAGCGTCAGGGTCAGGGTTTCGGCCATGTGGAAATCTCCGTCGGAGGAAAGGTTGCGACGCGCCTACGCCGCGCGGTGTCGCAGGTAAAGCGGTCCATTGGCAGTCGGGTTCCCAGCCGCTAGAGAAGCCGCGCATCCCTTTTCACCCCGCGCGGAGGTCGAACCATGAGCGAGACCGATTTTCCCCGCGAGGACGCAGAGACCCCGACCAGCGAACTCGACGAGGACGACCGGCTGAAACCCGAATTCGTCCGCGCGGTACTCGCCGCGGTCGAGGCGGGCGATGCCGAAGCGGCGCGCGAACGCGTCGAGCCGCTGCACCCTGCCGACATCGCCGACCTGATCGAACTGACGCCGGGCGACCAGCGCGCGGGCCTTGCCGCCGCCATCGCCGATCTGATCGACGGCGACGTGCTGGCGGAAATGAACGACTGGGTCCGCGAGGACCTGATCGACGCGCTGGAGCCTCATCAGGTCGCGCATCTGGCGTCCGATCTCGACACCGACGATGCGGTCGCGATCATCGAGGATATGGAGGCGGACGAGCAGCAGGCGGTTCTCCGCGCGCTCGATCCCGACGATCGTGCCGCGATCGAAGAAGCGCTCAGCTATCCGGAAGAATCGGCCGGCCGCCTGATGCAGCGCGAACTGATCGCGGTCCCCGAACACTGGACCGTCGGCGACGTCATCGATTTCCTGCGTGCGGACGAGCAATTGACTACCGATTTCTGGGAAGTGTTCGTGGTCGATCCCGCGCATCACCCGGTTGGCACCTGCAATCTGTCCTGGATACTCCGCACCCCGCGATCGGTCGCGATCGCCGATGTGATGCGGCGCGAGCAGACGTTGATCCCGGTCGACATGGACCAGGAAGAGGTCGCGCTGCGCTTCCAGAAATACGGCCTCATCTCGGCTGCGGTCACCGACTGGAGCGGACGACTGGTCGGCATGATCACGGTCGACGACATCGTGCACATCATCTCCGAGGAAGCCGGCGAAGACGCGCTGTTGCTGTCGGGGGCAGGTGAAGGCGACATCAACGAACCGATCCGCGACAGCTACAAAGCGCGCGTCCGCTGGCTGATCGCCAATCTGTTTACCGCGCTCGTGGCCTCGACCATCATCGCCCAGTTCGAGGACACGATCGCGGCAATGGTCGCGCTGGCCGTATTGATGCCCATCGTCGCGGGGGTGGGCGGCAATGCCGGAACCCAGACGCTGGCGGTGACCGTTCGGGCGCTCGCAACCAACCAGTTGACCGGGTCGAACACCCTGCGCGCGGTACGGCGCGAACTGACGATCGCGGTGCTGAACGGCGCCAGCATCGCAGCGATCATCGGGGTAGCGGTCGGATTGTTCTTCGGCAACCCGATGCTGGGGGCCGTGATCGGCTGCGCGATGCTGGCCAACATCATCATTGCCGGTTGCGCCGGCGTATTGGTGCCGTTGACCCTGGAAAAGATGAAGGCCGATCCGGCGATCGCATCCTCCATTTTCGTGACGATGATTACCGACTCGATGGGTTTTCTGGTGTTTCTGGGATTGGCGACGATCAGCGGGCTCGTCGGCTGACTTGATCCCCGCCCCGGCGTTGCCCAAATCCTGCCCGTGCCGCTTCACCTCACCAAAGTCGCTTACGGCCATGACAGCCTTGAGCATCTGCGCGACCGCATCGCGCTGCGCGAGGCCGAGGGCGGGCTGGTGCTGACCACGCGCTATCTTCCGAAGCGCGTGGCCGAGATCGACGGCGGATCGCTTTACTGGATCATCAAGCACCAGCTCGTCGCGCGCTCGCCGATCCTGCGCTTCGGCGAAGCGGAAGGGGGCAGGGTGGCGATCCACCTCGACCCCCGGCTGGTGCTGGTCAACCCCCGCCCCAAGCGCGCGCATCAGGGGTGGCGCTATCTCGAGGGTGCCGATGCGCCCGCGGATATGGGCGGCGATGGCGAGGGGGTAGCGGCGATGCCGCTGGCGCTGGTCGGGAAGCTAAACGCGCTGGCTTTGCTGTAGAGGTTTCGCTCCCCTCACCCGTTTGTCCTGAGTAGCCATCGAGTAGCGGCGCAGCCGCGTATCGAGAGGGCGTATCGAAGGAGGCCAGGCAGAGCGCCCGAAACCATACTTCGATAGGATTCCTCGATACGCTCCTTCGGAGCTACTCGGTCTCTACTCAGCACAAACGGGGTGGAGGAGCATAAGGTGGCTCATAGGGGCACCTCATCCCGCCGCCCGCACGAACTCCGCGCACCGCTCCCCGATCATGATCGACGGCGCATTGGTGTTGCCTCCAATCAGCTGCGGCATGATCGACGCGTCGCCGATCCACAGCCCGTCCACGCCGCGCACCTTCAGCCGCGGATCGCACACGGCATCGGCATCGCCTCCCATCCGCGCGGTACCGACCGGGTGATAGATGGTGTCCGCCCGCGACCGGATCAGCGCCTCCAGCGCGTCGTCATCGCCCAGATCGACCGGATAGCGGTCGCGCCCCTGATATTGCGTCATCTGCGGTTGCTCCAGGATGCGGTACATCGCCCGTACCCCTTTTATCAGCAGGTCGACGTCGCGGCGATCGGTCAGGAAGGCCGGATCGATCAGCGGCGCATCGCGGGCATCGGCGGATGCCAGCCGCACCGTGCCGCGGCTTTCGGGACGCAGCACGCAGGCGTGGCACGAAAAGCCATGCCCCGGCACCTTGGTCCGCCCGTGATCCTCGACGATCGCGATCAGGAAATGGAGTTGCAGGTCGGGCGCGGGCAGCCCCGGCCGCGACGACAGGAATGCCCCCGCCTCGGCATAGGGCGTCGTCATCGCGCCGGAACGCTTGCGGAACCACTCCCACATCTGACCCAGCGAGCGCAGCGACCCTTTGAGCGAGCGCCCGAGAAACGCGTCCCCCGGTGTCTCGAACGCGGCGGTGTAATCGAGGTGATCCTGAAGGTCCGATCCGACCGCCGCGCGATCGATCCGCACCTCGATCCCGTGCTCGCGAAGATGCGCGCCCGGCCCGATCCCCGACAGCATCAGCAGTTGCGGCGTCCCGAACACGCCGCCTGCCAGCACCACGCCGCGCCGCGCGCGAAGCGTCTGTGCCTCCCCACCGCGTGAATAGGTAACGCCGACCGCGCGGCCATCTTCGAACACCACGCGCTCTGCGGTCACATCGGTCAGGATATGCACATTGGCGGGCGGCTTGCCGTCGCCCAGATAGGCGCGCGCCGCCGACCAGCGTTCGCCGCGTCGCTGCGTTACCTGAAACAGCCCGACGCCTTCCTGACGCGCACCGTTGAAATCGGGGTTGAACGGGATTTGCAGGCTTTCCGCCGCCTCGATGAAGGCGCGGCTGCCGGGGTGCGCGTAATCCTGATCGCTGACATGCAGCGGCCCGCTGTCGCCGTGAAACTCATCGGCCCCGCGCACGTTGCACTCGGCGCGCTTGAACACCGGCAGCACCTCGTCCCAGCCCCAGCCGGTGCAACCCAGCGTTTCCCAATTGTCGTAATCCCACGGGTGCCCGCGAACATAGAGCATCGCGTTGATCGCGCTCGATCCGCCCAGCCCCCGCCCACGCGGCTGGTATCCCCGCCTGCCATTCAATCCGACCTGCGGCACGGTCTCGAACCGCCAGTTGGTGCCTTCCTTCTGGAACGGCATCATGCCGGGCATCACCGTCTTCCACCCGTCGTTACGCCCGCCCGCCTCCAGCACGGCGACGGTGGTGCGCGCGTCTTCGGCTAGGCGGCCTGCGACGGCGCTTCCGCCCGATCCGCCCCCGACGACGATATAATCGACTTCCTCCATGCGCCCTCTTCCTCTCGCGCCCGCCATTTTTGGCGGATCGTATCGCTGGTGTCGCGGCTGCCGTCGTGGCTCCAGCCGGGTGGTCCGAAGATATAGCCCGCGCGGGCACGCCATGTCGGCGCGGCCTTCACGTCGCGTGCGATGCCGATCCATTCATGGAATGCCGCCCACAATATGTTGAAGCTGCCCAGGTTACGGACAATGCCATAGCGCGGTCGATCCTCGTCGCGTTCGGCCACGAACGTCCCTAACATCCGGTCCCAGACAATGAAGACACCCGCATAATTGCTGTCGAGATAGCGCGGATTGGTCGCGTGATGGACGCGGTGGTGCGACGGGGTGTTCATCACCGCCTCGAACCAGCGCGGCATCCGCCCAATCGTCTCGGTATGGATCCAGAACTGATAGACCAGGTTGAGTGCTGCGACGAAGAACACCATCGCCGGCGGAAAGCCGATCAGGAACAGCGGCAGGCGAAAGATGAAGGTGGCGGAGAAAAAGCCGGTCCAGGTCTGACGCAGCGCGGTCGACAGATTATAATGCTGGCTTGAATGGTGGATGACATGGCTCGCCCAGAACCACCGCACCCGGTGCGCCGATCGGTGAAACACATAGTAAGCCAGATCGTCGAGCACGAAAGCGATGACGAACCAGTACCAGGCCCATGAAATCTCGAAGAGCGCGAACTGGTGGACCCAGACCGCGAGCGCGAACACCAGTCCGCCCGAGAGGACGCCAGCGACGGTGCTGCCAAGGCCCAGGCCAAGCGAGGTGAGCGTATCCTTCGGACAATAACGCCGCCGGTCCCGAAACCGCGCCGCGATCATCTCGGCCAGCACCAGCGCCACGAACGCGGGGATAGCAAGATCGACGGGATCGGGCAGGTTGGGCATTTGCAGGCGAGCTTACATCGCTGTCAGCAAGCGCGCCAGCGGGATTGTGGAACGCGGGCCGACACGGCATGGAGGATTTCAGGCGTCGCGAACGAACCCTTCGACCTCGGCCAACCCCCGCCCGTGCAAGACGACATCGCCAAACATCCGATCGCCCGACGGCACGATGGTGCCGTCGCCCGCCGTTGCCAGCCCGACCGGTCGCGTCAATTCCCGCACCGCCGGTTGCGCGCCATGCACCTTCACCACCGCCACGCGCCCCTCGCGCCCGCGCACCAACGCCGCGGCGCCATCGCTTGCCAGCAGCACCGCTTCCGGCACGAACCCCGGCAGCATGTCGCCTGCCGCGTCGATCGCGGCGCGCTCGTCCAGCGGATCGCCGCCCAGCTTCAGCCACGCCGCGATTCCTGCCAGTGCGAGTATGGCGACCAGCGATCCGCCGAGCAGCGTCCAGTTCATTCCTTTCCGGAAAGCGCGTCGAGCATCGGCTTCAGGCCGATCAGGTCATAGCCTGCACCCGCGCCCGCCTCGACGATCTCTCCCGGCGCGCCGCCGCTTTTGGCTTCCGCAAGCGCCCACAAATTGCAGCTCCGCGTGCCCGACCGGCAATAGGCCAGCACCGGACCACCCGCCCCCTCGATCGCGGCGGTCATCGCGTCGATCTGGGGATGGCTGAACCCGGCTTGGGTCACGGGAATGGCGGTATAGGTCAGCCCCAACGTCTCGGCCACCGCGCGGATCGCGTCGCCCTCGGGCTGTCCCGCTTCCTCACCGTCGGGGCGGTTGTTGACGATGCCCTTGAACCCCAACCGCGCCAGTTCGGTGACATCGGCGGGGTCGATCTGCGGACTGACCGAAACCCGGTCGTTGATGCGGCGGATATCCATCGAACCCCTCGTCAATTGTCGCGGATCACCCGCAGGAAGTCGTCACCATAAGCCTCCAGCTTCTTCGCGCCAACGCCGGGCACTTGCCCCAGCGCGGACAGGCTTTCGGGCCGCGCCATCGCCATGTCGCGCAGCGTCGAATCGTGAAAGATGACATAGGGCGGCAGCCCGGTTTCGGCCGCGATCTCGCGACGTTTGGCGCGCAGTGCCTCGAACAGCGGATTGCCGACCGGATTGGCCTCGCCCCCACCGCGCGTGCTGCCCTTGCGCCGCCGTTCGCGTTTGGGCGGCACGACCAGCGACACCGCTTCCTGACCCTTCAAAATCAGCCGCGCGCCAGGGCCGAATTCCAGGCCCCCATGCGCATTGGCACGCAGCGCGTCGCGGACCTGAAGCGCGCGTGCGACGGGCTTCAGCAGTGCCTGTTCGGCGGGCTCCAATATGCCCCACACCGACAGCTTTTCGTGCCCGTTCATCAGGCTGCGCTCGCTCGACTGACCGGTCAGCACGCTCTCGACATAGCCGGTCCCGAACATCTGACCCGTGCGAAACACCGCCGACAAATATTTTTGCGCGACGACGCTCGCATCGACGGCTTCGGGCGGGGCGAGGCAATTGTCGCAATTGCCGCAGTCGCGCTCGAGCGTCTCCCCGAAATGCTGGAGCAGGATACGCCGCCTGCACGTCGCGGTCTCGACCAACGCGCCCAGTGCGTTCAACCGCGTGCGCTCGCCTGCCACCCGGCTCTCGCCGACTTCGCCCATCCGCTGCCGCGCGCGCGCGAAATCGTCCGCGCCCCAGAACAAATGCGCCTCGGCCGGATCGCCGTCGCGCCCCGCACGCCCGGTTTCCTGATAATAGCTCTCGATCGACTTGGGCAACGCGGCGTGCGCGACGAAACGGACATCGGGCTTGTCGATCCCCATCCCGAAGGCGACGGTCGCGACCATCACCATGTCCTCGGAGGCGACGAACGCCGCCTGGTTGCGCTGGCGTACCGACGAATCCAACCCGGCATGATAGGGCAGCACCCGCCGCCCGCCCGACCCCAATTTCTCCGCCAGCCGCTCGACCGCCGCACGCGTCGGCGCATAGACGATGCCGGGTCCGGGCTGTTCGGCCATCAGGTCGCCGACCTGCCGCGCCACCGCATCGCGCGGGGTGATGGTGTAGCGGATATTGGGCCGGTCGAACCCCGCAACGATCAGGCCATCGGCGGGAATGCCCAGCTGTTCGAGGATATCGGCACGCGTATGCGCGTCGGCGGTCGCGGTCAGCGCCAGGCGCGGGACTTCCGGAAACGTATCGAGCAACGGTCTGAGCAACCGGTAATCGGGGCGGAAATCATGCCCCCATTCGGATACGCAGTGGGCCTCGTCGATCGCGAACAGGCTGAGCGGTGCGCTCGCCAGCAAGTCGCGAAAATGCCCCGATGATGCGCGTTCGGGCGCGACATAAAGCAGGTCGAGTTCGCCGTCGCGAAACCGCTGGATCGTCTCGGCGCGATTGTCGTCGGCGGAGGTGAGCGTCGCCGCGCGGATGCCCACACTGGTCGCGGCGCGCAACTGGTCGTGCATCAACGCGATCAGCGGAGAGACGACGACGCACGTCCCCGCCATCATCACTGCCGGCAATTGATAGGTCAGCGACTTGCCCGCCCCCGTCGGCATCACCGCCAGCGTGCGGTCGCCCGCCAGCACCCGGTCGACGACATCGGCCTGCACCCCGCGAAAGGCTGGAAAACCAAAGGTCGATTGCAGGATGGGCAAGGGATCGGGACGCATCGCGCCCTCTATAGCGCAACACCGCAATGCGTCACCCCCAGGCGAATATCGCTAAACGATAAAATAGCTTGTTGTTTTACGATATGCATATTATCGATAATCGATCTTTGAGGGAGTGAGTCGATGCTGAACGTCGTTCGACGGCTGTTGCAAATCCTGCTGGTGCTCAACTGGGTGGCGGTCGCTGGATTCATTGCCTTTGCGGGATTTCTTGCCTTGGCGCCTGAATATATGGCGGGGCAGTTCACGGAGGATTTCGGTGCCAATGCCGATGCTGCGCGTGACGCGCTGATCGGAATGATGGCGGTCGGCATCGTTGCGGCATTTCCCGTCCACCTCATCTTCACCCGGTTGATCGCGATGATCGATACGGTGCGCGTCGGACAGCCGTTCACCGCCGCCAATGCCGACCGGCTGCGCCTCATCGCCTGGGGCATGCTCGCCCTCCAGTTCATCGACATCGCATTCGGTTGGTTCGCGTGGCGGCTGGGCGAGGCAACGGGCGAGCTGATCGGCTGGCAATTCTCGGTCACCGGATGGCTTGCGGTATTGCTGTTGTTCGTCCTGGCCCGCGTCTTCCAGCAGGGGGCGGCGATGCAGGACGAGCTTGAGGCGACGGTCTGATGGCGGTCCGCGTAACGCTGGATGCGATCCTGCACGATCGCCGCATGACGCTGACCGAACTGGCGGAGCGGGTCGATATCACGCTCGCCAATCTGTCGATCCTGAAGACCGGCAAGGCCAAGGCGATCCGTTTTTCGACGCTGAACGCAATCTGCCGCGAACTCGGCTGCCAGCCGGGCGACCTATTGAGTTTCGAAGAGGGGGAGGATGACGATGTGGAATGATTTGAAGGAAATCTTCGGTCGATCGGGCCGTTACGCGCTGCTGTGCCCCATCCTGTTCCTGATCCCCGTCGCGCTGGAAATGGTCCAGCACGCGGTCGAGATCGGCGGCGGGATGTATATCGACGCGGACGGCATGCGCGCGGCGGGCAATGATCCCGTGCGGCTGGCAATGGGCCATCTGAAGGTCGTGGCGCTGTTCCTGGTCGGATACTGGGCGGCGCGCTTCCTGGTATTCGGCGACGATCCCGCCGCGGCACGCCGGATCGATCCGCGCGCGGTGCGGCTGTTTCTACCGGTCATGGCATGGGGATTGTTCTGGCTGCTGGCGATTCAGGACGGACCGCTGATCGCCGGCGCGCTCGGCATATCGTCCGCGATGTCCAGCATCGTCCTGCTATCGGTCATGGTCGCCAGCCTGTTCTTCGAACCGTTGCTCAGCGCGTGGAAGACTTCGGCCGCCGCGGCCAACCCGGCCATCGGCTTTGTCGGCTCGATCCGGCTGACCCGTCCGGTCTATTTCCGCGCTCTTGGCTTGTCGCTGATCGCGATGCTGCCGCTGATGGTCGCCCATTATGCGCTCGCCTATTTCGCGGTGGGTCAGTCGTCCGCACTGGTCTGGGCGCTGATGGCGGTCGATTCCCTGCTGGTCGGCTATATGGGCGTGACGATGATCGCGACCAGCTATGTCATTGCGCGCCGGGTGGCGGAGCGTGCGGGCATCGATCTGGCATCGGCGGGGGCGGGATACGCGCACCCCAGCATCGTTCCGGCCTGAGCGGATATTGAAAAGGGCGCCGGCCTGCTGGCCGACGCCCTTCTTCGCGACCCCGAAGCGGGGATCAGTTCAGATCGAATCGGTCGGCGTTCATCACCTTGGTCCACGCCTTCACGAAGTCCTTCACGAACTTCTCCTCATGGCCGTTTTCGGCATAGACCTCGGCCACCGCGCGCAATTCCGAATTCGATCCGAAGATCAGATCCGCGCGGGTGGCGCGCCAGGTTTCGTGGCCGCCCTTGCGGTCGGTCGCGATATACTCCTGATCGTCGGACCCTTCGACCGCCTTCCAGACATTGGTCATGCCCAGCAGGTTGACGAAGAAGTCGTTGGTCAACTGCCCCGACCGCTTGGTGAAATGGCCATGTCCGCGCTCGCCATGATTGGCACCCAGCACGCGAAGACCACCGATCAGCACCACCATTTCGGGCACCGACAGGCCGAGCAGCGACGCGCGGTCGAGCATCATTTCCTCGACCTTCACGGCCAGCTTCTTCTTGCCGACATAATTGCGGAACGCGTCGGCCTCGGGTTCCATCACCGCGAAGCTGTCGGCGTCGGTCTGATCCTGGCTGGCATCGCCACGACCGCCGGTGAAGGGAACCGGGACGTTGAAGCCAGCGTCTCGGATCGCCTTTTCGAGCCCGACCACACCGCCCAGCACGATTGCATCGGCCATCGACATCGAACCGCGCAGACCGTCGAGCGTATCCAGCACCTTGGCCAGCATTTCCGGCTCGTTGACCTCCCAGTCCTTTTGCGGTGCCAGGCGGACACGCGCGCCGTTCGCGCCGCCGCGATAATCCGACTTGCGATAGGTGCTGGCCGATGCCCAGGCGGTCTTGATAAGCTGGCTGACGGTCAGCCCGCTGTCGGCGATCTTTGCCTTCACTGCCGCGACATCCGCGTCCGACGACATCGTGCCTGCGGGCACCGGATCCTGCCAGATCAGGTCTTCGGCGGGCACTTCCGGGCCGAGGTAACGGACCTTCGGTCCCATGTCGCGGTGGGTGAGTTTGAACCAGGCGCGGGCGAAGGCGTCCTTGAACGCTTCGTGATCGGTGCGGAATTTCTCGCTGATCGCGCGCAATTCCGGGTCCATCTTCAGCGCCATGTCGGCGGTGGTCATCATCGTCGGGACTTTCTTCGACGAATCCCAGGCCGCCGGGGCCATATCCTCCTCGCGTTGGTCGATCGGCTGCCATTGCTGCGCGCCCGCGGGCGACTTCACCAGCTCGTATTCGTAATCGAGCAGCAGGCGGAAATAATTCTCGCTCCACTCGGTCGGCGTGTTGACCCACGACCCCTCAATGCCGCTGGTGACGGTATGTTCGCCGATCCCGCCGCTTTCATGGCCGCTGACCCAGCCGAAACCTTGCGCGACCAAATCGCCGCCCGATGGCGCGGCACCCAGCAGCGATGCGTCGCCATTGCCGTGCGCCTTGCCAAAGGTGTGGCCGCCTGCGGTCAGCGCGACGGTTTCCTCATGGTTCATTGCCATGCGTTCGAACGTCGCCTTGATGTCGCGCGCAGATTGCAACGGGTCGGGATTGCCGCCCGGTCCCTCGGGATTGACGTAGATGAGGCCCATCTGGATCGCGGCCAGCGGGCCTTCCAGTTCGTGCATGCCATGTTCGGGCGAAATACGGGTCTGAACGCCTTCGTTCACCCATTTGTCTTCCGAACCCCAATAGATATCGCGCTCGGGCTCGAACACGTCGGCGCGGCCGCCGCCGAAGCCGAATACGGGTCCGCCCATGCTTTCGATCGCGACATTGCCGGTCAGGATGAACAGGTCGGCCCAGCTGATCTTGTTGCCGTATTTCTGCTTGATCGGCCACAACAGGCGTCGCGCCTTGTCGAGATTGCCGTTGTCCGGCCAGGAATCGAGCGGGGCGAAGCGCTGCTGCCCGCTATTGGCACCACCGCGCCCGTCGGCGGTGCGATAGGTGCCCGCCGCGTGCCAGGCCATGCGGATGAAGAACGGCCCGTAATGCCCGTAATCGGCCGGCCACCAATCCTGGCTGTCGGTCATCAGCGCGGTCAGATCGGCCTTCAGCGCATCGTAATCGAGCGACTTGAACGCCTCGGCATAGTCGAAATCGTCGCCCATCGGGTTGGACGGGCCATTGGGATTGAGGATCTCGGTCGCCAGCATTTCCGGCCACCAATCCTTGTTGGTGCGGCCCAGCAGCGCGCGGACGCCACCATCGCCCTTCATCGGGCAGCCTCCGTCGATCGATCCAGTCTTGGCGTCCATACGAAGCTCTCCGTTTTTCTATGATTGATGTGCGTAGAGGCTATCGAAGGACTGCGCGCAGTTGAAGCGAGATAAACAGGTCAGCGATAGTGGAATAATCGATCAGCCGGGTCTGTCCCTATTCGTCCTTGCGTGCGGAGCGCCCCAATCCCGAAGCCCCGCATGGACCTGGATTGCTTCGCTCCGCTCGCAATGACGGGCGCTACACCGCCGCCAGGGCTTCCTCGCGCTGCTGCGCCTGGGCGCGCCACATCGCGGCATAGAGCCCGTCCGTGCGCATCAGTTCGGCATGGGTGCCCTGTTCGGCGACGCGGCCCGCCTCCAGCACCACGATCCGGTCGGCGTTGACGACGGTCGATAACCGGTGGGCGATGACAATCGTGGTGCGCCCGCGCTCGATCGCCTCAAGCGTGGTCTGGATCGCCGCTTCGGTGCGGCTGTCGAGCGCGCTGGTCGCCTCATCCAGGATCAGCAGCGGCGGGTTTTTGAGCAGGGTGCGGGCGATCGCCACGCGCTGTTTCTCGCCGCCCGACAATTTCAGTCCGCGTTCGCCGACGCGCGTGTCGTATCCTTCGGGCAGCGCCTCGATAAACGGCGCGATCGCCGCCCCGCGCGCGGCGTCGCGAATGTCGTCCTCGCCCGCACCTTCGCGGCCATAGGCGATGTTGTAGCCGATGGTGTCGTTGAACAGCACCGTATCCTGGGGCACGATGCCGATCGAAGCGCGCAGGCTCGACTGCTGGACCTCGGCGATATTCTGCCCGTCGATGGTGATCGCGCCGCCCTGAATGTCGTAGAATCGGAACAGCAGCCGCGCGAGCGTGGACTTGCCCGCGCCCGACGGGCCGACGACCGCGACCGTATGACCGGCGGGCACCTCGAGGGTCAGACCATTGAGGATCGTGCGATCGGGATCGTAACCGAACACGACATTGTCGAATTTTACTGCCGCCCCGCGCACCGCCAGCGGCTTGGCATCGGCGGCATCCTTCACCTCCGCATCGGTATCGACCAGGTCGAACATCGCGCCCATGTCGATCACGCCTTGCCGCACCGTGCGATAGACGAAGCCCAGCATGTCGAGCGGACGGAACAGCTGCACCAGCAATGTCGATACCAGCACCACGTCGCCGCTGGTGAACTCGCCCGTCGACCAGCCCCAGGCGATCATCGCCATGCCGAAGGCGAGCATGACGTTGGTGATGACCGCCTGGCCGACGTTCAGCCATGCCAGGCTGTTCTCGCTCTTTACCGCCGCGTTCGAATAGGCGTGGATGGCGTTGTCGTAGCGCGCCGCCTCGCGACTTTCCGCGTTGAAATATTTCACGGTTTCGAAATTGAGCAGTGAATCGACCGCGTGCGCGACCGCGCCGGTGTCGAGGTCGTTCATCTCCGCGCGCAGCTTGGCCCGCCAGTCGGTTACGAAACGGGTGAAACCGATGTAGACGACCACCATCCCCAGCGTGCCCGCGACCAGCCAGCTGCCGAACTGCGTGCCGAAAATGTGCAGCACCAGCGCCAGTTCGAGGATCGTCGGCGCGATGTTGAACAGCAGGAAATAGAGCATGGTGTCGATGCTCTTGGTCCCGCGCTCGACGACCTTGGTCACCGCACCGGTGCGGCGTTCGAGGTGGAAACGCAGCGACAGGTTGTGAAGGTGGCGGAACACCGTCGCCGCCAGCCGCCGGGTGGCATCCTGCCCCACCCGCTCGAACACCGCATTGCGCAGATTGTCGAACAACACGGTGCCCAGCCTGGCCACCGCATAGCCGATCACCAGCAGCACCACGAGCGTCGCCAGCGACCGATCGCCGGTCGCCATGTTGTCGACCGCGCCTTTCAGCGCGAACGGCGCGCCGTAAACCTGCACCAGTTTGGACAGGATCACGAAGCCCATCGCGACGACGATCCGCGCCTTCAGCCCCGGCATGTTCGCGGGCCACAAATAGGGCAGGAATCGCCGCACGGTCGCGAAGACGGGGCGATCGGCGTCGGTGGAGGCTGGGGGAAGCGGCGGCATTGTCGAGGGGCTATTTGGGGGTTCCGTCGCAGGTTCGCAACGCATCGGCGTGGAACCACCGCCACAGCCAACCGTTTAAGATGCGATTGGAGGGAATATGGAACCGCTCGTTTACGTCATGGCCATCCTCGGATGCGGCGACCCCGGCGCCCAGTGCCAGGAAGCGCGGCTGGAGCCCGTGACCTATGCCAGCGCGGCGCAATGCCGCTCCGAAATTCCCGGCGCGCTGATGCGCAGCACCGACCTCGATTATCCGACGATCGCTGCGGCCTGCCAGTCGAACCGCGAGCGCGCGGCACAGAACAAGCCGATGCCCGACGCCAATCGCGGCTGATCCCACCTGCCTTTTTGATACCCCCCTGAACTGATACCCTCCCTCCGGGCAACCGGGGGGAGTTTTTTTATGGTGCGAGTCGTCCTTGGCATCATCGTCGGCATTGCCGTGTCGATGGGGAGCATCTTCGTGGTCGAATGGCTGGGCCACCAGATCTACCCGCCACCCACAGGCGTCTCGATGAACAGCCCCGAAATCGTCGCCGACTATATCGCGAACGCGCCAACAACGGCCCTCATATTCCCGCCGATCGGCTGGTTCGCCGGCGCCGCGATCGGCGGCTGGGCAGCACGGTCCATCACGCGCAGGCATTGGGCGGGATGGGCGATCGCCGGGCTGGTGCTGGTGGGCGGGGTCATCAACCTGTTCCTGATCCCGGCACCGCTATGGATGCAGGTCGCGGCGGTCGCGGCACCGCTGTTGGGGGGGTGGGTCGCCACCAAACTCCCGACGGACGGCCACGCAACGGCCTGAGGCACTCTATTCCGCTCTCGCTATCGAGGGCGCATCCACAAGTCGGGCGATCGTGGCGTATCGGGCAACGATCCGCGCCCGCCTGCCTTAGCAAGAGCGCTGAGGATGAAGCCTGCCTTCTCCGCCTTCGACGTTGTGACGCGGTGGTCCCAGGCATGATCGCCGCGCTTGGCGACCTTGCGCGCGATATCGCCGTAAATGCCCGCTGCCGAAAGCACCGCCCAGGCCGGGCGAAAGGCGAGCCTTTTGGTGCCGATGCGGGCGCTGTCCTCATGCGCCGCCGCCCGTTCCGCCAGCCGCCTCGCGAGCACCGTCAGCCGTGACCGGAACGGCGGCTTCATGTGCTGGCCCGGCGGCATGTCCATTTCGACCAGCCATTCGACGGGCAGGTAACAACGACCCGCGCGGTCGTCCTCCTCGATATCGCGCGCGATGTTGGCGAGCTGGAAGGCGAGGCCCAGGTCGCACGCGCGGTCGAGCGTCGCGTCATCTTGCGGATCAACCCCCATCACCACTGCCATCATGCAGCCCACGGCACCGGCGACGTGATAGCAATATTGCATCAGATCATGGGTCGATCGCGGCCGCCAGTCGTCGGCGTCGAGCGCGAATCCCGCGATCACGTCGTCCACGAACCGCCGCGGCATGTGCGTTTCCTCGCAGACGATGCGCAGCGCGTCGAAGGCGGGGACGCCAACCCATTCGCCCACCAGCGCCCGGTCGGTGAGCGTGCGGATCAGCGCCAGCCGCTCGGGTGCGTCCTCGACCCGCGCCATACCGTGGCCGTGGTCCTGCCCGTCGGCCAGGTCGTCGCACGCGCGGCACCAGGCATAGAGCAACCACGCACGTTCGCGGGTCTGGCGATCAAACAACCGGCTGGCGGCGGAAAAACTCTTCGATCCGCGCGCGATCGATTCCTGAGCGCTGGCGACGATGGCAGCACGGCTTGGATCGGGCATGGTGTCGATGCCCATTACCCGTTCGTTTCGAGCGAAGTCGAGAAACGCCCGCGAGCGCTTGGCGCGCGTTTCTCGACTTCGCTCGAAACGAACGGGGGATGGGCTGCAATCATCGCGGGGTCACAGATCCTTCGCGCCGATCTGGCCGACGGTCTGGGCGGGGACGTGCGCCGCCATCTTGGTGAGCAATCCGTCCAGCCCATCGTCGATCAGCAACAAGCCGCGATGCTGGGCGCGCAGGAAACCCACCTCGCCCATCTTGCCGACGAATTCGATCAACCCGTCATAGAAACCCGCGACGTTCAGCAGCCCCACGGGCTTCGCGTGATAGCCGATCTGCGCCCAGCTCATCGCTTCCCACAATTCGTCCATCGTGCCGGTGCCGCCCGGCAGCGTCACAAAGCCGTCGGACAGGTCGGTGAACGCCTGTTTGCGCTCGTGCATGGTCCGCACGATGTGAAGTTCGGAAAGCCCACGATGCGCGACTTCGGCATCGACCAGCGCTTGCGGGATGACGCCGATGACTTCGCCGCCCGCCTCCAGCGCCGCGTCGGCGACCGCGCCCATCAGACCAAGGCGCCCGCCGCCATAGACGACGCCGATGCCGCGTTCCGCGAGCGCGCGACCGACGGCGCGGGCGCTTTCGACATAGACGGGATCGGAAGGCGTTGCGGAGCCGCAGTAAATGGCCAGGCGCTTCATAACTCCTCCCCTGCAAGGGGAGGGGGACCGCTGCAGGCGGTGGAGGGGGCGGGCCTCGACGCGCAGCATTGGTGGAGAACCCCCTCCACCAGCCTGCGGCTGGTCCCCCTCCCCGTGCCGGGGAGGAAGTTGGGGTTGCTCACCGCAAATCCTCCAGCATCAATTTCGCGGTCGCCTTGGCGCTGCCAACGACGCCGGGAATGCCGGCGCCCGGATGCGTTCCGGCACCGACCAGATACATATTGGGAATATGGTCGTCGCGATTATGCCCGCGGAAATAGGCGCTCTGCGTCAGCAGCGGCTCCAGGCTGAAGGCGCTGCCCAGATGCGCGTTCAGGTCGGTCGCGAAATCGGTCGGCATATAGCTGAACTTGGTGGTGATCCGCTCGTGAATGTCGGGGATCAGGCGGCGTCCGATCTCGTCCAGAATGCGCTTTTCGAACACCGGCCCAATCTGGTCCCAGTCGGCGGGGAATTTGCCCATGTGCGGCACGGGTGCCAGCGCATAAAAGGTCGAATGCCCCGGCGGTGCCATCGACGGATCGGTGATCGTCGGATGGTGGAGATAGAGCGAGAAATCCTTGGGCAGAACGCCATGATCGTAAATGTCGGCGAGCAGACCCTGATAACGCGGGCCGAACAGGATCATGTGGTGCGGAATGCCCGGCCACGTCCCCTTGATCCCGAAATGCACGACGAACAACGACGGCGAGAATTTCTTTTTTTCCAGCGAATTGGCGGTTCGCTGCGCGCTGCGCGATGTCTTGAGCAGCGTGCGATAGCTGTGGACGATATCGGCATTGGATGCCGCCGCATCGACGTCGATGTGATAACCGCTTTGCGTCGTCACCCCGGTCACACGGTCGCCCAGCGTGTCGATCGAGGTGACCGGGTCGCCCAGCCGGATCGTGCCGCCCAGCCGCTCGAAATGCTTGACCATGCCTGCGACCAGCCGGTTGGTCCCGCCGCGTGCGAACCAGACGCCGCCGTCGCGTTCGAGCTTGTGGATCAGCGCATAGATCGAACTGGTATTCATCGGATTGCCGCCGACCAGCAGCGTGTGGAACGACAGCGCCTGGCGCAGTTTCTCGTTTTTCACGAAGCTCGACACCATCGAATAGACCGACCGCCATGCCTGATGCTTCATCAGCGCAGGCGCCGCCTTGATCATCGATGCGAAGTCGAGGAACGGCACATGGCCCAGCTTGACATACCCCTCCTGATAGACGCCGGCGGAGTAATCGAGAAACTTGCGATACCCCTCGATATCGCGCGGATCGAGCTTGCCGATCTCCGCCTTCAGCGACACGTCGTCGTTCGAATAATCGAAATTGGTGCCGTCGGGCCAGTTCAACCGGTAGAACGGGCTGACCGGATCGAGGGTCACGTCCTGTGCCATGTCATGGCCGGTGATCGACCAGAGTTCGGTCAGCGATTCGGGCGCGGTGATGACGGTCGGCCCGGCATCGAACACATGGCCGTCGCGTTCCCAATAATAAGCGCGACCGCCCGGTTTGTCCCGCGATTCCAGGATGGTGGTCGAAATTCCGGCGGCTTGCAGACGGATGGCAAGTGCCAGTCCGCCAAAGCCCGATCCGATGACCGCTGCGGTCTTCATCAACGCATTCCCCTGATCGCACCGATGGCCCGGGAGATGGGCACAGGTGGCTTGCCGCTCAACACGCGGGCGCGGTCGAGCCATGACGATTGCCCGGCATAGAAGCGCGCGACAAGCCCCGCGTCCAGCCGATAGAAACGCTCAAGGATGCGGTAACGCTCTTCCGGGTCCGCCGCCTTGAACAACATGGCGGTCAGCATCCGGTAAAACCCGCGCGATTTCCACGTCTTGCGCGCAAAGTCATGGGTCAGCGCGTGGAGCGCCGTCCCCGAGAAATCCGATTGCTTCGAAATCAGGCTGGCCAGCCGCACCGCATCGGGCAGCGAATATCCGGTCAGCGGATGGAACAGCCCGGCGCGCATCCCGGCCTTTGCCACCTGCGCCCCACCGCTCGCCCAATAGCCTTCGAAATCGCCGCCCATCGCCACCGGCAGCACCCCGGTTTCGGTGCGTGCCACCCGCTCGATCGGCCAGCCCTGCGCATCGGCATAGGCATAGATGCGCTTCTTGTACGCGCGCAGGTCGATGTCGGGCGTGCCGCTGTAATAGGTGTCCTCGACGAACATCCGGGTCGCGGCGAAGGGGAGCGAATAGACGAAGCGATAGCCGTCGATCTGCTCCACGGTCGCATCCATGATGATCGGGCGCGTCAGCTCGTGCGGCTCGGCCAGTTCGAGTTCCTGCCCGACGAATTTCTGCCAGCCGAGCTGAAGATGGTCGAGATTGGCGGGACCGCGACAGTCGATCACCCCGCGCGCGTCGATGCGGGTGCCGTCGGCCAGTTGCACGCGTCGCCCGCTGACCCCCAGCACCTGGCGGCGGAGCATCACCGATCGGTTGGGCATGGCCTCGCGCAGCACCCGGTCCAACCGTTCGGATTCGATCGAATAATAGCCGGATTTCAGCGTCCGCTCATGCGCCGGAAAGCGCACGTCATAACCCGTCCAGCCATAGGAGACGAGCGGTGCGACCAGCCAGCGATCGGCGTCGGCGATGTCGCTGGGGAAGAAGGACCACAGGTGATTGCCGCCGATCGCCCGCCCGCCCTCGATCACGCGAACGTCGAGATCGGGGTGCGATTTGTTCAGCGCCAGCGCAATCAGCGCACCGGCAAGGCCGCCGCCGACGATGGCGACGTCACAGCTAAGCGTGGACGACATGCGCGCCCGCCTAGCCGATGTGTGCAGGGGGGGAAAGGGCGAGGCGACCAATCGAGGGTGAGTGAGTCTGGGTTGGCTTCGTTTGCCACACCCAGATCGTCACCCCGGACTTGTTCCGGGGTCCACCGGGCGGCAGGCACCTCGAGAGATGCTTCCGAGTGCGCGCAAGCGACGTGGTGGACCCCGGAACAAGTCCGGGGTGACGGGGTGGGTTCAATCGGCTGACCCGCTCACCCCTGTCATTCCCGCCTGCGCGGGAAGGCGACTGGGCGCTTTGATATTTTTCGCCCCCAACCATCCGTGCCGGACAATCTCAAACGTCGAGATTGGCGACCGACAGCGCATTTTCCTGGATGAACTCGCGGCGCGGCTCCACCACATCGCCCATCAGCCGCGTGAAGATCTCGTCCGCGACGTCGGCCTGATCGATCGCGACGCGCAGCATCGACCGGTTGGTCGGGTCGAGCGTGGTTTCCCACAATTGCTCGGCGTTCATTTCGCCCAGGCCCTTGTAGCGCTGGATCGACAGGCCCTTGCGGCCCGCGGCCAGGATCGCGTCGAGCAGCTGGCTGGGGCGCGAAATGCCGATCTCGCCCTTGCCCAGCACCGGCGCTTCGTCCTCGTCGCTCTCGGCCTGTTCGGTCGCGGTCGTTGCGGATTTGACCGGCACCAGCTTGGCCGCGCCGTCATAACTGAGCGTTTCTTCTGCTGCCAGACCGTGGAGCTTGCGTGCCTCGGCAGAGGCCAGGAATGCCGCCTCGATCACATGATGATCGGTGACGCCGCGCCAGATGCGTTTGAAATGGATGCCACCTTCCTCGGACAGCGATGCCGTCCAGCGCGCATCGGCATCGGTCTGGTCGAGCCGCAGGGCCGTGGTCGCCAGCCGCTCGGCGCGTTCGTCGCGCGACGCCTCTGGATCGAATACGCCCGCCAGTGCCAGCGCTTCGATGATGTTCGCCGAATAGCGCCGGGGCACATAGCGCATCAGCGTGCGCATCCGCCGCGCATGGTCGGCCAGCGCGCGCAGGTCGGCGCCGGTGCGCACCTCGCCCTCGCGCTCGAACCGCACCGCCGCGACGCCGTTTTCGACGAGATATTCGTCCATCGCCGCGTCGTCCTTGAGGTAGACCTCGGACCTTCCGCGCGTTGCCTTGTAGAGCGGCGGCTGGGCGATGTAGAGATAACCGCCCTCGATGATCTGCGGCATCTGGCGATAGAAGAAGGTCAAGAGCAGCGTGCGGATATGCGCGCCGTCGACATCGGCGTCGGTCATGATGACGATCTTGTGGTAGCGCAGTTTCTCGATGTTGAAATCGTCGCGGCCGATGCCGGTGCCCATCGCTTGAATGAGTGTGCCGATTTCGCGGCTGCCGAGCATCCGGTCGAAGCGTGCGCGTTCGACGTTCAGGATCTTGCCGCGCAGGGGCAGGATCGCCTGGAAATGACGGTCGCGACCCTGCTTGGCCGAACCGCCTGCGGAGTCGCCTTCGACCAGGAACAGTTCGGATTTGGCCGGATCGCGTTCCTGACAGTCGGCGAGCTTGCCGGGGAGGCTGGCGATGTCCATCGCACCCTTGCGCCGCGTCAGTTCGCGCGCGCGCTTGGCGGCTTCGCGCGCGGCGGCGGCGTCGATCACCTTCTGGATCACCTGGCGCGCGGGTGCGGGATTTTCCTCAAGCCATTCCGCCAGCTTGTCGGCCATCAGGCTTTCGAGGGGCTGGCGCACTTCGGAGGACACCAACTTGTCCTTGGTCTGCGACGAGAATTTGGGATCGGGCAGCTTGACCGAGACGATCGCGGTGAGCCCCTCGCGCATGTCGTCTCCGGTCAGGCTGACCTTTTCCTTCTTTAGCATCCCCGACTTGTCGGCGTAGTTATTCAGCGTGCGGGTCAGCGCCGCGCGGAATGCCGCGAGATGCGTGCCGCCGTCGCGCTGCGGGATGTTGTTGGTGAAACACAGCACATTTTCGTAATAGCTGTCGTTCCATTCGAGCGCGACGTCGATGCCGACATCGTCGCGGTCGCCGACGATCGCGATCGGCTCGGGGATCAGTGCCGCCTTGTTGCGATCGAGATACTTCACGAACGCCGCGATCCCGCCTTCGTAATAGAGTTCGACTTCCTTCAATTCCTCATGCCGCGCGTCGCGCAGGAACAGGCGCACGCCCGAATTGAGGAAGGCGAGTTCGCGGTAGCGATGTTCGAGCTTTTCGAAATCGAACTCGGTGATCTTGAAGGTGGAGGGCGACGGCAGGAAGGTGACCTTGGTGCCCTTGCGCCCATTCGATGGCCCCAGCACCTTGAGCGGTGCCACCGCGTCGCCATAGGCGAAGCGCATGTAGTTTTCCTCGCCGTCGCGCCAGATCGTCAGGTCCAGCCATTCGGAAAGCGCATTGACCACCGACACGCCGACTCCGTGCAGACCACCCGACACCTTGTAGGCATTGTCGTCCGAGGTGTTTTCGAACTTACCGCCCGCGTGAAGCTGGGTCATGATGACCTCGGCGGCCGACACGCCTTCTTCGGGGTGGATGCCGGTCGGGATGCCGCGGCCGTTATCCTCGACCGTGACCGATCCGTCGGCGTTCAGCTGGATGACGATGCGGTCGCAATGCCCGGCCAGCGCCTCGTCGATCGCATTGTCCGAAACTTCGAACACCATGTGGTGGAGGCCTGAGCCGTCGTCGGTGTCGCCGATGTACATGCCGGGACGTTTGCGAACCGCGTCCAGGCCCTTGAGGACCTTGATCGAGGAAGCGCCATATTCGTTCTGGTTGCTGGTCGGGGCGCCCGTATTCGCGCCTCCGGTTTCCGTGGGTTCTGCCATGCCCATGCTATAGGCATGCGCGTCCAATAGGGGAAGCGAAATGGGGGTTTCAGCCGCCCCGCGAACGGCGCGGGTTGCCGCTCTCGTGGATCATCTCGACGCCGCACGTCCGATGCGGTTGATTGGCGACCGCGATCGCCGAGAACCGGTCGAACGATCCGTCGGAATGGGTGCGGAAGAGCAGCCGGGGAGAGGTCGAGAAGTCGATGCACGGACCCGACAGGGTGACGCGATACCAGCGTCCCGTACTGCGCAGATAGACGGTGCTGCCGTCCTCGCCGCGCTCCCAGTCGCTGATCCCTCCGCTCGCGGCAGACGGAATCCGCTTCACCTCGCGCCCGATTAGAGGCGCGACGTCCTGCACGGGGGCGGCAAGCGCGGCGAAAAGCAGGAGCATCGACATATCGGCGATGCTAAACCTTGCGATCTGAACCCATGCTGAGCGAGCCTTCCAGCGCTTCGCTGAAATGTCGCCTGCACATCGCGACATAGCGGTCGTTGCCGCCGATTTCGGTCTGCGCGCCGACCGCGACCGCCCTGCCGTCGTCATCGACGCGCAGGTTCATCGTCGCCTTGCGACCGCACGCGCACACCGATTTGAGTTCGACCAGCGCATCGGCGATCGCGAGCAGCTGCGCGGAGCCGGGGAACAACTGCCCCTGGAAATCGGTGCGCAGGCCGTAGGCGAGCACCGGAATATGCAACCGGTCGGCCACCGCGGCGAGCGCATCGACCTGTGCAGGCGTCAGGAATTGCGCCTCGTCCACCAGCACGCAGCCGACGGTGCGTTCGCCATGCTCCGCAGCGATGTCGGCGAACAGATCGGTCATCGCATCGAACAACCGCCCTTTCGCGGCCAGACCGATCCGCGACCCGATGATCCCCGCCTCCACCCGGTCATCGATCGCGGCGGTGTAGAGCATCGTATGCATCCCCCGCTCGCGGTAATTGAAATCGGCCTGCAACAAGGTGGTCGATTTCCCCGCATTCATCGAGGAATAGTAGAAATAGAGCTTGGCCATCAGACGAGCGTTTCGATGGAAACGGGCGGATTGGCACCGACTACGCGCGAGATGCGCTGGTCGAAGGTAACGAACGCCTGTGCCTCGCGCGCGGCAGCGACATGGAGCAAATCGGCGATGTCGCCGCCCCGTTCGTATCGATCGATCGCCCACAACGCCGCCCGACGCCCTTCGATTTCCACGGAGTCGCAAGCGTCCAGTTCGCGAAGGACCGCAGCAATCTCAGTCCGCTCCATGTGATATCGGGACCCGAGCACCCATGCCACTTCGAGCAACACGGTAAGGCTGATCCAACAAGGGGAGCGGACCAGATTTTCGACGAACGGCGTCTGCGCCGGATCATCGTCAAACAAGAGGCGGAGGACGATGTTCGAATCCAGAGCCTTCACGAGCGCCGCAATGCTCGCTTCGCATATTCAGCGTCGATCGTCTCGTTCATTTCCTCGACCGAGACGGGTGGCCCCCTATACTTGCTTGTAATCGCGCGAATCGACGCCAGTATCTCTTCGTTGCTACGCCCTGATTTTGCACGCTGGGGCTTGAGCAGAACGCCGCCGCCCGTTGGAACGACATCCAGCGTCTGGCCGGGTTTCAACCCCAGCGCATCGCGGACATCCTTCGGGATCACGACCTGGCCCTTTGCCGACAATTTGGTCTTGGCGTTCATACTGGTAAGATGCGTCTTACCGGTGAGGGTGTCAATCCTCGCCTAGATCGCGGGCGACCTTCGGCGCGCGGAGCAATTGGTCGATGCGGCTGCCTTCGTCGAAGCTTTCGTCGGGCAGGAATTTCAGGCGCGCGGCATATTTCATCTTCACGCGGGCGGCGACCTCGCGCTGGAGATAGGCGGTGTTGGTCCTGAGCGCCTTCAAGACCTTTTCCTCGTCCTCGCCCAGCAGCGGCTTCACGAAGACGGTGGCGTGGCGCAGGTCGGGGGACATGCGAACCTCGGTGACGCTGACCATGTGGCTGGCGAGCACATCGTCATGCACGTCGCCGCGCTGAAGGATTTCGGACAGGATATGACGCACCTGTTCGCCCACGCGGAGCAGGCGGACGGAGCGGGTTTCGGTGGTGTCGTTGGGTTTCATCAGGCGGTCTCCACCTTCCACCGTCACCCCAGCGAATGCTGGGGCATCAGGCCACAGGAAACACGCTACGGCGTTCCTGTGGCCTGAGATGCCAGCGTTCGCCGGCATGACGGATGGGATTACAACGTCCGTTCGCGCATTTCGACTTCGAAGGTTTCGAGGAAGTCCCCGGCCTTGATGTCGGTGAAGTTCTGGCTGAACGTCACACCGCATTCGAGGCCTGCGCGGACTTCGGCGACATCGTCCTTGAAGCGGCGCAGCGACGCGATTTCGCCTTGATAGATGATGACATCCTCGCGGGTGATGCGTGCCTTGAGTGCCTTGCGGATGACGCCTTCGGTGACCAGCAGACCGGCGGCCTTGCCATGCTTGCCTGCCGAGAAGACCTCGCGGATTTCGGCGCGGCCGACGACCGTTTCGAACGCTTCGGGGCCAAGCTGGCCTGCCATGCCGGCGCGGATTTCGTCGGTCAGCGCATAGATGACGTCGTAATATTTGAACGCCACCTTGTGCTTGTCGGCGATTTCGCGCGCCTTGGCGTTCGGGCGCACGTTGAACCCGATGATCGGCGCGCCGCTGGCCGCGGCCACGTTCACGTCGCTTTCGGTGATGCCGCCGACGCCCGAATGCAGGATGCGGACCTTGATATCGTCGGTCGAGATCTTGTGCAGCGATCCGATGATCGCCTCGACCGTACCCTGGGTGTCGGCCTTGACCACCAGCGGATATTCCATCGCCTGCTTGTCCTTGAGCGCCGAGAACATGCTTTCGAGGCTGGCGGGCGCCGAGGTCGTGCGCTTCTGCTGGATGACGCCGGCGCGATACTCCGCGACTTCGCGCGCGCGCGCTTCGCTGTCGACCACTTGTAAGGTGTCGCCCGCCATCGGCACGCCCGACAGGCCGAGCACCTCGACCGGCATGGACGGTCCGGCTTCCTTGACCTGGCGGCCCTTGTCGTCGACCAGCGCGCGAACCTTGCCGCTTTCGGCCCCGACGACGAAGATGTCGCCGACCTTCAGCGTGCCGCGCGTGACCAGCACCGTCGCGACCGCGCCGCGACCCTTGTCGAGCTTCGCCTCGACCACGGTGCCTTCGCCCGCGCGATCGGGATTGGCGCGCAGCTCGAGCAGTTCGGCCTGAAGCTGAATCTTCTCGATCAGCTCGTCCAGCCCGGTCTTCTTGAGGGCGGACACCTCCACGTCCTGGGTTTCGCCGCCCATCGCCTCGACCTGAACATCATGTTCGAGCAGGCGTTCGCGAACACGCTGGGCATTGGCTTCGTGCTTGTCGATCTTGTTGATCGCCACGATCATCGGCACGCCCGCCGCCTTGGTGTGGTTGATCGCCTCGATCGTCTGCGGCATCAGCCCGTCGTCGGCGGCGACCACCAGCACGACGATGTCGGTGACGTTGGCGCCGCGCGCGCGCATTTCGGTAAAGGCTTCATGGCCCGGCGTGTCGAGGAACGTGACCTTCGACTTGTCCTTCATCGTGACCTGATAGGCGCCGATATGCTGGGTGATGCCACCCGCTTCGCCGCGCACCACATCGGTCCCGCGCAGCGCGTCGAGCAGCGAGGTCTTGCCGTGATCGACATGGCCCATGATGGTGACGACCGGCGGGCGCGCCTGCATCGCGTCCTCGGTATCCTCGGCGGTGTCGAGCACCAGGTCGATGTCGCTGTCCGACACGCGCACGATGTTGTGGCCGAATTCGGTCACCAGCAGTTCGGCGGTATCCTGATCGATCGTCTGCGTCAGCGTGACGGGCGACCCCATCTTGAACAGCGTCTTGACCAGGTCGGCGCCCTTTTCCGCCATGCGGTTGGCGAGTTCCTGGACGGTGATCGCCTCTGGCACCTTCACGTCGCGGACCTGTTTGGCCTGCGGTTCGCGCGAGCCCGACATATGGCTGCGCTTTTCCTTGTCGCGCGCACGCTTCAGCGCGGCGAGGCTGCGCGCACGCGCGCCGTCGTCGCCACCCAGCGCACGGTTGACGGTCAGCTTGCCCGACTGGCGGCGATCGTCGCCGCGTGCACCGCGGGTGGGCCGCTGCGGCGGGTCCTGACGCTTGGCGGCAGGCGCGGCGTTCGGACCCGACGGACCGGAGCGCGCAGGCTGCGATGCCGATGCGGGCGCTGCGGCGGGCGCAGGCGCGGGCTTGGGCGCCGGTTTGGGGATTTCGGGACGCTGGACCGGCGTGAACCGGCGCGGCGCGGGCATCGACGGATCGAGCTGGAGCGTGACCGGCTCCGCCGGAGCCGGGGCAGGCGCGGGTTCAGGCGTCGGCGCGGGCGCAGGCGCTGCTTCCTCGGCCCTGGGCGCGAGTCCGGCCTTTGCCGATTCCTTGGCAGGAGCGGGCGCAGCCGCCTCGACCGGTTTCGCGGCGGCTTCGGCTTCGGCCTTCGCCTTTTCCTCGGCGCGGCGGCGTTCGTCCTCGGCCGCTTCGATCTTGGCGCGCTCGTCGCGGCGGCGCGCGTCTTCGAGCGCGTTCATCCGCGCTTCCTCGGCCTCGCGCAGCAGCTTCGCCTGAAGCTCCTGGCGCGACAACAGGCTGTCGCCCGCATTGTCGCGCGGCGGTGCGGCGGGGGCAGGGGCAGCCGGGGCAGCGGCGGGCGCGGGTGCCGGGGCGGGTGCCGCCTGTGCCGGCTGTTCCTCGCCCGGACGGCCAATGACGCGACGCCGCTTGACCTCAACCACCACGGTGTTCGAACGGCCGTGGCTGAAGCTCTGCTTCACCTTGCCTGTTTCGACCGTGCGCTTGATGCCCAGCGGTGCGCGTGCGCCGAGTTTCGGCTTTTCGTTGTCCGTATCGCTCATCCGGTTACTCAAATTCCCTAGCGTCGTTCGTCGGTTCGTCCGACGCGCCTGCCGCGCCGTCCGATGGCCCCTGCGAAAGCGTTTCGCAAGGCTTGGTCGCACCGTCAGGTCCGATAAAATACAACCAGCGGGCCAGGCTTTCGCCCACCCGCTTTGCCGCTCTCGCGTCGATCAGCCCGGCATGTACCACATTTTCGCGGCCAAGGGCCAAAGACAATATGGTGCGCGAAACCGGCAAATCCAAGCCTGTTGCGCCCGAACCCTCTTCGTCGCGCCCGACTCGCCATGCCTGATCGAGCTTGCGCGTGCCGTCGGCGCCCGCGTCATTGGCGTGGACCAGCAGGTGCAGCTTGCCCGCACGACCGGCCTTTTCGATCTTCTCGTGACCGATCACGACATGACCCGCCTTCGACTCCAGGCCGAAGCGGTTGAGCGCGTCGCGTTCGAGCGCATCGGCGATGCGCTGCGGCAGGTCGGCGGGAATGGAAAGCGTCGCGCCCTTGAATGCGCGGGCCAGCGCGCCTTTCAGCTTGCCCTTGGCGATCGCGGTTTCCAGTTCGCCGCGGGTTACGCCGATCCACGCGCCGCGGCCCGGCGCCTTGGCGCGGACATCGGGCAGCACCTCGCCGTCCGGGGACAAAGCGAGCCGGATCAGGTGATCGCGCGTGTCGGATTCGCGCGACAGGATGCAGGTGCGGATGGGGTCGCTCATGCGCGCGCCTCCATCCACACTTCACCCCGGACCTGTTCCGGGGCCCACCAAGCCACAGGCGCAAACCAGCGGGGCCGGGCGGCACGCTTCCGCGCACCAACCCGGTTCCAGACTCGCGGCACCGTGGACCCCGGCACAAGGGTTCCCAGCAAAGTAATACTTTGCTGGGTTCCCGGTCCGGGGTGACGGGTAGCTTGGGTCAGCCCAGCATTATCATTGCTCGGAGTCCGCAACAGCGTCCTCCGCACCGGACGAACCGGCTTCCTGATCGGCTTCGGCTTTCGCCGCGTCCTCGTCCTCGAACCAGTGGGCGCGGGCGGCCATGATGATCTCATTGCCCTGTTCGTCGCTCAGGCCATAGGACGCCAGGATTCCGCCCTTGTCTTCGGTGCGCTTGGGCGCATCCTCGTTGCGGCGGCGCGGCTCGATGCGCTTCTTCTGGACCAGTTCGTCGGTCGCCAGATCGGCCAGATCGTCGAGCGTCTTGATCCCCGCCTTGCCAAGCGTGACGAGCATCGCTTCGGTCAGATAGGGCATCCCGGCCAGATCGTCCTCGACGCCCAGCGCCTTGCGCTCGGTGCGATTGGCTTCTTCGCGGCGCTCCAATGCTTCGGCGGCGCGATTCTGCAACTCGCCTGCCAGATCTTCGTCAAAGCCCTCGATGCCCGCCAGTTCGTCGATTTCGACATAGGCGACTTCTTCGAGTTCGCCGAAGCCCTCGGCGACCAGCAGTTGTGCCAGCGTTTCGTCGACGTCGAGTTCGTTCTGGAACATTTCCGAACGCTCGACGAATTCCTTCTGGCGCTTTTCGCTCGAATCGGCCTCGGTCATGATGTCGATCGCCTTGCCGGTCAGCTGGCTGGCGAGGCGGACATTCTGGCCGCGGCGACCGATGGCGAGCGAAAGCTGATCGTCGGGGACCACGACTTCGATGCGGTCATCCTCTTCGTCGATCAACACGCGGCTGACGCTGGCGGGCTGGAGCGCGTTGACGACGAAGGTCGCGGTGTCCTCGCTCCAGGGGATGATGTCGATCTTTTCACCCTGCATTTCCTGGACCACCGCCTGAACGCGGCTGCCCTTCATGCCGACGCACGCGCCGACCGGATCGATCGAGCTGTCATGCGAAATCACGCCGATCTTGGCGCGCGACCCCGGATCGCGGGCCGCGGCCTTGATCTCGATGATGCCGTCATAGATTTCGGGCACTTCCTGCGCGAACAGCTTCTTCATGAAGTCGGGATGCGCGCGGCTCAGAAAAATCTGAGGCCCGCGATTTTCGCGGCGGACGTTGAGGATGATCGAGCGGATACGGTCGTTGACGCGCACCACTTCGCGCGGGATCTGAGCATCGCGGCGGATGACGCCTTCGGCGCGGCCCAGATCGACGACGACATGGCCGAATTCGACGCGCTTGACGACGCCGGTGATAATCTCACCCACGCGGTCCTTGAACTCGTCGAACTGCCGGTCGCGCTCGGCGTCGCGGACCTTTTGAAAGATGACCTGCTTGGCGGCCTGCGCGGCAATGCGGCCGAATTCGATCGGGGGCAGCGGATCGACGATATAGTCGCCGACGACCGCGCCCTTTTGAAGCTTTTCGGCTTCTTTCAGGTTCACCTGCTTGAAATAATCGTCGACCGCCTCGACCACTTCGACGACGCGCCACAGGCGAAGATCGCCGGTATTGGGGTCGAGTTTCGCGCGAATGTCGTTTTCGGCGCCATAGCGGGCGCGGGCGGCGCGCTGGATCGCGTCTTCCATCGCCTCGATCACGATTGCCTTGTCGATCAGCTTTTCGCGCGCGACGGCGTCGGCGATCGCGATCAGTTCGGCACGGTTGGCGGTAACTGCGGTGGCCATCGTCTGAATCAACCTTCCACTTCGATGATGTCGTCGGCGCCCTCGGTGGAGAGCGGTCTGGTAGCGGCGATCAGCCTGTCGGTGATCGTCAATTTTGCGTCTGCAATGTCGGCGAATGCGACGGTCATGGGCTGATGCTTGCGGACATCGACCGTGACCTGATCGCCCTCGACCCCCATCAGGATGCCGGTCAGCTGCTTGCGATTGTCGATCTTCTCTGTGAGGGTCACGCGGGCTTCATGCCCCTTCCAGTCCTCAAAATCGGCGAGCCGCGTCAGCGGGCGGTCGATGCCGGGCGAGGATACTTCGAGGCGATAGGCATGATCGATCGGATCGCGGCCCGCTTCTTCGAGCGCATCGAGCTTTTCGGAGATGGCGCGCGACAGCGTCGCGCAATCGTCGATGGTCAGCTGGCGGGTGTCGGGCCGCTCGGCCATCACCTGCAAGGTCGGGTCGCTTTCGCCGCCGAACATCTTCACGCGCACCAGCGCCAGCCCCAAAGCCTGAGCCTCGGGTTCGATCAACGCGGTCAGTGCGGCGATGTCCGCCATGCGTGTGCCTATCCTCAAAATCGCTCGTGTCTCGCGCAGATGCACCCGGTCGTTGCCGGTCCCGGTGGGGCCAGCCTCGTCAAGGTTTCCGATGTCGAGAACGAGGGGCGATATAGGTCGAATCGCATCCGCTGGCAAGCGATAGCGGTTCAGCGTGCTCCGGCGTCGCTGGCGGGCGGGCGCGGCAGCGCGTACGGATCGATCGCCAGCCATTCGGGCATGCGGCCCAGCCGGGCGTTGAACCGCTTGTTGAAGCGCAATTCGTCGGCAAGCGGCATCGTCAGGTTCGCGCCATAATCGCCCGACGGATAGCCCATCAGCGCGAGCAGGGTCGGGAAGAACTGGTAATGGCTCGCGCGATTCGCGTTGGTCGCCGCCGCCGCTGCCCAATCGGGTCCGCCAGCCCCTTCGCCCGCCAGCACGACGACCGGCACCGCGCCCTCGGCCGGCGTCGGATTGCTTGAGCAATGGGTGCTTGCGCCGGGACGCCCGATTTCGTTCAGATCCTGGCCGTGATCGGCGGTGTAGAGGATCGTCGCGGTGCCGATCCCGGCGGTAAACAGCCGGTCGAAAAATCCGCCGACATTCCATTCGACCGTATTGCGATAGGCGTTACGATAGCGTCGCCAGCCCTCCCCCGAATCGTCGAACCCCTCGCGGCTGGCAGTATCGACGATGCCCGCAAAGCGGGCGCGCGACGGGACCGGAGCATAGCGGCTCGCGTGTTCGGGATATTTGGCCTGGACCGGGAAATGCGCGCCGATCTTGTTGACGACGATGACGTCGCGGACGTCGTCCCGCAGATATTCGGACAATCGCTCGGCCAGCGCATGGTCGCGGTCGATGACGTCGACATCGCCGAACTGGACGAACCGGTCGATCGCCGCTGCCTCGGCGGCGTCCATGCCGTTCTGAAACGCGCCGCCGGTGCGCTGCGCGTCGAGATAGACGGTGCGATAGCCCGCTCGCTTGGCATATTGCCAGATCGTCGGCCCCGTCGCGTTGCGGAGTTGATAGTCGTCGCGCGTGCCGCCGTGCCGCAGCGTCAGGTTCGATCCCAGGATGCAATGCGTCACCGCCGCGCCGATCCCGAAATTGTGGATGACGATGCCCGGGCGCGCCTCTGCAAGTCCCGAGCGGACCCCTGCGGGATCGTTGATGTCGAGATAGGTCGGCGCAATGCTTTCGTCGATCAGCAGCACGATGTCGCCTGCCGCGCGCGGGCGTCCGGGGATCAGTTCGACGTCGTGCGGTTCGATCGACGGGCGCGTCGCGCGCTCGCTCCCCAGCAGCAGGGCATAGGCGATGGGCGGCCACGTCCCCGGCAGCCCGCGCGCGCCGTCGCCGCCGCGCATGAACAGCATCGAGGTAAAGCCGATCAATACGGCGACCGGCACGGCGACGCCCGCTGTCCACCCGAACGTCTTCCCCCACAACTGGGAACCAGCGCGCGGGCGCACCCCGATGCCAAGCAGCAACGGCAGCGCGGTCAGCGCCGCAAGGGCCATCCGGTTGCCATGCTGCGCCAGCGCGTCGCCAAAAAAGCCCGCCGCATCAAGCATGTTGAGGAAGCTTTCATAGGTGAAATGCTGGCCGGTGATCTGTTCGTTTGCAGCCATGAATGCGGCCGAAACGAACAGCAGGACGGCAAGCGTCCAGCGCAAAGCGTCTTGCGCGATCCGCGACACCAGCAACAGCGCCAGCACCAGCGCGCCCAACAGGGCGAGATAGATCGGCAAGGCGATCGACAGGCCCAGCGACAGCACCCGTTCGACGATCCCACCCCAGCCCAGCGCCAGATAGGCCAGCAGCAGCATTTCCTTGATCGGCCAGTCGATTCGACGGCGAACAGGCGAAAGGGCGGCGTGCGGCATGGCGAGCGACCCTAATCGCCAGCGCTTTTCATCGGGTTAACCCTCTGCGCCCGGACGCGCTCGACGAAGACGCGCCGGGATGGGATGAACCAAGTCGAGAGATCGTGCGTTCGCTTTGCCGATATCCACGTCCATGAAATTTCAAAGGGGAAGATGCATGATCAATCTTCGTTACGGCGCGGCGGCGTTCGTTCTGCTCGCCGCGTGCAATCAGGGCGGCAACGCCAATGCGGGCAATGTCAGCGACAATGCGACGCAAGCGACCGCGCCCGCAGGCGAGCGGCCGTTCACCGTCGCCAATGTCGCGACGCTCGATTCGCCCTGGGCGATGACCTTCCTGGCCGACGGGCGGATGCTGATTACCGAAAAGGGCGGACGGATGCTGCTCGCCTCGGCCGATGGCCAACAGCGCATCCCGATCTCCGGCATTCCCGCCGTCGACAGCGCCGGGCAGGGCGGGCTGATGGATGTCGCGCTGCACCCGCAGTTCGCGCAGAACGGCCTCGTCTATTTCAGCTATTCCGAAGCCGGACAGGGCGGCAAGGGCGTGGTGCTCGCACGCGGGCGACTGGTCGAGGGCGATGGCCAGGCGCGGCTGGAACAGGTGTCGACGCTGTATCGCGCCACCCCCTATGTCGAAGGCAACGGCCATTATTCGGGCCAGATCGCGTTCGCGCCCGACGGCCAGCATGTCTTCTTCGCGATGGGCGAGCGCCAGAAATTCGATCCCGCACAGGACAAGTCGGGCACGTTGGGCAAGATCGCGCGGCTGACGCTCGACGGCCAGCCCGCGCCCGGCAATCCACTGGCGGCGCAGGGCTTCCGCCCAGAAATCTGGTCTTATGGCCATCGCAACATTCTGGGGATGGCATTCGATGCGTCGGGCAATTTCTGGCAGCAGGAAATGGGACCGAAGGCGGGCGACGAGCTGAACCTGGTGCTGCCGGGCCGCAATTACGGTTATCCCATCGTGTCTGATGGCGATCATTATGACGGGCGACCCATCCCCGATCATTCGACACGCCCCGATCTGGAAGCGCCAAAGGTGTCGTGGCCGGGCACCGCGATTTCGCCCGCCGGCCTGATGATCTATTCGGGCAAGCTGTGGCCGCAGTGGCGCGGCGACATCTTCATCGGCGCACTGTCGGGCCAGGCGCTGGTGCGCGTCGATGTGAACGGCACCAACGCGACCAAGGGCGATCAGTGGGACATGGGAACGCGCATCCGCGATGTGGCCGAAGCGCCCGACGGGTCGATCTGGCTGCTCGAGGATGGCGGTCGCGGTGCAGGCGGCAAGCTGATGAAGCTGTCGCCGACGGGGTAACGTCCCCACCAACCCGGTCGTTTCGAGCGAAGTCGAGAACCGCTTCTCAACCACGCTCGAAACGAACGGAAGGTCGGTCAGCTCATTCCCGCTTGAGCAGGTAATTCATCCGTGCCGACGCGATCGGTTTGGCGGGATCGTCCTGCCAGGCCAATGCCTCGACATTGGCGATCCGGCTGCCGAGCCGCGTCACCGTCCCTTGCGCGCGGGTCGGCAATTCGCGTCCGCCGCGCATGTAATCGACGGTGACGCCGATCGGCTTGCCGCGCGCATCCTCGTCGCCCAACGCATGCCACAGCGCGACGATGGCGGCCATTTCGAGCAGCCCGCCGATCGCGCCGCCATGCAGGAAACCGGGGCGTCCCAGCACATCGCCCGAAAAGGGCATGACCAGCACCGGCGCGCCCGCACCGCTGCGATCGACCGTGATCCCCAGAAATTCGGCATAGGGCGGCAGGCTCATGTCCGCGGCCCGGTGAACATGAAGGTCGCGGCGACCTGTGCCAGCGGATCGGCGGGGTCGCCGTCATGCGCAAGCCCGCGGACGAACGCGATGCTGCGCGTCAGACGATAGCATTCGCCGCGTCCCGTCACCGTCTTTCCGGGCGTGGCGGGGCGGAGATAATCGATCCGCAGATCGAGCGTCGCCTGGGGCACGAAAGCGTTCTTGGCGATCCAGATCGACATGCCGCACGCCATGTCCATCAGCGCGAGGATCGCGCCCGACGCCATCACCCCCGACGCCGGATCGCCGACCAGTTTGTCGGCATAGGGCAGGTCGAGTTCGATCCAGTCGCTGCCATGCGCGCGATACTGGATCGCCAGCGCACCGACGTGCCCGCCCAGCCGCGCCTTCAACAGCCGTTCGGGATCGAACGTGCCGACAAAGGCGACGCCGGGTGCCGGAGCGGGCGCGGGTGCAGAGGAAGGCGATGAGGTCATGCGGCTAGTGCGCCTACACGAAGCGCGGCGTCGGGAGCAATCCGGCGCGAAGGTTACAGCGTTGTAACTGAGCGTCGGCGGTGCGTGCGCTTAGGCTTCCGCGACGACGCCCATGCGGGCGCGAACGAGGGGAGCTTCGCTTATGCCGTTCAGCATTGACCTGTCCCAGATCGTCGAATTGCCGACCCAGATCGCCACCAGCGGCGCGCTGCGCGTGGCCGAGATCGCGAGCGACGACATCTTCGAATATGTCATCGCGATTGCCACCATCATCTACGAGCTACAGCCGAATAGCTGAGCGCCGCCATGCCCGCGGCGATCGGCGATGAATTGCGATGCGAACTGATCGCCGCGCGACAGCGGGCGGCGGCGGACTGGCATGATTGGCGATGCTCGCCACCGGTGCGCCCTATGCGAAAGGGCTGGGCGAACGTGTGGTGCGTGGAGGATGCCGCGGCGCATGCGGAGGCACTCCTGTCCGATCCCGCATGGATCGACGCGATGTTCGCGACGATGATCGGGGCGCTCGCCCGGCATCCGCTCGCCGATCCGCCGGTGAAGGTCAGCCGCGACGCCTTGCGGACCAGCATGCTGATCCACGACTGCCCGGTCGCATCGCTGACCGCGACGATCCTGTCGGCGCAGGCGCTAGGCGATGCGCCGCCCCCGGCGAGCATCGTGGTTGCCGGGCGATTGTCGGTGATGCGCGTGCATCGGGGCGGCGGGGCGGTGCTGCGCCGCTGGCGTGCGGCGCCGGTTCGGGACGATTTCACGCTTGAGGGGGCCGGTTGCGGTTGCTGTAACGCGCTGCCGCCGGCCGCGCTGGAGGATGGCGCGATCATTCGTCTGGACGGCCGCACCGATGCGATGCTCATCACTGACGCCACCAGCGATGTGGTGACGCTGACCGCGACGATCCGGCTGGGTGCAGCGCCGGTGATGCGCGAATATGCGCGCGACGATGGCCGACCGTTACGCGCCGCCACGCTCGACGAGGGCGCGGCGCGGAGCCAGATGCTGCTGACGCTGCTGCGCGCCTCGGGCCGCCGCGATGCGCGCGCGGCATTCGATGCGGCGACTCGCGATCCGGCCTTCTTCGTCCGGTGGGATGCGATGCGGCAATGGCTGGCGATCGACGCCGATGCCGCCGGGCCGCGGCTGGCGGAAATGGCGTTAGACGACCCCAATGCCGATATCCGTGCCGCCGCCTGATGCCCCGCATCCTCGACCCCGGCGATGGCGGCGCGATTGGCCTCGGCGATCTGTTCGCGATCCTCGACGATACCCATATCGACGTCCGCGACGAGGACGCGTTCGCCACGCTTGGCCCGGCGCTCGCCCGGCTGGGGCGCAATCCCTCTTTCCTTGCCGATCTGGCGATCCGCGAGTTGGCCGACCGGTGCGACGCGCAGGCCCGTGACAATGGCTATGGCGCGCAGGTCTTTCTGCTCCGCCCGCCCGACGGCCGCTTCGTCGTGCGCGCCAATTTCTGGCCGAGCGCTGCCGACCCCGGTTTCGGCGCAAGCGGGGCGGCGGCATTCTTCTACGGCCTGCCGCACGACCATAATTTCCCGTTCCTGACCTATGGCTATCTCGGGCCGGGCTATTGGAGCGGCTATTACGAGGTCGATCCCGACCGGCTGGAGGGGCGGATCCGCGAGCATGCGGGGCTGCGCTTCGTCGGGCGCAGCCGGTTGGAGCCGGGCAAGCTGATGCTCTACCGGATGCGCCGCGACGTGCATTCGCAGGCCCCGCCCGATGCGTTTTCGGTGTCGCTCAACATCTTGGGGCACGATCCGGCGCAGCCCTGGACCGACCAATATCGCTACGACCTGACGTCGGGGACGATCGACGGCATATTGACGACCACGCCGGGCGAGGCGCTGATGGCGATCGGCACGCGGTTCGGCGGCGGCAACGGGATCGACCTTGCCGCGCGTTTTGCCGAGCGGCATCCATGCGAGCGGATGCGGGTGACCGCGATCGACGCGCTGCACCGCGCCGATCCGGGCCTGGCGAGACCGATGCTGGAGCGGATCGCCGATGATCCGTCGCGCCGCATCGCCGCCGCCGCGCGCGATCGGCTGGTGCAACCCGATCCGAACCGGACCGATCGGTCGGCAAGCCTTTACCGAGCGCGCTAAAGATCGCGCGGGTGGGGAAGATCGTCGCAACCAATGTGCAGCTAGTCGGGCTCGACGCCGCCGCATCGGCGCGTGGGCTTCGGCTGGCGCCGTTCGACGCCGCCGACTGGCGCGGGCTGACGGCTTTGTTCGTCGATTGGCGGATGCAGATCGGTCCGGCGCGCGACCTGGTCGACACGATCCGGGGGCGCGGCTGGCGCGGGCCGCTGGTGCTGCGCGCGATGGGCGGCAGCGCGATGGTGGCGCTGGCGCTCGACGCGGGCGCCGACGACGCGGTCGATGGTCGCGCCGGGCCGGAAGAGATCGCCGCGCGCCTCGCCGCGCTCACCCGCACCCCCGCCAGCCGGATCGGCGTCGGCGATCTGGTGATCGACCGCATCCAGCGCAGCGCCCAGCGCGCCGGGCGGCCGATCGACTTGCTGCCGCGCGAATATGAGTTGCTGGTCCATCTGGCCGAGCGCGCCGACCAGGTGGTCAGCCGACGCGCGCTGCTTGATGCGGTATGGGGCCTGCGCAACGACCCCGGCACCAATGTCGTGCAGGTCCATGTCTCCCGCCTGCGCGCCAAGCTCGATCGCGGCCAGCCGCAGCCGATGCTGCTGAGCGAGCGCGGAAAGGGCTATCGCCTCGCCCCCGGATGACGTTAGGCTCGCTCGAAATATCCAGGAGAGCGGCAAGTGAGCGAAGAGCGGGTCACAATTGAGATTAGCGATGGTGTCGCCGATGTGCGCCTCAACCGTCCCGACAAGCTCAATGCGCTCGACCGGCCAATGTTCGACGGCATCGTTGCCGCGATCGAACGGCTGGCGGAGACACCGGGGCTGCGCTGCGTCGTGCTGTCGGGCGAGGGTCGCGCCTTTTGCGCCGGACTCGACATGGCGGCGATGGCGAGCGGCGGGTCGGGCATCGACCTCGACGACCGCCCCTGGGGAGACGCCAACATCGTCCAGCAGGTTGGCTGGGGGTGGCGCACGCTGCCCGTACCGGTGATCGCGGCGGTCAAGGGCATCGCGTTCGGCGGCGGGTTTCAGATCATGTCGGGGGCCGATATCCGCATCGCCGCGCCCGACACGCGCTTTGCGATCATGGAGATGAAATGGGGGCTGGTCCCCGACATGGCGGGCTTTGCGCTGTGGCGCGGGCTGGTGCGCGACGATGTGTTGCGCGAACTCACCTATACCGCACGCGAATTCGATACGTCGGACGCGGCCGAATATGGTTTCGTCACCCATGTGAACGACGATCCGCATAGCCATGCGATGAGCCTGGCGCGCGAGATCGCCGAGCGGTCCCCCGACGCGATCCGGGCGGCGAAGCGGCTCGCCAATCTGGTCGCCGACAATGACGCGAAATCGATCCTGCTCGCCGAAAGCAGGGAACAGGCTGGCGTCATCCGCCAGCCCAATCAGGTCGAGGCGGTGATGGCCGGGTTGGCGAAGCGCAAGGCGGTATTCGCCGACTGACCCGATCTTCGAAACTTGCGTGTAGCGCTTAATTCTATAGTGGTTCGGGCAATACCCGATGCCGCAAAAGGATCGACCCATGCGTGAAGCCGCCATCGTCGCCACTGCCCGCACCGCCATCGGCAAGGCGTATCGCGGCGCGTTCAACGCGACCGAAGCGCCGGTGCTGGGCGGGCATGTGATGAACGCGGTGGTCGAGCGTGCGGGGATCGATCCCGCGCGCATCGACGACGTGTTCTGGGGGGTCGGCAACCAATGGGGCGCGACGGGGGCCAATGCCGGGCGGATGGCGATCTTCGCCGCCGGGCTGCCGCAGTCGATCCCGGCCTTCACGCTCGATCGCAAATGCGGATCAGGGCTGAACGCGGTCGCGCTTGCCGCGCGCTCGATCATCTGCGACGAAATCGACGTGGCGCTTGCCGGGGGGCAGGAATCGATCAGCCTGACGGTGACCAGGGATGCGCCGCGTGCGCCTTCGTCAGCGGTGCTGGCGAAGGAACCCGCCGCCTATATCCCGATGATCGAAACCGCCGAAATCGTCGCGGAACGCTATGGCATCAGCCGCGAGGCACAGGACGCGTTCGGCGCGATGAGCCAGCAGCGCGCCGAAGCGGGCCTCGCGAACGGTGCGTTCGCCGAGGAAATCGTGCCGATCACGGTCGAGAAGGCGCTGTTCGACAAGGCGGGCAACCGCACCGGCAGCGAGACGGTGACCGTCACTCAGGACGAAGGCATTCGCGCGGGCACCACGCTCGAGGCGCTGGCGGCGCTCAAACCCGTCTGGAAGGACGGCCAGTTCGTGGCCGAGGGTCGCCACGTTACCGCGGGCAATGCCAGCCAGTTGTCGGACGGCGCGTCCGCCCAATTGCTGATGGACCGCAAGACCGCCGAGGCCGAGGGCAAGGATATTCTGGGGCTCTATCGCGGGTTTCAGGTCGCAGGGTGCGCGCCCGATGAGATGGGCATCGGCCCGGTCTTCGCCGTCCCGAAATTGTTGGCGCGCGCCGGGCTTTCGGTCGGTGACATCGGGCTTTGGGAGATCAACGAAGCCTTTGCCAGCCAGTGCCTCTATTGCCGTGACACGCTCGGAATCGACCCGGAGAAGCTGAACGTCAACGGCGGCGCGATCGCGGTCGGGCATCCGTTCGGGATGACCGGCACGCGGCTGGTCGGCCATGCGCTGATCGAAGGGCGCAAGCGCGGCGTGCGCTGGGTGGTGGTGTCGATGTGCACGGCCGGCGGCATGGGCGCAGCCGGGTTGTTCGAGATCGTTTGAGCCCACCTTCCATGACCCGGAACAGGTCCGGGTGATGGCGTTCAGGATCAATCGGCAAACGGATCGCGGACCAGGATCGTGTCCTCGCGCTCGGGGCTGGTCGATACCAGCGCCACCGGGCACTGGATCAGTTCCTCGATGCGGCGGATATATTTGATCGCCTGTGCGGGCAGGTCGGCCCAGCTGCGCGCGCCCGCGGTCGATTCGGACCAGCCGGGCATCGATTCGTACACCGGCTCGACCTCGGCCTGATCGGCGGCGTGTGCGGGGAAATAGTCGAGCGTTTCGCCGCGCAGGCGATAACCGGTGCAGATCTTTACCTCGTCAAATCCGTCGAGCACGTCGATCTTGGTCAGTGCGATGCCGGTGATCCCGCCGACCGCCGCCGACTGGCGCACCAGCACCGAATCGAACCAGCCGCAGCGGCGCTTGCGCCCCGTGACCGTGCCGAATTCATGGCCGCGCACGCCCAGCCGTTCGCCCGTCTCGTCGTCGAGTTCGGTCGGGAACGGCCCCGATCCGACGCGGGTGGTATAGGCCTTGGCGATGCCCAGCACGAAGCCGACCGCGCCCGGTCCCAGCCCCGATCCGCCCGCCGCGGTGCCCGCGATGGTGTTTGACGAGGTGACGAAGGGATAGGTGCCGTGATCGATGTCGAGCAGCACGCCCTGCGCGCCTTCGAACAGGATGCGCCGTCCGCGCGCGCGCTGGTCGTTCAGCATCTTCCACACCGGCGATGCGAATTGCAGGACGAACTCGGCGATCTCGTTCAAATCGGCGACCAGCCGCGCGCGGTCGATCGGCGGCTCGCCGAACCCGGCGCGCAGCGCGTCGTGATGCGCGGTCAGGCGATCGAGCTGCGCGTCGAGCTTGTCGAGATGCGCCAGATCGCACACCCGGATCGCGCGCCTGCCGACCTTGTCCTCATAGGCCGGCCCGATGCCGCGCCGCGTCGTCCCGATCTTGCCCGCGCCCGACGCGTCCTCGCGCAGCGCGTCGAGATCGCGGTGAAACGGCAGGATGAGCGTGCAATTGTCGGCGATGTGCAGCGTATCGGGCGTGATCGTCACCCCCTGCGCCGACAGCTTCTCGACCTCGGCCTTCAGCGCCCAGGGATCGAGCACGACGCCGTTGCCGATGACGCTGGGGGTGCCGCGGACGATGCCGGACGGCAGCAGCGACAATTTGTACACCGCTTCGCCGACGACCAGCGTGTGCCCCGCATTATGACCGCCCTGGAAGCGGACCACGACATCGGCGCGCTCGGCGAGCCAGTCGACGATCTTTCCCTTGCCCTCGTCGCCCCATTGGGCGCCGATCACTGCGACATTGGCCAATGCTTGCGTCCTTCGATCGAGTGCGCGCCGCTGCCCTTCGAAGCGGCGCGATTGAGGAGACCCTTAGAGACCCGTTCGTTTCGAGCGCAGTCGAGAAACGTGACCACGGCGGCTCGCCAGCGTTTCTCGACTGGGCTCGAAACGAACGGGTGGCGGGGCCAGGCCGTCCCCCTAGGGTTCAAACCCGATCAGGGCAAGGATCAGGCGCGGACGATCGTCGAATCGAGCGCATCGCGCACGCGATGCGCCAGGGCATCGACGCCGAATGGCTTGGCGAGCACGTCGCGTTCGGTCAACGTCGCATCGCCGTCGCGCCGGGCGATCGCGTCGCGGGTATAGCCGCTGGTGTAGAGCACGCGCAGGCCATCGATCCGTTCCGCCGCATGGTCGGCGAGTTCGCGGCCCGTCATTCCCGGCATGATGACGTCGGTGAACAACAGGTCGATGGACGCGCCGCGATCGATCAGCGACAGGGCCTCCGCCCCGTCGGCCGCCTCGATCACCCGATAGCCCAGATCGCGCAACGCTTCGGCGGAAAAGGTGCGGACGCGTTCCTCGTCCTCGACCAGCAGGATCGTTTCGCCGCCGCCGTGCGGAGCCGCGCGACGATCCTCGCTGGCGTCGCCGACCGCCTCTGTCGGGTCGCGCGGCAGGATCAGGCGCACGGTGGTGCCCTGTCCTTGTGTGGTGTCGATCGACACATGGCCGCCGGACTGGCGGACAAAGCCGAACACCTGGCTCAGCCCCAGGCCGGTGCCCTTGCCGACATCCTTGGTGGTGAAGAAGGGTTCGAACGCGCGCTGGGCGACGTCTTCGGCCATGCCCTCGCCGGTGTCGCTGACCGACAGCTCGACATAATCGCCCGGCGGCAGGCCCATGATCTGGGCGTCGTCGCGTTCGATGCTGCGATTGGCGGTGCGGATCGTCAGCAGGCCGCCGCGCGGCATCGCATCGCGCGCATTAACCGACAGGTTGATGATGCAGTTTTCAAGCTGGCTGGGGTCGGCGCGCGCGCGCCAGCAATCGGGATCGAGCGCGGTCTCCACCCGCACCCCTTCGCCCAGCGTGCGGGTCAACAGGTCGGTCATCCCGCGCAGCATGTGATTGGGGTCGATGCTCACGGGGGCAAGCGGCTGCTGCCGCGCGAACGACAGCAGGCGCTGGGTCAGCGCAGCGGCGCGCTGCGCCCCGTCGCGCGCGGCGTCGACATAGCGCGACAGATCGGTCTCGCCGCGCGCCAACCGTCGTTCGAGCAGGTCGAGCGCGCCCAGAACCACCGCAAGCATATTGTTGAAATCATGCGCGATCCCGCCGGTCAGCTGGCCGACCGCTTCCATCTTCTGCGCCTGCCGCAATTGTTCTTCGGCGGCCATCAGCTGATGCGTGCGTTCCTCGACCGCCGCCTCCAGCTGCGCGCGCGATCGATTCAGAACCTCGCGGGCGTCGACGATTTCCTGAATGTCGGTGCAGGTGCCGAACCAGCGGGTGATGCGTCCGCGATCGTCGCGCACCGGATGCGCGCGGCCCATCACCCAGCGATATTCGCCGCTGCGATGTCGAAGCCGATATTCGATCTGATACGGCTCGCCGGTCGCCAGCGAATGCGACCAGCGCGCCCAGGCGCGATCCTGATCCTCTGGATGGAACATGCCGTTCCACCCTTCGCCATCGGTCGATCCGTGCGGCGTACCGGTATATTCGTACCAGCGGTCGTTGTAATAATCGTGATAGCCGTCGGGCCGGGTCGACCAGATCATCTGTTCGATCGAATTGACGATGCCGCGGAACTTGGCTTCGCTGTCGACCAGCGCACCGACCGCCTCGACGCGTTCGACCGCATCCCAGCTGATTTCGGCGATCCCTTCGATGAAGGCGATTTCCTCGTTGGTCCAGTCGCGCGGCTCTGCCTGGCTGACATAGAGGCTGGCGACCCAGCGTCCGTTGCGTAGCAGCGGAACGCCGATGCCGGCGGGCGATAGCCGCGCGAGCGGCGTGTCGCCGTGCAGCGGATCGTTGGCTGCGTCGCGAATGATGACCGTTTTGCCCAGCGCATATTGGTCGCGCACTGCCGTGCCCATTTCGCCTGCGGGGATGGTGCCGGTGATCGGCGGCAGCCGGTCGCTGCTCCAGCTCGGCCCGAACTCCAGCGCGCGATCCTCGCCCACGCGAAAGAATCCGACGCGGTCGAGGCCCAGCCGCTCGCCCAGCGCGCGGGAGGTCGATTCCATGATGGCGTCGGCATTGTCGGCAACGCGTTGCTGTTCGGCGAGCGCATAGACGAACGCCTGCGTGTCGGTCGCGGCACGCAGCTCCTCGGCGACCTCGCGCGCCATTTCCTCGGCCCGCACCCGTTCGGTGATGTCGAAGGCGACGCCCAGGAACCGGGTCGGCTGGCCCCTGTCGTCACGCGCGCATTGCCCGTGAGTCGATACCCACCGGACCGCGCCATCCGGCTGGACGATGCGATATTCGTGCGTGTAGGGCGCGCCGGTTTCGACCGCCTGATCGATCGCCGCACCCAGCGCCTCGACATCGGACGGGTGGATCGACGACAGAAATTCCCCGATCGGCACGCCGCGCGCCGCCCGTTCGGGATCGACCCCGTACAATGTCGCAAAGCGCCGGTCCGCCACCACCCGGTCGCGCTGCACGTCCCAGTCCCAGATGCCGATCCCGATCGAGCTGTGAAGCGCCAGTTCGAGCCGTTCTTCGGTCGCGCGCAACCGCTGTTCGGCAAGCGCGCGATCGGTAACGTCGGTCGCCTCGACGAAGATGTCGGTGACGTTGCCGTTCGGATCCTTGATCGGCTGATAGACGAAATCGATCAGCCGTTCCTCGATCACGCCGTCGTCGCCGCGTGCGATCGCAACCGGAACGGCCCAGCCGCGATGCGCCTCTCCGCGCTCGAACACCTCGTCCAGCAACGCGACGAAACCCTGGTTCACGACCTCGGGAAGCGCATCGGCGACCGACAGGCCCAGCACGTCGCGACGCCCGACCAGATCGAGATAGGCGTCGTTGGCGATTTCGAACACATGGTCTCGCCCGTGCAGCAACGCGACCGCGCCGGGCGCCTGTTCGAACAGGTCGCGCAGCCGCTCCACCTCGGCCAGCCGCGCCCGCTCCGCCATTACCGCGCGGGTGGTTTCATTGCCCTGGTTGAGGATGCCGACCACCGCGCCATATTCGTCGCGGATCGGCGTGAAACTGTAGTTCCAATAGGTTTCCTGCGTGCGCCCGTCACGAAACATGTCGAGCCGCTGGTCATAGGCGGCAAAGCCTTCCCCGGTCCGCATCACGCGTTCGAATTGCGGACCGAGGATGTCCCAGATTTCGGGGAAGACGTCCGTACCCCGCTGGCCCAGCGCCCAGGGATGGCGCTCGGCCGGGATGTGCGCCCAGGCATCGTTATAGAACAGGCGGAGTTCCGGCCCCCAGTAGATCGCCGTGGGGAAGCTCGATCCCATGCAGATGTTGAGCGCGAAGCGAAGCGGTTGCGGCCAGTCGCGCGGCATACCGGCCGGGTTCCCCGACCAGTCATGGTCGCGGATCCGTCGACCCATCTCGCCACCGGAATCCAGAAAATTGAGCGCCGAGAACATATTGGCGTTCGTTGCCCCGTGTTACGTCCGTGTCAATCACCCGGATAACCGCCACCGGCTCGACAAGTTGCGTTGTCCCACTATGTCTGGGGTCAATCAAGGGAGACTCCATGAAACTCGCCAGCCTAAAGCACGGACGCGACGGCACGCTCGTCGTCGTATCGACCGACCTCGCCTGGTATGCCGATGCCAGCCATATCGCCCCGACGCTGCAAGCCGCGCTCGACAATTGGGACGCGGTCGAGGCCGATCTGCGCAACCTCGCCACCGACCTCGACCATGAGGCGATTCCACGCGAACGCTTCCACGAACGCGACGCGGCGGCCCCACTGCCGCGCGCCTATCAATGGGCGGACGGTTCGGCCTATGTGAACCATGTCGCACTGGTGCGACAGGCGCGCGGCGCGGAAATGCCCGATACCTTCTGGCACGATCCGCTGATGTATCAGGGCGGCAGCGACGGTTTTCTGGGGCCGCGCGACGACATCCCGCTCAAGGACGAGGCCTGGGGCTGCGATCTCGAAGCCGAGGTCGTCGTCGTCACCGGCGATGTCCCGCTGGGCGCAAGTCGCGACGAGGCACTGGCCGCGGTCCGTTTGGTGGGTCTGACCAACGACGTTTCGCTACGCAACCTGATCCCCGGCGAACTCGCCAAGGGATTCGGTTTTTTCCAGTCGAAGCCCGCGAGTGCCTTTTCGCCGGTGTTCGTGACCCCCGATGCGCTGGGCGACTGGTGGCAGGACGGCAAGCTGCACCGGAAGCTGATGGTCGAACTGAACGGCCAACCCTTCGGCAAGGCGGACGCGGCCGAGGACATGACCTTCGACTTCGGCACCCTGGTTGCCCACGCGGCAAAGACGCGCGCGCTGGGGGCGGGGACCATCGTCGGATCGGGCACGGTGTCGAACCGCGACGCGGATGGCGGTCCGGGCAAGCCGGTGGCGGACGGCGGTGTCGGCTATAGCTGCATTGCGGAGATTCGTACGATCGAGACGATCAGGGACGGCAAGCCATCGACGCCCTTCTTGAAGGCAGGCGACACCGTCCGCATCTGGGCCGAGGACGACAAGCACCATCCGATCTTCGGCGTCATCGAACAGAGCGTGGTCGCCGCTTGACCCCGTCCGGCACTCAACGTTGCGGTCTGGTCGCCGTCGTCGGCGCGCCCAATGCGGGCAAGTCGACCCTGGTGAATGCGCTGGTCGGGCAAAAGGTCGCGATCGTCAGCCCCAAGGCGCAGACGACGCGCACCCGGCTGATGGGTATCGCGATCGAAGGCGATACCCAGTTGCTGCTGGTCGATACGCCGGGGATTTTCGAACCCAATCGGCGGCTCGACCGGGCAATGGTCGCCGCCGCCTGGGAAGGCGCGCGCGGTTCGGATGCCATCGCATTGGTGGTCGACGCCAAGGGCGGACTGCCCGAGAAAGTCCGCACCATCGCCGAGCATATCGCCGAGCGAAAGGAGCCGCGGTTCCTGATCCTCAACAAGGTCGATATCGCCGACAAGCCGCGCCTGCTGCGTCATGCCGAGCAACTGAACGCGCATGTGCCGTTCGATGAAATCTTTTTCGTATCGGCGACGACAGGCGATGGCATCCCCGAGCTGAAAGCGGCGCTGGCGGCGCGGATGCCCGAGGGGCCGTGGCATTTTCCCGAAGATCAGGTGTCGGATGCGACCGACCGGATGCTCGCGGCCGAGGTTACGCGCGAGCAGCTATACCATCAGCTCCATGCCGAACTCCCCTATTCGGCTGCTGTCACGACCGAACAGTATAAGGAACGCGAGGACGGATCGGTCGAGATTCACCAGCAGATCCTGGTCGAACGCGACACCCAGCGCGCGATCGTGCTGGGCAAGGGCGGCCAGCGTCTGAAGGAGATCGGCAGCAAGGCGCGCGCCGATCTCGCCGCGATTATGGGCGTGCGTGTCCACCTGTATTTGCACGTCAAGGTTTCGCCGAAATGGCAGGAGGACAAAAGCCTATACCGCGATATCGGGCTGGATTGGGTGGAGTAGGGCGACGCCGACGGGCAGCGGTTTGTTGTATCCGTCATTGCGAGCGTAGCGAAGCAATCCAGGGTGGCAAAAGCGGCTCGTTGGATTGCTTCGCTACGCTCGCAAGGACGAACGCACCGGTTCGCTCAGCCGCCGCCATTGTCCAGTTCGGCGATGATCCGCTTCACGTCCTGGCTGCGGCCGCGGGGCAGGATCAGGATGTCGTTGCCGCTGGCCACCACGATCAGGTCGCTGACCCCGACCATCGCGATCCGTGCGCCGTTGCTCCGGACCAGACAATTGCTGGTATCGATCGCAATCACGTCGCCGGAATGGCTGTTGTCGGCGGCGTCTCGGGCGGCGATGGCGTGGAGCGCGTCCCAGCTTCCGACGTCGCTCCACCCCATCGACACCGGCGCGACCGCAACCCGGTCGGCCTTTTCCATCACGGCATAATCGATTGAATCGGACGGGCAGTCGGCAAAGGCGTCCGCATCGGGGAGAATGCGGCTGCCGTCACGCTTCGCACCCGCCATTGCCGACTCTGCGGCGTCGAGCATGGCGGGGGCATGGCTGCGAAGGGCGGCCAGATACGCATCGGCGCGAAACAGAAAGATGCCGCCGTTCCAGACATGATCGCCGCCAGCCACCATCGCCTCGGCGACATCGGCGTGTGGCTTCTCCACGAAACGTGCGACGCGGTGGATGCCGGTGCCGATCGGCTCGCCGACCTGGATATAGCCGTATCCTGTCTCTGGCGCGTCGGGATTGATTCCGAAGGTCGCCAACCACCCATCGCGCACCAGTGGCAGAGACGCGTCGATGGCCGCGCGAAACGCGTCCAGATCGGTGATGACATGGTCCGACGGCATGACGAGTAGCGGCGTGTCGCCGCCACCGGCGGCGAGCGCGGCAAGTGCGATCGCGGGCGCGGTGTTGCGCGCGGCGGGTTCCAGGATCAGCGTCGCGTCATCGATCCCGACGGCGGACAGTTGCTGCTCGATCATCCCCGCATGGCGCGCATTGCCGACGACGATCGGCGCGCCATAGCGTTCGGCCCCGCGCGTGCGGGCGACCGTCAATTGCAGCATCGTCTGCTCACCGGTCAGCGCCAGCATCTGTTTGGGCCTTTCGGGACGCGACATCGGCCATAACCGGGTGCCCGATCCGCCCGACAGGATCACCGGTATGATCAACGGGTTGCCGCTCATGCATCACTCCCTTGCGCCGTGCCTATGCCGCGCTTGCGCCAGCGTCAAACGATGTCCGGGCGCGAACGGTCGCGCGCATCTTCAGAAAATCTTTGTCAATTATTGCGACACCGCGACCTGTCGGCGGGATTTACACCCGCATGTGGACAAGCGCGCACGATGATCAGGCTGTTCAAACATTATATCCCCAATGCCGTGCTGCTGCTCGGCCTGCTGGATTTCATCCTGCTGCTGCTCGCGGCGGAAGCCGGGTGGCTGATTCGCGCCGACCAGATCGGGATGCTGGTCGAACCCGTCCACACCCGCCTTCCCCAGATGCTGAGCTTCGCTGCCAGCCTGATGCTGGCGATGATCGCGGTCGGCGTTTACGGCGCACAGGCGACGCAATCGATCCGCTTCGCCGCCGCGCGGCTGATCGTCGCGATCTCGCTGGGCGTGATCTTTCTGGCGCTCATCTTCTTCCTGGTGCCCGCGCTCACCTTCTGGCGGTCGAACCTGTTCTACGCGATGCTGGTGGCGATGGGGCTGCTGGTCGGCCTGCGAATCCTGCTCGGCAAGACGTTGGGCGGCCAGGCGTTCAAGCGGCGCATCGTCGTGCTGGGCGCAGGCGCGCGCGCGCAGCGGCTGAAGGCGCTGGCGCAGCGTCCCGGTGCGGGGTTCGTCGTCGTCGGCTATGTCTCGATGAGCGAGGCGAATCGCGTCATCCCCGAGGCGATTGCGCGCGACGCGATCTACAACCTCGCCGATCACGTCGTCCTCCTCAACGCGTCCGAAGTCGTGCTCGCGCTCGAAGAACGCCGCAACGCATTGCCGCTCAAGGACCTGCTGCGGATCAAGACCACCGGCGTCCATGTCAACGAGATCTCCACCTTCCTGGAACGCGAGACGGGGCGCGTCGATCTCGACAGCGTCAACCCCAGTTGGCTGATCTTTTCCGACGGTTTCTCGTCGGGCCGGATGTTTTCGAGTGCGTTCAAGCGGCTGTTCGACATTGCCGCCAGCCTGATCCTGCTGATCCTGACGCTGCCGCTCATCGGAATCGCCGCAATCGCGGTCAAACTCGACAGCAAGGGACCGGCTTTCTATCGCCAGCGCCGCGTCGGCCTCTACAATCAGGGGTTCGACATCATCAAATTGCGCTCGATGCGCAGCGATGCCGAGGTCGCCGGGACGGCGGTCTGGGCGGAGAAGAACGACCCGCGCGTGACGCGCATCGGCCGCATCATCCGCAAGATCCGCGTCGACGAACTGCCGCAATGCTGGAGCGTGCTGAAAGGCGAGATGAGCTTCGTCGGCCCGCGCCCCGAACGCCCGCAATTCGTCGAGGATCTGGAGGGCCAGCTTCCCTATTATGCCGAGCGCCACATGGTTAAGCCGGGGATCACCGGCTGGGCGCAGATCAACTATCCCTATGGCGCGTCGATCGAGGACAGCCGCCAGAAGCTCGAATACGACCTGTATTACGCCAAGAATTATTCGCCCTTTCTCGACCTGTTGATTCTGCTCCAGACGATTCGCGTTGTGCTCTGGCCCGAAGGCGCGCGTTGAGGTGAGCGCTTCGGCGGGAATCGTCATTTGGGGCCATGCGCTCACCGCCTTGCTGTTCGGCGCGCTCGGCGTGTGGACGCTTCGGCTCGATGCCAAGCGGATGCCGCGCATCCCGTTCGCCATCGCACTGATCGCGACGGCGCTGTGGGCGCTGTCGGTGGCGGGAATCGGCGAGGCGGCACCCGGCGTCGATCTGGCGCAGGGCGTGCGCGACCTGGCGTGGCTGGGCGTGCTGTTGCTGCTCCACCGGACGCTTCGCCCCGAAAACGGCTTTGCGCCGATCGGCAGCGTTTATGCGGTGGTGGCGCTGGTCCATATTACGACGATGGTGCTGCGGCTGCTGGCGCGCGTCTCCGAACAGGCGGCGGTGGCCGATGCGATCGGTCAGGCGGCGCTGATGCTGGCGATGATGACCGCCATCGCCGGGCTGTGGCTAGTCCAGGGATTGATGAACGGCGCGGGCGGGCGGACGCGCTGGGCGATCGCGCTGGCCCCGGCGGCGCTGTGGACGCTCGATCTGATTGCGCTGGTTGCCAGCTATGCGGCCAGCGATTCGGCCTGGGTCTATGGATTGCGGGGCATGGCGCTGGGGCTGGTCGGCGCGCTGCTCGCGATCGGGCTGCACCGGGCGGACCAGTGGAATCTGCGCGTGTCGCGGATGGTGGCGCTGCAATCGCTGTCGTTTGTCGCCGCCGGGCTCTACCTCGTCTTCGTCGCGGGCGGCGCGTCCGCCATCGCGCATCTGGGCGGCAGCCGCGCGGTGCAGACCGTTTTCATCTTCGCCGCGACGACCACGGCGCTCGCCGCACTGTCCAGCCCGCATCTGCGTGCATGGCTTCGGGTCAAGCTCGCCAAGCATTTCTATCGGCACCGCTATGATTATCGCGCCGAATGGATCCGCTTCACCGACACGCTCGGCAGCAGCGACGCCAGCCTGCAAGGCCGCATCGTCAAGGCAGTTGCCGACCTGACCGAATCGCCCGGCGGGCTGTTGATGGTGCCGGGCGGCGCGGGGCTGGAAATCGCCGCCGCGTGGCGCTGGGAAGGCGCGGCGCTGCATCCCGGCGACGGCGCCGACGCGCTGCTCGCGCATCTGGCGGTGACGCGCCGGGTGATCGAACTCGATGCGGTGCGCGCGGGCAAGGCCGATGCCGTCGATGCGGCGGCGGTGCCCGACTGGCTGCTGGGCGCGGACGATGGCTGGGTGATCGTGCCGCTGCCGCATGGCGAGCGGCTGGCGGGGATCGTTCTGCTGGCCCGTCCGCCGATTGAACGCCCGCTCGACTGGGAGGATTTCGACCTGCTCAAGATTGCGGGGCGCCAGGTCGCCTCGCATCTGGCGGAGAACCGCGCGCAGGAAGCCTTGGCCGAGGCGCAGCGCTTCGACGAATTCAACCGCCGCTTCGCCTTCATCCTCCACGACATCAAGAATCTGGTCAGCCAGTTGAGCCTGGTCGCGCGCAATGCCGAACGCCATGCCGACAACCCCGAATTTCGCGCCGACATGGTGGCGACGCTGAACGAATCGGCGGGACGGATGAACGCGCTGCTCGCCAAATTGTCGCAGCACCATCAGGCCAAGGGCGAACCGATGGTGGCCGTCGCCCTCTATCCGCTTGCCGAGCGGATTGCCGCGCAGCGCAGGGTCCAGCGTCCGGTGACGCTGTCGGGCGATGCCAGCGCGACCGCGACCGGCGACCCGGCGCGGATCGAACAGATCCTGTCGCACCTCATCCAGAACGCGATCGACGCCAGCCCGGCGAACGAGGCGATCCTGTTGCGCGTCGGCGACGACGGCGCAGCGGTGACCATAGACGTCGTCGATCGCGGCGCGGGCATGTCGGCGAGCTTCGTACGGGACCGCCTGTTCAAACCGTTCGATTCAACCAAGCCCGGCGGGTTCGGGATCGGCGCGTTCGAGGCACGCCAGCTCGCGGCCCAGATGCAAGGCCGCCTCGACGTGCATAGCCGCGAAGGCGAAGGGACGCGCTTTCGCCTGACTCTGCCGCGGGCCCACACCGATCGAATGGAAGATGCCGCATGATCGCGCCGCGCCCCAAATTGCTGGTCGTCGAGGATGACGCCGGGCTCCAGCGCCAGTTGCGCTGGGCGTATGAGGATTACGAGATCATCGCCGCGACCGACCGCGAGCAGGCGATTGCCGCGTTGCGCGCGGAGGAGCCGCCGGTGGTCACGCTCGACCTGGGCCTGCCCCCCGATCCCGACGGCACGACCGAAGGATTTGCGACGCTGGAGGCGATCCTGTCGCTCGCGCCCGCGACCAAGGTGATCGTCGCGTCGGGGCATGGCGAGGCGCAGAGCCCGGTGCGCGCGATCGCGGCGGGCGCGTGGGACTTCTATCAGAAGCCGATCGATATCGACGCGCTGGGCGGGATCGTCGCGCGCGCCTTCCACGTCCATGCGCTGGAGGCGGAAAACCGGCGGCTGGTCGAGCGGGGCGGCGACGTCGCGCTGGGCGGCCTGATTACCGCTGCGCCGGAAATGCTGAAGGTCACCCGCACCATCGAACGCGTGGCGCAGGCCGATGTCAGCGTGCTGCTGCTCGGCGCCAGCGGCACCGGCAAGGAAGTGCTGGCGCGTGGGCTCCACGACATTTCCCCGCGCAAATCGGGGCAGTTCGTCGCCATCAACTGCGCCGCCATCCCCGAGACGCTGCTCGAAAGCGAGCTGTTCGGGCACGAAAAGGGCGCGTTCACGGGCGCGGTGAAGACCACGCCGGGCAAGATCGAACAGGCGCAGGGGGGCACCTTGTTCCTCGACGAAATCGGCGACGTGCCGCTGGCGCTTCAGGTCAAGCTGCTGCGGTTCCTGCAGGAACGCGTGATCGAGCGCATCGGCGGGCGCAGCGCGATTGCGGTCGACACGCGAATCGTCTGCGCCACGCATCAGGATCTGGAGGCGATGGTCGCCGACGGGAGATTCCGCGAAGACCTGTATTACCGGATCGCCGAGATCGTCGTGCGCATTCCGTCGCTCGCCGAACGCACCGGCGACGCGGCGCTGCTCGCGCGGCATTTCCTGCGCATCCATGCCAAGGCAATGAATCCGGCGGTGAAGGGCTTCGCCCCCGATGCGCTGGCCGCGATCGACGGCTGGGGTTGGCCCGGCAATGTCCGCGAACTTGAAAACCGGGTGAAGCGCGCCGTCATCATGGCCGATGCGAAGCGGGTCGGCGCGGCCGATCTCGATCTGCCCGAACCGGGCGATGCCGAGCCGCTGCCGATCAATCTGAAGGCCGCGCGCGAAGCCACCGACCGCCGCGTCATCGCCCGCGCGCTGGCGCGATCCGAAGGCAATATCTCCGGCACCGCGCGGTTGCTGGGGATCAGTCGCCCGACCCTCTATGATTTGATGAAAAGCTATGATCTTCAGCCGTAAATGCGTCGGCCTGGCGCTCGTTGCGGCCATCGGCGCCGTCGCAATCACCCCCGTTCGTGCCGACGACCAGCCGGGCAAGGCCGAGGTCGCGCGGGCGCTGGCGCTGCTTGATGCGGGCAATGCCACCGCGGCGCGCGACGCGGCGGTGGCGGCAGTGCGGGCCGCGCCGCGCTGGGGACTGGCGCATGCCGTCCATGCCCGCACGCTGGTCGCGCTGGAGGATGGCGTCGGAGCCGAAGCCGCACTTGGCCGCGCGTTCGAGACGGGGTTCGAACAACCGCGCGCGCAGGTGTTGTTGGGCGAGGCGCAATTGCTGCGCGGCGCGCCCGACCGTGCCGTCGCGACGCTGGCGAGCACGCCGCTTGCCCATGCCGCCTATGCCGCGCGGATTCGCGGGCGCGCCTATGCGGCGATGGGGCGGGGCGGCGATGCCGCGGCAGCCTTTGCCGAATCGCGACGGCTGAACCCCGCCAATGCGCGGTTGTGGAGCGACATTGCGCGGCACAATCATGCCAATGGCGACATCGGCAACGCGATCCGCGCGGCGGAACGCGCGGTCGAGCTTGACGCGCGCCAGCCCGACACGCTGCGCATCCGCGCGCTGCTGGTGCGCGAGCAATTCGGGCTGGTCGCGGCGCTGCCCTGGTTCGAACGCGCCCTGGCGCGCGATCCGCAGCATCATGATACGCTGATCGATTATGCGGCGACGCTGGGCGATGCCGGGCGCACGGTCGAGATGCTCGATGCCGTCCGCCGCGCGATGCGCGTGCGCGGCAACAGTCCGCAGGGCTATTATTTGCAAGCCGTGCTCGCCGCGCGCGCGGGCGATGCCGCCACCGCGCGGAGCATTCTGGCCAGGGTTGGGCCCGGCATCGATTCGGTGCCCGCGGCGCGGATGCTGGCGGGCACGCTCGACATCGAAGCCGGGGGCTATGGCCAGGCGATCGAAAAGCTTCGCCCGCTCGTCGCGCGCCAGCCGAACAATGCCGCCGCACGCCGCCTGCTCGCCACCGCCTATCTGCGGGCCGATGCCTCGCGCAATGCGATTCAGGTGTTGGCGCCGATCGTCGATCGCGCCGATGCCGACAGCGAATCGCTGTTGCTTGCCGCGCGCGGCTACGAACGCATCGGCGATCGGCTGCGCGCGGCGCAATTGAGCGACCGGGCCGCCGCGCCGTTTCGCGCGCCGACGACCGGCTATGGCGAGGGCGGCATGGTATCGGTGTTGATGGCTCGGGCGAATGCGCGGCCCGACAATCCCGGTGCGACCGTGGCGCTGGTGCGCGGGCTGGTCGCCGGCGGCGACCGCGCGGGGGCGCTGGCGCGCGCGCAATCGCTGGCCACGCGCAATCCCGGCGTGCCCGAGGCGCATCTGGTCGTCGGCGACGTGCAGATGCTGGGCGGCAATGTCGAGGGTGCGCGCGCCGCCTATGCCACCGCCGCCTCGCTCCGCTTCGACGAGCCGACCATGCTGCGGCTGGTCGAGGCGCAGGAGCGATCGGGCCGCGCCGCCGAGGCGGCGCAGACGCTCGCGCTGTTCCTGTCGCAGAACCCGGTCAATGTCGCCGCGCTTCGCTTGGGTGCGAAATGGCAATTGGCGAGCGGCGAATATGACGCGGCGATCGACGCGCTGGAGGAAGTCCGCTTCCGCACCGGCAATCGTGATGCCGCGTTGCTCGCCGAACTGGCGATGGCCTATACCGGCGCGGAGGATATCGACACCGCGGGCGTCTATGCCCGCGCGGCCTATGCCCTTGCGCCGGGCAATCCGGCGGTGGCCGACGTCTATGGCTGGACGCTGTCGAAGGCGGGCGAACCGCGTGCGGCGCTCGCATTGCTGGCGAAGGCAGCGGCAATCGCCCCCGATCATGCCGTGATCCGCTGGCATCTGGCACAAGCCTATGCCGCGACCGGCAACGCCCGCGCGGCAAGCCTCCACGCCCGCGCGGCGCTGCGAGATCCCAGCTTCACCGAACGCCAGGAGGCCGAGGCGCTGGCGAGGGGGTAATCGGCCAGCGGCCCTCACCTGTTCGTTTCTCGACTTCGCTCGAAACGAACGGGGGCTATAAGTCCTTCATGACCGACGCGCTCGATCGTATCGCCGCTGCCCTCGAACGGCTCAGCCCGCCCCGGCCGCAATCCGCCGATCCGTGCGCGCACGTTGCCTATCTGTGGGACGGCGATGGCCTGACCGCGCTCACCCGGATTGCCGCGCGGCCATTGGATGCGCTGATCGGCATCGACGCGCAGAAATCTGTGTTCGTCGCCAATCTCGAGCGCCTGTCGGACGGCCATGCCGCGCAGGACGTGCTGCTGTGGGGCGCACGCGGCACGGGAAAGTCGGCGCTGGTCGCGGCCGCCGTCGCGCATGTGCAAGCCGCAGGCGGCGCGATCGGCCTGATCGAGGTGGCGAGCGACCGGCTGAACAGCCTGCCGCGGCTGTTCGACATCATCGCTGCGACCGAGCGCCCCTTCGCGATCTTCATCGACGATCTGGGCTTCGACGCGCCGGGCGATGCGCGGTTACTGCGCTCATTGCTCGAAGGCGGCGCACAGGCACGGCCCGCCAATGCGCGGCTGATCGTCACCGCCAATCGTCGCCATCTGGTGCCGCGCGAGTTCGCGGACGACCCGCAGGCGGTCAATCCGCGCGACGCGCAGGACGATGCGCTGGCGCTCGCCGACCGGTTCGGACTGAGCCTGGGCTTCCACGCGATCGACCAGGACCATTATCTGAGCATCGTGCGCGGCTATGCGGAGGCGCACGGTTTGGACTTCGATCCGGCAGAGGCGATCAACTGGGCGACCCGACGCGGCAGCCGGTCGGGGCGGATCGCCTGGCACTATGTCGTCGATCTGGCGGGGCGAGCGGGCAAGTCGGTCGGCTAGGGCGCAACTCTCGACCGGGATGCGCGTTCGCCTGACGAACGTCCAACCCGGAGAGCCAGTCATGAAACTCTATTATTCGCCCGGCGCCTGCAGCCTTGCCGACCATATCGCGCTGCACGAAGCGGGCCTGACGTTCGACCATGAAAAGGTCGACCTGAAGGCCAAAACCACCGAGAGCGGCGGCGATTTTACCGAGATCAACCCCAAGGGCTATGTCCCCGCACTCGAAGTCGCCGACGGCGTCGTCCTGACCGAAAATATCGCGATCCTCGACTGGATCGCCGACCAGAAAGCGAGCCTCGCACCCGCAGGCGACATGGGGCGCTACTGGCTGCTCGAAATGCTCGCCTTCATCTCGACCGAGATCCACAAGAGCTTCAAGCCGTTCTTCGCAGGCGGCAGCGACGACGACAAGGCTAAGGCCAAGGCGGCGATCGAAGGCCGGTTCGAGCTGGTCGTCGACATTATGGAAGGCGATTATCTGTTCGGCGATTCGGTGTCGGTCGCCGACGCCTATCTGTTCGTGATGCTGCTCTGGGCAGGAAAGATGGGCGTCGGCGTGCCCGACGAGCTTGCGGCGTTCCGCGACCGGATGATGGCGCGCGATGCGGTCAAGACCGCGATGAAGCATGAGGGGCTAAATTGAAACCGTCATTCCCGCGAAGGCGGGAATCCATAACCCATGTCGGCGCTTATGGATTCCCGCCTTCGCGGGAATGACGAAAATTCGTCCGACCGGGTTTCCCGCTACCCTAACCCCTCGACCTGCTCCGCCAATTCCAGCCAGCGCATTTCGGCTGCGTCCTTTTCCTCGCGGGCCTTTTCGATTTCGCGGGTCAGCGTCTGGAACCGGCCCGGATCGCGCGTGTAAAGGTCGGGATCGGCGAGCGCCGCCTCGTCGCGCGCGATGTTCGCCTCGATCTCCTCGATGCGTTTGGGCAGCAGGTCGTAGTCGCGCTGGTCCTTGTAGCTGAGCTTGGCGGCTTTCGGTTTCGCCGTCTCCGCGACGGGCGCGGCCTTTTCGACCTTCTTCGCCGATTTGGGCCTCCGCTTGGCCTCCCAGTCGGCATAGCCGCCGATGATGACGTCCACCGTGCCGCTGCCGTCGAGGCCCAGCGTCATCGTCACCGTGCGGTCGAGAAAGTCGCGGTCGTGGCTGACGATCAGCACCGTGCCGTCATAGTCCGAGATCACTTCCTGCAACAGGTCGAGCGTCTCTAGATCGAGGTCGTTGGTCGGCTCGTCGAGCACCAGCAGATTGGATGGCCGCGCAAATTCGCGCGCCAATAACAGCCGCGACCGCTCGCCGCCCGACAAGGTCCCGACCTTGGCGTCGATCAGCTTGGGTTCGAACAGAAACTCTTTCAGATAACCGTGGACATGCTTGCGGACGCCGAGCACGTCGATCCACTCGCCGCCATCGGCCAGCACGTCGCGCACCGTCTTTTCCGGCTCCATCCGGCTGCGCTGCTGGTCGATGACGACCGCATCGAGCGTCTTGGCGAGCCGGATATGCCCCGAATCGGGCTCGATCTCGCCGGTCAGCAGCTTGAGCAGCGTCGATTTGCCCGCGCCGTTCGCGCCGACGATGCCGATCCGGTCGCCGCGCGCGACGCGGAACGTCAGGTCGCGGATGATCGTGCGGTCGCCATAGCCTTTGCTGACCCCCTTTACGTCCACCACGATCTTGGTCTTGGCGTCGTCGCTGGCGGTGGCGAGGTTCGCGGTCCCCTGCGGGCCCTGCATCGCGGCGCGTTCGGCGCGCATTTCGACGAGCTTGTTCAGGCGGCCCATATTGCGCTTGCGCCGCCCGGTGACGCCGCGCAGCAGCCAATGCTCCTCCAGCTTCAACCGTGCGTCGAGTCGCTGGGCGGAGCGTTCCTCGTCGGCCGCGACCTGATCGGCCCAGGCCTCGAACCCGCCGAACCCGATTTCGGCGCGCCGCATCGACCCGCGGTCCAGCCACAAGGTCTGGCGCGTCAGCCGCGTCAGGAAGGTGCGGTCATGGCTGATGACGACGAACGCACCGCGAAACCGGTTCAGCCATTCCTCAAGCCATTCGATGGCGTGGATGTCGAGGTGATTGGTCGGCTCGTCGAGCAGCAGCACGTTCGGGTCCTGAGCCAGCGCGCGGGCGATGGCGGCGCGGCGCCGCTCGCCGCCGCTCGCGGTCGCGGCCTCGCGGCTCAGGTCGATGCCCAGCTGATCGGCGATCGCTTCCGCTTCGTGCGCGACGGGCGCATCGTCGCCGCTCATCACATAATCGCGCAGCGTCGAGCAGCCGATCATGCGCGGTTCCTGTTCGAGGATGATGACCCGCGTGCCGGGCACGATCGACCGGCGGCCCTCATCAGCCTCGATCACGCCGGCGAGCAGTTTCAGAAAGGTCGTCTTGCCCGCGCCATTGCGCCCGATCAGCGCCAGCCGATCGCGCGCACCGACATGGACGTCCAGCCCGCGGAACAACCAGCCCGAACCCTGGACAAGCCCAAGGCCCTCAAAACTCAATATCGGTGCAGCCATGCGGCATCGCGTAGGTTGCGCGCGGCACCGGCGCAAGTTGCCATTGGCTGACACGGCCATTCACAGGCTGTTCAACGCGGTAAGCCTATGCCAAATCGCATGAAGATGTTGGTTTCCTCGTTTCTGGCCGCAGGTCTGATCGCTTCCTCGGCTGCGCTGCCCGCGCAGGCCGATGTTCAGTCGCGCCCGCGTTCGGACCAGGATGCCGCACTCGAAGCGCGGATGCAGGGGCGAATCCTGCCCGTGCGCGAAATCGAACGCCGCGTCGTGCCCCAGATGCGCGGCAGCCAGTATCTGGGCTTCGACTTCGACGCGGGAACCCGCATATACACGCTGAAGTTCATGCGCGACGGCAACGTCGTCTGGGTCCATGTCGATGGCGCCAGCGGTCGCGTCGTCGGACGCAGCGGCAACTGAGCCCGAGCGTTCGCACGGCAAACAAGGGGAAGATTTCATGCGCGTTCTGATCGTCGAGGACGAACCCAATCTCCGCCAGCAATTGCAGGCGACGCTGGAGGGCGCTGGCTATGCCGTGGATACCGCGTCGGACGGCGAAGAAGGGCATTTTCTGGGATCGACCGAAACCTATGACGCGATCGTGCTCGATCTCGGCTTGCCGGAGATCGACGGACTGACCGTGCTCGACCGCTGGCGCAAGGAAGGGCGCACGGCCCCGGTGCTGGTGCTGACCGCGCGCGACAGCTGGTCGGACAAGGTGGCGGGGCTCGATGCCGGTGCCGACGATTACGTCGCCAAGCCGTTCCAGACCGAGGAGCTGATCGCCCGCCTGCGTGCGCTGATCCGCCGCGCCTCCGGCAATGCGTCTGCGGAGCTGACGGCGGGTGACATCCGGCTCGACACCCGCTCGGGCACCGTCACGCGCGACGGCACGCCGATCAAGCTGACCGCGCAGGAATACAAGCTGCTCAGCTATCTGCTCCATCACAAGGGCAAGGTGGTCAGCCGCACCGAGTTGATCGAACATATCTACGACCAGGATTTCGACCGCGATTCGAACACGATCGAAGTGTTCGTGACCCGTATCCGCAAGAAGCTGGGATCCGACGTCATCACCACGATTCGCGGGCTCGGCTACAGCCTCGACGATCCCGACGAACCCCGTCCGACCGAATGACCGGTCGCCCGTGACGGAGGCCGCCACGACCGCGACCGACGCCCTCCCGCGCCCCTATGTCCGGGTGACGGGATCGCTCGGTCGCCGGATGAGCTTCATCGCGGCGGCGTGGATCATGATCCTGCTCGCCGGTGGCGGCTTCGCGCTCGACCGGGTGCTGGCGAGCGCGGTGACGCGCAGTTTCGACGACAGCCTCGATTATCTGCTGACCTCGCTGATCGTCTCGGCCGAAATCGGACCCGAAGGCGAAGTGATGTTCAGCCGCGAACTCACCGATCAGCGCGCGGTCGAGCCCTATTCGGGGCTGTACTGGCAGGTATCGGGCCAGGGATTCGACACCTTCCCGTCCCGTTCGCTGTGGGACCGGCGGCTGCGGACCGACCGCCAGCATCAGGACCGCGAACTCCACACCTATGACAGCGACCAGTTTCCCGACCAGACGCTGCGCATCGTCGAACGCGATCTGACGCTGCCGGGGTCGGACGTGGTCTGGCGGTTCCAGGTCGCGCAGAGCCGCGAATATCTCGACGCGCAGATTCAGGCGCTGCGCTCGACCCTGATCTACAGTTTTCTGCTGCTCGGGCTCGGGCTGCTGGTCATGGCGGCGCTTCAGACCTGGTACGGGCTGCTGCCGCTTCGCAAACTCCGCAATTCGATCGCGGAGCTGCGCGCGGGCCATGCGACGCGGATCGAAGGCGACATGCCCGACGAGATCGCGCCCTTGGTCGAGGAACTGAACGCGCTGGTCCAGCACAACGACCGTCAGGCGGAGGAAGCGCGGCGCCACGCGGGCAACCTTGCGCACGCGCTCAAGACGCCGCTGACCGTCATCATGAATGCCGCGAGCGCGCAGTCCGGCGAATTGTCCGAAACCGTGGTGCGCGAAGCCAGGACGATGCGACGGCAGGTCGATCACCATCTGGCGCGCGCGCGCGCGGTCGGGCGGCGCGGATCGGCACACAGCCGCGCCGATGTCTGGCCCTCGGTCGAGGCGGTCGAGCGCGCGGTCGGGCGGCTCTATCCGCACGTCCGCATCGACGTGGACGGCCCGCGCGATCTGGTCGCGCACATCGAGCGGCAGGACCTGGAGGAAATCCTCGGCAATCTGGTCGAGAATGCCGCAAAATATGGCGGCGGCAGCGTGTTCATCACCGTCCGCGCCGACGCAGGGTTCGTAGAGATCATGGTCGAGGATGACGGGATGGGCATTCCCGAGGCCGATCGCGTGCGGATTTTCGACCGTGGCGTGCGGCTGGACAGCGGCAAGCCCGGCACCGGGCTGGGCCTCGCCATCGTCCGCGACGTGGCGGAAATTTACGAGGGCACCGCGAGTCTCGAGGAAAGCGAGGATCTGGGCGGGCTGCTCGTCCGGTTGCGGCTGCCCGCGGCGGGGTAACGCTCAATTCCTCCCCCACTGGGGGAGGTGGCAGCACGCAGTGCTGACGGAGGCGGCGCCAAGCAACGAATCGCTCGCGGCCAACCCCCTCCATCATCCTGCGGATGGTCCCCCTCCCCCGATGGGGGAGGAATTGGTTGTGCTCTTCACGCCAAGTTCACCTCGCCCGCGCGATCACCCCACCGCACCCCGCATTGCGCCATCGCGAGAATTCCGCTCAAACCATGTCCATGCACCGCATCCTCGCCCTGCTGTCGCTGATCGTCCTGTTCGTGGCCCAGCCTGCGGTCGCGCAATCGATCCTGCGCGACGCCGAAAGCGAGGCGCTGTTCAACGACATGTCGGCGGACATCATCCGCGCGGCCGGGCTGGAGCCGGGCAACGTCCGAATCGTCCTGATCAGCGACCCGTCGGTCAACGCCTTCGTCGCGGGCGGGCAGATCGTCTATCTTCATTCGGGCCTGATCGACGAGGCGGATACCGCCAACGAAGTCCAGGGCGTGATCGCCCACGAACTCGGTCACATCGTCGGCGGGCATGTGCCGCTGATGGACCGGGGGTTTCAGCCGGCGATGGGCGTGTCGATCGTCAGCCTGCTGCTGGGCGTCGCCGCGATCGCGGCGGGCGCGGGCGAGGCGGGGGCGGGGATCATGGCGATGGGCCAGCGCGCCGCGCTCGGCACCGTGCTCGCCTTCACCCGGACGCAGGAATCGGCGGCGGATGCGGCCGGCGCGCGCTTTCTGAACGGCGCGGGCGTCAGCGGCAAGGGGATGATCGGCTTCTTCCAGAAGCTTCAGAACACCGAATATCGCCTCGCCGTGCCGCAGGACAATGCCTATGAGCGCACCCATCCAATGTCGGGCCAGCGTATTTCGAACCTGCGCAACGACCTGCAAAGCGCGGCGGCCTGGGAAAAGCCGAGCGATGCGGACATCGAAGCGCGGTTCAAACGGGTTCAGGCCAAGCTGCGCGGCTATGTCAACGACCCCACGCGCACGCTGCAACGTTATCCGGTCAGCGATACCAGTGCGCCCGCACGCTATGCCCGCGCCTATGCCTATCACAAATCGGGCTATCCGCAGCAGGCCGCGGCGGAGACGGCGGCACTGGTCGCGAGCGACCCCGACGATCCCTATTTCCTGGAATTGCAGGGTCAGATCCTGCTCGAATCGGGCAAGCCCGACGCGGCGCTGGTGGCACTGCGCGAGGCCAATGAACGCACCCGGTCCGCGCCGCTGATCGCCAGCACGCTCGGCCACGCGCTGCTCGCGACCGAAAGCGCCGCCAATCTCGACGAGGCGGAGCGGGTGCTGAAACAGTCGGTTGCCCGCGATCGGCAGAATCCATTCGCCTGGGTGCAACTGGGGACGGTGTACGAGCGCAAGGGCGACGGCCCGCGCGCCGCGCTCGCCACCGCAGAGCGCGCCAACCTGATGCGCGATACCCAGATCGCCTTGGTCAGCGCCGAACGCGCGATGGCGGGCTTGCCCCAGGGCAGCGCCGAGTGGATACGCGCACAGGACATCCAGATGGTGTCGAAAACCGCGCTCGAGGACGAAAAGCGTCGACGGCGCTGACGGGGGATTTGCGAGACATGTCCGAACGAGTGATGCGCAGCCCGGTGCTGCTCGCCGCGTTGCTGGTGGCGAGCGCCGCGATCGGCGCCGCGCTCCATGCGCTGGTCGCGCCGATCTTCGGGGGCGGCAACGATGCCCGCGTCGAGCAACTGGTCAAGGACACGATCCTCGAAAACCCCGAATTGCTGCCCCAGGCGATGGACAATCTGCGCAATCGCGAAGTCGGAAAGGCCGTGGAAAGCAACCGCGCGGCGATCGTCGAACCGTTCGGCAATGCGTGGGAAGGCAACCCGCAAGGCGACGTGACGCTGGTCGCCTATATGGACTATGCCTGCGGTTATTGCCGCACCAGCCTGCCGGTGATTGAACGGCTGGTGGCGAGCGACCCCAATCTGCGCGTCGTCTATCGCGAATTGCCGGTGCTCTCCGAGCAGAGCCGCATCGCCGCGCAGTGGAGCCTGGCGGCGGCCGAACAGGGCAAGTTCATGGAATATCACGACGCGCTTTATGCCGCGGGGCAATTGTCCGAAGCGACGATCGACGCAGCGATCGACCGCGCGGGGCTGGACCGCACGCGCGGCAGCGAAGTCGCGGGATCGAGCCGTGCGTCCGAGGAAATCGACCGCAATCTGGGCGTGGCAGGACAGCTCGGCATGTCGGGCACGCCCAGCTGGGTGATCGGCGACCGGATGCTGTCGGGGGCGCTGCCGTTCGAAGCGCTGGAACAAGCGGTGCGCGCGGCGCGGGCGGCGAAATAGCCCTGTTTGTGCTCCCGCCTGGCGGTAGCACGGCTTACTTGTCGTGACCGCCTTGTCCCGACCCGCTCGCCACCCTAACTCCGCCTGCAACGGCGAAGGGGAATCGCGAACATGTCGGCCATCCTGTCGCTCCGGGGCGTGGGCAAGACCTACAAATCGGGGCATCGCGCGCTGGGCGCGGTCGATCTTGATATCCGCAAAGGCGAGATTTTCGCGCTGCTTGGCCCGAACGGCGCGGGCAAGACCACGCTGATCTCGATCGTCTGCGGCATCGTCTCCCCGTCGTCGGGGACGATCCGGGTCGATGGCCATGACGCGATCCGCGAGTACAAGGCGGCGCGATCGATGATCGGGCTGGTGCCGCAGGAACTGTCCACCGACGCGTTCGAAACCGTGCGCGCGACGGTGCGCTTCAGCCGCGGCCTGTTCGGCAAGCCGCCGAACGAGGCGTTCATCGAGCAACTGCTCCGCGACCTGACCCTGTGGGACAAGCGCGATACCAAGATCATGGAGCTGTCGGGCGGCATGAAGCGCCGGGTGCTGATCGCCAAGGCGCTGGCGCACGAACCCGACATCCTGTTCCTCGACGAACCGACCGCAGGCGTGGACGTCAATCTGCGCCGCGACATGTGGAATCTGGTCAAGGCGCTGCGGACGCGCGGCGTCACCATCATCCTGACCACCCATTATATCGAGGAAGCCGAGGAAATGGCCGACCGCGTCGGCGTGATCGACCGCGGCGAACTGCTGCTGGTCGAGGAAAAGCGCGCGCTGATGGCCAAGCTAGGCAAGCGGCGCATGGACCTGACGCTCGCCGAACCGATGGCGACGATCCCGGCGGATCTGAGCGAGTGGGATCTCGAACTCGCCGACGAAGGCCACCGGCTGAGCTACACCTTCGATGCCAAGGCCGAGCGCACCGGCATCCCGTCGCTGCTCAGGAAGCTCGCCGATCTGGGCATCGGCTTCAGCGATCTGGAAACGACCAAATCCTCGCTCGAGGATATTTTCGTCGATCTGGTCGAACAGAAGGAGCGCGCGGCGTGAGCGTCACCGGCTTCAACCCGCGTGGGGTGTGGGCGATCTATCGCTTCGAAATGGCGCGTGCGCTCAGGACGCTGTGGCAATCGGTGGCGACGCCGGTCATCACCACCAGCCTCTATTTCATCGTCTTCGGCGGCGCGATCGGCAGCCGGATGCAGCAGGTCGGCGGCGTCGATTACGGCAGCTTCATCGTCCCCGGTCTCATCATGCTGATGCTGCTGACGCAGAGCATCGGCAATGCGTCGATCGGCATCTATTTCCCCAAATTCACCGGCACCGTGTACGAATTGCTGTCGGCGCCGATTTCGGCGTTCGAGATGACGATCGGCTATGTCGGCGCGGCGGCGACCAAATCGATCATTCTCGGCCTCATCATTCTGGTGACGGCGACGTTCTTCGTCGATCTGACGATCCTGCACCCGCTGGCGATGGTCGCGTTTCTGGTGCTGACCGCGCTGACGTTCAGCATGTTCGGCTTCATCATCGGCATCTGGGCCAAGGGGTTCGAGCAACTGAACTTCGTGCCCGCGCTGCTGGTCACGCCGCTCACCTTCTTGGGCGGCGCCTTCTATTCGATCGACATGCTGCCCGAACCGTGGCGGACGGTCAGCCTGTTCAACCCGGTCGTCTATCTGGTCAGCGGGTTCCGCTGGTCGTTCTTCGGCCAGGGCGATGTCGATCCGGCGATCAGCCTGGGCGTGACCGCGTTGTTCCTGTTCGCCTGCATGGGCGTGATCTGGTGGATTTTCAGGACCGGCTACCGGCTGAAGAACTGATCCGGCGCGCCAGCCACGGGCGAATGACCAGACCGTTGAGGTTGATCGCCGCGTGCGCCGCGATCGGCAGCCACAGCGTGCCGGTGCGCAGATAGAGCAGCGTCAGGAACGCGCCACCGATCGCGGTGCCGACGACGCCCGCCAAGCGCTGATACCGGTGAGCAAAGGCGAACAGCAGCAGCGCTGCACCGAACCCTATCCACGCATTTCCAGCCACCTTCGCGATCAGCAGCGGTAGCACGAGGCGAAAGAACAATTCCTCGGTCGCGGCGGCAACGACCGACAGCAGCGCGGCCCAGCCGAACGCCCCCGGCTCGCGCGGTTGCAGATGCGCGATCTCGCCGATCGACCAGTCGCGCTTTCCGCGGCGCAATCGGCGCCACGCGACCAGACCGCCGACCACCACGCCGCCCGCAAAGCCCAGCATGACGGCAAGCGCGATGCCGCTGTCCTTCGTCGGTCCGAACCAGCGATCGAGCGTGACCGAGGCGCTAGCAAATTCCGGTGGTAGCGATGTGAGTGCGCTCAAATCGCCGCCGATCGCGAGCAACGCCACCCCGCCGAGCCCGAATGCCAGTGCCGAACGCAGGATCGCCGATCGATAGCGTTCGATCTGGGTAATGCCGGACGGGCGAAACCGCAGCCGCGCGGCGTAAAGTGCCAGCGTCGCGACCAGCAGAAGGACATCGACAATCATTGACGCCCCCGCCCCGCTCCCCGTTCGTTTCGAGCGAAGTCGAGAAACGTATGGCAAGCGCAATGAATGCGTTTCTCGACTTCGCTCGAAACCAACCGAGGTTCGGTGAAATCGCGAAGGATCGCCAACCCGATCAATCCAGCCGGTGTTCGCCCTTCACCCAGCGAACGGTGCCCGACGATGCGCGCATCACCACGCTTTCGGTGGTCATCTTGGTCCGGTGGCGCTTGACGCCGGCCAGCAGCGATCCGTCGGTCACTCCGGTCGCGGCAAAGATGCAGTCGCCCTTGGCGAGTTCGGACAGGTCATATTGCTTGTCGAGGTCCGCGATCCCCCATTTGCGGGCGCGGGCGCGTTCGTCCTCGTTACGGAACGTCAGCCGCCCCTTGAACTGGCCGCCGACACAGGCGAGTGCCGCGCAGGCGAGCACGCCCTCGGGGGCACCGCCCGATCCCATATACAGGTCGATCGTGGTTTCCGGGTCGGTGGTCGCAATCACGCCGGCCACGTCGCCGTCTCCGATCAGCACCACGCCGCAGCCGATCTTGCGCAGCTCGGCGATCAAAGCCTCGTGACGGGGGCGATCGAGCACGCAGACGATGATGTCGGACGGCTTCACGCCCTTGGCCGCTGCAACCGCTTCGACATTCTCGGTCGGGCTGCGGTCGAGGTCGATGACGCCCTTGGGATAGCCGGGACCGACCGCCAGCTTGTCCATATAGACGTCGGGCGCGTTCAGCAGGCAGCCTTCTTCGGCGATCGCCAGTACGGCCATCGCGTCGGGTCCCGCCTTGGCCGTTATGGTGGTGCCCTCCAGCGGATCGAGCGCGATGTCGATCTTCGGCCCCTTGCCGATCGCCGAGCCGACCTTTTCGCCGATGTAGAGCATGGGTGCCTCGTCGCGTTCGCCTTCGCCGATGACGACGGTGCCGTCCATGTAGAGCGAATTGAGCGCCTCGCGCATCGCTTCGACCGCGGCGGCATCGGCGGCCTTTTCGTCGCCGCGTCCGACCAGCTTCGACGCGGCGATGGCGGCGGCTTCGGTCACGCGGACCATTTCGAGGACGAGGACGCGGTCGAGCGTCTGGCTGGGCGACTGATCCATGTCGGCGAAAAATCCCTCTCAAACCCTTGTTTACCGGGGGCGATAGGGGAGCGGGAGAGGCTTGTCGAGCGGAACGGCTTGTGCCCGCGCCATTCGGTGCTAGCCTGTTGGCGGGTCAGTCGGGAGGCGAACATGCTTGCCATGATGTTGTTGCTGTCGGCGGGACAGGAAGTCGATCTGAACCGCGAAATGACGGTGTACCGCGAACAGACGCGGGTTCGGGTTGCCTGCGACCGCGATGTCGATGAAATCGTCGTGTGCGCCCGCCGCGAAACCGATGCCCATCGCGCACCCCTGCGTGCCCCCGATACCGGCGAACGCGACAATCTGGGCGCGTTCGCGGCGCGGCAGGCGTTGCTTCGGCAGCCGAATGTCTGCGAGACCAAGGTCGGCAACATGCCCTATGGTTGCGGTTTCGCCGGGGTAACGATGACCAGCAGCGCCAGCGGCACCCGCTTCGTCGAGCGCCATCGAGAACCGCTCGATTTCTGACGTCTGTCCGTCATTGCGAGCGTAGCGAAGCAATCCGGCTTGCCGCGTGTCGCTCTGGCTTGCGTCGCTACGCTCGCAATGACGCGCCGGCTAAACGGCCTGTCCCGCGGCCCAGCCGCTCGACCAGGCCCATTGGAAATTATAGCCGCCCAGCCAGCCGGTAACGTCAACCGCCTCGCCGATCGCATAGAGGCCCGGCACGCTGCGCGCTTCCATCGTCTGGGATGACAGACCTGCGGTGGCGATGCCGCCCACCGTCACTTCCGCCTTGGCGAACCCCTCGGTCCCGTCGGGGCGGAATTGCCAATCGCGGAGCCGCGCCTCCGCCGCGCGCAGGTTCGCGTCGCGCAGATCGGCGAGGCTGCCGGTCAGCGCCAGTTGATCGACCAGCGCCTCCGCCAGCCGGTCGGGCAGATGCTCCCCTAGGACCGATCGCAGCCCCGCTTTCGGCCGCGCCGCCTTGGCCGCGACCAGCCAGTCGGCAGGCGCGCCGGGGATCAGGTCGATGCCGATGGCCTCGCCATGACGCCAATAGCTCGACACCTGAAGGATGGCGGGGCCGGACAAGCCGCGATGGGTGAACAATGCCGCTTCGGCAAAGCGGGTCTTGCCCGCGCGGGCGACGACCGGGGTGGCGACGCCCGACAGCGACCGGAACAGCGCTTCGCCCGCAGGCAGCGTCAGTGGCACGAGTGCGGGGCGCGGCTCGACGACCTTCAACCCGAACCGCCGCGCAAGGTCATAGGCGAAGCCGGTCGCACCCAGCTTCGGGATCGACGGACCGCCGGTCGCAATCACCAGCGATGGCGCGTGGGCGATGCGAGTGCCGTGCGCGACGCTGAACTGGCCATCGGCATGGCCGACCTCGCCGATCGACGCACCCAGCCGCAACGTCACATTGCCCGCCGCGCATTCGTCGATCAGCATCGCCACGATTTGCTTCGCCGAACCGTCGCAGAAGAGTTGCCCGAGCGTCTTTTCGTGCCAGGCGATGCCGTGGCGATCGACCATCGCGACGAAGTCATGCTGAGTGTAGCGGCTGAGCGCGGACTTGGCGAAATGCGGATTGGCCGACAGATAACGGTCGGGGGCGGTATGCAGGTTGGTGAAATTGCACCGTCCACCGCCCGAGATCAGAATCTTCTTTCCGGGTTCGGGCGCGTGGTCGATCACCAGCACCCGCCGCCCGCGCTGTCCGGCGGTGAGCGCGCAGAACAGCCCCGCGCCGCCTGCGCCAAGGATGATCGCGTCGAAAGTGTCGGGAGAATGGGTCACGCAGCGCGCAGTGTCATGGAAAGCGACATCCGCCAACACTCCCTCGTCACCCCGGACTTGTTCCGGGGTCCACCAAGCCGCTTGCGCCACGTTGCAAAACGTCGCGAAACGCTCGCCGCCCGGTGGACCCCGGAACGAGCCCGGGGTGACGAATGGGGGGTCGCGGATCAATCCCCCAGCAAATGCATCCACATCGGCTGGCCCACCAGGCTCGACGACCCACGCAGTTTCTCCAGCGCCTGTGCGACCGAGCGTTCCGGCCCCTCGTGCGTCACGATCGCCACCAACACGCTGCCATCGGCCATCTGCCCGCGCTGCCTCAGGCTTTCGATCGACACGCCCGCATCGCGCATCGCCGCGGCGATTTCGGCGAGCACGCCGACCTTGTCCTGGACGGTAAAGCGCAGATAGGCGCGGCCACGGCGGTCGCCGGTTTCGGCCTTTGCGAGGTGCGTCAGCGACGCGACCGGCATCGCATAGGCCGGGCCGTATTCGCCGCGCGCGATGTCGATCAGGTCGGCGACGACGGCGCTCGCGGTCGGCCCGTCGCCTGCGCCTGCCCCCTGAAAGAACAGCCGCCCGACGAAATTGCCCTCGGCGACGACGGCGTTGAGCGATCCCGAGACATGCGCCAGCGGATGGTCGATCGGCACCAGATGCGGGTGGACGCGCTGGAACAGCCCCGCCTCGCTCGCCTCCGCCATGCCGACCAGCCGGATGCGATAGCCGAGCGCCGCCGCCTCGGCGATGTCGGCGGCGATGACGTGGCGCACGCCGGTCACGCGCACATCGCCGAACGCCGGTTGGGTGCCGAAGCAGATCGACGACAGGATCGACAGCTTGTGCGCGGCATCGACGCCGTCGATGTCGAAGCCCGGATCGGCCTCGGCATAGCCGAGACGCTGCGCTTCGCCGAGCACATCGTCGAAATCGCGCCCCTCTGCTTCCATCTTCGACAGGATGAAATTGCAGGTGCCGTTGAGGATGCCATACACCCGCGAAATCTCGTTGGCGGCGGCCCCTTCGCGCAGGCCCTTGATGACCGGGATGCCGCCCGCGACCGCCGCTTCGAATTTGAGCGGGACGCTCGCCTGCTCCGCCAGTTCGGCGAGTTCGAGGCCGTGATGCGCCATCATCGCCTTGTTGGCGGTGACGAACCCCTTGCCCGCGCCCAGCGTCTTGCGGGCAAGCGCCAGCGCCGGGCCGTCCGATCCGCCGACCAGTTCGACCACCACCTCCGCGCCGCTGGTGCTCAATTCGGTCGGATCGTCGATCCAGTCGAAGCGCGCGATATCGACGCCGCGATCCTTGGCGCGGTCGCGAGCGGAGACGGCGACGATCTCGATCGGGCGTCCGGCGCGCCGCGCGATCAGCGCGCCATTGGCGTCGATCAGGCGGATGACGCCCGCGCCCACGGTGCCGAGGCCAGCGATTGCGACGCGCAACGGTTCGGTCATGCCCTACCTTCTATTCGTCATGCCGGACTTGTTCCGGCATCCAACGTGCCTTCTGAAAGGCGCGCGTTTGCTTTTGCGGCACGGTGGACCCCGTAAGCAAGTCCGGGGTGACGAAGGATTTTTTGGGCAGCCGTTACTTCTTGATCAATCCGATCTCGACCAGCCGCTCTTGCAGATAATCATGCGCGGTGATCGGGGTATCGTAACGGTTCGGGTTTTCCGCCGAGATGCACGACGGCAGCGTCTCGATCAGGAAATCGGGAGCGGGGTGGAGGAAGAAGGGCATCGAATAACGCGAATGGCCCCGGCGTTCGGGCGGCGGGTTGACGACGCGGTGCGTGGTCGACGGCAGCACATGGTTGGTCAGCCGCTGGAGCATGTCGCCGACATTGACGACCATCGCATTTTTGGGCGGTTTGACCGGCAACCAGCGGCCATCCTTGTCGAGCAACTCCAGCCCCGCTTCCTCGGCACCCAGGAGCAGCGTGATGAGGTTGATGTCCTCATGCGCGCCCGCGCGGACATTGGGCGCATCCTCGGTGACGGGGGGATAATGCAGCAGGCGGAGGACCGAATTGCCGTCCTTCACTGCGGGATCGAACCAGTCGGGCGCAAGCTTCAGGTAGCGCGCGATCGCCGACAGCAACTTGTCGCCCGCGGCATCGAAGGCGGCGAACAGGTCGAGAAAGGTTTCGCGAAACCCCTCGGGACGGTCGGGCCAGATGTTGGGCGACATCTGCGCCTCGAACCGGTGTCCGGCGGCGAGTTGTCGGCCGATATGCCAGAATTCCTTGAGGTCGACATGAGTCGCGCCCTTGGCGATTTCGGTCTTGAACGGGGTATAGCCGCGCGCACCGCCGCCGCCTTCGACGAAATAGCCGCGCTTTTCGTTCTCCGGCAGCGCGAAAAACGCTTCGGTCATCGCCCAGGCGCGGTCGATCAGGCCTTGGTCGATGCCATGATCGGTGACCATCGCGAAGCCGAAGCGTTCGAACGAACGTCCGAATTCGCGGGCGAATCCTTCGGGATCGGCGGCCTGATCGGCCAGGCTGACGACGGGCATTTCGGCCATCGGGGTATCAAGCATAGCTGTTCTCTCGGATGAGTCGATTGCGGGACGCGATAGGCGATCCCGCTGCCCGCGAACAGGCTTGTTCTGAACGGTCGGCGGGGAATCCTGCTACCCAGACAAGAACTCCTCCTGCGTCATTCCCGCTTTCGCGCCAATGACGGAGTGTGGGTGGAGAGGGTCTTATCAATTTCCGATCGTTATGGTCCCCTGGCTCGCCTCGCCGCCATTCTCACCCAGCGAAATGCGGAACGGCTTGCCGCCGTCGGTCTGGCCCGACATGCCGTCGCCGGTCACGCGAATGCCCGCATCGGCCAGCGCATTCCGATACCATTGGCGCACGACATCGGCGGGGGCGGGGCTGTCGAATGCGATCTCGACGCCGCCCTGACCGCCGCGCGCATTGACCTTCACGTCGCGGACCTTCGATCCCGGATAGAGGTCGAGCCCGTCGAGTTGCAGGTTCGCGCCGTCGATGGTGAAGGCGGGCAGTTTCAGGTCGCCCTTGAACACCGGCGTGTCGATCTTCACCGCGCCGTCGCTGGACGTCGACAGCACCGTCTTTTCCGTGCCGCCGTCTTCGGATTTGATCGAGATGCTGGTGCCGTCGCCATCGCCGCACCCGGCGAGCAGCACCGCGCCGGCACTCGCGAGCAAGATCGTCCGCATCGTCTGCACTCCATACTGTGTCACTGGATCAATACAGTGGGCATGGAAACGATCGGTTTCAAGCAGATTGGGGCGTGACGAATGGATGCCACAGGTTCATGGAACCGCTGCGATGCAACAAGCGACTCCCCGTATCAGCGAGAATCAGGCGCCGATTCCCTTTGGCGAATTCGTGGCACTCGCCGCGGCGCTGATGGCGCTGACCGCGCTCGGCATCGATTCGATGCTCCCCGCGCTGCCCGCGATCGGCGAGTCGCTGGGCGTGCTGCGCGACAATGACCGGCAGTTCGTCATCACCGCGTTCCTCGTGGGGTTTGCCGTCGCGCAACTGGCGCACGGGCCGCTGGCCGACCGGTTCGGGCGGCGTCCGGTGCTGGCGGTCGCGCTGCTCGCGGCGGTCGCGACCAATTTGCTGGCGGCGATTGCGGGCAGTTTCGAACTGTTGCTCGCCGCGCGCTTCGCCTCCGGCATGGCGGTTGCGGGCGCGCGCGTCGTGACGATCGCGCTGGTGCGCGATTGCTTTTCGGGCCGGGCGATGGCGCGCGTCATGAGCCTGGTGTTCGTGGTGTTCATGGCGGCGCCGGTGCTTGCGCCTGCCTTCGGCCAGATCGTGCTGCTGTTCGCGCCGTGGCGCTGGATTTTCGTCGGCATCGCCGTGGTCGCGGCCATGATCCTTGCCTGGTTCTGGCTGCGGATGCCCGAGACGCTGAAGCCCGAGGACCGCCACGAATTGAGTGTTACGCGCATCACGCAAGGCTATGCGTTCGTCGCGCGCGACCGGATGGCGGTCAGCTATACGCTTGCCGCCGCGCTGATTTCGGGCGGATTGTTCGGGTTCATCAATTCGATCCAGCAGATCATGTCCGACATTTTCGGACGCCCAGAATTGCTGACCGTGATCTTCGCGTGCGTCGCAGGCACGATGGCGGTCGCCAATTTCATGAATTCGCGGATCGTCATGCGGTTCGGCACACGGCTCTTGTCGCATTCGGCGCTGACCGGGCTGATCGTGATCGCGGGCGTCCATCTGATCGTGTCATGGATCGGGGGCGAACATCTGGTGGTGTTCGCGATCCTCCAGGCGGCGATGATGGCGTGTTTCGGGCTGGCGGCGTCCAATTTCTCGGCGATGGCGATGGAGAATATGGGCCATATCGCCGGCACCGCGTCGAGCGCGCAGGGCTTTGTCGCGACGCTGGGCGGCGCGGTGATCGGCGCGCTGATCGGCCAGGCATTCGACGGGACGACGGTGCCGCTCTACGGAGGATTCCTGATCTGCGGGCTGATCGCGATGGTCATCGTCTTCATCGGCGAACGCGGCAAGCTGTTCCGTTCGCACTGATCCCGCACGCGACGTCCAACCGTTCGTCGCAAGCGTCGGGAACGGAGTCGGCCCGCTCTCCGTTCGATCGTGACCGAGCGCGGCATTCCGCTGCGCCAACAGGATGGATGAAGCCGATGGGTGGACATCAGGTGACCGATCAGAATCCCGGCGATGACGGCTATGACGAGGATGGCTATGACGAAAGCCAGCGCGCCGAAATCCTCGAAGTGACACGCGATGGCCGCAGTGATGGCACGATTCTGGTCGATCTCGACCCCGATCTTGGGGGCGAAATCGATGACGAGAATGACGAAGACGCGGTCGACGCCCTTGACGAAGAGGACGAAGACGACGACCGCTGACGCCATGATGCGAACCGGGGTTGTCGGCCTCGCGCTGCTGCTGGCGGCGTGCGGCGCGGGAGAGGATGGGAACGAGGCCGCGGACGCCGCCGCCCGGATCGAACAGGGCGAGCGAATCGATGCTCGACTCGAAGACCCGTTGCCGCCCGAAAACCCGGCGCTCGCCGACGCCGCGCCCGACGCGACGATCGGTAACGACGCCGCGCCCGATTCCGATCCGATCGCCGAGCCCGACGCTGAACAGGATGTCGCCGATGCGGTGGCGGTCGCCGAGACCTATTTCCGCCTGATCGGCGAGCGCGATTACCGTGCCGCCTATAATCTTTGGCGCGACGAAGGTCAGGCGACGGGCATGAGCGCGCGCCAGTTCGCCGACAGTTTCGACCGCTATGCGCGCTATTCGGGCGAGATCGGCGAGCCCGGCCGCGTCGATGCGGGCGCGGGCCAGCGGCACATCGAACTCCCGGTCACGGTCACCGCTCGCCTGCGCGACGGCGGCAAGCCGCTGCGGATGGAGGGCGCGATCACCCTCCAGCGAACCGCCGCGATCGAGGGGACGCTTCAGGTCGATCGCCGCTGGCGCATCCGCGACACCGATGTCGATCCGCGCCCCCCGGAGGTCGCCGACCCCGCCCCCGCCCAGCCCAACCGCATCCGCGCCGAATATCGCTGCGACGACGACAGCCGCTACAACGCCAATTTCGACAATGACGCGAACACGGTCGAACTCGCGACCGGCAGGCGGCGGCTGGCGGTGCTCGACCAGCGGCGCTCGGGCTCGGGCATCGCCTATGAAGGCGGCGGCTATGCCCTGCGCGGCCAGGGGACCGAGGCGTATATCACTTTCCCCACCGGCAACCGGAAGCGCTGCACGACCGATCCCTGAGAACTGGCTCGAAACGAACGGATGAGGGAGTGCAACGTCAAAGGTTGTGATAATCCGTCTGTATGAGCCGCTATACCCGCACCATCACCGCCACCCCGGAGGACATCGACGAACTCGGCCACGTCAACAATGCGGTGTGGGTGAAATGGATACAGGACGTCGCGGTCGGCCACTGGATGGCGGTCGCGCCGCCCGAACATGCCGATGCCTATATCTGGGTCGTGACCCGGCACGAGATCGACTATCGCGGTAATGTCTCGGCAGGCGAGACGGTGACGGCGGAAACCTGGGTTCAGGACCCTCCGCGCGGCGCGCGGTTCGACCGGCACATGCGCTTCACCGGCGAAGACGGGCGGGTGAAGGTGGAAGCAAAGACCACTTGGGCGATCATCGACCGCGCGACGGGGCGAATCTTGCGCGTCCCGAAAGAGGTGGCGGAGACATTCCTGCCCTAAAATCCTCCCCATTCATGGGGAGGGGGACCGCTCGAAGAGCGGTGGAGGGGGCGTGCCACGCGCGTTGCGCTTCGAGGCGCTCCCCCTCCGTCAGCGCTGCGCGCTGCCACCTCCCCACGTGGGGAAGAATGATTACCCGCTATTCCTCAGCGCGGTCGCGATCGCGTTGATCGACAGCTGGATGCCCTCGCCGATGCGGGAATCATCCTCGCCGCTCCGGTGGCGTTTGAGCAATTCGATCTGGAGCAGGTTGAGCGGCTCGATATAGGGAAGCCGCAGCCGGATCGAGGTTTCAAGCCCCGGATTGGCCTCCAGCAGCCGCTCCTGGCCGGTGACCGCCAGCAGGCAGTCATGCGTCTGGTGCCAGCCGCCCCGGACCCGATCGAAGATGCGCGCGCGCAAGGCCGCATCCTCGACCAGTTCGGCGTAGCGCGCGGCGATGCCGATGTCGGATTTCGCCAGCACCATTTCCATGTTAGCGAGCGTCGACTGGAACAGCGGCCAGCCCTGCGCCATCTCCTTGAGCAGGCCCTTGTCCTCGAACCCGGCAATCGCCTGGCCGACGCCGTACCAGCCGGGGAGCATCACCCGCGCCTGTGCCCAGCTGAACACCCAGGGGATGGCGCGCAGATCCTCGATCGCGTCCGATTTCTTGCGGCTGGCCGGGCGGCTGCCGATCTTGAGCGTCGAGATTTCCGCGATCGGCGTCATCTGGCGAAAGAACTGGCGGAAGCCGTCGGTGTCGTACACCAGCGCGCGATAGGCGCGGAACGCGGCGTCCGACAGCCTATCCATTGCCGCCGAAAACCGGTCGTAATCGGGCTGGCTCAGCCGCTGCGGCTCCAGGCTGGCGAGCAGGGTCGCCGACGCCATCGCTTCCAGATTGGTCTTGGCGCTGGCGACCGTGCCGTATTTCGCGGCGATCACCTCGCCCTGTTCGGTGATGCGGATGCGGCCCTGGACGGTGCCGGGCGGTTGCGCCTGGATCGCGGCATAGGCCGAACCGCCGCCGCGCCCAACCGCGCCCCCGCGCCCGTGGAACAGCTGCATGCCCACGCCTGCGTCGGCGAACACCGGGAGCAGTGCGGTCGATCCCCGGCTCAATTGCCAGGTGGAGGTCAGGTAACCGCCATCCTTGTTCGAATCGGAATAGCCGATCATCACTTCCTGAAACCCGCGCGGCTTGGCGATCGCGGCGATTTCGGGGAGCGCGAACCAGGCGCGCATGATGTCCGGCGCGGCTTCCAGATCGGCGACCGTCTCGAACAACGGCACCGCCATGATGTGCGCCTGGGGCGGTTCCCCGGGGACGTACAGCCCGGCCTCTTTCAGCATCAGATGGACTTCGAGCAGGTCGGACACCGACTGCGCCATCGACACGACATATTGGGTGATCGCCGCCCGTCCGAAGCGCGCATGCGCTTCGGCGGCGGCGTGCATGATCGCGATCTCGCCCTTCGTCTCGTCCGAATAATCGGCATAGGGGCTGGTCAGCGGGCGCGGGCTGGCGAGTTCGCGGCGGAGCAGCGCGATGCGGGCCTCCTCGTCCAGCGCGGCGTAATCGGCCTCCACCCCGGCGACCTTGAGCAGTTCGGCGACGACGCGTTCGTGGACCGCCGAGTTCTGGCGCATGTCGAGCGTCGCGAGGTGGAAGCCGAACGTCTCGACGCTGCGGATCAGCCGCCCCAGCGCGCCGCCCGACGCCAGCGCACCGCTGCCGCCCGCGCCAAGCCCGCGGGCCAGCGCGATCAGGTCGTCGCGCAGCCGGTTCGGGCACGCATAGGGTTCGGCCTCGATCGGCGCGGGGCGCGGCGCGCGCTTGCCGGTCAGCAATTTGTGGGTCGCGCACAGCCGCGCATAGATGCCCGACAGCGCGCGGCGATAGGGTTCGTCGGCACGGCTGGCGGCGGTGTCGCCCGATCCGTCAGCGAGCGCGTTCACCGCGTCGCCGACATCGCTGTGCTCGGTCGAGATCGACAGCTCGGCGCCCAGCGCATGAACGCCGTCGAGATAATGGCCCAGCGCAACCTCGGCGGCGCGCGACAAGGCCAGCCGCATCGACTCGGCGGTGACGAACGGATTGCCGTCGCGGTCGCCGCCGATCCAGCTTCCGGGTTTCAGGAAGCTCGGCACGCGTTCGCCGACCGCGCGGTCCCAGCGGGCATATAGCGCGGGAAGCGCGGGCACGAACACGTCGCGCATGTAGGACAGCGCGGTCTCCACCTCGTCGGCGACGTGCAGCCGTTCGCGGCGCAGCACGCGCGTCTGCCACAACAGCGCGATCTGACGCAGGATCGCCTCGTCCACCCGGTCGCCATCGGGGGTTTCCTCGATCCCGCGATCGCGCAGGGCCATCAGTTCGGCGATGCGGTTGCGGTGGTCGATCATCGACTTGCGCCGCACTTCGGTCGGGTGCGCGGTCAGCACCGGCGCGATCAGCGCGTGTTCGAGCAGCTCGAGCACGCGCTTGCGGTCGATGCCGTCGGCGGCCAGGCGTTCGAGCGCCGATTCGACGTCGGCGTCAGGGTCGACCGCGATCCCCTGGCGATCCTCGGCCAGATTGGCGAGCATCGAAAACAGCATGAAGCCGCGCACGAAATCGAGCGTCTCGTCGAGGCTCAGCCGCCCCAGGCCGGGATCGGTCTCCTCTGCGCCTTCCAGCCCGCGATGCCGATCGACCGACGAACGGCGGATATATTCGATCCGCTCGAACAACCGGTCGCCGCCATAGGCGCGGATGACGTCGCCCAGCTTCTGGCCGAGATATTGGATGTCGGGGTTGTTTGCGATCGCGGGGAGGCTAGCCATGCCCGCCATTGCTGCATTGCAATAGGGCGGGGGTCAACCGCCGCGCGGCTTGGCCGCGCTCAACCCTCGCTATCGGCCTCGTTATCGAGCCGGTGGAGTTCGACGCGCCCGTGGCCGCGCTGGACCAGTCCGATCTCCGCGGCGGCGGCTTTCGACAGGTCGATGACGCGTCCGCGCGCAAAGGGGCCGCGATCGTTGATGCGCACGATCACGCTCTTGCCATTGGCCGGATTGGTGACGCGCAATTTGGTCCCGAACGGCAATGTCCGGTGCGCGGCGGTCAGCGTGGCGGGATCGCAGGTTTCGCCATTGGCGGTGCGCCGCCCGGCCATTTCGGCGGCGAAGAAGCTGGCCATACCCAGTTCGAACGGCGCGGCGGCGACGCCTGCGGCGGCGGTCTGCGCCGTCGCGGGCGCGGCGGAAACACCCGCCGCGCACAGGGCGGCGGCGGCGATCAGAAACCGGTTCATTGGCATGAGCCCCCTCATGGCGAGGCTCGATGCATGGTCCGGGGGGTGTCGAAAAGAGCGCGCGCGCGAATCTGCGCCGTACGGTGCGAGGGTGACGACGAAGAGTCGTTTCGCAAGGCGATTCAGGCGCGGCGGGTTACCCGCGAGAAGGCGCGAACCGCGCCGCGAGTCGCTCGAATGCCACGCGTGCGGGCGACCCGTTCGCGGCGGACGGTGCGGTCAGGACGTCGAGTTCGGCATCGGTCAGCGGGACCAGGAACTGCACGCCGCATCGATCCGCCTGGCACCACACCACGCGCCCCCGGCGCTCGGCGATGCCCAGATCGAAAATCGCGGTGGTGCCGGTCGAAGGCGGCGCGTCGCTCCTCAGCATCAGGCCGGAGGTGGACAGGTTGACCACATGAACCTTCACCCGCGCGTCGAGCACGCGCATTTCGGCGACGTGAAACATCTTGAACCGCCGCGCGCGGGGCGGCGATGTCGTCGTCAGCGATGAAGCAGGTTCGGTCACAGGAAATACGCCCCCTTGGTCCGAACAGAACATCAGGGGTGGTTGCCGCGTTCCCGCGAATCGAGGTTAATCGAGGCCTAACCGCGTTTGTGGCGCTCAGCGCTCGACCACGTGCCCCCGCATCGGCGCGAGTTTGGACAGGAAGCGGTTCTGCGCGGCGAAGGGCACGCGTTCGGCGGCCATCGCGGCCTGCAGGTTTTCGACCAGCCGGTTCATGTCGCCCTGCTGGATGCCCATGTCCTTGTGGCTCGACCGCATGTCGCGGCCGGTATAGGTGCAACCCGCGTTCAGGATGTAGCAGAACTGTTCGAACAAGGTGCGTTTCAGCCGCACCTGATCGTGATTGGCAAAAATCTCGCCGATCCGGTCGTCCGCAAAGTTCAGAACGACGAACCGGTCGACGATCCGGCGGATGCCGTCCTGTCCGCCGAACGCGCGCGCCATGCCGTCGCCGGAGAAAGGCGCGGCCCCGGCATTGGCGGGATCGACGGTATAGGGATCGACCGCTTCCTCGCCCGGCATCGCATGCGCGGGCGGCGCGGACTGGTGCTGCGGCGCGAGCAGCAGCGCAAGCGCGATCATCGACGACTGGAGCATCTAGAAACTTCCCTGAAGCTGGAACAATACCCCGCGCTGGTCCTCGATCGTCGCGATCGAACCCAGGTCGGTATAGGCGACCGTCGCGGTGACGTGACGGTTGACGGCATAGGCGGCAAAGGCGTCCCACCAGTCGTCCTCGCGCGCGATGCCCAGATTGTCGGGCTTGGTGCGATATTCCGCGCCGACCACGAATCTGCGCGAGAATTGATAGGCCATCGATCCTTCGACCTGAACGCTGTGGCGGTCGCGCAGGTCGCCGCCATAGCCGAGCAGCCCGGTCTGGTTCGCCTTGGTCGCGCGCAGCGTAACATTACCCAGCAGCGACCAGTTCAGGAACAGCTTGGTGGCAGAGACATAATAATCGACGCCCTCGTCGTGCGCCGCGCCGACCGCGCGCACGACGGGGGCATCCAGACTTTTCTTGTACTGCACGCCGGCCGCGACCGCAGGCATCCATTCGGGGCCATAAACGACGTCGCCCGCCAGCTTGACCTTCAGCCCCCAGACATCCTGGTCGAACTTGTAGTCATTGCCGATGCCCAGCGCGCCGCCGACCCAGTTGGTGTCGAACATCTGGCGCGCATAGCTGACCTCTACCCGGTCCCACGCGCCGATCGCGATCCCTGCGCTGCGGAAATCGTAATCGGCCAGTTCGGCGACCGTCACATTCGCCTGGGCGCCGATCCCGTCGCGCGTCGCATTGCCCGCGATGACTGCCCAGGGGGTGAGGCCGCCGCCCGATGCGCCTTCGATCGTCGAGACACCATTGGTCAGCAACAGCTTGCCGGGCTCGGCGACCTGTTGTGCGGATGCGGGCAATGCCGCGAGCGAAAGCGCAGCGGCGGAGGCGAGCCACGCCGCTCGTGCGGATGAAACGAAACAATCCATTGCCGCCGGATAGCGAGGCGATGGTTAAAAACCGGTTCACTGTCTTCGATCAACCCTGCCGCATCCGCGTTTACCGGAGTTTGACGATTTCCTCCGATACGGATGCGATGAAGATCACCCTAGCCATCGTCGCAGCCAGCCTTGCCGCGCTGCCCGCCCAGGCCGGAAATGTCCGGATTCGTGTCGTCGATGCGACCGGTGCGCCGGTTGCCGATGCGGTCGTGACCATCCATCCCGCCGCCGGGGTGCCCGCCGGTCCGATCCGTTTTCCCTGGGCGAACCAGGTGATACAGAAGAATATCGCCTTCAATCCGGGCACGCTGATCGTGCCGGTGGGGGCGACGGTGACCTTTCCCAACCAGGACAAGGTCCGCCACCACGTCTACAGCTTTTCCAAACCGGCGCGGTTCGAACTGAAGCTGTTCGGGCGCGACGAAAGCCGCGGCTATACCTTCAAAACCGCAGGAGCGGTCGCGCTGGGCTGCAACATCCACGATTCGATGTCGGGTTTCATCAAGGTCGTCGACACGCCGTTCGCGGCCAAGACCAATGCGGCTGGCGGGACGCTGGTCGAAGGCGTCACCGGCGGCAAGGCGAAGCTGACGGTCTGGCACCCGCGCCTGCGTGCCAAGGACAATGAAGCGGTATTCGATCTCGACGTGCCTGCCTCCGGCGAGATCGCCAAGCGCATCCAGATCGTGTTGCGCTGATCGACATGGCGGGGGGCATTTCCGGTCTTGGGCGAGTCGCGGAGCGGCTGGGGGCTTCGCTCTCGGCAAAGATGACGCTCTTTTATGCCGGGCTGTTCGCGCTGGCCGCCGCGCTCATCCTGCTCGGAGCACAGACCGGGATCAGCGCCTATGCCGAACGCATGGTCGCCAGCGAAATGGCAGCCGGCGCCAAGGTGTTCGATCGCGTCACCACCATGCGCTATGCCCAATTGGGCGATGCCGGACGTGTGCTGGCGTCCGATTTCGGCTTCCGCGAAGCCGCCGCCACCGGAGACGCGCCGACCATCGCCTCGGCGCTCGATTCGCTCAAAGGACGGCTCGATCTCGACCAGGCGTTCTTCGTCGATATCGACGGCAACGTGACCGGCTTTTCAGGTGCCTTGCCCGCGGGCGAAGCGGAGACGTTGCGCGCGGCGCTGGAGGACGGTGCGGATCGCGGCGTTCTTCGCATCGGCGACCTGCGGTTCAACGCGGCGGCCGCGCCGGTCCAGGCGCCGGTGACGATCGGCTGGGTGGTGTTCGCCAATGCGCTCGACGGCGGGGAAATGGCCGCGCTTTCCAAATTGTCTGCGATCGATCTGGCACCGCGCATCGTCCCCGTGTCCGAACTTCCCGATGGCAAGGCGATGGGCACGACGACCGAACGACTGACGGGTCAGGGGCGTGTCTTGCTTCAGGCATCCCCGATCGCCTCGTTCCGCTCGAACGACCCCCAGGCGCTCTTGCTCGAATACAGCCTGACTCACGCTTTGTCCGCCTATGCGCCGATGCTGTGGTCGCTGCTGATCTGCGGCATCATCGGCGTGATGATGGCGGCAGCGGGAAGCTGGCTGCTCGCCAAGCGCATCACCCGCCCGATTCGCGCACTCGACGCCGCGGCAAGGCGCGTCGCGCAGGGCGACTATGCTCAGGTCGTTGTGGAGACACGCGACGAACTCGGCACGCTGGCCGACAGTTTCAACCGCATGGTCGATGATATCGGCGAACGCGAACGCCAGATCACCCACATGGCGCTGCACGATGCGCTGACCGGGCTCGCCAACCGCACCTTGCTGCGCGAGCATCTGGCAATGACGGTCGCGCGTCCGGCGACCGATCGCAAACAGGCGCTGTTCTGTCTCGACCTCGACAATTTCAAGGTCGTCAACGACACGCTCGGCCATCCCACTGGCGACGCGCTGCTGTGCGAAATCGCACGGCGGCTGTCCGACTTTGCGGGCGACGGCTTCGTCGCGCGGCTGGGCGGCGACGAATTTGCGCTGGTGATCGACGATCATCACCGTCCGCTCGACCGCATCGCCCACGCCCTGATCCAGACGGTGGCAAAGCCGTGCATCGTCAACGGCCACCGCATCGTGCCGGGGACCAGCGTCGGCATTTCGATTCTCGGTGCCGACGGCGTCGACTCGGTCACGCTGGTCAAACATGCCGACCTCGCGCTCTACCGCGCCAAGCATGCCGGGCGCGGCGGCTATCGCTTTTTCGAGGCCGAAATGGACGCAGAGGCGCAGAGGCGCCGCCAGATGGAACTCGACCTGCACGATGCGATTGCCGAGGGGCAATTGTCGCTGATGTTCCAGCCTTTGTTCGACCTCAACCAGGGGCGGGTGTCGGCGTTCGAAGCGCTGCTGCGCTGGCATCACCCGACTCGCGGCCTGGTGTCGCCGGTCGATTTCATTCCGCTGGCGGAGGATACCGGCCTCATCATCCCGATCGGCGAGTGGGTGATCCGCGAAGCCTGCCGCGTCGCGCGCGGCTGGCCCGACCATGTCCGCGTCGCGGTCAACGTGTCGCCGGTGCAATTCCGCAATCCGGGATTGAATACGGTGATCCTTCAGGCGCTGTCGGAAACCGGGCTGCCGCCCAACCGGCTCGAACTGGAAATCACCGAGAGCCTGTTCATCGACAATCCCGACACCACGCTCGCCTCGCTCCACTCGTTGCGCGCGCTGGGCGTGCGCGTCGCGCTCGACGATTTCGGCACCGGCTATTCGTCGCTCAGCTATCTGCGCAGCTTTCCCTTCGACAAGATCAAGATCGACCGCAGCTTCATCATCGACCTGCTCGGCTCCGACGGGGCGACCGCGATCATCAAATCGATCACATCGCTCGCCGATGCGCTGGGGATGGAGACGACGGCGGAAGGGGTGGAGAGTGCCGGCCAACTCGACATCCTTCGCGAACAAGGGTGCAGCCATATCCAGGGCTATTATTTCAGTCGCCCCGTGACCGAAGACGCCGTTGCCGCCATGCTCGACAAACCGATCGACAATCGCCGCGCTGCAAACGGTTAGCCCCATTTTAGCGACGAATTGAGTGGTTGCGGGTGCCAAATCGCCTGGTTTCGGGCGATCTGGCGCATTCCCCCGCTAGACCGGGGGCGTTACCGTCGTTAATCCCCGCATTTCCGCTTCTCTACAGGAGGATGTCCAAGTGAATAATGCCGATCTCGCCGACGCCATTGCCAACGATCACGGCCTGACCAAGGCCGACGCCCGCAAGGTCGTCGACGCCGTCTTCACCGCGATCACCAACGCCGCCTCGAAGGGCGAAGAAGTGTCGCTGAACGGCTTCGGCAAGTTCAAGGTCAAGGACAGCCCGGCTCGCGAAGGCCGCAACCCCTCGACCGGTGCGACCATCCAGATCGCAGCGTCGAAGAAGCTGGGCTTCAGTCCCGCCAAGGCGGTCAAGGACAAGCTGAACGGCTAAGTCCTTCGCATGAGTATCGACAGCGTCCGGGCGTTCTTGGCGACAAGAGCCCCGGACGCTGTTCTCATCGACCAGGGCGCCAGCACCGCGACCGTCGCCGAAGCCGCCCGGACGCTGGGCGTGGAACCCGCGCGCATCGCCAAGACGATCGCGCTTAGCAGCGGCAATGCGCAGCTGCTGATCGTCGCCAGTGGCGATGCCCGCATCGACAACCGTAAATTCAAATCCCGTTTCGGCCAGCGCCCTCGGATGCTGGATACCGGGACTACGGAACGCATCACCGGCCATCCGGTCGGTGGCATATGCCCGTTCGGATTGGCGACGGCGCTGCCGGTCTATTGCGACGTGTCGCTCAAGGCGTTTGCGAGCGTGTTCCCGGCGGCTGGGTCGCGCACGGCATCGGTGGAGCTGAGCCCGGCAAGGCTGGCGAAGATTACCGGCGCCGAGTGGGTGGATGTTTGCGTGGTGCCGACGATCGACTGAACCGCCATTCGCGCGGACGAACTATATCCCTCCGTCATTCCCGCCTTCGCGGGAATGACGGTTGGGTATCGGATCGATTCAGCCCTGTCCGTCAGGCCTTGGCGGAGCCGCTCGGTATCCTCGCCTCACTCCCGCTCGTCTCCCGGTGGATTGGCGATCGCGGCTTCCTTTTCCTTCGGCTTGTTTGCCTCGAAGGTGGCGGCCAGCTTCTTTTCGGTCGCGGCCGACAGTTCCTCCGCTGCGGCGGGGAACATCTCTTCCTCTTCCTCGTCGATATGATGTTCGTAACGGTGGCGCATGTCGTCGAACTTGCGCTTCCACGCGGACGAGCTCATGTCGATATCGGACAATTCGGCCAGAAAATCGTCGATTTCCTTGTGCTCCGACACCGAATGCCGCGCTTCGTCGCGAAGCTCGGGATTGCCGAGCATCTCGGCGTAAAGCGATTCTTCCTCCGCCGCGGCATGAGCGGTCACCTCGACGCGGAACGCCTCGAACAGCGTCCGGCGCTCCTCGCTGTCGCCCTGGGTTTCGCCCAGCTTGGCGAGCATGTCGCGGTGGCGGTCGTGATCGGCTTTCAGATCGGCATAGATTTTGGCTTCGGCCATGACATTTGCTCCTGAGGTTCAGGACGCTCAACCACCGCCGACGCCGCTTGTTTCACCCGCGAATCGTTCGCAGGGCGAGCATCAGTCGAGCGGAGAGGCGGCGCGTTCGCGGTTCTGGCGTTCGGCCTTGGCAGCCGCGGCGGCCTGGCCGAAGCATCCCGATGCGCCGCCCGGGCCGACCGTCGAGCAACTGCCGATGCCGGTCTTGCCGACGTTCAACGCATCCTGTTGCCGGACCGCCCAGCTGCGGTTTTCGGGCGTGACTTCAAGTCCGCGCAGTTCTTGGGGAATCCGAAAACGCTCGGCCTCGGGACGGCGGGCGCACACGACGATTTCGTTGCCTTCGGCGTTGGTCGGGCAGGGATCGTCGCCATAGATGACCAGCACGCCGTTTTCGGTTGCGCGCTGCGCCTGGGCGGGGGTGGCGGCGAGCATGCCGGTCAAACCTGCTACTGCGATCAGGGCCAATTTACGCATCGTCATTCTCCTGGACCCATCAACGCACGAAGCGTGCGCTCGGGTCAAATCCGTTTCGTCTAAATTCGTTTCGACAGCCCGATCGCGGCGCGGCACCCCGCGCGGATCACCGCCGACAGCAGGGGATAGGCCGGCGCCTCCTCCGCGCCCGCCGCCAGCGCGGCGTCCTTGTGCTCCAGCTCTTCCTCGCGAAACTGCCGAACCGCATCGGCGAGTTCGGGGTCGTCATCGCCCAGCTCGTCGACTTGATGCTGGTAATGCCGGTCGATCTCGGTTTCCACCGCCACCGTGCAGGCCATCGCCGCGCGCGGCCCCATCGCGGCGGTCGCCGCGCCGAGCGCAAAGCCCGCGACCTTCCAGACCGGCTGGAGCAGCGTCGGGCGGACCCCGCGCCGTGCGATCATCGCGTCGAAAAAGGCGCGGTGTCGTTCTTCCTGCAACGCCATGCCCGCGATCGAGCGACCCGCTTCGCTGCGGTCGCCCATCACTGCCAATTGCCCGGCATAGATGCGCGTCGCGCCATATTCGCCCGCCTGGTCGACGCGGATCATCGTTTCGGTCGCCTCGCGGCGGTCGCCGGGTCGCCAGCGTCTGGAAGCAGTCATGCGCGCCTCGCCTTCAACAGCCACAAAATGGCGCCCGCCGCGCCGAGGGAAATGACCGCGTTGAACCCGGCAAGCGAAATGCCGAATAAGCTCCACGGCGCACGGTCGCAGCGAATAACCGGCGCAGCCATGATCGCTTCAAGGAAATTATCCCCGGTGGGCAAATTAGCAGTGCAGGCGGTGACGCCTTCCCACCAGCCATATTCGACGCCTGCGTGAAACGCGCCGATCGCACCGCTGACCGCGATGAGGATCGCGGCAAGCGCCACCAGCGTCACCCGCGATCCCATTCGCGACACCGCCAGAAACGACGCACCCGCAGCCGCGATCGCGGCATAGTGCGGCCAGCGCTGCCAATGGCACATCTCGCACGGCGGATAGCCCGCGATCTGGAACATCCATGCCCCGGCAATCAGCACGCCCGGCACGCACAGCGCGATCCAGCGCGCCAGGATCACCGGATGGTTGCCCATGCGGCGTCGCTCAGCGCTTGGTGGCGGGGGCGGTCGCCGGACGCGCAGCCAGCGCCTGGCCGGGCTTTACCCGCCCGATCGTCTGGAGCGCATAGTGGAGCTGGAAATCCTCGATCCCCTTCGCCTTGACCTGCTCGGCGGTCATGTCGAAGCGCGGATCGGCTTTCACATCCTCTTCCAGCGTGCGGTCGTCGGCGGCGGATTCGTTGATGAGGTGACGGCGCAGATCGGCCTCGCGGAACACGGGCCGCGACTTGTAATCGGGGTCGGAAAGCTGCGGCACCATCAGGTCGGGCTCGATCCCGCCTTCCTGAACCGACTTGCCCGACGGCGTATAGTAACGCGCGGTGGTCAGGCGCAGCGCGGTGTTGGACGACAGCGGCAGCAGCGTCTGGACCGATCCCTTGCCGAAGCTGCGCTCGCCCATCACCAGTGCGCGGTGATGATCCTGAAGCGCACCCGCAACGATTTCGGAGGCCGAGGCGGACCCTGCGTCGATCAGCACGACGATCGGCAGGCCGCCGGTCGCGTCGCCCTTCTTGGCGTAGAAACGCTCGATATCGCGCTTGTCGCGCCCGCGCTGCGACACGATTTCGCCCTGGTCGAGAAACACGTCGGTCACCTCGATCGCCTGGGTCAGCAACCCGCCGCCATTGTTTCGAAGGTCGATGACGTAACCGGCGGGCTTGCGGCCCAGCGATTTGTCGATCGCGGCGATCGCGGCACGCGTGTCGGCGCCCGTCGCCTGGGAAAAGGTGTTGATCGCGATATAGCCGATCCCGTCCTTCACTTCCCATTTGACCGGCTTTTGCACGATCACTTCGCGCTTCAACGCCACCTCGATCGGGCGGTCGCGGCCGGGGCGGACGATGGTGATGGTGATGCTCGATCCCGGAGGACCGCGCATTTCCGCCACCGCCTCGTCGAGCGTCCCGCCAAAGATCAGCTTGCCGTTGATATGGGTGATGTAATCCCCCGCCTTGATCCCCGCGCGGTCGGCAGGCGTATCGGCGGTCGGCGCAATCACCTTGACCGTCCGGTCCTCCATCGAAACCGTCAGGCCCAGCCCGCCATAATTGCCCTCGGTCGCAATGCGGAGATTTTCGAAATCCTTGGCGCTGACATAGCCCGAATGCGGGTCGAGCGCGGCGAGCATCCCCTGAACCGCGCCTTCGACCAGTGTCTTGTCGTCGACCTGATCGACATAATCGGCGCGCACCGTGTTGAACACGTCCATGAACAGGTCGAGCTCGCGATAGGTGCCGCTGTCAACCTGCGCCATCGCGCCGGTAGTGACGGGAACCAGTGCGAGCGCACCGGCGATGGCGGTTGCCTGAAGGAAGGGACGGATCATGGACGCGACTTTCGACATGTGTGGCAAGCAGGATAGCCGGTTTCGACAGCGGGATCAAAGCGAAGCATGGATGAACCGCGACTGACCGGTCAGCCGATCAGCGCCGCCAGATCGACCGGTCGGCCGTGGCGGCGAAGCTCGACCGTGATCGGCAGCGCGTCGCCGCCGCCCGCACGGCCCAGGGGTGCGCCCTGCGCGACCTGGGTGCCCGGTTCGACGCCGAGCGCCGCGAGTCCAGTGACGAGCGTCGACCAGCCGTCGCCGTGGTCGATGATGACGATCCGTCCATAGCGGCGAAAGCTGCGCGCGAAGACCACCCGGCCCGCCGCCGGGGCTGTAACCGTGGCGTTCGGTGCGGCGTCGAGACTTATCCCGCGCGCACGGACGCCATTTTCGGACAGTTCGCCGAATCCGGTCGCGACGCTGCCCGCGACGGGCAGGCGATAGGGGCCTTCGCCTGACGGAATCGCCGCCGGGCCTTCGCCCTCGGGCCGCGGCAACGGACCTGCGATCGTCATCAGCCGGGCCTCGGTCGCGCTCGCGTCTTCGGCCATGTCGATATCGGCGATCAGATCGCGGGCCTGTTCGCCCAAAGCGATGGCGCGGTCCGATTCGACCAGCGCGCCGCGCCCAAGCTCGCCCGCGCGCAGGCGCTGGCGAGCCTCGGTTTCGATCAGGCGCATGCGCTCGGCATCGACCCGCTCGACGCCGCGCTTCAGCGAGGTGACGGCGACCCCCGCCTGACCGCGCAGGTCGCGCGACCGGTCGATTTCGGCGCGGACCGAACGGCTGCGCGCCTCGATCACCGGCCCGACCGATCCGAGCAAGGCACGGACATGCACCGCGTCGCGCAGCGATCCCGGCTGGGCGACCACGAGGATTTCGGGTCGCCGCGCCAGTGACTGGATCGCCGCGATCAGCCGCACCATCGGTCCCTGGCGTTCGGCCAGCCGCTCGCGCTGCTCGGCGATCCGCCGGTCGATGATCGTAATGCGCGCGATGGCGGCGGCGATATCGGCTTGCGCTGCGACGATGCGCGCTTCGGCGGCGGCGCGCTCGGCGCTTGCCCGGCCTGCGGCGTCGCGCGCGCGGGCGGCCTGCATCTCCAGCGCCTGCGATCGCCTCAGCGCAGCGGTGCTGTCGGCGCGCGCGGCGCGCAGCCGATCCTGCTGCGACTGGATGGCGGGCGGGACGCGCGCATCCTGCGCCGCCAGGCTCGCCGCCGTCAGCCCCGCGCCCATTGGCACCAGTATGGCAAGGGCAAGCGCGCGCTTCATCTCCCTATCCTTCGCGGTGATAGGGATGGTTGGCAAGGATGGAGGATGCGCGCCAGATCTGTTCGGCAAGCATTGCGCGCGCCAGCATGTGCGGCCATGTCATCCGTCCGAAGCTGAGCAGCATGTCGGCGCTCGCACGGTCGGCATCGTCGAATCCGTCGGCAGCGCCGATCATGAAACGCAGTTCGCGCACTCCCTCGTCGCGCCATCGCCCGATCCGCTCGGCCAGTTTTATCGAACCGGACGACTCGCCGGTTTCGTCGAGCATGACGATGCGGGTGCCGGGTTCGATCGGGGGCAGCTTGCCGCCGGTGTCGGGGAGTTCGGTGATCTTGGTGGGCCAGGCGACGCGTTTCAGATAGCGCGCCACCAGTTCGGCTTCGGGCGAGCGCCCGATCTTGCCGCGCGCCACGATGTGGATCAGCATGAGCCAGTAGTCCCCATCGCCATGAATCCCTGATCCCCGTTCGTTTCGAGCGAAGTCGAGAAACGTTTGCTCGCGCTAAGTTCGCGTTTCTCGACTACGCTCGAAACGAACGGGAGTGAGCGCCCCATGCCGTTGGCTGGCGCCGTCTCACCCCTCGGGCTGGACCGGGGGCGGGGGCGCATCGCCGAACGACCACATGCGCTCCAGATTGTAGAAGCTGCGCACCTCTGGCCGGAACAGGTGGACGATCACGTCGCCCGCGTCGATCAGCACCCAATCGGCATTGGGCAGTCCCTCAACGCGCGCGGTGCGGCGGAATTCGCCCTTGATCTTTTCGGCCAGCTTCTGCGCCATCGACGCGACCTGACGCGTCGATTTGCCCGATGCGACGACCATGTAATCGGCGATGCTCGATTTGCCCGCGAGCGGGATCGACACGACCTCGACCGCCTGGTCGTCGTCGAGCGAGGAAAGGACGAGCGCGTGCAGCGCCTCCACCTGGTCGGTGTCGGCAGAGCGCTGGGCATTGGGGGTTGCGGGCATCGGGTTCCTAGGAATGGGGTTCGGGCGCGGGCGGGGCGATGGCGTGCCAGTCGGGATCGGCGGCACGAATTGCCGTTGCGGAAGTTGGATCGGGGCGAAAGGTCAGAAACACCAGTGCCGGCAAACTCCAGCTCGTCCAGTTGAGCGCCTGGCGTGCGGGCCGCCTGTGACGCCGCAGCCAGCCCATCGCGACACTCGCGCGGGCGCGTCTGTCATAACCTGGACGCGCGATCACCGCAATCGGAACCGTCCGCGCGATGCCGCGCCAGTCGCGCCACTGGTCGAACTGCGCCAGATTGTCCGCCCCCATCAGCCAGACGAAGCGCTTGTCGGGATAGAGCCGGACGAGTTTCCGGAGCGTATCGACGGTGTAGCGCGTGCCCAGCTTCGTCTCGATCGCGGTCGCGCGGATGCGGCTGCCGCGCGCCATGCGGGTGGCCGACGCCAGCCGCGCTGCAAAGGGCGCCATATCGCGAGCCCCGTCCTTCAGCGGATTGCCCGGCGACACCAGCCACCACACCTCGTCCAGCCCCAGCGCGCGCATCGCCTGAAGCGAAATGGCGCGATGGCCCTTATGCGCCGGGTTGAACGATCCGCCGAGCAGGCCGATGCGGGTCATGGTTCCACGAACCAGTCCTCGCGCTCGTGACGAATGCGGAGGAGTTGAACCGCCTCACCTTCAATGCGGTAGATGATAAGATACGGCGTACCGATCACGCGGAGAACGCGGAGGCCCTCGCCGATTGGCCGTCCGCCATGCGGGAAGTTTTCCAGGAAATATGCGCGCAATTTGATGGCCGACAGCATGTCGATCGCGATTTCGCCCCGCACATTTGCCGTCAGCCACCGATCGATTGCATCGAGATCATCGAATGCGGGACGCGTCCAGACTAGGGTCGGCATCGCGCGCGATGCGCTTCGATACGCTCGGCAAGCCCGGCCATCACTTCCTCATGCGAGACGACGTCCCCGCGATCGATGGCATCGATGCCCACTTGGATGAACGCCATGAAATCCGCTTCGCTTTCGGCGATCCGGCGGATCGCTTCGGCCGCGAAGTCCGCCCGGCTTCGCCCTTGCGCGGCTGCCAGCCGATCGACCAGGTCGAATGTTTCGGGATCAAGGCGCGTCGTAATGACTGCTGTCTTTGCCATAGCTCGTGATGTATTCTTTTGTATTCATCCGATCAAGCGCGGGTCCGTCCGCCGCCATCGACCAGCCATTTATAGGTCGTCAGCCCTTCGAGCGCGACTGGACCGCGCGCGTGCAGGCGACCGGTCGAAATGCCGATTTCCGCGCCCAGCCCGAACTCGCCGCCATCGGCGAACTGGGTGGAGGCGTTCCACATCACGATCGCCGAATCGACGCGCGCCTGAAATTCGGCGGCGCGGCTTTCGTCGTCGGTGATGATCGCATCGGTATGGTGCGAACTGTGGCGCGCGATATGGGCAATCGCATCTTCCAGGCCGTCGACCATCCGCGCCGACAGCACGGGTTCGAGATATTCGGTATCCCAATCCGCTTCGTTCACCGCCTTTGCGCGCGGCTCGACCGCGCGCACGTCAGCATCGCCGCGGATTTCGCATCCCGCATCGGCCAGCGCCGCCAGCACCGGGGCGGGATCGGCGAACGCCTTGTCGATCAGCAGCGTTTCGGTCGCGCCGCAGACGCCGGTGCGGCGCATCTTGGCATTGACCGCGATGTCGCGCGCCATGTCGGCGTCGGCAGCGCCGTCGATATAGGTGTGGCAGATGCCGTCCAGATGCGCGAGCACCGGTACGCGCGCCTCTTCCTGAACGCGCGCGACCAGGCTTTTGCCGCCGCGCGGCACGATGATGTCGATCAGCCCGTCGGCCTTGAGCATCGCGCCCACCGCCGCGCGGTCCTGCGTCGGCACCAGTTGCACCGCATCGGCAGGAAGCCCTGCGCTTTCCAGTCCACGCACCAGCGCCGCGTGGATCGCGCGGTTCGAATGTACCGCCTCGGTCCCGCCGCGCAGGATTGCGGCATTGCCCGCCATCATCGCCAGCGCGCCCGCATCGGCGGTGACGTTGGGGCGGCTTTCATAGATGATGCCGACGACGCCCAGCGGCACGCGCACGCGTTTGAGCTTCAGCCCGTTGGCGGGCGCGCTTTCGTCGATCACGTCGCCGACCGGATCGGGCAGTCCCGCAACGGCTTCGAGCGCCGACGCGATCCCCTCCAGCCGCCCGTCATCGAGCGCCAGCCTGTCGAGCATCGCATTCGCCAATCCCTTGTCGCGCCCGGCGGTCAAATCCTTGGCATTGGCATCGAGGATTGCGGCTGCATCCTCGCGCAGCGCCGCGGCGGCTGTGCGCAACACTTCGGCCTTTGTCGATGTCGGGGTGCGGGCGAGGATGGCGGCGGCTTCGCGCGCGCGCTTGCCCATATCGGTGATCAGGTCGGTCGGATTGTTGGTCTTATCGAGCATGTTGCAGATGCTAACATATCGGCGCGCAAATTGACACCGTGGGGCGGGATTTCGGCTCGCAAGCATCGTCTCCACGCGCTAGAAATCGCCTCATGAGCGGCGAAATCGAAGGGGTCGGCCATCTCGCGACCGGGGCGCTGCTGGCGCGTGCAGTCGAAGGCGACGCGCGCGACGGCGGCGGTGCCGGGGGGCTGTGCCTCAACTGCGGGACGCGGCGGATCGGGCCGCATTGCCACCACTGCGGGCAGGGCGGCCACATTCACCGTTCGATCGGTGCGATCTGGCATGAGATCCTGCACGGTGTCGTTCATTTCGAAGGCAAGTTGTGGCGCACCCTGCCGTTGCTCGCCTTTCGCCCCGGCGAACTGACCCGGCGTTACATCGACGGCGAGCGCGCGCGGTTCGTGTCGCCGATGGCGATGTTCCTGTTTTCGGTGTTTACCCTGTTCGCGGTGTTGTCGATCCTGGGGATCGCGCCGCCCAGCGAAGTCAGCGGCAATACCGCGCAGGTTCAGGCGGGAATCGCTGACCAGCGCAATCGCCTGGTCGTGCGCCGCGACCGCGCGGTCGCGACGCGCGATGCGACGGGCACGAGCGAAGCGGATCGCGCCGAAGCGGAGCGCGACATTGCGGAATATGACGCCGAAATCGCCGCGATTGACCAGGTTCAGCCGGTGTTTGGCACGCAGGGCAGTGGGGAATCGTTCAAGACCGGCTGGGCGCGGCTGGACGCCGGGATCGAAAAGGCCGACAAGAATCCGGGCCTGATGCTCTACAAGCTCCAGGCAAACAGCTATAAGTTCAGCTGGCTGCTGATCCCGATCTCGATCCCCTTCATCTGGGCGATGTTCGCGTGGCGGCGGCAATTCCGCGCCTATGATCACGCCGTATTCGCCACCTATTCGATCGCGTTCATGTCGATCCTGTTCATCGTGCTGATGCTGGCCCATGCGCTGGGCGCCCCGACCGCGCTGGTGGCGACGGTCGCAAGCCTGGTCCCGCCTCTCCACATCTATCGCCAGTTGCGCGGCGGCTATTCGCTCCGCCGGTCCAGGGCCGCAATTCGGATGTTCGTGCTGATCGCGATCTCGATTCCGATCATCATCAGCCTGTTTCTGATCGCCGTGGTCGGGCTTGGTTTCGTGGGTTGAGAGCCGTGCATTTGTAGAATCGGTCGATTGATGCCATATAGGGGGTGCTTCAGTCGCAAATCGACGGTTCCTGGCGCTTTGCGGCACCTCTTTCCTTCTTTCCCTGCCTTGTTGCACCGGCGGCCCGACACACGGGCCGCTTGAAACGAAGGAATGTTTGACATGATCACCGGAACCGTAAAGTTCTTCAATGCCGACAAGGGCTTTGGCTTCATCAAGCCCGACGGCGAAGGCGATGACGCGTTCGTCCACATCTCGGCTGTCGAGCGCGCGGGCATGCCTACGCTGCGCGAAAATCAGCGCGTGAGCTACGAGCTTGAGCCCGATCGTCGCGGCAAGATGGCGGCCTGCAACCTGCAGCCGGCAGAATAATCGAGACGGGGCCGGGACGCAGAACTGCTCCCGGCCCTTTCTTTTTACCCTCCATCCCAGCGAAAGGCCGATCCATGTCCAGCCCCTCTCTCGCCTATCGCGATCGCGCCGCTCAGGCCCATCAGGAAGCCGAAGCCGCGACCCTCGACAATGTCCGCGACCGTGCGCTGCGGGCCGAGGCCGCCTGGACCCAGATGGCCGAACGCGCCGAACGCGTCGATGCCGCCCGCGCCGAACGCGAAGCGCCGAAGGCGGCGGAATAGGGACGCTACTCCAGGACGAAACTGTCCCGATCCGTTCGTTTCGAGCGCAGACGAGAATCGTGGGCCAGGCGCTCAGATCGCGTTTCTCGACTTCGCTCGAAACGAACGGTGGGGCGTCATGGGTTTGGTTTTGCGGTAAGGTTGGGCGCGGTCAGCCCGCTTACCCGCAGGGATAGCGGCGCTTCATCATATCGTAGAAGGCGGTCTTGGTGCTGACGTTGCGCCGGGCAGGCGGAATCTTTTCGAATTCGGCGAGCAGTTCGTTGCTTCCCAGCCTGGTCTTGCCATTGGGGGGCGGGCAGCTGTGGGGTGACTTTCCGCTGGCGCGCGCGGCTTCGATGTCGCGGCGATAATCTTCGGCCACCGCCACCATGTGATTTCGCAGCACCTTTAGGTCGGACGAGCCCAGCGCCATCACGCCTTTGGGCTTCAGTGCATTCGCCCTGGTCAGAAACTGATCCACGGTCATCGACTGGGCCGATGCGGCGACGGGCGAAAGGGCGATCAACGTCGCTGCGAGCAGGGCCGATTTCATGGTGCGATGGTTGCCGCAAAAACACCGCGGATCAAGCCCATATGAACAGCGCCGCCCCGCGGGCAGCGGGACGGCGCCATCTGCGCTGATAGCGCTTGCGATCAGGCCGGTTGCGGGTTGCCGAACGGTCCCTTGGGTCGGCGCGTCTTCGGGATCGACGTGCCTGCCGCCGCGACCGGAGCGGACTTCGCACCCGGATCGTCGCGACCGATGTCCTCGCCCGCGATCAGCCGCTTGATCTCGTCGCCGGTCAGCGTTTCATATTCGAGCAACGCACCCGCCAGCGCGTGAAGCTGGTCGATATGTTCGGTCAACAGGTCGCGCGCGCGCTTCAGCCCGCCTTCGACCGTTTCGCGGATTTCCTGGTCGATCAGCTTTTGCGTTTCGTTCGACATGCTGCGCGGCTGCGACGACGAATAACCCAGATAGGTCTCACCCTCGGGCTGGGCATATTCGACGGGTCCGACCTTGTCCGACATGCCCCATTTGGTGATCATGTCGCGCGCCAGGCCGGTCGCATACTGGATGTCTCCGCTCGCGCCCGACGATACCTTGTCATAGCCGAAGATGATTTCCTCGGCGACGCGACCGCCCATCGCGACCGCCAGGTTCGCGTACATCTTGTCGCGGTGATAGCTGTAGCTGTCCCGCTCGGGCAGGCGCATCACCATGCCCAGCGCGCGACCGCGCGGGATGATCGTCGCCTTGTGGATCGGATCGGAGGCGGGCTCGTGCACCGAAACGATCGCGTGGCCCGCCTCGTGATAGGCGGTCATCCGCTTTTCGTCCTCGGTCATCACCATCGAACGCCGCTCGGCGCCCATCATGACCTTGTCCTTGGCCTCTTCGAACTCGCTCATCGCGACCAGGCGCTTGCCCTTGCGCGCCGCCATCAGCGCCGCTTCGTTGACGAGATTGGCGAGGTCCGCGCCGGAGAAGCCCGGCGTGCCGCGCGCGATCACTCGCGCATCGACATCGGGGGCAAGCGGCGTCTTCTTCATATGGACTTCGAGGATCTTGATCCGGCCCTCGATATCGGGGCGCGGCACCACGACCTGGCGGTCGAAGCGGCCCGGACGCAGCAAGGCGGGGTCGAGCACGTCGGGGCGGTTGGTCGCGGCGATGATGATGATGCCTTCGTTCGCCTCGAACCCGTCCATTTCGACCAGAAGCTGGTTCAGCGTCTGCTCGCGCTCGTCATTGCCGTTGCCGAGCCCTGCGCCGCGATGGCGACCCACCGCGTCGATTTCGTCGATGAAGACGATGCAGGGCGCCGATTTCTTGGCCTGTTCGAACATGTCGCGGACGCGGCTGGCGCCGACGCCGACGAACATTTCGACGAAATCCGAACCCGAAATGGTGAAGAACGGCACGCCGGCTTCGCCCGCGATCGCGCGCGCCAGCAGCGTCTTGCCGGTGCCGGGCGAGCCGACCAGCAGCGCGCCCTTGGGAATCTTGCCGCCCAGTCGCGCGAATTTGGTCGGGTCTTTCAGGAATTCGACGATTTCCTCAAGCTCTTCGCGCGCCTCGTCGATGCCCGCCACGTCGGCAAAGGTGACCTTGCCTTCCTTCTGGGTCAGCATCTTGGCCTTGGACTTGCCGAAGCCCATCGCGCCGCCGCCCGAATTCTTCTGCATCTGGCGCAGCACGAAGATCGCGATGCCGATGAACAGCAGGAACGGCAGCGACTGGACGAGCAGATACTGCCAGATCGACGGGCCTTCCTCGGGCCGCGCGTTGATCGTCACGCCCTTTTCGCGGAGATTCTGGATCAGGTTCGGATCGGACAGCGTGTTGGTGGTGAATTGCTGATCGTTCGCCAGCGTGCCGGTGATCCGGTCCTTCGTGACGTTGACCTCGCGAACCTCACCCGCCTCGACCCGATCGAGGAACTGCGAATAGGCGATCGAATTGCCCGAAGCGGCCGAATTGCGACCGTCGAACATCGACACGAACAGTGCGAGCGCCAGCAGAATGCCGACCCAGATGAGCAGGCTCTTCATCCAGGGATTGCCGCCGCCGCCATTGTCGCCGCCAGAAGGCTGCTGCTGCTTGTCGTTGTCGTTCATCGAATCCGGATACCTTTTCGTACGGCCTTCAAGATAGGCGAGCGCAGGTTAATGGCAATGGAACAGCCGATGATTTCGGGCGATCAGTGCGATCGGCGGGGCGGTGCCACCGAAAAGCGCCAGATCGCCCCCGTCGGCGTGACCATGATTCCCCCCTGGGTGGCGGGTTTTCCGTTCTCCAGCGCGTCGAGCAGGCCCTCGATATTGGTCGCAGGCGTGTAGGCGGGCGAGGCGATCGCGTTCTCGTCCCGCAGGCGCTGGATCGCGCGGCGGGCGATCAGGCGGCGCACGCCGCGCGGCAAATCGGCGATGTCGAAGTCGCGCGGCGCAACTTCGCGAATCTCGAACAGCCAGTCGGCGATGGCGTTCAGGTCGCGCTCCGCCTCGGCCAGATGCGCTGCCGATCGTGCGAGTGCGGCGGCGGGCAGTTCGGGCGTGGCCGACAACAGGGTGCGGACATGCGCGCGGTCGAACCGGGGGTCGAGATTGGAGGGATCGTCGACATGCGGGATGCCGCCCGCCTCGACCACCGCGAGCAGTTCGGCGCGGCGCCAGAACAGCAGCGGGCGGATCACCGGCACGCGGTTCGGCACCGCATTGCGCGCGCGCACGCCCGCCAGTCCCGCCAGCCCCGATCCGCGCGCGGCGCGCATCAGAAAGGTTTCGGCCTGATCGTCGGCATGGTGTCCGGTGGCGATGGCACTGGCCTTTGCGGCGCGCGCCCATTGGTCGAGCAGGGCGTAGCGCTGGCCGCGCGCCCAGTCGTGCAGGTTGCTGGCGGACGGGCAGTCCCCGGCCACGGTCAATGTCTGGTGCGAGATGCCTGCGGTCGCGCACCAGCCGGTGACCATCGCCGCCTCGTCGGCGGCCTCGGCGCGCAAGCCGTGATCGACGGTCGCCGCGATCACCGCGCCGGGAAAGGCATCGGTGGCCAGCGCGAGCATCGCCATGCTGTCGGGGCCGCCCGAAACCGCCAGGGCGAGCGGCGCGACGGGGGAGGGGGCATCATCCAGCAGCGCCCGGCAATCGTCGCGGAAGCGGGCGATGGTTCCGTCGGGAATTACGCGCACGTCTCCCTCCTCCCTTGCGGGGGAGAGACGGGGAGACGGGTGTGGCGGCGCGGCAACCATGCGGTTGCGCGCGACCGCATTCCCCATCCGGCGCTCTGCGCCACCTTCCCCCGCAAGGGGGGAAGGGATAGACCATTTTCGCGAAGACCCGCGCTTAGCTGCACCGCGCCGCGGTGCGGCCGCGCGCGATGTCCGCCTTCATGCTGGCGGAGATTCGCGTCGGATAAACCTCCTCGAGTTCGGCATAGACGTCGCAGGCTTCGGACGGTTTCTTCAACTGCTGGAGCGCCTGCGCCAGATAGAACAGGCTGTCTGCCGCGCGTTCGCCGTCGGGCATCTTCTTGTAATTGTCGTAAAACGCGATCGACGCGAGGCTGGGCTTGCCGTCGTCGAGATAGGAGCGCCCGATCAGATTCTGGGCATAGCTGGCGCGGCGGTGGGTCGGATTCTTGTCGACCACCTGCTTCAACGCCGCCTGGGCTTCGGGATAGAGCTTCGCCTGCCACAGGCGGAAGCCATAGGTATATTGATCCTCGATCGCATCGCCGGTGTCGGGTTTCTGCACCGCGGCGACCGCTTCGCGGCGGGCGGGGCTGGCGGCAGTGGTGGCGGTCGATGCCGATACGCGTGGCGGCGCGCCCGCCGCCGGACCGCCGGTGCCGCCGGTCGGCGCGGAGGCGGCGGGTGCGCTGCCCATGCCCGACAGCTTCGCGTCGGTCGCACGCCGATACGCCTCGAACTGCTGTTCAAGCTGGCGGATGCGGTATTCGCCCTGTTCGATCTGGCCGGTGATCGTCTGGAACTGGCTTTCGATCGCGCTGACGCGGTTTTCAAGATTGGTGATCGCGCCGGTTGCGGGAACGCCGGGAATCGTCGTCTGCTGCTGCGGCGCGGTGATGTCGGGCGTGACGATCTGGCCCGATCCGCCGGGGAATACCTTGCGCTGGACGGCGCGCATTTCGCGCTCCAGCCGATCGACCCGGCCCTCGATCGCGCTTTGGGCCAGCACGGGCGCGCTCCAGGCCGTGCCCGCGCCAAGAATTGCAAGAGCCATGAAAATACGCATCGACACCCCCCAGGTGCTGGTTGTTCTTGAAAGCGGCTATAACTGACAGAAGCCAGCTTTCGCCAGCATTAAGCAGCCGATGACGCCGCGGCGTCAGCCGGGATTGGCGGCGGTTGCCGGTGCAGGGGTCGTCGACGACGCGCCGCGCGCCTGAAGCGCTTCGGCGCCAACGCCGACATTCTGGATCGACCGCCGTCCATCGCCGAGCGGTGCGACGATCGATCCGTTGACGCGGACCTCGATCTGGTCGGCGCGACCGGTGTTGATCATCGGATTGCTGGCGGTCGGCGGCACGTCATATTGCTCGCCCGCCTGCATCGTCTTCATCAGCAGCGTCGTGCCTGCCGAGTCATAGACCCGCACCCATACCTCGTCGGTCGCGGTCAGCGTTACCTGACCGCCGCTTGCGGGCGCGGCCGGGGTGGCGACCGGCGCGGGCGTCGGTTCGGCCTCCGCCACGGTAGGCGCGGGCGGGGCGTCGCTGGTACGGAACAGGTCGGTGCCATAGAAGAGGCCGACCGCGATCAGCAGCAGCACCGCGACGACGACGCCGCCGACCACGACACCGGGACCGGGCATCCGGCGCGGATCGCTCGCTTCGTAGATTTCGCGCACCGGCCGCGAATAGGTCTGGCTGAGTTCGCCGCGCAGGTCGCGGCCCAATTCGGCGGTATCGACGCCGACGGTGCGGGCATAGGCCTTGGCAAAGCCCATCGCATAGGTGGTTGCGGGCAGCGCGTTGTAATCGCCGCGTTCGATCGCCTCCAGATGGCGCTGCGGCACGCGGGTGCGCTGTGCGACTTCGCCCAGGTCCAGTCCCTGCGCCTCGCGCGCCTGGCGCAGGCGGTCACCAACGCTGCGCGGACCCTGAGGCGCGGTGTCGGCGAGTTCGCCCTGATCCATGAATTTCTCCCACTCGGGGCGTTGCGACCAGTTGCCCCGATTGTGCGATCTCTCTTAGCAGCCGGATACTGTCAACGCGAGGGGGCGTCGCCTCGTCGTCCGATCAAGCCAGTTCGACGCCATTCGCCTCCGCCCACGCCGTCAGCGCCGCGCGCATGTCGGCAGGCGGGGTGTCGAGCAACGCATGAAGGGCAGGTTTCAACGCCGCCCGGTCGAGGCTGCGGACCATCGCCTTGATCGGGCCGATCGCCGCAGGCGTGATCGACAGCCGGTCGATGCCGAGCGCGATCAGCGCCATCGCCTCCAGCGGACGTCCGCCCATTTCGCCGCATACCGCGATCGGCACGCCCGCTTCGTGGCATTCACGCGACACGCGGCGCAGGAAGCGCAGGATCGACGGGCTCAGCCAGTCGTAGCGCAACGCGAGCTTGGGATGCGCGCGGTCGGCAGCGAACAGGAACTGGGTCAGGTCGTTGGTGCCTACCGACAGAAAATCGATCTTGGGCAGCAGGATGTCGAGCACTTCGGCAAGGGCTGGCACTTCCAGCATCGCGCCGAAGCGGATGTCGTTCGGCACTTTCTTGCCGCGCGCGACCAGCCATTTGCGCTGGGCGTCGAAAATCGCCCTGGCCTCGTCGAATTCCCAGGGTTCGGAGACCATCGGGAACATGACGTTGAGCGTGCGACCCGCCGCCGCCTCGAGCAGTGCGCGCGCCTGTGCCTTCATCAGCCCGCCGCGATCGAGCGCGAGACGCAGCGCGCGCCAGCCCATCGCCGGGTTCTCTTCATCGCCGCCCTCGTCATGGTCGAGATAGGGCAGCGCCTTGTCCCCGCCGATATCGACGGTGCGGAAAATGACGGGGCGGTCGCCCGCAGCGTCCAGCACATCCTTGTACAGCCGCTGCTGACGCTCGCGCTGGGGGAGGGTGGCCGAGACGAGGAACTGGAATTCGGTGCGGAACAGGCCGATGCCATCGGCGCCGGTCAGGTCGAGCGCGGCGACGTCGTCGCGAAGCCCCGCATTGACCATCAGCGTGACGCGGTGGCCGTCCCGGGTGACCGGCGGCTCGCCCTTCAGTGCCGCGAATGCCGCGCGGCGCTTTTGGCTGATCGCCAGCTTCGCCTCGAACGCCTCGTCCATCGCGGGCGTCGGGCGCACCACGACATTCTCGCCGTTCACGTCGAGCAGCAACCGGTCGCCCTCGGCGATCAGGCGGCGTACATCGCGTACCCGCCCCAGCACCGGGACGCCCATTGCGCGCGCGACGATGGTGACGTGCGCGGTCAGCGACCCTTCCTCCAGCACCACGCCCTTCAGGCGGCGGCGATCATATTCGAGCAGTTCGGCCGGCCCCAGATTGCGCGCGATCAGGATCGTGTCCTGGCGCAATCCCATCTGCGCGGCGGTGCCCATCTGGCCCGACACGGTGCGCAGCAACCGGTTGGAGAGATCCTCCAGATCGTGCATCCGGTCGGCGAGCAGCGGATCTGCGATTTCGCGCATCCGCATCCGCGTGCGCTGCTGGACGCGCTCGATCGCAGCCTCGGCCGTCAAACCGCTGTCGATCGCCTCGTTGATCCGCCGCGCCCAGCCTTCGTCATAGGCGAACATCTTGTAGGTCGCGATGACCTCTTCATGCTCGCCGCCCACGCCGAATTCGGCCTGGCTGGTCATGCGGTCGATCTGTTCGCGCATCTTGTCGAACGCGGCATAGACGCGGTGTCGCTCGGCCTCGATATCCTCGGCGACGGTGTGTTCGATGGTGATGCGCGGCTGGTGGAACACGGCGAAGCCCGCCGCCATGCCGTCAACCAGCTTGAACCCCGCTATGCGCACCGGTGCGGTCGACTGCGGTCGGGCGCTGGCGGCGTCATGCCCGTCGATCAGCCCGGCATTGGCGATCAGTTCGCTCAGCACCATGGCGACGGTCTGAAGCGCCTCGATCTCGACATCGTCATATTTGCGCGCAACGGCGTGCTGGACCGCCAGCACGCCGACGGCGCGTTCGCGGCGGATGATCGGCACGCCGGCAAAGCTGTGATAGCGTTCCTCGCCCGTCTCGGGACGGTAGGCGAAATCGGGATGGGCGGCGGCCTCGTCGAGGTTCAGCGTCTCGATATTGCCCGCGATCGTGCCGACCAGTCCCTCACCGACCGCCAGCTTGGTCACATGCACCGCCGCCTCGTCCAGCCCGCGCGTCGCGAACAGTTCCAGCACGCCTTCGCGCAGCAGATAGATGGAACAGACTTCGCTGTTCAGCGCCTCGCCGATGATGTTCACCACACCGTTCAGCTTGGTCTGCGCATTGGTCCGCGCCGCCATCACATCGTGCAGGCGGGTCAGGATTTCGCGTGCGGAGGCAACGGCGGTCGTCGGCATGCCAACGGGCTAACAGGAAAGCGCGCCGAGCGGCAAGCGACACGGCGCTGTGGGGCCAGCAATTATTGCTTTGCCCCAGGCCATTGTGGCGCATCGAATTCGCCCTTTCGCGAATTTCCAAAGGCCCCTCAGGGTTCGGGCGTGCCGGGCATTTGCTGGACGATGGGGGTGGACGGAGCGAATCGTACCGTTCCGGTCGCGGCGGGCGCGACCGTGCCGACCGCGACCGCTGGCGCGCCACCGGGCTGTTTTGCCTGCCACGCGGCCAGATCGACGCGGTAGCGGTGATATTCGCCCCAGAAATCGGCGAAGGGCTGATCGATCCGCGCAATCGCGGTGCGGGCAAAGGCTTCGAACGCGTCGGGCGTCACGTTGGCGGCCTCCGCCAGCACGGGAATGGCGGCGTCGCAGAATGCGCGCTGGGCAGGCGGCTGGGCGAAATAATTGTAGAGCCGGGTCATGGTGTCGTCGAACCGGTCCTGCCAGTCGCCGCCGCCGCTGCGATATTCGCCCTCCAGCGTCTTGAACGCGGTGGCGAGCGCAGTCTTATGCACGCGCAGCATCGCATTATACTGGTCCGACGACGCGGTGCCGCACTGGAGCGCGGCGACGTTGAGGCCGGAGCGCAAATGCCAGATGCTGGCCGCACCCGACAGGTTGCGATTGGGCGTGGCGAAGCTGCCATCGGGAAGCGGTGCCGGAATGGCGAGCCGGGCTGCGGCACCGCGCGGTGGCTTCGGCATGACGGCAGGCGCGGGCGGCGGGGGCGGTGTTACCGCGATGATCTCGACGGGTTTCTTCGCGCACGCGCCGAGCAATCCCAGCCCGACCAGCATCGCGAAGATGGAAGCGCGCCCTGCACGCCGATCGCCAACCTGTACCATAATCCCCCATACGCTAACCAATTTCGATCCGGCCGGTGCCGAACCCCATCGCGTCATGACGTCAACCGGGTCAACGGCCCAGCCGATGGTCGAGTGTCGCGAGCGAACGTGCCGCATAACGCGTCAGCGCGCGACGTTCTACCGTTTGAATTTCATCGAGAATCGGCAATGCCGCTGCGCAAAAGGCGCGTTCGCCGCGCGGATTGGCCAGATGATTGTAAAGCCGGGTCTGGTGCTGGTCGAACCGACGCTGCCAATCGCCGCCGCCGCGCCGATATTCGCGCTGCAATCGTGCCTGCGCCCGCGCGAACGCACGCGCATGAAGCCTTAGCATCGCATTGTAACGATCGGCGGCGTTACCCCCGCATTTGAGCGCCGCGACGTTCAGCGCGCCGCGCAAATGCCACAGCGTTCCTGCCGCCGTGAGGCCTGCATTGGGGCCGCCGTCGATCACCTCGTCCGGGGATTGCGCGAGCGGTCGCTCCCGCCCGGACCCGCAGGCGGCGAGGCCGAGCAGGGCGGCAGAGGCAGCCAACAGGATCCTGGCCCGACGCATGAACGGGTGATGCGTCATGGCTCCCGATCAGGCGAGCGGCTCCGCGTCGAAATGCCCCGGCGATGCGCCCAGACGGGCTGGCCGGGGCTGCGCGGGCCGCGCTTTGACCCGAGACTGAGCGTCAGTCGCCTTCAGGATTGTCGACCAGACAACCTGCACCGTGACAGCCTTGCCAATTTCCCTTCGTGTCGAAATTGGGATTGCCGTCGCGATCGAAGCTGGGCCGGGTGTCGATGGTTTCGCGACCGCGGTCGGGATTGTCCACCCGGCAACCGACACCGTGACAGCCGGTATAACGGTGGTCGGCGTCGTGGTTCACGTTGCTCGTCATATGCTTGCGATTGTCGTGGCTGACCGCTCCGGCAATAAGCGCGCCCAGGACCGCGCCGGCAACCACTGCCCCGGTATCGTGGCCGCGTTCACCATAGGCGCGCGCGCCCGGATCATAGGTGTCGCCGCGCCCGTGATGATAGCCACCGACATCGGCGAACACGCCCGAACAACCGTTGGCGACCCAGATATAGCCGCTGTTGCGGTTATAGCCCCAGCTGCGGTTGACGATACACGCGCTGCTGGAGATCTGATGCACCAGTTGCGGCGAGCGCAGCGATCCGGCCCAGCATTCCTCGTATTTGTAGCTGCGCGACTGGCATTCCACCGTGCTTTGCATCGGCTGCGCCACCGGTGCGGGCGATGCAGCACCCAGCATCATCGCAAGGGTCTGGCCACCCGTCAGAAACAGAATCGGCATGATTGGATCCTCCCTGTTCACTCGTCCGACTGAACGAGGCGAGCAAACAGGGTCTCAAATCACACTGAACGAAGCCTTTCCGATTGCACCATATCGGCGCGTTAACCAGCGATGCCGGATCAGCTTGCGCGCTTCTCCAGCGCATGGGCGGCTTCCGCCATCAGCGTGGCAAGGATATCGGCCAGCGGTTCTTCCTTCGTCACCATGCCGACCGACTGGCCGGCCATCACCGATCCGTGCTCGACATCGCCGTCGATCACCGCACGCCGCAGCGCACCGGCCCAATAATGTTCGATCTGGAGTTGCGCCTCCATCATCTCGACCTTGCCGTCGTCGAGCAGGGCGGCGACTTCGCGCTGTTTGGCGGTGAAGAGCTCACCTGCCGCATTCTTCAACGCGCGCACCGGGATGACGGGGAGGCGCGGGTCGATCTGCACCGATGCGGTGGCGTCGCGCGCCGATGCGCGGATGAACGCCTTCTTGAAATTGGGGTGGGCGATGCTTTCGGTCGCGCAGACGAAGCGCGTGCCGAGCTGCACGCCCGATGCGCCCTGATCGAGATAGCCCGCAATCGCCTCGCCGCGCCCGATGCCGCCTGCGACGAACACCGGCACCTGTTCGGCGACCTCGGGAAGGATTTCCTGCGCGAGCACGCTGGTCGAAACCGGGCCGATATGGCCGCCCGCTTCCATCCCCTCCACCACCAGCGCATCGACGCCCGAGCGGATCAACTTCTTCGCGAGCGCGAGGGCAGGCGCGAAGCAGATGACCTTGGCCCCTGTCGCCTTGATCGCCTCGAGCGCCCCCTTGGGCGGCAATCCGCCTGCCAGCACGACATGGCCGACCTTGTGCTTGCCGCACACCTCGATCAGCGCGAACAGATCGGGGTGCATGGTGATGAGATTCACGCCGAAGGGCTTTGACGTCATCGCCCTGGTCGCGGCGATTTCGGCATCGAGAAGCTGGGCGGTCATCGCGCCGCACGCGATCACGCCGAACCCGCCCGCGTTCGACATCGCCGATACCAGATTGCGTTCGCTGACCCAGGACATGGCGCCCGCCATGATCGCGACCTGCGACCCCAAAAAGTCACAACCGCGTGCCATTCGGCGCTGGAGGCGCTGGGCGCCGACTGATTCTGCTTGGTTCATGCCTTCGCCTAGCCGCGAAACTGGAGACGCGGCAAGCGCCAAGGGGTTCGCATCCGCGTCCGGCGGGGTTAGAGGGGCAGCGCCTGTGAAGGGGAGTATACCCACGATGTTCGACCGCCGCACGCTTCTGACCGCCGCCGCCGCGCTGCCGCTCGCGGCCTGCGCCACGCGTTATGGCGCGGGTCCGCGACGGACGCTCAAGGTCGTCACCTTCAACATCTGGCACGATGCGGGCGACTGGCAGACGCGGCTGCGGCTGATTGCCGATGTGCTGCGCCAATCGGACGCCGACGTGATCGGCTTGCAGGAAATCCTGGAGGACCAGGGCAAGAACCTCCCCAACCAGGCCGATACGATCGCCGCGCTGCTCGACGGCTATAGCGTGAATTTCACCGCGGTCGATCCGGCAGGGTCGCCCAAACGCTATGGCAATGCGATCCTGTCGCGACTGCCGGTGATCGAGACGGCGTCGAGAAAGCTCGAACCGCTCGACGATTTCCGCACCGCGATCCGCGTTCGCGTCGATCTCGCCGGGCAGGCGGTCGATATCGTCAATACCCATCTGGCGCATCAGCCCGACGCCGGGCCGGTCCGGGCGCAGCAGATCGCCGACCTGCTCGGCTGGCTGCCGACCGACGGGACGCCGCTCGTCGCGATGGGCGATTTCAACGCGCCGCTGGAGGATTCGGGATTGGCGGGGTTGGCGGGTCGCGGGCTGGAAACGGCGCTCCCGCCCGGCGCGGCTCAGACGACGCTGGTCACGTCGCGCGGGCACAGCGCGCGGGTGATCGACCACATCTTCGTCGAGCGCGACCGCTTTACGGTTGCCGATGCACGGACGATCGCCGACCAGCCAGTGGGCGGCGAATATCCGTCCGACCATTATGGGGTCGCGGCGACGCTGGCCTTGCGTTGATCTGAAAACACCCCACCCGTTCGTTTCGAGCGAAGTCGAGAAACGCCCGCGCGCGTTCTCGTCACGTTTCTCGACTTCGCTCGAAACGAACGGGGATACGGCTCAGCCTTCCTGATCGGGCGCATCCAGCCCGTAGGCCGTGTGCAGCACCCGCACCGCGAGTTCGGTGTAATCCTCCTCGATCAGCACGCTCACCTTGATCTCGCTGGTGGTGATGGCGAGGATGTTGATGCCGCGCTCGCCCAGCGTCGCGAACATCGTCGCGGCGACGCCTGCATGGCTGCGCATGCCCACGCCGACGATCGAGATCTTGGCGACGCGGGTGTCGTGGACCAGCTTGGAATAGCCGATCTGGGCGCGTTCCTTGTCGAGCACGTCCAGCGCGCGGGCCAGTTCGGCTTGAGGCACGGTAAAGGTGACGTCGGTCGACCCGCTGGAATGCGCGATGTTCTGGACGATCATGTCGACGTTGATGTTCGCGTCCGCCAGGGGCGTGAAGATCGACGCCACCGCGCCGGGCCGGTCGGGAACGTCGGCCAGCGTGATCTTCGCTTCGTTCTTGTCGTGCGCGATGCCGGTGATGAGCTGGCGTTCCATATCGTCGATTTCCTCTTCGCCCACGATCAGCGTGCCGGGTTCGGGGTTGGTATCGTCGGCATCGACGAAGGAGGAGAGCACCTGCACGCGCACGCCTTCCTTCATCGCCAGGCCGACCGAGCGGGTCTGGAGCACTTTCGCCCCCACGCTCGCGAGTTCGAGCATTTCCTCGTACGTCACGCGCTTCAGCTTGCGCGCGCGCGGGACGATGCGGGGGTCGGTGGTATAGACGCCGTCGACATCGGTGTAGATGTCGCAGCGATCGGCCTTCATTGCCGCCGCCATCGCGACCGCCGACGTATCCGATCCGCCGCGGCCCAGGGTGCTGACGCGCTCACCCACCGCGACGCCCTGAAAACCGGGGATTACCGCGACCTCGCGGTTCGCGAGGCTCTTGTTCAGCGCGGTCGTGTCGATATCGCCGATCCGTGCGGAGGCGTGGCCGTCCGAGGTGCGGATCGGCAATTGCCACCCCAGCCAGCTGCGCGCGGGCACGCCGATCGCCTGCAATGCGATGGCGAGCAGGCCCGAGGTGATCTGCTCGCCCGCCGAGACGACGACGTCATATTCCTTGGGATCGTAGAGCGAGGATGCTTCGCGGCAGAAATTGACCAGCCGGTCGGTCTCGCCCGCCATTGCCGAGACGACGACCGCGACTTCGTTGCCCATGTCCCATTCGCGCTTCACGCGGGCCGCGACCACGCGGATGCGTTCGATCCCGGCCATCGACGTGCCGCCGAACTTCATCACGATACGGGCCATGCGCGGCTGTCCTTCCCCCTTTGGAAATGGGTGCCGGGCCTGATAGGAGGGGGGCATGACCGTTGCAAGCATCACCCCCGGCACGCTGGCCGCCGCTACAGCCACGATCGACGCACGCGAAGCGGCGCATTTCGGCACGCTCGCCGCCGATTGGTGGAATCCGAAGGGTTCGTCGGCGATGCTCCACAAGCTTAACCCACCGCGCCTGCGTTACCTGCGCGAGGCCATCGACGAGCATTGGGGCAGCGATTCCAACGACTTCACCCCGCTAGACGGCAAGACGGCGATCGATGTCGGCTGCGGCGCGGGGCTGCTCGCCGAACCGCTCGCCCGATTGGGCGCGGCGGTAACCGGGCTTGACGCCGCCCAAGAAAATATCGGCGCGGCGCGGGCGCATGCGGCCAGCGTCGGGCTCGACATCGATTACCGGCATGGCGGGGTCGAGGGACTGGCGGGCGAGACGTTCGATCTCGTGACGTCGATGGAGGTGATCGAGCATGTGTCGGATGTCGATGCGTTCATCGCCGGTCTGGTGCGCGCGCTGGCACCCGGCGGCCTGATGATTCTGTCCACCCCCAACCGCACGCCGCTGTCGCGGCTGGCGATGATCACGATCGGCGAGGGCGCGGGGATCATCCCCAGGGGCACGCACGACTGGGAACGCTTCCTGACGCCGGAGGAACTGACCGAACGGCTGGCGGCGGCGGGGCTGCGCGTCGCCAATTTGCGCGGGCTGTCCTTTTCGCCGATGCTCGGCTTTCACATCAGCGACGACACCAGCCTCGATTATCTGCTGACCGCCACGCGAATGGCCGCTTAGCGTTTCCTCAGCGCAAACACCGCATGTTCGGCGCGGAAATTGGCGGCGGCGGCGCTGGTCGGTCGACCGTGGTTCAGGAACCAGGCTTGTTCGATCGTCACGCCGCGTTCGGCCATCAGCGCGCGGAAATCGTCGATCGTGACGTGGTGGATGTTGGGCGTGTCGTACCAGCGTTCGGGCAGCAGCGTGGTCACCGGCATCCGTCCGCCCCACAGCAGTGACGCGCGCACCCGCCAGTGCGCGAAATTGGGGAAGGAGACAAATGCGCGCTGGCCGATGCGGAGAAGATGGTCGAGCACCTTGTCGGGCGCGCGGGTCGTCTGAAGCGTCTGGCTGAGCAGCGCAACGTCGAAACTGGCGTCGGGATAGTCGGCCAGATCGGTATCGGCGTCGCCCTGGACCACCGACAGCCCGCGCGCGACGGCGGTCGCGACCTTGGCCGCGTCGATCTCCAGCCCGCGCGCGTCGCACCCCTTGGCGGTCAGCGCCGCCATCAGCGCACCGTCACCGCAGCCGATGTCGAGCACCCGCGCACCCGGCGCGACATGATCGGCGATGATCGCAAGGTCGGGGCGCAGGGTCATGGCGCGCGCCCTATCTCTCCGTCCGTTTCGAGCGAAGTCGAGAAACGTGAGCTTGGCGTTTGAGAGCGTTTCTCGACTTCGCTCGAAACGAACGGGAGTAGGATGGCGGTCTTCACTCGCCCGCCCTCAGAAACCCGTTCACCACCCGGTTCATCTCGGGCGCGTCGAGCAGGAAGGCGTCGTGGCCGAACGGGCTCGACAGCTCAACAAAGCTGACGCGCGCGCCCGCGGCGTTCAGCGCATGGACGATCGCGCGCGATTCGGAGGTGGGATAGAGCCAGTCGGTGTCGAAGCTGACGACGCAGAAGCGGGTGTCGGCGCCGCGAAACGCATCGGCCAGCCGCCCGCCATGCTCCTCGGCCAGGTCGAAATAGTCCATCGCGCGGGTGATATAGAGATAGGCGTTGGCGTCGAACCGATCGACGAAGCTCAATCCCTGATGCCGCAAATAGCTTTCGATCTGAAAATCGGCGTCGAAGCCGAAGGTCTTGGCCCCCGCGGTGCCGTCGGCGCGCGCCTGCAACTTGCGCCCGAACTTCGCGGTCAGCCCGGCCTCCGAGAGATAGGTGATGTGCGCCGCCATCCGCGCGACGGCCAGCCCCGCGGCGGGGGTGTCGCCGCCATAATAATCGCCGCCCGCCCAGTTGGGGTCGGCCATGATCGCCTGACGCCCGACTTCATGAAAGGCGATGTTCTGCGCCGAATGCCGCGCGGTCGATGCGATGACGACGGCGGAGCGGACCCGTTCGGGATAGGTCGCGGCCCAGCTCAATACCTGCATCCCGCCCATCGATCCGCCGACCGCGGCCTTGAGCACGCGCACGCCGAGATGATCGAGCAGCATCGCCTGCGCGCGCACCATGTCGCGGATGGTGATGACCGGGAACGCCATGCCCCAGGGCGCACCGGTGTCGGGATTGACGTTCGACGGTCCCGAAGACCCCATGCAACTGCCCAGCACGTTCGCGCAAACGATGAAGTCGCGTGCGGGATCGACCGGCTTGCCCGGCCCGATCATCCGTTCCCACCAGCCCGGCTTGCCGGTGACGGGATGGCGCGAGGCGACATGCTGGTCGCCGGTCAGCGCATGGCAGATCAGGATCGCGTTGGATGCGTCGGCGTTCAGCGTGCCATAGGTTTCATAGGCGATATCGACCGACGCGAGCGCACCGCCGCCGTCGAGCGCAAGCGGTTGGGCAAGCGTGATCTGACGCTGAAGGCCGAAGCGCTGGTCGGTGATGGTCAAGGATATAACAGTCCCAAAAACGCCGTCCGTTTCTCGACTTCGCTCGAAACGAACGGGTGGGGCGGTTTAGGGGGACGAAACGCGACGTTCAAGCGGATGCGCTGGCATTGCCCACAAACCTTGCCATCGCCACCGCTTTCCGCCATCCCGCGCGGCCATGACTGGACCCATTCCCAAGCCGTGGATCATGGATATCGCCCCTTATGTGCCGGGGCGTTCCAAGACCGATGACGGGCGCGTCGTCGCCAAGCTGTCATCCAACGAAAACCCGCTCGGCACGTCCGAAAAGGCGAGGGCTGCGTTCCGCGCCGCCGAAAAGACGCTCGAACGCTATCCCGATGCGGGTGCGAGCGAGCTGCGCGAGGCGATCGCCGCCGCCCACGGCCTCGACCCCGCGCGCGTCATCTACGGCACCGGCTCGGACGAAGTGCTGCACCTGGCCGCAGGCGCGTTCGCCGGACCGGGCGACGAGGTGATCTTCGTCAAATACGGCTTCGCGGTGTACGAAATCGCCACCCGCCGCGTCGGCGCATTGCCGGTGATTGCGCCGGACAAGGACTATGCGACCGATGTCGATGCGATCCTGGCGTGCGTCACGCCCGCGACGCGGATCGTGTTCGTCGCCAACCCGAACAACCCCACCGGCACCTTCGCCCCGCGTGAGGAAATCGCGCGGCTGCACGATGCGCTGCCGAAGGACGTTCTGCTCGTCATCGACCAGGCCTATGCCGAATATCTGGAAGAGGATGAGGACGATCACGGGCTGCAACTGGCGATGGAGACCGACAATGTGCTCGTCACGCGGACCTTTTCGAAGATTCACGGCCTTGCCGCCGAGCGGATCGGCTGGGGTTACGGTGCGCCTGCGCTGATCGACGCGATGCACCGCATCCGCGCGCCGTTCAACGTGACGACCGCGGGGCAACAGGCGGCCATCGCCGCGCTGGCCGACAAGGAATTCGTCGCCGCCAGCCGTGCGCACAACCAGCAATGGCTCGCCTGGTTCGAGGATGAGATCGCCTCGCTCGGCAATGCGGGCCTGCGCGCGGTACCGTCCAAGGCGAATTTCTCGCTGGTCCTGTTCGAAGGACCGGTGACGGCCGAGGATGCCTATAAGGGGCTGATGGACCGTGGTTACATCACCCGCTGGCTGCCCGGTCAGGGGCTGGCGCAGGGCCTGCGCATCACGATCGGCACCGAAGCGGAAATCCGCGGCGTGGCGGCGGCAATCCGCGAGATCGTCAGCCGCTGATGCTGCCGTTCGCGCGCGTCTCGATCATCGGGCTGGGGCTGATCGGTTCGTCGCTGGCGCACGCGATCCGCGCGCAGATGCCGACGGTGCGGGTGACCGGTCACGACGCCGATCCAGTGGTGCGCGAGAGGGCCTCCGAACTCGATCTGGCCGACGACATTACCGACAGCGCGGGTGCGGCCGTCACCGACGCCGATTTCGTGATCCTGTGCGTGCCGGTCGGCGCGATCGGCGAGGTGGCGAACGAAATCGCCGGGGATCTGCCCGCCGATGCGGTGGTCAGCGATGTCGGATCGTGCAAGGAAAGCGTGGTGCTGGCGTTGCGCGATGCGTTCCCGAACAACCAGATCGTGCCTGCGCACCCGGTGGCGGGCACCGAACGCAGTGGGCCGGACGCGGGCTTCGCCACGCTGTTCAAGGGCCGCTGGTGCATCCTGACTCCGCCCGACGGCACCTCGCCCGTCGCGATCGAACGCGTCGCCAGCTTCTGGCGGCTGCTCGGTTCGCAGGTCGAGATCATGGACGCCGCGCATCACGACCGTGTGCTTGCGGTGACCAGCCATTTGCCGCACCTGATCGCCTATACCATCGTCGGCACCGCGTCCGACCTGGAAGAAGTGACCGCGTCCGAGGTCATCAAATATTCGGCCGGTGGCTTTCGCGATTTCACGCGCATCGCCGCGTCCGACCCGACGATGTGGCGCGACGTGTTCCTGTCCAACCGGGACGCCGTGCTCGACATGCTCCAGCGATTTTCGGAGGATTTGTCGGCGCTGCAACGCGCAATCCGCTGGGGCAACGGCGACGAATTGTTCGATCTGTTCACCCGCACGCGGGCGGTGCGGCGATCGATCGTCGATTCGGGCCAGGACGACGCGGCGGAAGATTTCGGGCGCAAGCACGATTGACGGGCCCGCTCAGGGCCGATCGGGCTTGCTCAACGCCCGCCGATCGGTCAGGCCGCGTTCCAGCTCCAGTGCGTTGATCCCGGCGAATACCCGTGCCTCAATCTCCTCGCGGGGCAGGCCCGGCGGGATCGGATCGCCGAAGCGAAAGGTTACCACACCGGGCCGCGCCGGGCCGCTGCGCGAGCACACCACGCCCGAATCCATCGCGATCGGCACCACCGGCAGGCCCAGCATCCGATACAGCCCCGCCATGCCGGGTTTGAGCGGGGGGGTGGTGCCGGGCTCCACCCGCGTTCCTTCGGGAAAGATCAGGATCGATCGCCCTTCGGCAACTGCGGCCTTGCCCGCCTTCATCATCGACCGCATCGCCTGCGCCGATGCCTCGCGGTTGACGATGATCGCGCCGTAACCGCGTGCGGCGGCACCCCAAAGCGGGATGTCGGCCAGTTCCTGCTTCAGCACCACCGCGGGGCCATCGAGCATCGCGGTCAGTTCCAGCGTTTCGTACATCGACTGGTGTTTCGACGCGTAAAGGACCGGATATCCGACCACGCCGTCACCTTCGATGTTGTTACGAATGCCGAGTATGCCGACCAGCGCCCGCTGCAATCGCATCCAGAGGACGGCATAACGTTGGATTGTCACCCGCCCGAACAAGGTCGCGATCGGCGCGCCCAGCACGATCGGGACCGACACGCCGTAGAACAGCAGATTGTAGAGCCAGCGGCGCAGCGTCGTCACTGGCCGATGCCGAAAGTGATCGCGACCAGCCGGATCAGATATTTGTTGTATTCGAGAAACAGGAACCCCAGCCGCGGGCTTTCGGTCACGCCGTCGCCGACCACCTCGACATCGTCGCCAAGCGAATTGCGCAGTTCGAGCGCGGCGCGGGCCATGTGCCAGTCCGACGTCACCAGCCGCACGCTGCGCACCCCGCGCGAGTTCACCCACGCGGCCGTCTCGTTGGCGTTGGAGCGGGTATCGACCGCCTCGAACCCCAGATCGATGCAGCAATCGAACAGCGCGGGCGGCGCATCATATTGCGCGGCGAGTTCCTGCGGACGCACGTCGCGCGCCACGCCCGTCACCAGCATCCGCTTTGCCGCCCCCGCCTCGATCAGGGTGATCCCGCGGTCGATCCGGCCCGCCGATCCGGTGGGCACGACGATCGCATCGGTGCTGACGCCCTCCAGCGGCTTGCCCAGCGACAGCATGAACGCCGCAAAGCCCAACAGCCAGACGATCAACAGCGTCGACAGCGCGCGGACGATCACAGCGTCTTCCTCAGCTGTCCGCCGACAGCGACGCGCGCGGCGACCATCGCGACGATCGCATAGCCGACCGGAATCGCCGCCAGCAGAATCCAGTCGGTCGTCGCCAGGCTCGCGCCCTGCGTGACGCCCGAACCGAGCGTCGCCACCTGCCCCTGAAGCAACCCCACCACCGCGATCCCCGCGGTCGCGCCGATCGCGCCGCCCAGCAGCGTGTCGGCACCGATGCGCCGTTGGAACAGGCGCGACAATTGGGGATCGGTGGAGCCGAGCATGTGCAGCACGTCGATCGTATCGCGGTGCGTGTCCAGCCCCGATTTCGCCGACAGCAGCACGACCGCTCCGGTCGCGACCAGCATCAGCAGCACCAGCCCGCCGGCCAGCCAGCCCAGCAGCGCCAGAAAATCGCGCACCGGGGCCAGCCACGCAACATGGCGATCGACTCGCGCGCCGGGCGCGATCCCGCGCACGACCAGTTCGATCGCCGCCACCCGGCTGTCCGCGCCATCGGCCAGATCGACGTCGATCATCGCCGGCATCGGCAATTCGGGGTCGAGCCCCGCATCGCCCAGCCACGGGCGGACGAGTTCGGCGAGTTGCGCGCGATCGACCTCACTTGCCGACTCGACGCCCGGCACGCGGCGGACGCTCGACAGGATGCGCGCAACCTGATCGTCGCGGCGGCTCGCATTGCCCTCGACCACCTGCACCGTCAGCCGCCCGGCGAGATCGCGATCGAGCGTCTGGGTCGCCCGCGTGGTGGACAGGCCGAGTGCGGCAGCGAGCACGGTCAGGAACACCATGATCGCCATGATCCAGATCATCGCGCGCGTCGCCTTGCCCTGGTCGAGCATCGCCGCGATCCGCTTTGGCCGGGTGCGCGCCATCACTGGTCGGCCCGCTTGGGCGGGTGACGCAGCGCGCCCGACGGATCGTCCAGCCGTCCGGCTTCGATCCGCATGATGTGGGCGCTCGGCACGCTGTTGATGAGCGCGATGTCGTGGGTGGCGACGACCAATGTCGTGCCCAGCCGGTGCAGCGCCTCGAACAGATGGAGCAGGCGTTCGGCCATCACCGGATCGACGTTGCCGGTGGGTTCGTCGGCAACCAGCATGTCCGGGCGGTTGATGACCGCGCGCGCGATCGCCACGCGCTGCTGCTCGCCGCCTGACAGCGTCGCGGGCAGCGCGTCGGCGCGGTCCATCAGCCCGACCCAGGCGAGCATCTCGCGCACCGGCTCGTCTATATCGACCTCGGGCATGCCCGCGACGCGCAACGGCAGCGCGACATTGTCATAGGCCGACAGATGCGGAACCAGCCGGAAATCCTGAAACACCACGCCGATGCGGCGACGAAACCCCGGCAGCCGCTTGCGGGGTAGCGTCACCACATCCTCGTCGAACATGCGGATCAGCCCCCGCGTCGGACGCTGGGCGAGGTAAAGGAGGCGCAAGAGCGAGGTCTTGCCCGCGCCCGAATTGCCGGTGACGAAATAGAATCCGCTGGAGGCGAGCGTGAAGCTGACGTCCGACAGCGTCTCCGCGCCCGTCCCGTAACGCAGGCCAACATTTTCGAACTGCACGATATTCGCCATGCGCGCCCGCGCCGCTCCGATTTGTGTCCGCGCGGCACCCACCCGCTTGAAAGGGCTCACATCGCATGTCCCGCGCTGGCCCTCAAGCGTCCGCCTTCAACGCTTGCATGGCGCGAATCGGGGATGCATAGATTCGTCAGGCGAAACGTCGTCGATCCGCTGCCAATACAAAGACCGATTGCCGCCATGATCCTCGAATGTACCGAGTGCCACACCCGTTATCTGGTCCCCGACACCGCGGTCGGGGCCGAAGGACGCACGGTGCGCTGCGCCAATTGCAAGCATAGCTGGTTCCAGCCGCCCGCGCCGCTCGACCTGTCGGCGGGCGCCGAAACCCAGGCGCCGCCGAACGCGCCCGATCCCCAGCCGATTGCCGAGGTCCCGCCGACCCCGCACGCCACCACAGCGCCCATGACCTCAGCGCGCGCGACCGCCCAGCCGTCCAGTGCGGCACGCACCTTCGTCGATCCGCTCGTCGACCCCTCGGTCGAACCCCGCCGTCGGCGCGATTACGACGCCTTCGCCCACCGCGCGCCGTTCAAGCCGCGCCGCAACCCGGCGCGCCGCTGGACCGCCGCCGCAATCGTCGCGGGCGTGTCGATGCTCGTCGGCACCGGCGCGATCCTCTACACCGGCGCGCCGGGCATCGCGGCCCAGATCGGGCTGCCGATCGGCGCCAGCGAAAGTCCGCTGACTCTGGTCCACAACCCGATCGACCGGCGCGTGCTGTCGAGCGGGAACGAATTGTTCTCGATTTCCGGCGCGGTGCGCAATCCGACGTCGGAAAGCCAGCGCGTCCCCAACATACGCGCCGAACTGCGCGACGCCCAGGGCCGCCGCGTCTATGACTGGACGATCGAACCGCCCAACCGCGTCATCGCGCCGGGCGGATCGGTCGAATTCAATTCGGCGCGGCTGGACATCCCGCCCAATTCGAACATGCTCGAACTGACCTTCGCCTCGGGGATTTAGCGGTCCGACTCCTATGGAGTGGCGACCTTACCCCTGGCCAAGGCTCAATTCGTCAGCGTGACCATCCCGACCGGGCGGTCCTTTGTCGATGGCTGGGCGGCATTGGTCTTGACCTTTTCCGCCTTGGGCTTGCGGACTTCCTTGTTCGATTTCTTCTGACTTTTGGCCATGACGATTTCCTGAAGGGGCGGGTCGCCCCGCAACCTTGCTAGGCGCTTTGGCGATCAGACCCCGCACGAAATCGGCAAGTCACCGCTTCCGCACGAACTCCGCGCGCAGCACCAGTCCCTTGATCCCGTCGAACTTGCAGTCGATTTCCTGCGCGTCGCCGGTCAACCGGATCGATTTGATCAGTGTGCCGCGCTTGAGCAACTGGTTCGCGCCCTTTACCTTCAAATCCTTTATCAGCGTCACCTGGTCGCCATCGGCAAGCGGGTTGCCGACGGCATCGCGCACCTCGACACTCGCCGCGTCGGCGGGGGCGGGCGTTGCATCGGTCGCCTGCACCCACTCTCCACTGGCTTCGTCATAGATATACTCGTCAGCGCTCACTCGAAACCCCAGGGCGCGGGCGGCGGTGTCACCGGGCGATTGAGGTCGAACTCGACGCGCAGATGCCGGTTCGGGCGGCGCAGGACATAGGCGTACACATCGTCATTCACCTCGACATGCCAGACATTGGTCACCGACACGCCCAGATCGTTCGACCTGAACAGCGCGATCGACTCCTGATCGACGGGAAAGGCCTGCGCGGTCGCGGTGCCCGGCGCTGCCGTGTCGCCACCATACATGGTCACGGGATCGTCACTGCCATTTTCCAGTCGGTGGTCGTGCTTCAACCGGATGCCGTCTGCGGTGCGGGTGAAGATCCAGGTCCGCGAGCGGTTCTCGCCGACATGGAACGGCACCTTTACCTCGCGCGGCGAACATTCGCGGACATGCATCACCAGGCGGCTTGACGCGAAATCCTTGTCGGCGGGATCGGTGGTGACGACGCGACCTTCATAGGCGTTGCCGCACAGCGCGTTCAGCCGCGCCATGAACTGGTCCTGCGGATTGTCGCTGGCCGATATCGGCGCGGTATTCGTGGTGGCGCAGCCCGCAAGGGCAAGCGCGGCGAGCGCGATCATGGTCTTCATGGCCAATGGTCATAGCAACGCCGCCGCCGATCGGGGGAAAAATCGGTGTCAGTTCCCCGCGCGCGCCATCAACCGCTTCACCATCGGCGAATCGCAGACGTCGCGGTAACGCGCCATCACCAGGCTGAACACGCCGAACATCGCCAGGCCTGCGGCGATCGTGCGGTATAATTCATCCTCGTCGCGATACGCGGCGAGCGCGTCCTGAAACCCGATCTCTCCGGGATTGCCGCTCAACCCCGCTTCGAGGATCGCCCAGGCCAGTGCCGCGAACACCGCCGCGCGCGCGGCATAACCGATCCGCCCGACGATCTCTGCCCAGCGCGGCGTAGCGCGCGACATCAGCGCCATGAACTTGCCCGACCATGCGCGCGACGCCTGACTGACGGCGGCGAGTGCAAAGCCTGCCGCGACGATCACGATCAGCAACCAGCCCCCGGGCAGGCTGATTACCTGTTCGGCGGCGGCCTCGCCCGCGGCACCGTCGTTGGGGCCAGGGCCGCCGAAGCCCAGCTTCAATGCACCCCAGCCAAGGACCAGATGCGCGCAACCGCTGAGCACATGCCCGAACCGCTTGCCGCGCCCTTTCCAGTCGTCGCCGTCATTTTCGAGATCGACCCACGCCCCATAGAGGCGGAACAGACCGTAGGCCGCCAGCCCGATCGCCAGCAGGACCATTAGCGCATTGCCGCCCGGCACATCGGCCAGCGGGTCGAGCACGCTCGCGGTTCCCTCGGCCTCGCCCGTCGCCAGCGTCAGATAACCGAGCGCAAAATAGACGATGGCGCGCGCCAGATACCCGGCGCGCGCCAACATCGCGATATGCTCGACCTTTGGATTCACCCGAAACTCCCCTTCGTTTCAGCGCCGTAACGCACGGGGACGGAAAAAGAATCAGAACGGAACGTCATCGTCGAGATCGTCGGGGAAGCTCGATCCACCAGAGCGCGCGCCGCTGCCCGATCCGCCACCGAAACCGCCGCCACTGCGCGACGAGGACTGGCCGGCGAAGCTGTCGCCACTGCCTGCGCCCCAATCGTCACCGCCGCCGCGGCTTGCTGCGCCGCCGCCACCGCCGGGGGCACCGTCGAGCATGGTCAGGACGCTGTTGAACCCCTGAAGCACGATTTCGGTCGAATATTTGTCCTGGCCCTGCTGGTCCTGCCATTTGCGTGTCTGGAGCTGGCCTTCGATATAGACCTTGCTGCCCTTGCGCAGAAACCGCTCGGCGACGTTCGCCAGCCCTTCGTTGAAGATCGCGACCGAATGCCATTCGGTCTTTTCCTTGCGCTCGCCGGTGTTGCGGTCCTTCCAGCTTTCCGATGTGGCGATGCGCAGGTTCACCACCTTGCCGCCATTCTGGAACGACCGGCTTTCGGGGTCGCGTCCCAGATTGCCGACCAGAATCACCTTGTTCACGCTGCCGGCCATCTGTTTCCTCTTTCTACAATCCGAATGCTGATGCGATCCAATACGTCGCGCCTGCTGCGATGTAAGCCAGCACGAACAGATAGCCAAGCATGACGAGCGGCCATTTCCAGCCATTGGTCTCGCGCTTGGCGACCGCGATCGTCGACAGGCATTGCGGCGCGAACACGAACCACGCCAGAAACGCGAGCGCGGTGGGCAGCGGCCAGGCATCGCCGATCCGCGCGCCAAGTTCCTGCGCGCCTGCATCCTCATCCTCGGCATCGATCGCATAGACGGTCTGGAGCGCCGACACCGCGACTTCGCGTGCGGCCATTGCCGGGATGACGGCAAGGCTCATTTCGCGATTGAAGCCGATCGGCTCCAGCACGACGTGCAGCCCCGACGCGATGCGTCCGGCGACCGAATATTCGCTTTGCTTCACGCCCTCGGGCGCGACCGGATAGCTGGCGAGCAGCCACAGTGCGACCGTGGCGGCCATGATGATCGTTCCTGCCCGCCGCAGAAAAATCCACGCCCGCTGCCACAGGCCGAGCAGCACGTCGCGAACGATCGGCAATTGATAGCGTGGCAATTCCATCATGAAGCTGCCGTTCGCGGTGCCGCGCGCGGAAAAGCGCCGGATGACGAGTGCGGCGACTACCGCCCCGACCACCCCGGCCAGATAGAGGATGAACAGCACCAGGCCTTGCAGGCCGACGCCGGGAGCCAGATTGCGCGCCGGAATGAACGCGCCGATGATGACGGCATAGACCGGCAGTCGCGCCGAACAGGTCATCAGCGGCGCGATCAGGATCGTCGTCAGCCGCTCGCGCGGATCGGAAATCGACCGCGTCGCCATGATGCCGGGGATCGCGCAGGCGAAGCTCGACAACAGCGGAATGAACGCACGGCCCGACAGGCCGACGCTGGCCATCAACCGGTCCATCAGGAATGCGGCGCGCACCATGTAGCCGCTGCCCTCCAGCAGCAGGATGAACAGGAACAGGATGACGATCTGGGGCAGGAAGACGACGACCGACCCGACACCGTTGATGATCCCTTCGATCAGCAGGTCGCGCAGGAATCCTTGCGGAAGGTTCAGCGCGCTGTCGGCGAGAAAGCCCTGAAATCCCTCAATCCAGCCGATCGGCGCTTCGGACCAGGAAAACACCGCCTGGAACATGACGAACAGCAGGCCGAGCAGGAGGATCGGTCCCGCCACCGGATGCAGCACCACGCGGTCGAGCGATCTGGAGACCGCGCGCGATCGGGGCTGTTCGACGGTCGCCGCTTTGGCCAGCGCGCGTGCCGGGCGCTGATAGGCGCGGATGTCGGGATCGACTTCGTGCGGCTCGCCCGGATTGATGCCCAATACGCGCGACAGCGCGTCGCGGATTTCGTCGAGACCGCGCTTGCGCACCGCGACTGTGGGAATCACCGGCATGCCAAGTTCGGCTTCGAGCACGCGCGTATCGATCGTCAGCCCGTCGCGAGTCGCCATGTCGATCATGTTGAGCCCGACCACCATCGGTCGCCCCAGCGCCCTCAATTGCAGGACGAAGCGCAGGTGATTTTCGAGATTGGTGGCATCGACGACGACCAGCAGCGCGTCGGGCAGGCATTCGAGCCCGCCCTTGCCGGTGACGACATCGCGCGTCACTTCCTCGTCGGGGCTTGAGGGATCGAGGCTGTAGCTGCCGGGCAGATCGAGCAATTCGACCGGGCGACCGTCGGTCAGGCTCATCCGCCCCGAATGGCGTTCGACGGTGACGCCGGGATAGTTGCCGACCTTTTGCCGCGCGCCGGTCAGCGCATTGAACAGCGCGCTCTTGCCCGCATTGGGGTTGCCGACCAGCGCGATCAGGGGAGCGGGATGCATCGCCTAGGCTCCCTTGGCGTCGACATGGATGGCGCGCGCGACATGCGCCCGGATCGCGATCGTCATCCGCCCGATGCGGCAGGCAAGCGGCCCGCGTCCGAACATCGAGCGGTGAAGAATCTCGACCTCCACCCCCTCGTCCAGCCCGAACTCGCGCAAGCGGCGGGATTCGCCATCGCTGAGCGCCGCCCAATCGACGGTTCGAACGGCAGCGGGATGGCGAATCGGGGCGTCGGACAGCGGCGCGGAGGCGGCAATGCTCATATTGCGAGCCATTATCAACACTTGTTGACCGGCGAAACCCGCAAAGTTGCGCCGCACGACTTTTTGGAGAGGAGCCCGGATGCCGCCGGTGGCGTCTGCCTACGCTCTTGGTCCTCGACCGGTGAGTCTAATCAGGAGGGTGGTGGAGCCGAGGGGAATCGAACCCCTGACCTCTGCAGTGCGATTGCAGCGCTCTCCCATCTGAGCTACGGCCCCGCGCCCTGCCGAGCCGACAGTGCGAATGGAGTTTAGCGTCGGCGAATTTGCGGCGCAATTCGTCATGCTGGCCCGTCCGCGCCAGTCCGTCGCCGACTTGCGACCAAATGTCGGAACCAAATTTCGGCTGATCCGCTGTCCGCACCAGATGAGGGACGCGACGTAAAAGTCGTTACGCCCCAGCATCTTAATATGGATCAAGAGGAGGCCGAAATGGGTTACGATCGTTATCCGCGCAGCACCGATCCCCGCCGCGATCATTATGGACGTCGCGAGCGTTCGACATATGGAACCGATTATGGATCGGGTGGCGATTACAGCTATTCGTCAGCACGTGACTATAGCGCGACCGGTTATGGGCGCGACGACCGTGGATCGGATCGCGACGATTATGGGCGCGGTGGCTATCGCAGCGACGATTACGGGCGCAGCGACAATTACGGGCGCGAAAGCTATGGTGCGCGCGACAATTATGGCGGAGCGCGTCGCACGACCAACGACCGCGGCGGCAACTGGCAGGGCAGCTATGCCCATGACGGTCACCGCTTCGCCGATTACGGGCGCAACCGTTCGGCAGGCGACCGCCCGCGCGGCGAGCCCGGCTATGATTACGACGATCGCGGCTTTTTCGCCCGTGCGGGTGACGAGGTTCGCAGCTGGTTCGGCGACGACGAAGCCGAACGCCGCCGCGAACTCGACCAGCGTTACGACGACCGCTACGACAGCGACCCGCATTATTCGTCCTGGCGGCGCGAGCGGATCGGCGAACTCGACCGCGATTACGACGAATATCGGCGTGAAAACTCGCAGAAATTCCGCAACGAATTTGCGAATTTCCGCACCGAGCGCCAGGGACAGCGCGACAGCCTGAAAAAGGTCGACGAGCATATGGAAGTCGTCGGTTCCGACGGCACCCATGTCGGCACCGTCGACAAGGTCCGCGGCGACCGCATCATCCTGACCAAATCGGACAAGGATGCCGGTGGCCATCACCATTCGATCCCGTCGCGCTGGATTCAGAGCGTCGATGACAAGGTGACGATCCGCAAGACCGCGGATGAGGCGAAACGCGAATGGCGCGACGAGGAAAATAACCGCGCGATGTTCGGCGACCGCGATGACACGGACGGTACGCGCAACCTCAACCGCAGCTTTTCGGGGACTTACTGAGCGAAGTCCATGCGGCACCCGCGCTTACGCACCTGCGCGGGCGTCGATCTGGGGTCGGGCGGTAACGCCCGGCCCCTTTTTCACGTGCCGATCCCGTCATCCGGCATGGGATGGAAAGCCAGCCGCCCCATAGGTTGCAAAGTGCAACTAGGTTCGCCATCCTGCGACCACACCGTCCTAACAGGAGAATGAACATGGCTCGCGCCTGGCATCTGATGCGCCGCCCCGCCGGCACGCCCGTAGCGGAGGACTTCGCGCTCAAGGAAATCGCCCTGCCTCCACTCGAGGATGGCCAGGTGCGCATCGCGAATTCATGGCTCTCGGTCGATCCGTACATGCGCGGCCGCATGAACGACGTGAAAAGCTATGCCGCCCCGTTCGGCCTCGACGAGCCGATGACCGGCGGCGCTGTCGGCGAGGTAGTCGAAAGCAGGGCCGACGGCATCGCCGTCGGCGACAAGGTGCTTCACATGGGCGGCTGGCGCGACGAGGCCGTGCTGTCGGCGAGGGAAGTTCAGAAACTGCCCGCCCTCGGCCTGCCCGATCAGGCGTTTCTCGGCCAGTTCGGGATGCCGGGCATGACCGCCTATTTCGGGCTGCTCGATGTTGCCGAAGCCAAGGAAGGCGAGACGGTGTTCGTTTCCGCCGCGGCAGGCGCGGTCGGGTCGACCGTGGTTCAGATCGCCAAGGCCAAGGGCATGACCGTCCTCGGCTCGGCGGGCGGCGCCGACAAATGCGAGTGGGTCCGGTCGCTGGGCGCGGATCACGTCATCGATTACAAGGCGGAAGGGTCGCTGGTCCGCGCGTTGTCGGGTGCCGCCCCGGATGGCATCGACGTCTATTTCGACAATGTCGGCGGCGATCATCTCGACGCCGCGTTCGCCACCGCGCGCGAAAATGCGCGGTTCGCGATCTGCGGGATGATCGACATCTATAACGACGGCAAGCCGACCAGCCTGCGTTATATCGCGCGGACCATCGCGGCGCGCATCCGCATCCAGGGGTTCCTGGTCAGCGACCATATGTCGAAGGCCAGCGAATTTTATCGCGACATGGCCGCATGGCAGGCCGCGGGCAGATTGCAGCGTCAGGAAACCGTGTTCGAAGGGATCGACGCCGCACCCGATGCGTTTCTGGGCCTGTTCACCGGCGGCAATACCGGAAAAATGCTCGTCAAACTCTGACCGGCTAACACGCTGTTTACTCCTGCCCTCTAAATTTGGAGGGCAGGAGTCAGCATTGCCGAATACCGCCCCTCACGATTTCGAGCGAAACGAAGCGCGCGATCGCAGGCGTCGCCAGTGGATCGGATTCGGTGCGCTGGTGCTGCTGGTGTTGGTGCTGGCGGCGCTTGTTGGATCGACGATGCAGCAGGCACGCCTTCGCAATGCGGCCGAAGCACAGCATGTCGTGACGCAGGACGTGCTGCTGGCCTCCAGCAAATTGCAGTTGTCGATTCACGCCGCCGGGCGGGCGGTGCGCGGCTACATGATTACCGACGATGTTCGCAGTCTGATCCCGTTCATGCGCGAACGAACCGCTGGGCGCGCCCTCGTCGCGGAATTGCAAACGCTCACGCAAGGCAATGCCGAGCGACAGGCCCAGGTCGCCCTGGTGTCGCGCGAACTGGAATCCATGTATGTGATGGGTGACCGCCTTGTCGAAATGCAGCAGGGCGGCGGTCGCGAACAAGCCGTTAATCGGCTGAGGTCAGGCCATACCGAGCACCGCATGGCGGCCTTGCTGGGCCGGATCGATACGCTCGCCCAGGCCGAGATCGACGAGCAGCGTCATCACGCCGAGGCTGCACACGCAGCCGATCGGCGTCAGGAATTGCTGACCTATTCGCTTGCGGGTCTCGCGCTGGTGTTCCTCGGGATCGCCGCGATGATCGGAATGGGCGCGGCGCGCGCGCATGTCCGGGCGGTCAAGCTGTCGTCTCAACTCCATTATCTGGCGACGCACGACGAACTGACCGGGCTGCTCAACCGCCGCAGCTATTTCCAGGCGCTTCAACGCGAGCGCGAAGCCGCGTTCCGTACCGGGTCGCCGTTGTCGGTGGCGATCGTCGATGTCGATTTCTTCAAACGCATCAACGACACGCATGGGCATCGCGCAGGCGACATCGTGCTTGGCCATGTCGCGGCCGCACTGACCGCCAGCACCCGACTTGGCGATCGGGTCGCGCGCATCGGTGGCGAAGAATTTGCCGTGCTGATGCCGCGAACCGACATCGCCGCCGCCCGCACACTTTGCGAACGCCTGCGTCGCATGATCGACAAGGCGGCAGTTCCCCTGCCCTCAGGCGTTGAGGTGTCGCTGACGGTCAGCACCGGCATCGCCTTGCTCGAAGGTGACGAAGATCGAGACAGCCTGATGGGCCGCGCCGATCATGCGCTTTATGCGGCGAAATCGGGAGGCCGCAATCAGGTGCGACTGGCGGCCTGACGTCCCAATTCCATCCCTCGGCAGCCTTAGCCGAACGTATTGCACACCGCCGGATCGCCGCCGCTTTCCAGCCCGCGCCGCAACCACGTCATGCGTTGTTCGGACGTGCCGTGGGTGAAGCTGTCGGGGACCACCGTGCCCTGCGATTGCCGCTGCAGCGTGTCGTCGCCGATTGCGTTCGCGGCGGTCATTCCTTCCTCGATATCGCCGGGTTCCAGCCGCTCACGATTGCGCGCCGCCCAGACGCCCGCATAGCAATCCGCCTGGAGTTCGAGCTGGACCGACAGCTGATTGCCCTCGGTCCGCGAGGCGCGCGCCTGAAGCTGCCTGACCTGATCCATCTGGCCGGTCAGATTCTGGACATGGTGGCCGACTTCGTGTGCGATCACATAGGCCTCGGCGAAATCGCCCGCCGCGCCGAAGCGGTTGGCGAGTTCGTCGAAGAAGGTGGAATCGAGATAGATGCCGGTATCGCTAGGGCAATAGAACGGCCCCATCGCCGATTGCGCCGCGCCGCAGCCCGATTGCGCACCGCCCTGAAAGAAATTCAGGCTGGCCGATTGATAGCGCCTCCCCTGTTCCTGAAAAATCTGCGCCCAGGTCGTCTCGGCCAGCGCGTGCGCCGCGCACGCCGTCCGGCGCGCCTCGATCGAACAGACCTGTTGCGGCGTCTGGCCCGCAGTCTGGCCCGGTTGCACGCTGCTGGTCGGCCCCAGCAACCCGCCCCCGCCCGACAGGAACAGATAGGCCGCACCGACGATCAGCAGCAGCGCGATCCCGCCGCATCCCATCCGCCGCCCGAGCAGCATCGGCAGCAGCCCGAGCAGCATGCCGGCACTGCCGCCACCCCCACCGCCGCCGCGTCCCAGATCGCGGACATTGTCGCTGGGGCCGATATCGTCGAGGCGCATGAGGATCAGCCCTTGCTGGTTTCGTTACGCGGTCAGAATGCGCCGCGCGGCCAAGGGTTGCAATCACCATGGTCCAAACGGGCGGTTGATGCACTGCACCAAAAGGTCCATCTGTGAGCGCATGGCCGATGCCGAACCGATCCGACGCCGCAAGCGCAGCCGCTGCCAGGCACTGCCCCTGCCCGATTGCGTGGCGCTGGTGTTGCAGGGCGGTGGCGCTCTCGGCAGCTATCAGGCGGGCGTGATCGAGGCGCTGGAGGCGCACGGCGTCGAGATCGACTGGGTCGCAGGCATCTCGATCGGCGCGGTCAACGCCGCCATCGTCGCGGGCAATCCGCCCGAACGCCGGGTCGATGCATTGCGCGAATTCTGGAGCCTGTCGGCGAGCATCTTGCCCGATCTGCCGCTGCCCGACAGCGATATCTTTCGCGAATGGGCGCATGAAATGTCGGCCGCGATGGTGCTGGCAACCGGCGTCCCCGGCTTTTTCCGCCCGCGTCCGATGCCGCCGCAATGGGCGGTGCCGGGAAGCGAAGGCGCGCTCAGCTATTACGACACCGAACCCTTGCGCGAAACGCTCGACCGGCTGGTGGACTGGGATTTGCTCAACCGCGGCGAGGTCCGGCTTTCGGTGGGGGCCGTCGAGATTGAAAGCGGCAATTTCCGCTATTTCGATACGACGCACGACCGCATCGACGCCCGCCACATCATGGCATCGGGCGCGCTGCCCCCCGGCCTGCCCCCGGTGGAGATCGACGGCAAGCTCTATTGGGACGGCGGCCTCGTCTCCAACACCCCGCTGATCCACGTCCTCGACCATCAGGATCAGGCGATGCTGGTGTTTCAGTGCGACCTGTTCTCCGCCAAGGCAGAGCGTCCGCGCACCTTGTCCGACGTGATGGGACGGCTGACCGAAATCCGCTATTCCAGCCGAACCCGCCAAGTGACCAGCGAACGCGTGCAGTTGCGTCAGGAACGCGAGGAAATCCGACGCGTCCTGGCCAAGCTGCCCAAGCAGTTGTGCGATGATCCCGATATCAAAGCGCTGGCCGCGCGCGCCGACGAGCTGCCGGTGAACATCGTCCACCTGATTCACCGCCCGCGCAGCTGGGAGGGCGCCAATCGCGACTTCGAATTCTCGCAGCGCACGGTGCGCGAACTCTGGCAATCGGGGCACGTCGACGTGACCGAGACGATCGCCAATTCGGCGGTGCTGGCGAAAAACATTGCGGACGGCAAGACCGCCGCGTTCGATCTCACCCGCAAATGATCTCCCCCTCTCCCACACCGTTCGTTTCGAGCGAATACGGGAAACGAACGGGTTTCTGTTTGAAAGGTTGTTGAATGTTCCTCAAAGGCAAGACCGCGCTCATCACCGGCTCCACCTCGGGCATCGGCCTCGCTTACGCCAAGGCGTTCGCCGCCGAGGGCGCGAACGTGATGATCAACGGCTTCGGCGACGCGGACGCGATCGAGACGGAACGCGTCGCTCTTGAGGCCACCAGCGGCGGCAAGGCGCTCTACGACGGCGCCGACATGACCAAGCCCGATCAGATCGCGGCGATGGTCGAACGCTGCCACGCCGAACTCGGCGGCCCCGATATTCTCGTCAACAATGCCGGCATCCAGCATGTCGCGTGCATCGAGGAATTTCCGGTCGAGAAATTCGACGCGATCATCGCGATCAACCTTTCCTCCGCCTGGCACGCGATCCGTGCCGCCGTCCCGCACATGAAGGCCGCGGGCTGGGGCCGGATCATTTCCACCGCGTCGGCCCACAGCTTGGTCGCGAGCCCCAACAAATCGGCCTATGTCATGGCGAAGCACGGCATCCTCGGGCTGACCAAGACGATCGCGCTCGAAGTCGCGACGCATGGCGTGACCGTCAATGCGATCTCGCCGGGCTATGTCTGGACGCCGCTCGTCGAAAACCAGATCCCTGATACCATGAAAGCGCGTGGGCTGACCCGCGATCAGGTGATGAACGATGTGCTGTTGTCCGCGCAGCCGACCAAGGAATTCGTCCTGCCCGAACAGGTCGCGGCGATGGCACTGTTCCTGTGCGGCGATGCGGCAAAGGCGATCACCGGCGCGAACATGGTCGTGGATGGCGGTTGGACCGCGGCTTGACGGCTACCGCCGCAGCCCTTCCACCGTTTGTTTCGAGCGAAGTCGAGAAACGCGACACCAGCGCTTGACCCACGTTTCTCGGCTTCGCTCGAAACGAACGGATGGGGGGGGTGGTAACGCCCCGCCCCCCATTGCCTAATCCCCCACGCGCGCTAGGCTCGTGAACGGGGACAGGTGAGGTCGCGTAATGATGAAGGCAATGGCTTGTATCGCGGCCGTCGCTGCGCTGTGCGGTTGTTCGCAAGGGCAGCGGATCGCTGCCGGGCCGGTCGCCGCGCCCTCGGCCGCCGACTGGCGCAGCATGGCCACCCCGGCAGACCGCGCGCGGTTGCGCGGATGGCGCGATGCGTGGATGTCGGCGCTCCCCGCCGCGACCGCTGCCGAGGGTGCAAAGGTCCGTGCGCAGGGCGCGTTGTTCAACCCCGATTTCGCGCTCGCGGGATCCATGCCGCCTGCGGGCGACTATCGCTGCCGCGTGTTCAAGCTCGGCGCGAAATCGAGCGGACTGCTCGATTATGTCGAATATCCCTATTTCGCCTGCCGCATCGACGATGAAGGTGAGGTCCGCAGCTTCTACAAACAGACCGGCAGCCAGCGTCCGGTCGGCCTGCTGTTTACCGATAGCGACGCGCGCGCGATCTTTCTCGGCACGCTGCTGCTCGGCGACGAGCGCGCGCCGCTGCAATATGGTCAGGACGCGCAGCGCGACATGATCGGTTATGTCCAGCGGGTGGGCGACCGGCGATGGCGGCTGGTGCTGCCGAGCCCGGCGTTCGAATCGCAACTGGATGTGATCGAACTGATTCCGGCCTGATCCTCCCCGTGCCGGGGAGGATTTACTTTGCCGTCTCCCCGCGCGACACTTCCTCCACACAAAGGGGATCATCATGAACTTCGCCGCGCTTACGCTCGCCTCGATCCTGGCGCTCTCGGCGCCCGCCTCCGCCGACCCGGTGCGCGACGCGGTGACCAAGGCGATGCCGCAACTGATGGAACATTACCGCGACTTTCACGCCAATCCCGAACTCTCGGGCAAGGAAGTGAAGACCGCTGCCAAGCTCGCCGCCGCCGCGCGCAAGGCCGGGTACAAGGTCACCGAAAAGGTCGGCGGCACCGGCGTTGTCGCGGTGCTGGAAAACGGCCCCGGCCCGGTGGTGCTGATCCGCGCCGATATGGACGGCCTGCCCGTGACCGAAGCGACCGGCCTGCCCTTCGCCTCCAAGGTGCGTGCGACCACGCCCGAGGGCGTCGAGACCGGCGTGATGCACGCCTGCGGCCATGACACGCACATGGCGAGCTGGATCGGCACGCTCAACAACCTTGCCGCGATGAAGGATCAATGGTCGGGCACCGTCGTCATGATCGGCCAGCCCGCCGAGGAAATCGGCCAGGGCGCGCGCGACATGCTCGCCGACGGACTTTACACGCGCTTCCCCAAACCTGCGCATGCGCTGGCGTTTCACGACAGTGCGGGGTTGCCCGCCGGGGTGATCGGCCTGCGATCGGGCTATGTGCTGGCGAACGTCGATTCGGTCGACATCAACGTGAAGGGCGTCGGCGGGCACGGTGCCTATCCGCATACCACGAAAGACCCGATCGTGCTCGGCGCGCGGATCGTCGGCTCGCTCCAGACTTTGGTGTCGCGGGAACTCGATCCCCAGGATCCGGCGGTCGTCACCGTGGGGTCGTTCCAGGCGGGCAGCAAGCACAACATCATCGGCGACGACGCGAAACTGCTGCTGACCGTGCGCAGCTATTCGGAGGAAACGCGCAAGAAGCTGCTCGACGGCATCGCCCGAATCGCGCGTGGCGAGGCGATCGCGGCTGGCATACCCGAAGACCGAATGCCAGAGGTCGAGGTGAAGGACGAATTTACCCCCGCCACCTTCAACACCGATCCCCAAACCGAGCGTTTCCGGGCATTGTGGACCAGCCGCTTCGGCAAGGAGCGCGTGCAGGAAGTCCCCGCCGTGATGGGCGGCGAGGATTTCGGACGCTTCTACCTCGCCGACAAGTCGATTCAATCGACCATCTTCTGGGTCGGCGGCGTGCCGCAGGCGCAATGGGACGAAGCCCAGGCCGGCAAGCGTTCGCTGCCCTCGCTGCACAATGCGGGCTGGGCGCCGGATGCGGAAAAGGTGATCGCGACCGCGACCGAGGCGATGACGTCGGCGGCGCTGGATCTGCTGAAAAAGGGGTGATCCTGCCCCACCCCCGAAGGGTTGGAAGTTTACCGCGCCGGCGCCAGCGCTGCCCCCACACCCGCCGGAACCGGCGTCGCGCCCAGTGGCGGCAGTCCGGCGAGATATTCCCGCGCGCCCTGTTCGATCACCGCGACCCGCCCGCCATTCATCGCCGCGACCGACTGGGTAAAGCTGCGCGGCTTCTTCATGAGTTTGCGGTCCTCGACCACCTCCAGACCGGTGCGTCGCATCGCCTCCGCGATGAAATGCACGCAGTTGCGACGATTGAGGTTGTAGTCGCCATTGCCCAGCTTGTCGTCCCACTCGCGGACGAGCGCGAGGAGCGCGTTATACTGGGCATCGCTGATCGTCAGCGAGAAATGCGCGTTCGATTTCTGGACATAGGACGGCGTGGGTCGGTCGATCCGCCCCGCCACCGTGCCCCACAGGATCGCGGGCGTAATCGCCTTCGCCGTAAAGCCGAAATAGGCGTCCACCGGCTCGCCGCCCGCCTCGGGCACGCCGCGCACCTGGAAAAAGGCGTGCGGGAAATTCTGGCCGAATTCCTGCGACCAGAAAGTCACCGTCACCTGCGCGCTGGCAGGGAGCGCGGCGAACACGCCGCTGGCGATGAGCAGCGAAAGGCAGAAACGGCGGACGATACGCGACAGGTCGGTCATGGGTGGGCAAGATACGCAAAAGGGGCCGGAGCGCAACGCCCCGGCCCCTCTCAGCAAAACATACCAGGCTAGATAACAGCGTCGGGTGTCAGGCGTCCTGCTGACGTCCCGCTTCCAGGGCCTTTTCCGCTTCCTCGTCATAGCCGGAGGATTTGGCGGGGCTTTGATTGTGGACCGGCTGGGTGCCCGAGGGCGGATCCGACGCATCCATCGATTCGTCGAGCGCGCGGTCGAGCCGAGCCTGCTTGCTTTCGGGGTTCTTTTCCAACCGCTGCGAGATCGATTCGTCCGATCCCGCGTCGCCCTTGTTGCTCTTGTCGTCGGTCATTCATCATCTCCTTACGCGAGTGAAACAACGTGCCGGAGGCAAAGCGGTTGCGCGGGAATCGACCGACGGACACGAAAAAAGGCCCGGCGGTTTCCCGCCGAGCCCTTCGTTCAACCAACTGTTTTACCAGCCTTATTCGCGGCTGCCGAGGAACGACAGCAGGAACTGGAACATGTTGACGAAGTCGAGATAGAGCGACAGTGCGCCCATGATCACGGCCTTGCCCATCATGTCGGTGCCCGCAACCTGATCGTACATCAGCTTGATGCGCTGGGTGTCGTAGGCGGTAAGCCCTGCGAACAGCAGCACGCCGATCGCGCTGATTACCAGGCTCATCGTGCCCGACTGGAACCACAGGTTCAGCAGCATCGCGACGATCAGGCCGACCAGACCCATGATCAGGAAGGTTCCGAACGCCTGAAGATTGCGCTTGGTGGTGTAGCCATAGATCGACAGCGACAAGAACGCGACGGCGGTCGCGAAGAAGGTGATCGCGATCGACGAGCCGGTATAGACCAGGAAGATCGTCGACATCGACAGGCCCATCACGCCCGCAAACGCCCAGAAGACCAGCTGCGCAGCACCCGTCGACAGACGATTGATGCCGAAGCTCAGCACCAGGATGAAGGCCAGCGGCGACAGCATGATCGCGTATTTCAGGATGCCCGGCGCCATGAATACGGCGGCGGCGGGCGATTCGGCGCCGCCCCACGAAAACAGCAGCGCGACGATGCCGGTCAGCAGGACGCCCGACGCCATATAGTTGTAAACCGAAAGCATATAGGACCGCAGCCCCGCATCGTGCGCGGCGGTGCGCGCACCTGCGCCCGTCGTCGCATAAGGCGCGGCGGCCGTCCGGGGATCAGACCAATTAGCCATTGAAAACTCCTTTGCCCGGCCAACTCAACGACCGGATGTGACTGAATATCGTCGGAGCGCGGCGGTTTTTCAAGCGAAACCGGTTCGCAACCGCTTTGAGACGGTGTTGAGTATGATCGCCGATCCGCCATTGCGAGCGCAGCGCAGCATTCCAGAGCCACAGGCAACGCTGGATTGCTGCGCTACGCTTGCAAAGACGATGTTCCGAGGCTCCGTCCCGCGCTAGGCTGGCCCCATGCACCGCCTGTTCGTCGGCATCCGCCCGCCCGCCTCTGTTCGCGCGCCGCTTCTCGGCACGATGTCGGGAGTGGAAGGGGTGCGCTGGCAGGACGACGAACAACTCCACATCACGCTGCGCTATATCGGCGACGTCGAACGGCCCGTGGCGGAGGATATCGCCGCAATGCTGGGGCAGGTGCGCGGGGCGTCGTTCGATCTGTCGATCGACGGCGTCGGACGGTTCGATCGCGGCAGCCGCCATCCCACCGCCTTATGGGCAGGCGTGCGCCCGCACGACGCGATTCGCGACCTCCACCAGAAAATCGATCGCGCGATCGTGCGCGTCGGGCTGGAGCCGGAGCGCCGCGCCTACCTCCCCCACATTACCCTGGCCCGAACCGGCGGTCGCGGCGCCGTAGTCGAACCCTGGCTGGCCACGCATGCCGGGTTGGTGAGTGAGGCGTTCGAAGTCGCTCATTTTCTGTTGTTCGAAAGCCATTTGGGCCGCGAAGGCGCGCGATACGAGGCGATTGCGCGCTATGCGCTGGATTGAGCAGTAACGACCGTCGCTCAGCCATTCACCGCCGGACACTGTGGTTTCAGGACTGGGATATCTAGGGCTGGAAAGCGACCCAAAGCGTCATTCCCGCGAAGGCGGGAATCCATAACCCATGTCAGTGCGTATGGATTCCCGCCTTCGCGGGAATGACGAAAGGGTAGGTCAGTCGACCCTCGCCCCCGCCAACAAATCACCCGATCCCCAACCACCGGGGATGACAACCAACCCGCCCATGCATTAGATTTGCATCATGACCGGCGCGTCGTCCCTGGCCCTTCTCATGCGGTTGATCGCGGCATTGATGCTCGCGACGATCGGCGTGCATGCCGCAGCGCCCGCGTCGCAACCGCTGGAACGCGGGCATGGATCGGCATTCAGCGCCGCCACCTATAATGTCTCGCTCAAAAGCGACCGCCAGACCGACGCGCTTGAAACGCTCGCCATCGAGCCCGTCGGCAACGGCGTAGCCGATGCCCTGATCCCCCAGCCCGCCGCCCGCGCGGACGACCGGCATCCCCGCCCCGCCTATGGGGCGCTGGTGCCGCCGCCCGCACCCGACCTGATCCGTCCGTCGCCCCGAGGACCGCCGAGCCCCCGCCGCTGATCGTCGCCCTACGCCCGAATCGCGCAGGGTTGCCTCCAATCAGTTCACGGGTTCGTTCATGGTCCTCCTCGCTTCCCACCCTAACAGGCCCCTTGGCGGAGGGCGCGCCTGATGCCGCATCATACGCCGCTGATCGGGACGGTCGTTGCAGGGCTGGTCATCGCCTTCTTCATGGGGGCGCTCGCGCATCGCCTCAGGATTTCGCCGATCGCGGGTTATCTGCTTGCCGGCGTGATGGTCGGGCCGTTCACGCCGGGCTTCGTCGCCGACGCCAGTCTGGCGGGCGAACTGGCTGAGATCGGCGTCATCCTGCTGATGTTCGGGGTGGGGCTGCATTTCTCGCTGAAGGATTTGCTGTCGGTCAAGAATATCGCGCTGCCCGGCGCGGTGATCCAGATCGCGGTGGCCACCGCATTGGGCGCGGGGCTGGGCTGGGTGATGGGCTGGACGATGCTCGCCAGCATCATCTTCGGCCTCGCGCTCTCGGTCGCATCGACCGTCGTGCTGCTCCGCGCATTGCAGGCGCGCGACCTGGTCCAGACCGAACGCGGGCGGATCGCGGTCGGCTGGCTGATCGTCGAGGATCTGGCGATGGTCCTCGCCCTCGTCCTGCTGCCCGCGATCGTCGCCATTCAGAACAACCCGGACGGGTCGGGCGGCGCCGACATCGCGCGCTCGGCGGGCGCGGTCGCGCTGAAGGTCACCGGGTTCTTCGTCCTGATGCTGGTGTTCGCGCGCCGTATCCTGCCCAGCGCCTTGCACTGGGTGGTCCACACCGGGTCGCGCGAGTTGTTCCGGCTCGCGGTGCTCGCCATCGCGCTGGGCGTCGCATTCGGCGCGGCGTTCGTGTTCGACGTGTCGTTTGCGCTGGGGGCGTTCTTCGCGGGCATGATCCTGGGCGAGACCCAGCTCAGCCGCCGCGCGGCGGAGGAAACGCTGCCGCTTCGCGACGCGTTTGCGGTGCTGTTCTTCGTCTCCGTCGGCATGTTGTTCGACCCCAGCGTGCTGGTCGAACAGCCGCTACCGCTGCTCGCCACCGTCGCGATCATCGTCATCGGCAAATCGATCGCCGCTTTTGCGCTGGTTCGCGCGTTCGGTCACCCGACCCAGACGGCGCTGACCGTCTCCGCCAGCCTGGCGCAGATCGGGGAATTCTCGTTCATTCTGGCAGGGCTGGGCGTGGCGCTGGGGGCGCTGCCGGCCGAGGCGCGCGACCTGATCCTGGCGGGCGCGATCCTGTCGATCCTCGCCAACCCGTTCCTGTTCACGCTGGTCGTCAAGCGTGGGCGGTCGATCGCCAAGGTCGTCGGCGGACAGGAGCCGGACGTCCCTCCGCCGCCGCCGTCGCGCACCGTGCTGGTCGGCTATGGCCGCGTCGGCCAGCTGATCGCGACGCGGGTGCGCGACCGGGGCGAAGGCCTGCTTATCGTCGAGGATCAGCCGGACATCGCGCGATTGGCGCAGGAAGCGGGATTCGCGGTGGTGATGGGTGACGCGACCAGCGCGACGGTGCTCGAACAGGCGCAGATCGACACCGCATCGACGCTGCTAATCGCCATCCCCGAAGGCATCGAAGGCGGCGCGATCGCCGCCCGCGCCCGCGACATGAACCCCGCGCTGCGCATCATCGCCCGCGCGCATTCGGACGAGGAGGTGCTCAACCTCGAACGGCGCGGCGCCGACCTGGTGGTGATGGGCGAACGCGAAACCGCGCTCAAAATGGCGGCGCTGGCGGCCGAAAAGGTCGCGACGAAGGCACCCGCATAACGAGCCACGCTGGCGAGCGTCCGCCGGGGCGGTTTGGCATCATCGTCGCGGTCGCCGGACTAGGCGTGGGGTTGTAGGGATCAAAGGCCGCGTTTCGACATCGTGTCGGGCGCCTGCTCCACGCATCACCCGGACGTCTTCCGGGGTGACGGTTAATACCGAAGCGCCCCCTCAAACCGCTGGATAGCGCAACCGCCCGATGAAGCGCGACAGGCTGGGCCGGTGCTTTCCGCGGCCCAGCAATTGCGCCTTGGTCTTTTCGAAGCGCATGATCCCGTCGATCCGACGCGCCAGGAACGCACGGGTGTCGGCCAGGCCTTCGCTGTCGTCGTCGAGCATCACGGTCACGGTCGCGCCGTACACCGAGCCCAGGATCGCGCGCTTGGTATAATGGTTGTAATCGGTCGCGGTATCGCCCGCCAGCCGCCACATATGATCCGCCGCGCGCCAGCCGAGCCGCGCGCCTTTGGCAACATTCTGCGGCATGGCGAGGATCGCAAGCGCGCGGCGCAGCGCTTCGCGGTGCGGGGCGACAGTGTCGAGCCGTGCCTCGACCAGCGCGGTGATCCGCTCGCGGATTTTCAGGGGTTGAAGGGCTTCGGGCGGCAGCTTCGCTTCGACGGCCAGATCGACGCTGTGGAACCAGGCATCGATCATCTCCACCGCGCCACCGGGAAAGGCCGCGCGCGCAATGTCGGGATCGACGCCCAATTGCGTCGCGGTCGCCTCCAGCGCCGCCCTGTTCCAGCCATCGAATGCGGCGTTCGCGGGGAGTTCGGATGCGATCGCCGAGCGCACCTCGTCCAGCGTCGGATCGTCGGGAAGGGCAGTCACGATATCGTCTCCTTCTGCCCCGACTTAATGTCTTGGGCGTCGGTGGCAAGTTCCACCGGACTAGATCGCTGGCTCCGCACCAACACGAGTGCAGCCGCGACCAATGCCGCGCCGATGAAATCGAGCGTGCCCAGCCGCTCGTCATAGACGATCCACCCGACGGTCCCGGCCACGATCGGCTGGGTCAACAGCGCCAGGCCGAGCAGCAGCGGGGTGACATGCCCCAGCGCATAGATCATCAACCCCTGGCCCAGCACCTGGCTGGCGAGCGCAAGGCCGACCAGCACCGTCCAGTTCCCCCCGAACAGCGATTCGCCCATCGCGAACACCAGCACCAGCAGCGGCAGGATCGACGCGACCGACGACACCGCGAGCGTCGACAGCGGCGCCATTTTCTCGCGAGCGCGGGCCATGAAGATGAAATAGACGGCATACAGCACACCCGCGAGCAGGCAGAGCAGGTCGCCGATCAGATTGGCGCGCGACAGTTCGGCCGATCGCCCCATCAGCATCGCCGCGCCGATCGCCGCCAGCAGCAACGCCGCCGCCTGTGGCCGGTTGGGCCACATCCGCGCGGCGATGAAGCCGTAGATCGGATAGATCAGCGTCGCCGAATTGCCGAACAGGGTGGCGTTGGCCAGGCTGGTATAGTGGATGCCGACATGCCAGCTCGCCAGATCGGCGGCGAAGGCGACACCTGCAATCAGCAGCACCGGCCACAATCCGCGCGCATCGCGCACCGGGCGCTCGCCCATCATATAGGCCAGCGCGATCAGGATCGGCGCGGCGAGCGTGATCCGCCAGAACCCTGCCGCCACCGGCCCGATTTCGGCTGCGCGGACGAACCAGGGGCCGAACGCGAGCGCGACATTGCCCACCAGCAGCGCGGCCAGCGCGGTTGGCGCAGGATTAGTTTTTCTTTGCAACGCGCTTTGATGCATATCGCCCCATAGCGCCCTATCTCCCGTCCTTCGCAATGCTAAAATTTGGAGGCACGATGCCCAGCCTGTTCGACCCGATCCAGCTTGGCGCGATCGCCGCGCCCAACCGCATCCTGATGGCGCCACTGACGCGCGGCCGTTCGGGACGCGACGGCGTGCCGGACGCGCTGGTCGCCGAATATTATACCCAACGGGCAGGCGCGGGGCTCATCATCTCGGAGGCTACCGGCATCAGCCGAGAAGGGCTGGGCTGGCCGAACGCGCCGGGATTGTGGACCGACGCGCAGGTCGAAGGCTGGAAGCGCGTGACCGAAAGCGTTCACGCGGCGGGCGGGCGGATCGTCGCGCAGCTGTGGCATATGGGCCGCGTCGTCCATTCGTCGCTGGGCGGTGGTCAGCCGGTTTCGTCCTCGGCGACCACGGCCCCTGGCCAGGCACACACCTATGAGGGCAAGCAGGACTATGAGGAGGCCCGCCCCCTCGGCCTCGACGAGATTTCGCGGGTGCTCGACGATTATGCGCTGGCGGCGGAAAATGCCAAGCGCGCCGGGTTCGACGGGGTGCAGTTGCACGCCGCCAATGGCTATCTGATCGACCAGTTTCTGCGCGACAACGCCAATTTCCGCGACGATGAGTATGGCGGCAGCCCCGAAAACCGCATCCGCCTGCTGGTTCAGGCGACCGAGCGGCTGGCCAGCGTCTGGGGTGCCGATCGCGTGTCGGTGCGCCTGTCGCCCAACGGCAATTCGCAAGGGGTGAAGGACAGCGATCCCGAAAGCGTCTTCGTCCCCGCCGCCGCCGAGTTGGAACGCATCGGCGTCGGCTTCCTCGAACTGCGCGAACCCGGTCCCGACGGCACCTTCGGCAAGTCGACCCAGCCCAAGCAATCGCCCGCGATCCGCAAGGTGTTCAACCGCCCGCTGGTGCTCAACAGCGATTACAATCTCGAACGCGCGCAGGCCGATCTAGACTCCGGACTGGCGGACGCGATCAGCTTCGGGCGGCCGTTCCTGGCCAATCCCGACCTGCCGGTGCGGCTGGAACGCGGCGCGCCGCTCAACCCCGACGATATGGCGACGTGGTACAGCGCCGGGCCGGAAGGCTATGTCGACTATCCCACGCTTGAGGATGCGACCGCCTAACGCGGTTCGGTCGTGCCCAGTCCGTCGATCCAGCGCGTGATCCGCGCGCGGATCGACGTGCGGGTCTTGCCGCTGAGCAAGCCGAGCCCGGCAAGCAGGATCAGTGGCGACGCGAAGATGGAGGCGGCGGCCCCGGCGCCCAGTCCGCCCAACAGCGTGAGCAGCGCGATGTTCAGCTGCTCGCGTCCCGCCGCTGACAGCTTCACCCGGCGTGGCCCCTTTTCGTCGAACCAGCGATGCGTATCGAAATATTCGGCCTCACCGCTCGGTGCCTTGCGCACCAGCGCATCGCCCATGCTGCCGCCCGCCTGCGCCAGCAAACCCATGCCGGAGCGATCGTCGGACACGGGTGCGCGACTTGGCTCGACCGTCCTGGGGATCGCCGGGTTCAGCGCATCGCCGGGTGGCACGCTTTCGATGCGGACCTCGGCCACGTCCGCATCCGGGCGCGTGTCGATCACCACCAACTGGCGACCCCGTTCGACGATGCGGTAGCGGGAAGGCGGCATGTCCATCGCGGATCAGGCTAGCGTGGAGGCGCGCTCGCAGCAAATATTGGCCGTTTCCCGCTTCACCTGGACCCGTTCGGGTTTAGTGCCTGGTAATCCGAAGCGCCCGCCATTGGTCGGCGCTCTGGCCCCAGGCATCGACGACCGATTCCTGATAGGGCTGGGGAAGGGTCACGCGCCCGCCATTGGTCGATCCCAGCCGCTTGGCCAGCGCGATCGAGCGGATGTTTTCGGGGTCGATGCTGTGGATAATGTGCGTCCATCCCAGCACATCGACGGCATAATCCATGCAGGCGACCGCGGCTTCATGGGCATAGCCCTTGCCGGCAAAGTCGTTCGACACGCCCCAGCCGACTTCCTTGCCCGGCCAGCCCTCCGGCTCCCACGGGCCGATGCGGCCGACCCAGCGCCCGGTGTCGCGCTCGATGACCGAGAACATCGCAAAGCCGCGAATGTCCCATGCCCCACGCATCGCGCACAGGTCGCGCCAGCATTCGGCGCGGCTCTTGGCCCCGCCGATAAAGCGCATCGCCTCCGCATCCGCCGCCATCGCTGCCCAGCCGTCGAGGTCGCTGGCCTCGGGGAGGCGCAGCACCAGACGATCGGTGAACAGGATGGGCTCGGCCATCAGCCGAACCGGGATCTGAGGTCGAGCATCGCGATCGCGGCGCGCGCGGCGTCGCCGCCCTTGTCCTTGTCGTCCGGGCGGGCGCGGACCAGCGCCTGTTGCTCGTCCTCGGTGGTCAGGATGCCATTGCCGATGGGCGTCCCGTCCAGCGTCAGCGCCATAATCGCGCGCGCGCTTTCGCCCGCGACGATTTCGAAATGATAGGTCTCTCCGCGGATCACCACGCCAAGCGCGACATAGGCGTCGTAACGGTCGCTTTCCGAGGCCATCGCGATCGCACCGGGCACTTCGAGGGCACCCGGGACGGTCACCGTCTCGTGGCTATGCCCGGCAGCTTCGATCGCGGCACGCGCGCCTTCGAGCAGGAGGTCGTTGAGATGCGCGTAGAAGCGCGCTTCGACGATCAGGATATGGGCCATGTTCAGTCCGCCTTCAAATCGATGGGCCGTTCGCCGACGATCGACAGGCCGTATCCGTCCAGCCCGACCAGCGTGTGATGGGTGTTGGTCAGCAGCACCATTTCCTCGACGCCAAGCTCGGTCAGGATCATCGCGCCGACGCCGTAGTCGCGTAGCTCGTCCATGTCCTTGGACGGCAGCGTGCCGGTCTTGGCTTGCAACGCGACGGTGAATTGGTCGGGGCGCGGGCGATTGATGACGACGATGATACCGGCGCCTTCCTCGGCGATGATTTCCATCGATCGCTGGAGCAAGGCCGACCGCTCGCCGCTTTCGCCAAACAGGTCGGTGAAGGTGTTGAGCGCGTGCATCCGAACGAGCGTCGGCTTGTCGGGATCGACGCGGCCCTTGACCAGCGCGATCTGTTCGCTGCCGGTCGCCTTGTTCCAGAAGGTCATCGCCGTCCAGTCGCCACCCCAGCGGCTGTGGAATTTCGCCTCGGCGCGCTTTTCGACAAGGTGATCGTGGCGGAAGCGATAGGCGATCAGGTCGCGGATCGTGCCGATCTTCAGTCCGTGAAGCTGCGCGAACGACACCAGATCGTCCATCCGCGCCATCGTGCCGTCGTCCTTCATGATCTCGCAGATCACGCCCGCCGGTGTCAGCCCAGCGAGCCGCGACACGTCGACCGCCGCCTCGGTATGGCCCGCGCGCACCAGCACGCCGCCATCGCGCGCGACCAGCGGAAAGACATGGCCCGGCGTCACGATCTCGTCCGCGCCCTTCGACGCGTCGATCGCGACCGCGATGGTGCGCGCGCGGTCGGCGGCGGAAATGCCGGTGGTGACCCCGTCGCGCGCCTCGATCGAGACGGTGAAGGCGGTTTCGTGCCGCGTGCCGTTCTTGCGGCTCATCAGGTCGAGGCCGAGCTGTTCGACCCGCCCCTTCGACATCGCCAGGCAGATCAGCCCGCGGCCATGCTTGGCCATGAAGTTGATCGCGTCGGGGGTCGCCATCTGCGCCGGGATGATGAGGTCGCCTTCATTCTCGCGATCCTCGTCGTCGACCAGGATATACATGCGGCCGTTGCGCGCCTCATCGATGATCTCTTCCGGGGACGAGAGAAAGGCGTGCGGAAGGCGGGCGAGTTCAGGCTTTGCCACGGAGTTGCTCCATGCGTTGGAGATAGCGTGCGAGCACGTCGATCTCGATATTGACGGTCTGGCCGGGGGCGAGGGCGCCGAGCGTGGTGACCGATTGCGTGTGGGGGATCAGGTTGATCGCGAATTGCGCGGTGCCGTCGGCTTGGTCGGTTACCTCGTTGACGGTCAGCGACACGCCGTCGATCGTTACCGATCCCTTGGGCGCGATGAAGGGGGCAAGCGCAGCGGGAACGGAAAAGATGATCTTCTTCGAATCGCCCTCGGGAGAGATGCCAACGATGGTGCCAATGCCATCGACATGGCCGGTGACGATATGCCCACCCAATTCGTCGCCCAGCTTCAACGCGCGTTCGAGATTGAGGGCACGGCCCACGCCCCATTGATCGGCGGTGCGCGATACGGTCTCGCCGGATACATCGACTGCGAACCAGCCCGGCCCCTTGTCGACAACGGTCAGGCATACGCCCGAGCAGGCGATGGATGCGCCGAGATCGACGGTCGCGGTGTCATAGGCGGTCGCGATCCGCACGCGCAGGTCGCCGCGATCCTCGACGGATTCGATCTTGCCGATGTCGGTGACGATGCCGGTAAACATGCGCGTTCCTTCAGTCTCGCACGCGCTCGTAGACTTCGAGGGTGTCGCTGCCAAGCATTCGCGTATCCACCGCCCGCCAGCGGCCATGCGCGTCGGCAAGCGAGGTCAGCCCGATATCGCCGAGCGCGGCGCGGCCTTCGCCGATCAGGATCGGGGCGCGGTACAGCAGCAGGCGATCGATCAGATCGGCGCTCAGAAATGCCGACGCCGCGCCCGCCCCGCCCTCGACCATCAGGTGATCGACCAGCGGTTGCGCGACCGCAGCTTCTGGCGACGCAACCACCGTCCAGCCTTCGGGTGCAGGCCCGCGGGTCAGCAGCAGCCGCGTCGGGGCGCGATCCTCCAGCCCCGGCAACCGCACGTCGAGCCGCGGTGCATCGGCGTCGAACGTGCCGCGTCCGACCAATATGGCGTCATGACGCGCACGTTCGGCATGGCCATGCGCGCGCGCCGCCTGACCGGTGATCCACTGGCTCTCCCCGTCGGCGCGCGCGACCCGCCCGTCGAGCGAGGTCGCGAGTTTCAGCGTCACATGCGCCCGGCCAAACCGCTGGCGAGTCAGAAATCCCTTCATCGCGCGCTCGGCGTCGTCCGCGCCGACGCCGACGCTTACCTCAATGCCCGCCGCCTGAAGCGCAGCGATGCCTTTGCCATCGGTGCGCGGATCGGGATCTCGCAGTCCGATCACCACCCGCGCTACGCCGCTCGCGAGGATGCTCGCGGTGCAGGTCGGCCCGCGCGGCGACACATGCGCGCAGGGTTCGAGACTGGTGTAGAGCGTGCCGCCGCATGCGTCCTCTCCCGCCTGATCGAGCGCCATCGCCTCGGCATGCGGACGCCCGCCGGGCCGGGTCCAGCCCCGCCCGACCACCCGGCCATCGCGAATCAGGATCGCGCCCACACACGGGTTGGGCGCCGTTCGTCCGCGACCGCGCAGCGACAAGGCGACCGCCGCGCTCATCCAGCGCGCGTCGTCGTTCAGATGCCCCATGAATTGAGCTTGTCGTCCAGCCGCTTGAATTCGGCCTGACGCTTTTCCTGGCGCGCCTTCAGCTCGGCGAGGATCTTGTCGCGTTCGGCCTTCATCACCGCCTGGCGCGCGATGATCTCCTCGTCGGTGCGGTCCAGCCGCCAATCCTCGACATATTGAATATCGCGCTTGTAGGCGCGCTCGAAGAAGCTGTCCTTTACGAACCCGGCGATCAGCAGCGACGTGATCCCGACCGAAATGATCAGGAACAGCAACCGGTGCGGCTGTTCGCGCTTGGTCACATAATCGCGCAGGTCGCGGTAGGCATTGGCGGGCGAGAGGAATCGGAACAGAGACATGGTGCGCTCAAAGATAGGGGCTGATCGCCGATGCGACCAGCCCCTTCCCCCGGAAAGCCCCGTGGGGATAGGCCGAGGATGCCAATCAGTTCAGAACGAAGGTCACCGACATCCGATACCAGCTTTCGACGCCCACGCCGTCGCGCGTCGCCGGGCGGAACCGCCACTGCGACAATGCCTGTCTGCGCGTCGCGGCGAAGAAGGCGTCGCTGGTCGCCGATACCCGCTCGATCGCCTTCACCCGACCATCGGTGCCGACCAGCACCCGCACCACCACCTGCCCGTCGCGGCCTTCGCGCTGTTCGGACGGGGGATAGGCGGGCTGGAACCGGTCGGCGAAGCGCGGATCGACCGACACCCCGACCATCACCGGCGCGGGCGCCTCCACCGGCCGCGTCCCGGTGCCCGTCCCGCCGGGGCCGACCGGGGGAAGCGGGGTGGGCAGCGGACCGATGTCGAACACCGGCCCGGTGCTCGGCACATCGGCAAGTGGCGTTGGCATATCGGGCCGCGGTAGCGGTGCGGGCGCAGGTTGCAGCAACGGGGTCGAGTCGGTCGTCGGCTGCGGATCGGGCGGAATCGGGATGGGCTCGGGCGGCAGCGGAATGTTGCGCGTCGTCAGCGCAGGGCGCTCGACATGGCCCGGCACCCATTCGGGCGCGGCCAGGAACAGAGCGGCCAGCACGCCACCGTTGATCGCGAGCGCGACGGCCATGCTGGTGGGGTTTATGTGAAAGCGGCGATCCGAACGGTCAGCGTACATCGCAGTCGCACTCCTGATTGTTGCCAGGACGTGCAAGAATAGATCATTTCATTGGCGGTACCTAAGCGTTTCGTTTCGCAACGAATGACGTGGGGGACAGAATGTGTTTCCGCCCACTCCCGTCTGTTCGTTTCGAGCGAAGTCGAGAAACGTGAACCAACCGTACCGGGCGCGTTTCTCGACTTCGCTCGAAACGAACGGCGGGAGGGTGAAACGAGATAACTTACCGATGCTTCAATCGCTCGATCGTCGCCTCGCGCCCGATCAGCGGGAGCAACGCCGCCATGTCCGGCCCGGCGTCGCGACCGGTCAGCGCCAGGCGCAGCGGCAGGAACAGCGCCTTGCCCTTGCGCCCGGTCAGTTCCTTCAGATTGTTCGTGATCTGATGCCAGGGATCGCCCAGCCAGTCGGCGACCGCCGCCTCCAGCGCGGCGGCGTCGAGCAGCGCGTGGTCGTCCGCGCTTGCCACCGGCGGGGTGAACGGCCCGGTGATGATCGCCCACCAGTCGGCGGCCTCGTTCAGCGTCGACAGGTTCGCCTTGACCGTATTCCACGCCATACCGTTCATGCCCTTGGGCAGACGGCGGACGACGCGGGTATAGGGAAGCTGGTGGACGATCCGCGCATTGACCTGCGCCAGCTCGCCCTCGTCGAACCGCGCGGGCGCGCGACCGAAATGCGAAAAATCGAACGCGTCGATCAGCGGCTGGGGATCGACCACCGGCTCGACCGGCTGGCTGGTGCCGATTCGCGCGAGCAGCGAGATCAGCGCCTGCGGCTCGATGCCGATGTCGCGGAAATGATCCACGCCCAGCGACCCCAGCCGCTTCGACAATTTGCCCTCGCTACCGGTCAACAACGCGGCATGCGCGAACACCGGCGACGGTGCGCCGAGCGCTTCGAACATCTGAACCTGCGCGGCGGTATTCGACACATGGTCCTCGCCGCGCACGACATGGGTGATGTTCATGTCGATATCGTCGATGACGCTGGGGAGCAGATACAGCCACGATCCGTCGCCGCGCCGGATTACCGGATCGGACATGGTCTTGGGGTCGAAATGCTGGTGCCCACGCACCTGATCGTCCCATTCGATCGGCGCATCGTGGGACAGCCGGAACCGCCAGTGCGGGCGGATGCCCTGACGCTCGAACGCCGCGCGGTCGTCATCGGTCAGCTTCAGCGCCGCGCGGTCGTACACCGGCGGCAGCCCGCGCCCGAGTTGCACCTTGCGCTTGAGGTCGAGTTCCTCGGGCGTTTCGTAACAGGGATAGACCCGCCCGCTCGCCACCAGTTCGGCAAAGCGCGCGTCATAGCGATCGAACCGCGCCGATTGCCGCGCTTCGCCGTCGGGGGTCATCCCCAGCCAGTCGAGATCGGCGCGAATCGCATCGACGAAGCGTTCCTCCGATCGCGCCGCGTCGGTGTCGTCGATCCGCAGCAGGAATTTGCCGCCCTTCGAGCGCGCGAACATCCAGTTGTGGAGCGCGGTGCGCAGGTTTCCGACGTGAAGCCGGCCGGTCGGGCTGGGCGCGAAACGAGTGATGACGGTCATGGAGCGCGCCCTAACCGAAATTCCGACGCGCGGAAACGCCTTCGCCCTTTGCCTTCGCGCAAGCTGCGGATAAGGGGTGCGCGGTCACGTTTTCCATGACAGTTCGGTGAAAAGGGTCCCTGCCATGAAACTCCTTGCGGGCAATTCCAATCTTCCGCTCGCGCAGGCCGTGGCCAGCTATCTCGAATCGCCGTTGACCAAGGCCAATGTCCGGCGCTTCGCCGACGAGGAAATCTTCGTCGAAATCCTCGAAAACGTCCGTGGCGAGGATGTGTTCGTGCTCCAGTCGACCTCGTTCCCGGCGAACGACAATCTGATGGAGTTGCTGATCATGATCGACGCGCTGCGCCGCGCGTCGGCACGGCGCATCACCGCCGTCCTCCCCTATTTCGGCTATGCCCGCCAGGACCGAAAGCCCGGTCCGCGCACGCCGATCTCGGCCAAGCTGGTCGCCAACCTCATCACCACGGCGGGCGCCGACCGGGTGCTGTCGGTCGACCTCCATGCCGGGCAGATCCAGGGCTTTTTCGACATCCCGACCGACAATCTCTACGGCGCGCCGGTAATGTCGGAGGATATCAAGGCGCGTTTTTCCGACAAGAATCTGATGGTGGTGTCGCCCGATGTCGGCGGCGTGGTCCGCGCACGGGCACTCGCCAAGCGGCTCGACAACGCGCCGCTCGCGATCGTCGACAAACGCCGCGAACGTGCGGGCGAATCGGAAGTGATGAACATCATCGGCGATGTGGAAGGACGTTTCTGTATCCTGATCGACGACATCGTCGATTCGGCGGGGACCCTGTGCAATGCCGGTGCGGCGCTGAAGGCGGCAGGCGCGGAGGGCGTGGTCGCGTACTGTACGCACGGCGTGCTGTCGGGCGGCGCGGTCGCGCGCGTCGATGCGTCGGAACTGCATGAGCTGGTCATCACCGATTCGATCGGCAACCATGACGTCATCGCCCCTTCGACCAAGGTCCGCCATCTGACCATCGCGCCGCTCATTGCCGAGGCGATCCGCCGCATCGCGGACGAAAGCTCGGTGTCCAGCCTGTTCGATTGAGCTGTTTTTCAAATCGTCATGCCAGCGTCCCGAAGGGCGGCCGAAGGTCAACGCTGGCATCTCATGCTGCTTGATACCCCGGCTTTCGCTCGGGTGACGGTCTAAAATATCCCATCCCAGACCAGCTTCACGCCCACTGCGATCATCAACACATAGATCGCGGTATAGAAGCGCGCCGCGCTCACCCGTCGCACCAGCCACACCCCCGCAAAGGTCGAGGCGATCGCCACCGGCATCAGCGCGGCTGCGGTCAGCATGTTCTCACGCGTGAACTGACCCAGCGCGGCATAGGCGGGCACTTTCAGCCAGTTGACCGCGAAAAAGAAGAAGGCGCTGGTGCCGACCAGCAGGTCGCGCGCCAGTTGGCGGGGCAGCACCCAGAACTGGAAGGGCGGCGCGCCCGCATGCGCGATCTGGCTGGTGAAGCCCGATGCGATCCCGAACAGCTGCCCGCTCCACCCCGGCAAGTGGCGCGGGGCGGGCGGATCGTCACGCTCGACCCACAACCGGTACGCGCCGAACAGGATCGAGATCGCCCCCACCGCCGCCATCACCGCTTCGGGCGACACGCTCGCGGCGTAGAGATAGCCGAGCAGAATGCCGATCCCCGCCCCCGGCAGCATCGCCGCGATTACGCCCCAGTCGATGGTGCGGCGAAACGCCCAGACGCTGACCACATCCTGCACCATCAGGATCGGCAGCAGGATTGCGGCGGCCTGGACCGGATCGACCGCGAACAGCAGCATCGGCAGCGACAGCGCGCCCATGCCCGAAAATCCGCCCTTGGCCAGTCCCAGCAGAATCACCGCTGGCACTGCGAGCAGATAAAAAAGCGGGTCGGCGAGCATCGCTTTTTCGCCTAGCATGTTCGAAGGCGATTGCGAGCGGTTCGAAACCGGGCTTGATCGCCGTGGGTCGTGTGTAACGGAGTAACAATGAGCCATCCTTCCGACGGCGCGCTGGGCGACAATCGCCGCGCGCTGCGCCAGCCGATCGCGATCACCGCGCAAATTCGGGACGGTCGCGGGCCGAAATTCGCGTGCCGCCTGCTCGATCTGTCGACCACCGGTTTCCGGGCGGAGGCAGTGCATCCGCTCAGCATCGGCGACACCGTCTGGGTGACGCTACCGGGGATGAGCGGGATGGAGGCCGAAATTGCCTGGCGCGACGATTTCACCATCGGCTGCCGCTTCAAACAGCCGCTCTACGGCCCGATCTTCGACAATCTGATCCGCGCGAACGGTTGATTCGGGTGGCGCAAAAGCGGCTGCGCCCTAGCGCCGCTCGGCGATCCGGGCGAGAAGCGCGGTGATGCGCAGCAGGACAAGCAGGGCTGCGGCCATGAACCCGGCCAGCGCCAGCACCGCATAGGTCAGCGATTCGAGCCAGCGGGCGATCTCGCCATCCTGCGCGTCGGCGGCGGACATGGCAGCGAGCACGCCCTCGGCTTCGCGCTCACCGACCGGCGCGTCGCTCGATACGCGTTCGCTCGGTTCGACCGGCGGCGTCTCGGGCATGTCGAACCGCTCGGCGACGGTTTCTTCACCCGGTCGCGACGGTGTGGAGCCGTGAATGTTCGATACCGACGCCACCGAGGCGATGATCGACAGCGTCGCCAGTCCCGCCATCACCAGCAAGAGGGTGCGGCCAAGCCAGTCGAACACCCTCACGCCGCCAGGTCGTCCAGCGCTTCGGGTGCCAGGTTGCGCCCCACCGGCGCGCGCACGCCCGCATGGCCCCGACGCTTCAGTTCCGCCTTCAGCGCCTCGGGCTTGGGTGCCCACAGGAATCCGAAGCTGACCGTGCCGTGCTTGGTTTCGACCACATGATGCAGCCGGTGCGCCTGAATGATCCGCTTCATATAGTCGGATTTTGGCAGATAGCGGTGACTGAGCCTTTTGTGGACGATCACGTCGTGAAAGCCGAAATAGATCGCGCCATAGGCCGCGATCCCCGCGCCGATCCACGCATAGCCCGGCCACCAGCCCAGCTGAACTCCGCCCAGCAGCAGCACGATGCTGGGGATCGCAAAGATCACGGCGTAGAGGTCGTTCAATTCCCAATTGCCGGAGCGTGGTTCGTGATGGCTCTTGTGCAGGAACCAGCCGGGGCCGTGCATCACCCAGCGATGCATGACGTATGCGAAGGCCTCCATCGCGAGGACGGTGCCGAGAAGCAGGAGGATGCCGAGCGACCAGTGCATGGCACTGATATAGGCGCGCGGTCGGCCCGCGTCACCCGCTTGCGCCGATTGCGTCACATCGCGTCGGAACCCCATGCCGGTTCATGCGCTCGGCGTGTTCCGTTCCGTCTTGGAGAGTCTCGCCATGAAGTCACCGATCGTTCTCGCCGCACTGGTCTGCGGCCTTGGGTTGGCAGGGTGCGCGGAAACCATTGCCGAATCGCGGGTGCGTTCTGCCCTGGTGTCGGGCGGGCTTTCCGATCGCGACGCCGATTGCATGGCCGGGCGGATGGTGGACCGGCTGACCATCGCGCAGCTGCGCCGTTTGGAGGCCTTGTCGGGTCAGTCGCGCGAAACCTTGGGCCAGTTGAGCCTGCCGCAATATATCGACCTGGTGCGTCGCATCGGCGATGCGGAGGTCATTGCGGTTACGACGACCTCGGCGGCGTTGTGCACCACGGGACTGGCATCCTAAGGGTCCTGACCCTAGCGGTTCCGAATGCCGGGGTGGATTCGCGCCCGCCGATATGCTTTAGGCAGCGGCAAACCCGCTTTTCGAAAAGGTCAGGCGCACCCCCATGAACATTCACGAATATCAGGCCAAGGAATTGCTGGCGAAGTTCGGCGTCCCCGTCCCCGCAGGCCATGCCGCGCTGACCGTCGAGGAAGCCGTCGAAGCGTCGAAGAAGCTGCCCGGACCGCTTTATGTCGTGAAGGCGCAGATCCACGCGGGCGGCCGCGGCAAGGGCAAGTTCAAGGAACTCGGCCCCGACGCCAAGGGCGGCGTCCGCCTCGCCAAGACCGAGGATGAGGTTCGCGCCGCGGCAACCGACATGCTCGGCAACACGCTGGTCACCATCCAGACCGGCGACGCGGGCAAGCAGGTCAACCGCCTGTACGTGACCGACGGCGTCGACATCGCCAGGGAATTCTACCTGGCGCTGGTGGTCGATCGCGCCTCGGGGCGGATCGGCTTCGTCGTATCGACCGAAGGCGGGATGGACATCGAAACCGTCGCGCACGACACGCCGGAAAAGATCCACAGCTTCTCGGTCGATCCCGCGACCGGCTTCCAGCCGCACCACGGTCGCGCGGTCGCCAGCGCGCTCGGCCTGTCGGGCGACCTCGCCAAGCAGGCCGCGAACGTCGCATCGAAGCTGTACGACGCGTTTCTCGGCACCGATGCCGAGCAGATCGAAATCAATCCGCTCGCGGTCACCGACGACGACAAGCTGATGGTGCTCGATGCGAAGGTCGGCTTCGACGGCAATGCCATGTTCCGCCACAAGGACCTGATGGAACTGCGCGACGAGACCGAGGAAGACCCGGCCGAACTCGAAGCGTCGAAATACGACCTCGCCTATATCAAGCTCGACGGCGACATCGGCTGCATGGTCAATGGCGCAGGGCTGGCGATGGCGACGATGGACATCATCAAGCTCAACGGCATGTTCCCGGCCAACTTCCTCGACGTGGGCGGCGGCGCGAACAAGGAAAAGGTGACCGCGGCGTTCAAGATCATCCTGAGCGACCCGGCGGTGAAGGGCATCCTCGTCAACATCTTTGGCGGGATCATGCGCTGCGACATCATCGCCGAAGGGATCGTCGCGGCAGCGAAGGAAGTGAACCTTTCGGTGCCGCTGGTCGTTCGCCTGGAAGGCACCAATGTCGAAAAGGGCAAGGACATACTGGCCAATTCGGGCCTCGCCATCGTTCCCGCGAACGATCTGGGCGACGCCGCGAAGAAGATCGTCGCCGAGGTGCAGAAGGCGGCATGACCGCGATCGCTCTCTTCATCACGCACCGCACCGCTCCTGGACAGCGCGACGCGGTTCGTGCGGTCTGGGAGCGGCACATGGCGCCTGCGGTAGAGAGCAATGCCGGGCATCTTGCCTATTATTATTGTTTCGACACGGAAGACCCAGATGTGTTGCGGGTCTTTCAGCTTTATCGTGACCGTGGTGCGTCGGCAGCGTTTCTGAAGCATCCGAATTACGCGGCCTATCTTGGTGAAGTGGAGCCTTTGCTCCAGGGTCCTCCCCAGGTCCATGAAGCTGAACCAAAGTGGCAGAAGGGAAAGCAATGAAGGTTCTGGTCCCGGTCAAGCGTGTGCTTGACTATAACGTAAAGCCCCGCGTGAAGGGGGACGGGTCGGGCGTCGATCTGGCGAACGTCAAGATGTCGATGAACCCGTTCGACGAGATCGCGGTCGAGGAAGCCATCCGCCTGAAGGAAAAGGGCGCGGTGACCGAAATCGTCGCGGTGTCGATCGGCGAGGCCAAGGCGCAGGAAACGCTGCGCACCGCGCTGGCAATGGGTGCGGATCGGGCGATCCTGATCACGGCGGAAGAACGCGTCGAGCCGCTGGGCGTCGCCAAATTGCTCGCCAAGGTGGTCGAGGAAGAGGCGCCGCAACTGGTCATCCTCGGCAAGCAGGCGATCGACGACGACAACAATCAGACCGGCCAGATGCTTGCAGCACTGCTTGGCTGGGGCCAGGGCACCTTCGCGTCGAAGGTCGAGATCGAGGGCGAGGCCGCCACGGTCACGCGCGAGGTCGATGGCGGGTTGGAGACGGTTTCCTTGAAGCTGCCCGCGATCGTCACCACCGACCTGCGCCTGAACGAGCCACGCTATGCGTCGCTGCCCAACATCATGAAGGCCAAGTCCAAGCCGCTCGCGAACAAGACGCCCGCCGATTACGGCGTGGACGTGTCGGCACGACTGACGACGCTCAAGGTCGTCGAGCCCGCCAAGCGCAGCGCGGGTGTCAAGGTCGCGGACGTGGACGAACTGGTCGCCAAGCTCAAGTCGATGGGAGTTGCCAAGTGAAGACGCTCGTCTGGGTCGAACACGACAACGCGTCCGTCAAGGACGCGACGCTCGCCGCGGTCACCGCCGCTTCGCAACTGGGTGAAGTGCATTTGCTGGTCGCCGGCCAGGGTTGCGGCGCGGTTGCCGAGCAGGCTGCCAAAATCGCGGGCGTGGGCAAGGTCCATGTCGCCGACGACGCGGCTTACGGCCATGCGCTCGCGGAAAACATCGCGCCGCTGGTCGTCGAACTGATGGGCCATCACGACGCGTTCGTGGTGCCCGCCACCACCACCGGCAAGAACATCGCGCCGCGCGTCGCCGCCTTGCTCGACGTGATGCAGATCAGCGACATCCTGTCGGTCGAAAGCGAAGACACGTTCACGCGGCCGATCTATGCGGGCAACGCCATCGCGACCGTGCAGTCCAAGGATGCCAAGAAGGTCATTACCGTGCGCGGCACCGCGTTCGACAAGGCCGCGACCGAAGGTGGCTCGGGCACGGTCGAATCGGTTTCCGCCACCGGCGACAAAGGCCTGTCGAGCTTCGTCTCGCAGGAAATCGCCAAGTCCGAACGCCCCGAGCTGACCAGCGCAAAGGTCATCGTATCGGGCGGCCGTGCGTTGCAGAATGGCGAGAACTTCACAAGCATCATCGAACCGCTTGCCGACAAACTGGGCGCAGCGGTCGGCGCGAGCCGCGCTGCCGTCGATGCGGGCTATGTCCCCAACGATTATCAGGTCGGCCAGACCGGCAAGATCGTCGCACCCGAAGTCTATATCGCGGTCGGCATTTCGGGCGCGATCCAGCATCTGGCGGGGATGAAGGATTCGAAGACCATCATCGCCATCAACAAGGACGAAGACGCGCCGATCTTCCAGGTCGCGGATTACGGCCTGGTCGGCGACCTGTTCAAAGTCGTGCCGGAGCTGACGGAAAAACTGTAATTTCGGCTGGTTCGTCAGCCGCAGCCAAATCGACAGGGCGGTCCCTTGCGGGGCCGCCCCTTTTGCTGGGGATGCCGGACTGGCAGGCCCTGACAAGCAAAGCCGATTTGACGTCGCTTTCTTCGCGGATAACCCGACGCTGGCGACTGGCATCGTCGCACCAAATCACTTAGGCCTCCGGCATGGCCAGCCCTTCAATCGAAGCGAACGATCCGCATCCCATCCTGCACTGGTGGCGCAATCACGTCGTCGCGACCGTCGATCACATGAAGGTGGTCGAAAAGGTTGAGGACGAAGGCGGCTTCGACGGACGTTATGTGTTCATGACGCTGATGTCGGCGGGGATCGCGGTGCTGGGGCTGCTGTTGTCGTCGCCGGCGGTGGTGATCGGCGCGATGTTGATCTCTCCCTTGATGGGGCCGATCATCGGGCTGGGCTTCGGCGTCACGCTGTTCGATTCGCGCGAGATCAAGCGCACGCTGATGGCGCTGGCGCTGGGGACCGTGCTTGCCATTCTGTTCACTGCGGCCATCGTGCTCATGTCGCCGCTCCAGACGCTGACCAGCGAACTGGCCGCGCGCACCCGGCCAAATCTGTTCGACATGCTGGTCGCGCTGTTTTCGGGGCTGGCGGGTGCCTACGCCATGATCCGCGGGCGCGAGGGCGCAGTCGTCGGCGTGGCGATCGCAACCGCACTGATGCCGCCGCTTGCCACCGTCGGCTACGGGCTGGCCACCTGGAACGGCACGGTATTCTTCGGCGCGCTGTTGCTCTATTTCACCAACTTCATGGTCATCGCGGCATCGGCGGCGATCATGGCGAGGCTCTATGGATTCGGGCCGAGGCTCTCGCCCCGGCAAACGATGTTCCAGACGCTGGGGATGCTTGCCATCTTTGCCGTGCTCGCGGTGCCCCTGTTCTTCACGCTGCGTCAGATTGCCTGGGAAGCGACCGCCCAGCGTCAGGCGCGCGACGTGGTCTCCGCCGAGTTCGGCAACAATTCGCGCGTCAGCCAGCTCGAGATCGATTACGGCGCCGAACCGCTGCGGGTGACCGCAACCGTCCTGACCCCGACTTACATCGCGCGGGCCGAACAGGAAGTGTCGGGCATGCTGGCAAAGGCGTTCAACCGCCCGGTCGATGTCCAGATCGAACAGTTCCGCGTCGGCGTCGGCGATGCCGAGGCGACGCAGGTTGCCCGCGCGCAGGCCAACGAACAGGCGACGCGAGAGGCGCGCACCGTAACGCGACTGGCCGAACAACTCGCGCTGGTCGCGGGCGTGCCGAGCGAGGCGGTGCTGCTCGATCGCGGCAACCGGCGCGCGTTGGTCACCGCCAGCGCGTTGCCGGGGGCGAGCCTGGCATCCTATCGCGCGCTCGAACAGCGCGTCGGCGCGGCGGCGCAGGGCTGGTCGGTCGAACTGGTGCCGCCTGCGGTCGCGCCCGCGACGATCACCTTCGGCGACGACGGACCCGACACGGACGGCCAACGCAATCTTCAGACCGCGATCTGGGCCGGACAACGCCTGCGCCTGCCGCTGGGGGTCAGCGGTGCGGCGGACAATGCCGATGCGGTGGTCGCGGCGCTGACCGAAGCCGGGATCGCGGCGGAGAGGCTGCCGGGCGGCGGACCGGTGACGCTGCGCTGGCTCGCGCCGAGCGTGGAAACCCAGCCCTGAACTCTACCGCCGTTCGTTTCGAGCGTGGTCGAGAAACGCGAACTCGGCGTGAGCGAAGCGTTGCTCGACTACGCTCGAAACGAACGGTGGTGAGGTAACGCGTAACTCAATACTCCGGCTTTCGCCTGAGCACCGGGTTACGCTACCTTCGCCAGCGCATCCGCAATCAGCTTGCGGCTGTTCTCCACGCCATAAAGCGCGATGAAGCTGCCCATGCGCGGTCCCTGGCTCGACCCCAGCAGCGTTTCGTAGAGCGCCTTGAACCAGTCGCGCAGCGCTTCCTTGCCGAAATGCGTCTTGCCGATTTCATAGACATGGTTCTGGATGTCCTCGGCGCTGGCACCCGCTCCCCCTTCCGCGAGCGCGGCGTCGAGATCGCGCAGCGCCGTCACCTCGACTCCTTCGGGCGCGCGGCGGTTTAGAGTCGGCGCGACGAAATCGCGGCCATAGGCGAGCGCATAGCCGATCAGATGATCGAGCGCCGGATTCGCCTCGGGCGAGGCATCGGGGACGTAGTTCTTCAGATAAGCCCAGACCTGTTCCTTGGTCGCGTCGCCCATCACGCCGACCAGATTGAGGAGCAGGCCGAAAGTCACCGGCAGCGCCTCCTCGGGCGGTGGTCCGCTATGGATGTGATGCACCGGATTGCCGAGCCGCTGTTCGACCGCCTGACCACCGTAATTGGCGCGGAACTGCCAGTAATCGTCCACCGCGCGCGGGATCACGCCCATGTGCAGCGCCTTGGCCTTTTTGGGTTCGCGATAGATGTAGAAGGCCAGGCTCTCGTCCGGGCCATAGGTCAGCCATTGTTCGAGGCTGAGGCCGTTGCCCTTCGACTTCGAAATCTTCTCGCCCTTTTCGTCAAGGAACATTTCGTAGTTGAAGCCTTCGGGCGGACGGGCGCCGAGCACGCGCGCGATCTTCGACGACTGGATCACCGAATCGATCAGGTCCTTGCCCGACATTTCGTAATCGACGCCCAGCGCGACCCAGCGCATCGCCCAGTCGACTTTCCATTGCAGCTTGGCACCGCCCGACAGGATCGACTGTTCGATGCGTTCACCTTCGTCCTCGAACGCGACGATCCCCGCCTCGGCATCGATCACCTCGACCGGCACCTGGAGGACGACGCCCGATTTGGGGCTGATCGGCAGGACGGGCGAATAGGTGGCCTGACGCTCGGCGCGCAGCGTCGGCAGCATCACGCCCATGATCGCGTCGTAATTGCGCAGCACGCCACGCAGCGCGTCGTCGAACCGGCCCGACCGGTAATAATCGGTGGCCGAGACGAATTCGTAATCGAAGCCGAACTGGTCGAGAAACGCGCACAGCCGGGCATTGTTATGCGCGGCGAAGCTGTCATGCGTGCCGAACGGATCGGGCACTTTGGTCAGCGGATGGCCGATATAGTCGCCCAGCATCTCGCGGTTCGGCACATTGTCGGGCACCTTGCGCAGCCCGTCCATATCGTCCGAAAACGCGATCAGCCGGGTCGGGATGTCCGACATTTCCTCAAAGGCGCGGCGGACCATCGTCGTACGCAGCACTTCGTTGAACGTGCCGATGTGCGGCAACCCCGACGGGCCGTAGCCGGTTTCGAACAGCACATGGGCTTTCGCGGGCGGCGCATCCTTGTAGCGCGCGAGGATCTTGCGCGCTTCCTCATAGGGCCATGCCTTGGAGGCGAGCGCGGCGGCGCGGATGTCAGCTTTGGTGGGTTGATCGGTCATGCTGGGCATCTGGCGTGTGCGCCGCAAAATCGCAATCGCGTTTCTGCCGGGCGCCGGTTGGCGTCGGTGTCAGTCGGCGCGAACGATCGGATGCGACAGCCGGACATGGTCGAGCAACGATTCGATCGCCGCGACTTCCTGCGCGCTGCCCTCTGGCCGCACCGTCCAGTTGCAATGCGGATAAAGGTCGGCGGGCAGCATCCGCACCGGTCCCAGCGCCAGCCGCCACTGACGCTGGGTGCCGCCCGAGCGGCGCGCCAGCGTCGCGACCAGCATGTGCTGAAGTTCCGATGCGGTCATGAAAGAGGCCCGGCGGCTGTTCCGTATCGCCGCCGCGCGTCGAAGCGAACGCGGCGGCGCGTGGCGTTATTTCTTGCCGACGCGCGCCTTGCGGGCGGCGTAGCGGGCGTCGCGTGCGGCCTTCAGCTCGGCAGCGGTCGGCAGCTTGGGGCGGGCCTTCTCGGCGGCTTCGGCGGCGGCGATGCGCTCGGCCTCGGCGGCAGCTTCGGCGGCTTCGGCGGCGGCCTTCTTCTCGGCGGCGATGCGGTCGCGTTCGGCCTGCTTTTCGGCGCGCTTGGCCGCCTGCGCGGCTTCCTTGCGCTCGGCGGCGGCGCGGCGCTCGGCAAGCACGGTTTCGTCCACCGGCGGCTTGTTGCGGAGCTTTTCGAGTGCGGCCTGCTTGGCCTTGGCGGAGCGCTCTGCGCGTTCCTGAAACGTCTGGTTGAACGAAGGCATAAGGGAGTGCGGGTTCCTGATGTTGTCGAAAGACTCGGGCACGCTCGCCCATCGAGCGCGGTCCATTGCTGTCCCGATAGGGCAAAACGCCGCATTTCGCAAAACTAGGGTCAGGACCCATTAACGGCGCGGATCGTGATGTCGCCCTGCAGGTTTGTGGCAAGGAAAAGCGCCGAAGGCGGGGCATCGCCCCGTCGAGGGGGTTTGACGCGGCCACGGGCCTGCAGGGCGACACCCCGAAGGGGCGGGGCGGGAAAGCGGCCTGACGGCGTTGCGCGATTGCCAGATAGCGTTGCTATCTGCCGCACGCGCGCCTTGCCAGCCCACTTTCCCGCCACCGTCACGACCGCGCCGTTAATGGGTCCTGACCCTAGCGGCGTCCGGGCGGCGCGCAGGCTCGCCTTGGCGGGGCGGTGCGGCTATCGGCAGGGCGATCCGCCCGATGCGAAAGTGATGCGATGACCCCCCGAGAATTGCTCGGCACCGCGCAGGTGCCCGGCGGCCAGTTGCTGAGCCTGTACCGGCGAGGGCGCGATTTCATGATCGTGCTCGACCGCAACGAATTGATGAGCAGCCGGATGAGCGGATCGGAAGAGGCGCTCGCCAAGCTGACGATCGACCGGCTGGGCGGGCACGCCGCGCCGCATCTGCTGATCGGCGGCTATGGCATGGGCTTCACCCTTCGCGCGGCGCTCGCGCGGCTGGGCGTGGATGCACGGGTGACGGTCGCCGAACTGGTGCCTGAGATCATCGACTGGGCGCGCGGGCCGATGGCCGAACTGATGGCCGGGTGCCTGGACGACCCCCGCGTGACGCTGGCGATGGGTGATGTGGCCGACGCGATTGCCGATAGCGCGGGGCGCTATGACGCGATCCTGCTCGACGTGGACAACGGCCCCGACGGGCTGGTCCGCGACGCCAACGACCGGCTCTATTCGGCGCGCGGGCTTCAGGTGGCGAAGGCGGCGCTCAGGCCCGGCGGGGTGCTGGCGGTGTGGTCGGCGGGCGCGGACGCCGCCTTTACCCGGCGGTTGCACGAAGCGGGTTTCGCGGTGGACGAGGTAAAGGTCCGCGCGCGCAGCAACGGCAAGGGACCGCAGCATGTCATCTGGTTCGCGCGGCGGGGGTAAGGGGTTTCCTGTCGAGCGTCCGGAGGATTGTGGTGCCTCATCGGCATCCCACGCATGGGCAGTGCTTGCAACGGCGCGGAAATTCGGTATAGGCACCCGCTCGCCTCGCGACCTCGCTATCCCGCTGGTCCGGCGGGTGGCCGGAGACGGTCGCTTGTCCGGAAAAGCGCGGTCGGCGTATCGCGACACCCGATTCGTTTCTGCTCGATTTCGTAGAGGTTGCCGAGATGGCCGTTCCAAAAAGAAAGACTTCGCCTTCGCGGCGTGGCATGCGTCGTTCGCACGATGCGCTCAGCGTTCAGGCATTCCAGGAATGCTCGAACTGCGGCGAGTTGAAGCGCCCGCACACATTGTGTTCGGCATGTGGCCATTATAACGGCCGCGAAGTCATTTCGGTCGAAGGCTGATCCGCCTCCCACCCCGTTAGTTGAGGTTGGACCCGCGCATGTCTGCAAGCTCCAGGATCGCCGTCGATGCGATGGGCGGTGACGAGGGGCTTGCGGTGATGCTCGCCGGTGTTGCACGTGCGCGACGCCGGTTCGACGGTCTGCGCTTCCTGCTGGTGGGGGACGAAACGGCGATTCGCGCCGGGCTCGAATCGCACCCCAACCTGACGGCCGCCTCCGAAATCGTCCACGCGCCCGATCAGGTCGGCGCGAACGACAAGCCGAGCCAGGCGATCCGGCGCGCGAAGACCACGTCGATGGGCATCGCCATCGATCTGGTGAAGCGCGGGCAAGCCGCCGCCGCCGTATCCTCCGGCAATACCGGCGCGCTGATGGCGATGGCCAAGCTGTCGCTCAGGACGATGAAGGACATCGACCGGCCGGCGCTTGCCGCGTTGCTGCCGAGCCTGGGCAAGACCGATACGGTGATGCTCGATCTGGGCGCCAACACCGAGGTCGATGCCCGCAACCTGATCGAATTCGCCGTCATGGGCGCGGCCTATGCGCGGACCGCGCTCGACCTCGATCGCCCGCGCGTGGCGTTGCTCAACATCGGCACCGAAGAAGGCAAGGGCACCGACGAGATTCGCGATGCCGCCGCGGCATTGCGTCTGGCGGTCCATCTGCCGATGGAATTTACCGGCTTCATCGAGGGCAACCGGCTGTCGCGCGGCGAAGTCGATGTGATCGTGTGCGACGGCTTTTCCGGCAATATCGCGCTGAAGACGATGGAAGGCACGGCGCGGTTCGTGGCGGACCTTTTGAAGCGCGCCTTTTCGAGTTCGGTACGCTCGAAGCTCGGCTTCCTGATCTCGCTGCCCGCGACGCGGTTGTTGCGCGATCACCTTGACCCCAACAACCATAATGGCGCGGTGTTTCTCGGTTTGAACGGGCTGGTCGTCAAAAGCCATGGCGGCGCGAACGAGATGGGCGTCGAGAACGCGATCGCCGTCGCGGCCAAGATGGTGCGCGACGATCTGACCGCGCGCATCCACGAAGACCTTCGCCATTTCGAGGAAGACGCACGCGCCGCGCAAGCGGGAGTGCCCACCAAGTGACACGCCGCGCGGTCCTGAAGGGCACCGGCTCCGCCTTGCCGCGCAACCGCGTGTCAAACGCGCAACTCGCGGAGCGTGTCGATACCAGCGACGAATGGATCGTCGAGCGCACCGGTATCCGCTTCCGTCACATCGCCGAGCCCGACGAGACGACGGGGACGCTCGCGACCGAAGCCGCGCGCAAGGCGATCGAGGCGTCGGGACTCGCCCCGACCGACATCGACCTGATCGTGCTGGCCACCGCTACCCCCGACCAGACGTTCCCGGCGACCGCGACCAAGGTGCAGGCCGCGCTCGGCATCGACGATTGCGTCGCGTTCGACGTGGCGGCGGTGTGTTCGGGGTTCCTCTATGCCGTGCAGGTCGCCGATGCGATGATCCGCTCCGGCGTTCACACCCGAGCGCTGGTGATCGGATCGGAGACGTTCAGCCGCATCCTCGACTGGGAAGACCGCACCACCTGCGTCCTGTTCGGCGACGGCGCGGGGGCGATCGTGCTGGCGGCCGAGGATGTGGACGACGCCGCCCCGCGCGGCATCCTATCGACCAAATTGCACGCCGACGGGCGGCACAACGAACTCCTCTATGTCGATGGCGGGCCATCGACCACCGGCACCGTCGGCAAGGTGCGGATGAAGGGGCGCGAGGTGTTCCGCCACGCGGTCGTCAATCTGGCGAGCGTGATGAACGAGGCGCTCGAAGGATCGGGCTTCACCGCCGAGGACGTCGATTGGGTGGTGCCACACCAGGCCAATGCCCGCATCCTCGACGCCACCGCGCGCAAGCTCAACCTGCCGCCCGAAAAGGTCGTGGTAACCGTCGATCAGCACGCCAACACCTCCGCCGCATCGGTGCCGCTCGCGCTCGATACGGCGGTGCGCGACGGGCGGATCAAGCCGGGCCATCTGGTGGTGCTGGAGGCGATGGGCGGCGGCTTCACCTGGGGCGCTGCGGTTCTGCGAGTCTAAAACGGGACGGAAGCGCGATTCGCTTCGCTTCCGCTCTTGCTAAACCCATGCTATCATGGGTGATCACGGCAATTGGGGGTCGAACACCTATGGCTGCGGGCGAAACTCTGACACGGGCCGATCTGGCCGAGGCGCTCAATCGGGAAATCGGACTGTCGCGCGCCGACAGCGCGGACATGGTTGAAAAGATCCTGTCTCATATGTGCGAATCGCTTTCGCGCGGTGAGAATGTGAAGATTTCCGGCTTCGGCACCTTCGTCCTGCGCGACAAGGGCGAGCGGGTGGGCCGCAATCCCAAGACCGGCGTCGAAGTGCCGATCGCCCCGCGCCGCGTGCTGACGTTCCGCGCCAGCCAGATGATGCGCGACCGCATCGTCGCGGCGGGCTGAGCACGGGGTTGGCGACCGGCGACAAGGCCGAGGGTGCGTGGCGCACCATTGGCGAATTGTCGCAGGAAATCGGCTTGCCGCAGCATCGGCTGCGCTATTGGGAAACGCGCTTTCCCCAGCTGAAGCCGCTCCAGCGCGGTGGCCAGCGCCGTTATTACCGGCCCGAAGATGTCGAACTGGTGCGCCGGATCGATCGGCTGCTCAACCATGAAGGCTACACCATCGCGGGCGTGCAGAAGCTGCTCGCGGGCGAGCGCCGCGCGCCGCGGAGCGAAGTGGTCGATCAGCGCGCGCAGTTGCGCCTGATCCGCGACCGGTTGCGGCGGGCGCTCGGGGGCTAGCCCTAACGATTGCGCTCCTGCGAAAGCAGGAGCGTTGGCAATCGGTCGCTGCCGGGTTGTGTCAATCTCCAGCGCTCCTGCTTTCGCAGGAGCACAAGGTGGAGGCTCATCCCACCTTCGCCCCCGGATCGAGCGGCGCTTCGGGGCGGGGCAATTTCTTGAACAGGGCGCGGTCCTCGGGTTCCAGCGCCCATTTGCCCAGCACGAAGAAATAGACCGCCAGGATCATCGGGATGCCGATGATGAGCTCCGCCCATTCCGGCAGTTGCGTGACGAAATAACCGGTGACCAGCGCCGCGAGGATCGCCCAGACGAACGGCCAGCGCAGGCCCGACACCGGATGCTGGAGGATGCGTTTCAGGAACCAGCTTTTGACGAACGACCCGATCGCGAGCGACGCCGCCAGCGCCACCGCCGGACCCGCCGCCTGCCAGGTTTCGGGCCAGCCAAGGTCGCGCATCACGAAGACGAGCAGGAAGCTCAGTGCGATCTGAAAGCTCAACAGGATCGCCGACAGCATCAGGTTGCGGTGCCGCGCGACATAGACCAGCCCGGCTTCCGCCACCGCGCCCTGTGCGGCAAGCACTTCGGCGGCGAGGAGGAAACACAGCGCACCGGCACCCACCACGAACTCCGGGCCGATCACCCCCATCACGCCTTCGGCCGGGATACCGCCCGCCAGCGCCAACGCGGCTTGAGCGGCCATGATCCAGAAGCCGACCTGACGGATCTGGCGCGCGACCGCCGCCTTGTCGTTTTCCGCGAGACTCCGGGTGATGACCGGGCCGAGCACGGGGTCGAAGCTGGTCTTCAGCTTCTGCGGCAGCGACGCGACCTGCTGCGCCATGTAATAGATGCCGACCACAGCGGGCGAAAAGAGCAGGCCGAGGATGAAGCGATCGACGTTGCGGGTGCCCCATTCGATCGCGTCGGCCCCCGCGAGCGGCCCGTTCCGGCGGGCAAGTGCGAACATCTGGGAAAAGCGCGGGTTCCATCCGCGCGGCAGGCCATAGCTTTTGATGAACGGAATCATCGAGGCGATCAGCGCCGCCGCCATCGACAGGACATAGGCGATGATGAGCCCGTCGCGCGACGACACATAGGACAACGCCCAGGCCGCGATCGAGATCGTCCAAGGCTCGACCACCGCGCGCGCCGTCACGGTGGCTTTCACGTTGTGGCGATAGGCAAGCGCCGCCAGGCTGACGTCCGACCAGGCGAGCGCGAAGATGACGCAAGGCAACAGCCATTCGAGCCCGATCACCTCGGAATTGGGGTACATCGCCTGCGGAAACACGAACAGTACGGCGCTGGCGATCATCGACAGGACCAAGGCGACGACAAGGGCATCCCAGACGACATGCGCGTGCGGGCGATCGGTACTCGACAGCGCCTGCGCCAGCCCGCGTTTGAGGCCCAGCGTCGCAAGCAATGCCGCGAGTTCGACCACGACGACCGCAAGCGCGAACCGCCCGACGATCTCCGGGCCATAGATGCGCCCCGCGATGAACAGGAACGGCAGGCGCGCCAGCAACCGCAGCGCGAACCCGAACACATTGGTCCGCCCGCCGCGTGCCAGCGCGTTGATATCGTCCGATGGCGGCTTTGCGCCTTCGGTCGGGGACTGGCTCAATGCGCGGCGCCCCAGCTGGGGCCGACGCCGATGTCGACGCCGAGCGGGACGGTCAGCGTGATCGCCGGTTCCGCCGCCGTCGCCATGACGCGTTCGATGATCGGCTTGGCGGCTTCGACATCGCCTTCGGGCAATTCGAACACCAGTTCGTCATGCACCTGCATCAGCATCCGCACGTTCGGCAGCCCCGCCTCCGCAAGCGCAGGCCCCATGCGAACCATCGCGCGTTTGATGATGTCGGCGCTGGTGCCCTGGATCGGCGCATTGATCGCGGCGCGCTCCGCCCCTTGGCGTTCGTGCTGGAGCTTGGATTTGATCCGCGAAAAATGCGTCTTGCGCCCGAACAAGGTGCGGGTGAAGCCGTGTTCGCGCACGAATTCCAGCGTTTCGGCGATGTAGCGGTTGATGCCGGGGAAGCGTTCGAAATAGCGGTCGATCATCGCCTGCGCCTCGTCGGCCGAGACGTCGAGCCGCCCGGCCAGTCCCCAGCGCGAAATGCCGTAGAGGATGGCGAAGTTGATCGTCTTGGCGCGGCCGCGCGTCTCGCGGTTGACCTCGCCGAACAATTCCTGCGCGGTCATGTTGTGGATGTCGTCGCCGCGCGCGAAGGCGTCGCGCAGCGCGGGCACTTCGGCGATGTGCGCGGCTAGCCGCAATTCGATCTGCGAATAGTCGGCGGCGAGGATGACGTTGCCGGGCTCCGCCACGAAGGCGTCGCGGATCTGCCGCCCGATTTCGGTGCGAATCGGGATGTTCTGGAGGTTCGGGTCGGTCGATGACAGTCGCCCGGTCTGCGCGCCGGTCAGGCTGTAGCTGGTGTGGACGCGGCCCGTCCTGCCGTCGATCTGTTGCTGGAGCGCGTCGGTATAGGTGGATTTGAGTTTCGACAATTGCCGCCAGTCGAGCACCTTGCGCGCGATCTCCACGCCCTCGGCGGCCAGCCGCTCCATCTCGTTGACGTCGGTCGAATAGACGCCCGACTTGCCCTTGCGACCGCCCTTCAGCCCCATCTGTTCGAACAGCACGTCGCCCAATTGCTTGGGGCTGCCGATGGTGAATTTGGTGCCCGCGATGCCGTGGATTTCGGTCTCAAGGCTCGCCATCTGCGCCGCAAATTCCTCCGACAGACGGGACAAGACCTTCGCATCGACCTTTACGCCTGCCATTTCCATGTCGGCGATGACCGAGACGAGCGGGCGATCGACGCGTTCATAGACACGCGTCACTTCCTCGCGTGTCAGCCGCGGTTTGAACCGCCGCCACAGGCGCAGCGTCACATCGGCGTCTTCGGCGGCGTAGCGGGTCGCGGCTTTCAGATCGACTTCGTGGAAACCAATTGCTTTTTTGCCCGTGCCGGTCACGTCCTTATACGCGATGCAGCTGTGCGACAGGTGGGTGGCGGCGAGTTCGTCCATGCCGTGGCCGTGCAGCCCGGCGTCGAGATCGAAGCTCATGACGATGGTGTCGTCATAGGGCGCGACGTTTATCCCCAGCTTTCGGAGGATGATGAGGTCGTATTTGAGGTTGTGCCCGATCTTGAGCACGGCGGCATCCTCGAACAATGCCTTCAGTTTCGGCAGCGCGATGTCCGGCGACAGCTGAACCGGCTTCTCCGCGAACATGTCGCTGCTGCCATGCGCCAGCGGGACATAGCAGGCGAGATTGGGGTGGAGCGCCATCGATACGCCGACCAGTTCGGCCGACATCGGGTCTTTCGCCGTCGTCTCGGTATCGATCGCAATCCAGCCCTGATGCCGCGCGACCTGCATCCAGCGGTCGAGCGCGGCTTCGTCGGTGACGGTTTCGTAATTGTCGTGGTCGCATGGCGGGTCGTCGGGCAGGTCGGGCGCAGCCGCGGTGGTCGGCTCGGTGCTGGCGGGCGCATCGACCCCGGCGGGCGCGTCGCCGGGCAATTTGGCAAGCAGCGACCGGAATCCGTGATGCTCCAGAAACGCCCGCAAGGGCGGTTCGGGAATGCCCTTCAATTCCAGCGAATCGAGCGGGTCCGGCAGCGGCACGTCGCACGCCAGTTCGACCAGCTTGCGCGACAGCCGCGCAGCCTCGGCATGTTCGATCAGGTTGTCGCGCATCTTCGACGGCTTCATCGACGGCGCGGCGGCGAGCACCGCTTCGACATCGCCATGTTCGAGGATCAGCTTGGCCGCGGTCTTGGGGCCGATGCCGGGGACGCCGGGAACATTGTCGACGCTGTCGCCCATCAGCGCGAGCACTTCGCCCAGCTTGTCGGGGCCGACGCCGAATTTCTCGACCACCTCGGGCGGGCCGAAGCGCTTGTCCTTCATCGTGTCGAGCATGTCGATGTTCGGCTCGGTGAGGAGCTGCATCAGATCCTTGTCCGAACTGACGATGGTCACCGACCAGCCCTGTGCCAGTGCCGCCTTCGAATAGCTGGCGATCAAATCGTCGGCTTCCCAGCCCAGTTCCTCGATGCACGGCAGGCTGAACGCGCGCGTCGCGTCGCGGATCATCGGGAATTGGGGTTTCAGGTCCTCGGGCGCGGGCGGGCGATGCGCCTTATACTGGTCGTAAAGTTCGTTGCGGAACGTGTGCTCGGACTTGTCGAGGATGACCGCCAGATGGGTCGGGCCGTCGGCCTTGTGCAGCTCGTTGACGAGCTTCCACAACATGGTCGTATAGCCATAGACCGCGCCCGCCGGCTCGCCGTGCTGGTTAGTCAGTTTTGGCAGCACGTGATAGGCGCGGAAGATGAAACTCGATCCATCGACCAGGTAGAGATGATTGGCCATCGCCGGGGCTTAGCAAGCCCCACGCGCGCGCGCGAGATGCGATTAGGTCACATGGCGCGAGGGAATGCCTCCCTCCCACCGTTCGTTTCGAGCGAAGTCGAGAAACGTGACCTTGCAGCTTGCTAAGCGGTTCTCGACTTCGCTTGAAACGAACGGGGTAGGGGAATGGTCAAGCAAACGATGCGATTGCTCACATTCCGGATCGCGTTTGGCCCGATTGCGGCGACCCCGACGATGCCATGCGGTCCGGGCGGTGGTTCGCGATCACCGTGCGCGTGACGGCGTGCATCAGTTCCTGACGCCGGGGCACCGGGCGGCTGGTCTCCCCGATCAGGATCGCGATCGCATAGCTCTTGCCGTCGGGGGCGGTCAGGATGCCGATGTCGTTGAAGCCCGCGGTGCGCGGCGGAAGGTCTTGCCCGGTGCCGGTCTTGTGCCCCCACAGCCAGCCTGCGGGCACCGCGTGGCGCACGCGCGAGCGACCGGTGCGGGTCTCCTGCATGGTGGAGATCAGCCAGGTGGTCGACGCCGCCGACAGCAGATTGCCCTGTTTCAGACGCGCCAGCGCATCGACCATCGCGTGCGCGCTCGCGCCATCTACCGGGTTGGCGACATAGGCGTTGAACGCACGTTGGCGCACATCCATCGGTAGCGCGGCGCGGGCGGTGTAGAAATTGCGGCCGATGCTGTAGGACTGGTTCCAGGTCAGCCCGGCGGTTCCCGCCTGGAGCAGCCGTTCGCCGGGGCCGAACTTGATGCTGCCCAGCGCCTTTCGCCGGATGAATTCGTTGACCGCGTCCGACCCACCGGCAAGCGTCCGCAGCCGGTCGTTGGCCGTATTGTCGCTGGCCGTAATCGCGCGGCGCAGCAGGTTTTCGACCGTCGTCGTGTGGCTGCCGTCGCGCAGCACCAGTGATGCGATCGGCTGATGAAACAGCGTCAGATCCTGGCGCGTGAGCGTCACCGGGTCGGACAGGTTCAACAGGCCGCGATCACGCTGGTCGAGGATGGTCATCACCACCCACATCTTGCTGACGCTCTGCTGCGGCAGCGGCGTGTCGCCGCCCGCGCTGACCGTCCAGCCATCGTCGATCGATTTGATCGCGATGCCGACGCGACCACCGAAATCGCGGTGCATCGCCTCGATACTCGACACCAGCACCGCCGGCGGCGCGGCAGGGCGAGGGGCGGGCGGGGGGACGGGAATGGCGACGCGGTTGCTGGGCGGTGCGACGAACGGGCGCGGGGCGGGGGTGGCGGCGGCCGTTCGGGCGGCGGGGACCGGTTCGGCACGCGCCGCGCCCGCAGGGATGATCCCTTCGTGCAGCGCGCATCCCAGAAGCACGACGGGTGCCAGCCCGGTGATGGTCAGTGCCCGCTGCCGCGCGGTGAATGCTTCGAAAAAACCCAACGCTTCTACTCGCCCCTTGCCCGTGTGCGATCATGCGCCCTGAGGGCTGTGCCCGGCAAGCCGGGTTCCAAGCCCATGCGACGAACAATGCCACCTTAACGACGAAAAGTGAATCCCCCTGAAATATGGGGATTCTGTGGCATACGGATTATGGGACCAGGATCGTGTCCTCGGCGCGTTCGGCCTGTTCGGGATAATCGAGCGTGTAATGCAGTCCGCGGCTTTCCTTGCGGTGCAGCGCGGACTTCACGATCAATTCGGCCGATTGGAGCAGGTTGCGCAGTTCGATCAGGTCGGGCGTCACGCGGAAATGGCCGTAATAATCGGCGATTTCCTCCTGAAGCAGCTTGATCCGGCTGGCGGCGCGCTGGAGTCGTTTGGTGGTCCGGACGATGCCGACATAATTCCACATGAAGCGGCGGATTTCGGTCCAGTTCTGTTTGATGACGACTTCCTCGTCGCTGTCGGTGACGCGGCTTTCGTCCCAGCCGCGGATGGCGGGAACCGGCGACAGGTCGTCCCAGCTTGCGGCGATGTGCCTGGCCGCGCTCTCGCCGAACACGAAACATTCGAGCAGCGAGTTGGACGCGAGCCGATTGGCACCGTGTAGCCCCGACTGGGTGCATTCGCCCGCCGCGTAGAGGCCGGGCAGGTCGGTGCGCCCGTCCCGGTCGATGACGATCCCGCCGCACGTATAATGCTGGGCGGGCACCACCGGGATCGGCTGCGTCGTCATGTCGATGCCCAGCCCCAGCAGCTTGGCATGAATCGTCGGAAAATGCTCGCGGACGAATTCGGGCGGCTGATGGCTGATGTCGAGATGGACGTAATCAAGGCCCAGCCGCTTGATCTCATGATCGATCGCGCGCGCCACCACATCGCGCGGCGCGAGTTCGGCGCGGGGGTCGAACTCGGGCATGAAGCGATTGCCGGGCTCCCCCTTTTCATTTGGGGGGATCTTTAGCTGCCCGCCTTCGCCGCGCACCGCCTCGGTTATCAGGAAATTCTTGACCTCCAGATTGAACAGGCAGGTCGGGTGGAATTGCATGAATTCCATGTTCGACACGCGACAGCCCGCGCGCCACGCCATCGCGATGCCGTCGCCGGTCGCGCCGCGCGGCGCGGTCGAGAATTGATAGGTCCGCCCCGCGCCGCCCGTCGCCAGGATCGTCGCGCGCGCGGTGAACAGGCTGACATGGCCGGAAACCTTGTCGACCGCATAGGCCCCCCAGACGCGGCCCGCGCCCGAATAGCGTTCCTCGTGTCGGCTGGTCGCCAGATCGATCGCCACCTGATGGGGGACGAGGGTGATGTTGGGATGCGCTTCGGCGGCACGGATCAGGGCCTCCTGAACGGCCCAGCCGGTGGCGTCGTCGACATGGACGATGCGGCGATGCGAATGCCCGCCTTCGCGCGTCAAATGCAGCGCCCCGCCGTGGCTGTTGAACGGCACGCCCAGTTCGACGAGGCGGGCAATAGCGGCGGGGGCACCCTCGACGACGAATTCGACGATGTCGCGGTCGTTCAGGCCCGCGCCTGCGATCATCGTATCCTCGACATGATTGTCGAACGTGTCGCCCGGTTCGAGCACCGCGGCGATCCCGCCCTGCGCCCAAGCGGTCGATCCTTCGTTGAGCGCACCCTTGGCGAGCACCGTTACACGAAATCGATCGGCCAGATTCAAAGCCGCGGTCAGCCCCGCCGCGCCCGAGCCGACGATCAGGATATCGCTTTGCCGCGTCTCGCCCAAATCCGTGCCTTCCGATCTTTCGCATGTCGAAACCCGCGCGGTCTAGCGCCAGTTGCAACCGGGTTGAAACAAATCTTGATCGCGCGCCGATAAAGTTGCGGGAACGCAATGAAGGGTGAAGGGGTTGGGCGGGTTCACTATAGGTTCAAGCCCGCCCCCCTAGGCCGCCGGGCATGATGTGGAGAAAGAACAACGTGAAACTGCGCGTTTCCCTGACCCTCGCGGCGGCTGCGGTCGCGGCGCCTGCCTTCATGACGTCGGCCCCGGTGGCGGTGGCGCAATCGGGTGATCTGGCCGCGGTCCAGCGTCATCTGCAACAGACCGAAAGCATGACCGCCGCCTTCACCCAGACCGACCGCGCCGGAAAGGTGCTGACGGGCACGATGACGCTGAAAAAGCCGGGCAAGATCCGGTTCCAGTATCAGCAGGGCATCCCCTATCTGATCGTCGCCGACGGTCGGAACCTCTATTTCCTCGATTATCAGGTGCGCCAGCAGCAGCGCTGGCCGATCGGCGATTCGCCGCTGGGCGTGCTGATCGATCCGCGCCAGGACATCACGCGTTATGCCAAGGTCGTGCCGGGCAGCGACCCCCGCGTGCTGACGGTCGAGGCGCATGATCCCAAGCGCCCGCAATACGGCCGGATCACGATGATCTTCGCGCGGGACAATGCCGCCCCCGGCGGGTTGCGCCTGCAGGGCTGGGTTGCGCTCGACAGCCAGAACAACCGCACGACGATCCGGCTGAGCGATCAGAAATTCAACGTCGCGGTCAACGATCGCACCTTCCGTTGGAACGACCCGCGGCGCGGCGGGCGTCCGGGTTAGAATTTAGCGCTTCCACGCTCCGTTCGTGCCCGCTGCCGCCACAAATCTTTCAGCCCGTTCATCCCGGCGACAGCTTCGCGCTGCTAGTTATGAAGGTGCGGAGAGTGGGGTTCCGGGATTTCCCCCTGTTGACCGGACCAAGTCCCTCTCCCGCCTGCGTGACGAACGCTAGGTTGGCCCTCGTTCCATGCCCCCGGAGCGAGGGCCTTTCTATTGGTGGGTCGAGATTTAGCCGAGGACGGGCCGCGAAGCACGCTCGGCTGCGCTTCCGGTGCTCACGTGCTTGAGTACGCTGCGCGCCGGTTCTCGCTGAGCATCCTTCTCGCCTCGTCCTCGGCCAAATCTCGACCCACCAATCCACCGGGATAGAAAAGCATGGGTGCGGCATTGCCAGCCGTGGCACCCTTTGCTAGGGGCTCGCGCCTGCCAGCGGCCGGAGCGATCCGGCGGCGTTTCCGTGCGGCCATGGCGGAATTGGTAGACGCGCAACGTTGAGGTCGTTGTGGGCGAAAGCCCGTGGAAGTTCGAGTCTTCTTGGCCGCACCACTCCCGAGCAGAAGAGGGCACCACAGGTGCGATCTGCTCGGGGTCCCTGCACGAGGCCATTTCGAGCGATTTGATGGGACCGGTAATCGTGATGAGTTTTGGCTCTACGACAACTTTCGCAATGAACCGGCGTGCGTACCCCTGACGAAGGACGGGGTCTTTCGAGCGTAATTTCTGCGAGATAACCTCACCCAAACGAGACACCGCTTCGGGCGTGACTCGCCGCTCAGCCGAAGATAGCTGCTGTTCGACCAGAACAATCTCGGACTCGATATCAGCGCGACGACTGCGCTGCGCGGCAAGGCGCGAGGCAAAATCAGCGTCGCGAGGGGTCACAACTCCCTGCTCGATAAAATCAAACATATTTTGGATGGCACCATCTACGCGCGTGCGCTCAGTTCGAAGTGCCTTGAGATGCGCCTGGCGGTCCCGAACCGCAGACGAACTATTGTCAAGCAAATTGGCAAGCAACGCTTTCAACCGATCGGGCTGGAGCAAGCGTTTTTCCAGCGCATCGATTACGATGCTTTCCAGCCTCTCATCGCGGATGCTTGTGCCCTGACACGCTGTCTCGCCCCGACGCAGCCGCCGCGAACAGCGATAGTAGCGATATCGCCCACCTTTGCCTGTGGCGATGGTGAGAGCATTGCCACACTCGGCGTGCCCGCATTTAGCGATACCGGCAAGCATTGTCGGTCCGGAAACGATTCGAGCCGGGGTGATGTGGCTGGCATTTCGCGCGATACCAGCTTGCACATCCAGCCATTCGGGCTCTGGAATGATGACTGGTGCAGCTACCACCAGCCAATCCTCCTCAGGCCGCTTGATATCGTTGCGCGTATCATGAACGCCGTAGAGATGCTTACCGCAATAGGTCGAGCGCGTGAGAATGTCGCGCACATTGGAGACATGCCATTTGCGGCCTCGAAGCGTCGATCCAGTTGCATTCAGGTGACAGACGATTTTCTTGTAGCCCATCGGTCCGTGCCCGATGCCGATCCGCTTCATGCGGAATATCTGTTGCACTTGGAGCGCTTCGGAAGGTTCGATCGCCAAACGCTTCTTCGCTTTTGGCCCCCGCATCTCGGCGATTTCGGTCGTATAGCCGAAGGGTGGCACTGAGCCGTTCCAAAACCCCGCTTCGGCGTTGCGCCGCATGGTGTCGAGCGTGAACTTGGCAGTTTGCCTGGATTGATATTCGTCGAAATTGGAAAGCACCGAGCGGACGAGATCGCCTTCTGCGTCGTGTCCGACCTCTTGGGTGATCGCGACCAGCCTGATGCCTGCTCGCTTCAGCTTCCGGCGATAATGCTCAAGCAGGTAATGATCGCGAAATAGCCTCGAGAAGCTGTAGACGCCAATTTCCGTAATGCCGCTCCCTGGTCGCATCGCATGCTCGAACAGGGCCTGGAGGCCTGGTCGATTGTCTGTCGTTCCTGACAGACCACCGTCCCGGTAAATGCCGACCAACTCGATCCCCCGCTGACTGTAATGCTTTGTGAGCCGCTGCTCCTGATTTTCGAGACTGATGCCGCCATCCGCCTGGCGCTGCGTAGACACACGGATATAACCAAGCGCGTGTTCAGTCTTTATCTTCAACATGATCAGGGCCTTCGAAAATGTAGCGCAGTTCGTCCGCGCTCAGCAGGGTCGAGAGCCATTCAGACTCAGATCGATCGAGACAAAACGTGGTCGCAAGTTCATCACGGATCTGACGTTCGTCTGAGTTCGACGAAGTGAGGGTGACGCACCCAGCAGTTTTCACGCGCTTGTTGGAAGATTTCGGGCCGCTCATGGCCCCGGCTTGTCACGCCAAAGGAATCGTCATCTTGGGACATTCTAAAAGAGATTTTAAAGAAAGAGGTAGGGAATGGATCTGATTGTGGTCTGGAAAATAGAATGGAAGATTTAATGGAACTTACTGTTATTGGTGTCGCCGCCGGCCTTTGGCTGATGCCATTCGGGCTTCGACTGTTGATCGAAATTATTGCCACGGTTATGATGTTTGCTTTGGAGCTACGGGCACGCGGCAATGCGCGTACGATGTGCGAGATGGGTAACAGATATGTGGACACGCTAAATTTCGATCGAAAATCCAGCCGCGCCGAGCGACGGGCGATGGCGACCGGCTTGCGGCTTGCTCTCCGGCAGACGAGCGCCACGAGCCTGTTTCCCACGATTGGCGATCGGGCGCGGCATCTTGCATCCTCCTGCAATCGCTGACGGCGCGACGCCACAGTTCAGCCCTCGGGTTCGACAGACGCCATCAATGCGGCTTCCCGACCATCGCATTGGAGGATGGGATCCTGCTCTCCCTGCTCCCAGGTTATAAGGCGAATTTCACGACAGAAGGCGCGTAGATGCTTCGATGTGCGATACCACATCGCTTTGGGGCAAGTCCCGCAAGCAGGCATTTGACCGGATAACTGCAGCGAATCACTATCGCTGAGGGTCGGGCCGACAAGGCCTGGCAATGTTGCTTTCGTAGCGCCTGTCATAGATGGATCCCGGGTGGTTTTCTGGCGGTGTGATCGACAGTGATCGAACCCAAAGCAACTAGCCCTGAGGATGAGCGTCGACGGACATGCAACGACTGAAAAACATCGTTGAACAGATGCTCGGCATGCTTGAGCCCGAGCACTATCACATCCTTACCAAAGACCGGTTCGCGGTTGAGGTCGGGAACGCAACGATCACCTTCGATGCATCTGCCGCCGCGATCGAAACATCGCTCGAGCAACTTGCAACGGCGATCGAGGCGGCAGTCGCCCACACGCGCGTTCAGGCCATGCTCGCGGCCGTGGAGGCGGTCGCGAAGCCATTGCCACTGTGGCTTATAACCGGCTCCAGCGTCCTTGCTTCCTGGCTCGATTGGTCGGGAACCACCGCCGCTTTTCGGAAACGGCTCAGCCTTTGCGATCACACTGATGCCGGCCCCATCATTGGCAGCTTTGATCGTCGCACACGCCGAAGCCTTGGCCAGACGGCTGCAAAAATCCGGGTCCGAAACAGCTTGGCGATTGCCGAGCGAGTGGAACTCCCCGGATCGGTTAGATGCATTGCAACCCTCGGACAGCAAGCGCGGTTTAGAATTGAGGGCATGCAATTGCCCGAGACACTGGTGACGAGCATGGGGCAATCCCGATCTGCCTCGAGGGTCCGGTTCGTTGCCGAAGTTTGTGAACACCCGTTTTTTAGCGCGAACGGACTGAAGCTCGCTGGCTGCCGCAATGATCGCAACGCTGTGATAATCGAAGCTGAAAACCATTGGCGGCCACTCAGACCGATACCTGGTGCTGCCAGGGCGGCGATTCCAAACGATGCCGACGAGACATACCCTTGGCGTGCGACCGATCGGGAGATTGCCGAACTATACCAACTGGTCGATCACGGGCGAGCGAACATCGAGATCTCTCGATTAGACAGATGCACCATTTGACCATCAGCGCCGGTCTTCGTTGACGATATTGTTGCCATCGGTCGAATACACAGCGTGATATTCCGCCTCGGTGTCGAGGTAGAAACCGCGAAGCTGCTTGTACTGGATCACCGCCAACGTACCGGCAAGCATGTTGAGATCGGCCACCTGGATGTTGCTTCGGTAAAGATCATCATCATCGCGACCGGTTACAGGAATGCGATGTTTTTGATGGACATGGTCGCGCATCGCCGGCGTGCTGCTGGTAACCCGAACTAAACCCGTCAATTGATCGTCGATCAGCGATAGCCCCAGTCCGCAGTCGATGAACGGCAACGCCATCGCTTCCAGTTCCGGGATGAGGAACGCGCGCGCCTCGACACTATCCACGCAGATGAAAACGAAATCGACGTCTGCCAGAAGTTGGAGGTTGTCGGGCCCAATATGGACTGCGTGCGCTTTGATGCCCTGATGCATGCGACCATAAACCGCCGCGAAATGAGCAACTTTCGGTGGGGCAGCGACAATGTCCGAGTAGGCTAAGGCACCTGGCCAGCGGAATGCGTTATGCTGTTCCACCGTGTCGCCATCGATTAGCACAATTTCATCAACCGGCGTTTTGCTGATCAGATCAAGCACGACCGACCCGGTGCCTCCCAGGCCGACTATTGCAATCCTGCCGCCGGAGAGGCGCTGGGATATCGCCTCAATGCCGGCCCGGCTCGAAGCTGTATCTGCATAAACAAAGGGTGCGTCGGCCTCATCGACGCGCGCGAGATTCAAAGAGGGTGGATCAGCTCGCAAAGGTCGATACCGCGCTTACGAGCAGTCCTTCGGTCAACGGGACCGTGTCGCCAGGCGTTAACAGACCTTCTGAAGCTGGGGCGACGCCCTGACGATAGCTGACCGTTGCACCTTCAGGCGTCCGGAGTTGTCGATTGGGAAAGGCAATGCGCAGCAATTGCTCGAATGTTGCAACCCTTCCACGCAGCGAATGCCACCGGCCGTTGATCGAAATCGATGTGCGACCGGCGGTGACACTGGCAATGCTACGACTGGCGCGCCTTGTTTCCTCGACGAGATAAAGGCGAGTGCCGCGCGCGGGCGCAGCACTCGCGCCAATGATGGGTCGTTCGGGCGACACGACTGGGTGTTTGTTAGACAGCATTTATCTTCTCCGCGAAAATTGAAACAAGGGCGAATCGATATCCTCGACAACATCTTCTCGGTGTGGGGATTGAATCGACTTCAGGGCATCGATCATGCTGGCGTAAAGCTGCTTCGCTTTCGGACCGCCGTGCGGAAGATGCCCACAGATCCGTGCCCAAGTGTATGCGGGATTGGTTGGATCAATCCCTAAATCGCCCATTGCCTCGAGCATGATCGACAATGCCAACAAGGAATCGATGTTGGCAGGCGGAGCCTCGAAAGTGACATGCCTGAAGCATCGGCGAAGCGCTGTCGGAGGCGGGCGTGTCGGGTCGCACTGCAGGATCCAGGTGACCTCGCTGAGATCTACCGTCGTTTTGAGCTGATCCTCGCTCCAGTCGAGGCCAGAATCGGGGTCGACCATCGTCATGAAACCAGCCAATACATCGTCGCTGACATGTTCGGTCCCCACTACCGTGACGATCGGATTAGCGCAGCGCGCAGCCGCCATCGCAATCGTGATCGGGAGTGCCCAAACCGCCTCTGTCACGCTTCTCGAAGCCGCGATGTTACTCGCGATAAGGGGATCGGATAGATTGAGGATTACATGCTGCACACCGACGACGCGCGAGAGCCAACGGGCAGCATGAGTGCGTCCGGCGCCGGGCGGACCAACAAGCATGATCGGACTTCCGCGGAACCAGGGACGTTCTTCGGCGATTGCTTCTTTGCAACTTTCCGCAATCCATTGCCGGAACGCAGGTTGGTGGTCGTGCATGATCCGGATCGGAATACCGTCCGGCCCGAGTTGATGACCGCCTAGAAGCGCAAAAGGTTCGCCCAGCCCAAGAGGCGCGGTCGAACCATCGAATGATCGACCCACGATCATCGCCGGCGTCGCTAGTTCAAACGGGACCATCTCTATCATGGCTCGCCTCGCCACATGCGAAGCGGGCGCACCCCGCCAGCGCTACGGCCCTGCTTCTTCACAAGACGCTCGGTTTCGAACATCTCATCGGTGAGCAGGCGAGTCAGAGCCTCATCGCCGTGCTCTGCCGCAAATTCGAGAAATTGAAGAAATCGAGCGCGTTGCCACCGAAGCCAGTCGCACAGCCGATCGCGCTCTGCGGCGCGATCATATACCACTTCCCAGTCAGCGACGGTTTCACTCTTGCGGCATAGCTTAAGGGAGAAACCGCGCCTTTTTTGCGCTGTCAGAAGCTCCACGGTTTCGTGGTCACGAGCGTATTCTGCTGCTTCTTCCGCTTGGGCCCGACGCTCGTCCCGAGCATCCGTGATGATGCTATCTACAATTCCGTCGAGGTCTGCGGTGCCCAATACTAGCGTAAGGTGACCGAAAAACATGAGATCCACGCTGTCCGAACTGACGGCATCCAAAACAGCCTGGACGTCTGCGTCGCTTTCGAACTGGCGTGTCCAAAGTGTCTTGGCCGCTCGGTGGTCGGGCAACGCAAACATCAGGTGAAGGATAGTTGCCTTACGAGCATCCGCTGTCAGGGCGAACGGGACGTCTGACGCGCGGTCCGCGGCGGGCAACAGGGAGGATGGAAGCCACCTCATCCAATTGTCTATAAGATCGTATGCGATGCCGTGTAAAGCTTTTTCTTGCGCCGGATGTGGGAGGCGGCGATGCCCCGCCAATGCGAAACCCTCACCAACGCGCGATCAATCTGTCCTTCGCCGATGCGATCACCGTCCTGCTGGAGGCGTGCATGCTGCCGCCTTCCGCACGCACGGCGTTGGATGCCCGTATTCGACATTTGCAAAGACTCGGCGTCCCCGCCCGATCGCCTGATCAGCGGATGAGTCGTCTTGCCTATGGCATTCCAGAACTGGCCGCACTCGCAACGGCGATACGGCTGATGACAGCTTTTATGGTTCCCACGCTCGCTGCCCGATATGTAACAGAACGCTGGGAAAAATTAGCGGCGTTCAACCTTGCGGGCGCGCGCGAAGTGTTACCTGCTGACTATTTGATGCGCCGATCAATAACTTGTGGAACGATCGCGATCATCGAGGGGAATGCTCTTGCCGACCTAGGTCAAAAAGGGCGCCATGACGAACGCTATGTTGGAAAGCTGGGGAGCATTGCGATCGTCAACGATGATGCAATTGGTCTTGCGGCAATCAAGCATGGTAGTGGTCTGTTTCTGGACAGCCGCGCCTATATGCCCGTCATCGTCACTCGCTCAATCGAGCTAGGCCTAGCGACGGAAGCTGATTTGGCCAGCGAACTCGATCGCCTTAGATTTGTAGGTTGAGGGGTTGTTGCGGAGCGCTGGTTCACAATACCGAAGATCGCGGTCGGCAATTTCGCTAAGTTCTATCGCGAAAGCCCGCCTGTTCATCCGACTGGGGCGACGATTCGAAGTGACCGTTATTGGGCCGGA
>NZ_JBTKVV010000004.1:0-457552 GCF_054457155.1 Sphingomonas aestuarii | reverse complement strand
AAACCGGTCGCCCAGTCGGGCTTGGTCGGCAGCAAATGCCAGTCGCTCAGCCTGTCCGATTTCGGCCAGGACGACGGTGCCGTAATTTCGCGCGGACGATTGGCCGGGGGGGGCGGCGGCATATGCTCTTTGAGCGCACGCCAGAACGGGGTGTAGATCTTGTACGGATCGCCGCTCCCCGTCGTCACCGACCCCGGCGGCAAGAGGTAATTGCCGTCATGACAGACCAGATCGAGCGTCCTGGCGACCGCCCGCTCGGCATTGCGCCACCACGGCTCGTAATGCCGGATGCAATGGACGCGATTTGCGCCGACTTCGTCCGCCAGCGCCGCCAGCACCGCATCCGACTTGCCCCGTCGCAGGATTAGCCGCGATCCCTTGTCCCGCAGACCGGCGTCGAGGCTGGCAACACTATGGTGCAACCACCACCGCGACGCTCCGCCCATCGCGCGGTGCTTCGGCGTTTCGTCGTCGAGGATATAAACCGGCACCACCGGCCCTTCGGATGCGGCAGCGATCAGCGCGGCCTGGTCCGACAGACGCAAATCGCGGCGGAACCAGAGAATGGTGGGTTCGGTCATGCCAAGCAGAAACCCGTCACTTTGGACTTGTTCCCGCCCGTCACATCCGAAGCGTCACCAACGATGAGCTGATCACTCGACCCGCGGCTCCTTCTCGACCTGCCAGGTCTGGCCCTTGCTCACGAGTTTCTGGAGATCGGCGACCTTGCCTTCGCTCGCGGCCTTGTTCTGTGCGACGACGGCGCTTTCGAAGGTCGGGCGCGGATCGTCGTAGATCACGCCGAGTGCCACCGGAAAACCTTCGCCCAGTTCGACCAGCATGTGCGCGACCGAGCGGTTGGTCTGGTCGTGCACCAGCACGCCCGCGCCTTCCCAATCGTCGCCGACGACATCGACGACCTTCAGCGCCAGCGCCTCGCGGTCGAGCGCGATGCCCTTTACCCCGCCCGCCTTTTCGCTGCCGAACAGCATCGGCTTGCCATGTTCGAGCCACAACTGCCCCAGCGCCGCATTGGGCTTGGCGGTGAAGGGGGCGAACACATCGTCGTTATAGACGATGCAGTTCTGATAGATTTCGAGGAACGCCGCGCCCTGATGCGCGTGCGCGGCCTTCAGCACGCTAGGCAAATTCTTGTGCACGTCGATCCCGCGCGCGACGAACCGCGCGCCCGCACCCAGCGCAAACGCGCAGGGGCTGGCGGGACGATCGACCGAACCGAACGGCGTCGAAGGGCTGCGCGTGCCGACGCGCGAGGTGGGCGAATATTGCCCCTTGGTCAGCCCGTAAATCTCGTTGTTGAACAGCAGCAGCTGACAATTCAGGTTGCGCCGGAGCAGGTGCATCGTGTGATTGCCGCCGATCGACAGCGCATCGCCATCGCCGGTGATGATCCACACGTCGAGGTCCGGGTTGGCGAGCTTGACCCCCGTCGCGACCGCGGGCGCGCGCCCGTGGATCGTGTGGAAGCCATAGGTTTCCATGTAATAGGGGAAGCGCGACGAGCAGCCGATTCCGCTGACAAAGACGGTATTTTCCGGCTTCACCCCGAGTTCGGGCATGGTCCGCTGCACCGCCTTCAGCACGGCATAGTCGCCGCAGCCGGGGCACCAGCGCACTTCCTGATCGGTTTCCCAGTCCTTGGGGCTAGTCTTGATGGGGGTCGGGTCGTTCATGCGAGCGCGCTTTCGATTGCGTCTTCGATTTCGGCGATGCGGAAGGGCTGTCCGGACACCTTGTTGAGCGGTTTGGCATCGACCAGAAACTGGTCGCGGAGTACCGTCTTCAACTGGCCGGTGTTCATTTCGGGAACGAGGATCTTCTCGTAACCCCGCAAGAGATCACCCAGATTGTTCGGCATCGGCCAGATGTGGCGAATGTGGACATGGGCCACGTCCAGCCCCTTCTTGCGCGCGCGGCGCACCGCCTGGTGGATCGGGCCATAGGTCGAGCCCCAGCCGACGACGACCAGCTTGCCGCCTTCCTCGCCCAGCTCGACAACCTGATCGGGCACGTCGATCCCGGCGACCTTGTTCTGGCGCAGGTCGGTCATCGCCTGGTGGTTGGCGGGCGAATATTCGATATTGCCGGTGCCAAGCTGCTTTTCGATCCCGCCGATGCGATGGAGCAGGCCGTGCGTGCCGGGCTTCACCCACGGACGCGACAGCTTGTTGTCGCGGCCATAAGGCAGGAACTTCTCGCCCTCAGCCGGGAGCGCGGTGTGATGCGTCACCGGGAACGGCGCGTACCCGCTCATGTCGGGCACCTTCCACGGCTCGGCGGCGTTTTGCAGATAACCGTCGGTCAGCAGCATCACCGGCGTCATATATTGCGTCGCGATCCGCACCGCCTCGATCGCGCAATCGAAGCAGTCGGCGGCGGAGCGCGCGGCGATCACCGGCAGCGGCGCGTCGCCATTGCGACCATAGACCGCCTGATACAGGTCCGACTGCTCGGTCTTGGTGGGCAGGCCAGTGGACGGCCCGCCGCGCTGCGCGTTGACGATCACCAGCGGCAATTCGGTCATGATCGCCAGCCCGATCGCCTCGGTCTTGAGCGCGATCCCCGGTCCCGACGAACAGGTGACCCCCAGCGATCCGGCATAGGACGACCCCAGCGCCGATGCGACCGCCGCGATCTCGTCCTCCGCCTGGAAAGTCGTGACGCCATATTCCTTGTAGCGCGACAGCGTGTGCAGGATCGCGGAGGCCGGCGTGATCGGATAGCCGCCGAAGAACATCGGCAGGCTGGCAAGCTGCGCCCCCGCGACCAGCCCCAGCGACAGCGATTCAGCCCCAGTGACCGTGCGATACAGCCCCGGCTCGACCGGCGCGGCGGGCACATGCAACTGACCGACGCCCTGCGCGCCCAGTTCCGCGGTTTCGCCGTACGCATGGCCCGCATTCAGCGCGGCGATGTTCGCCTCGGCAAGCTCGGGCGCCTTGGCAAACTTCGTCTTGAGCCAGTCGACGATCGGTTGCCGGTCGCGGTCGAACATCCACAACGCCAGGCCGAGCGTCCACATGTTCTTGCAGCGCAGCGCTTCCTTGTTGCCAAGGCCGAACGGCTTCACCGCGTCCAGCGTCAGTTGCGAGATATTGAGCTTCAGCAACTGCCACTTGCCCAAGGAATCGTCCTCGAGCGGGTTGGCGTCGTATTTCGCCTTGTCCAGATTGCGCTGACCGAACTCGCCTTCGTCGGCGATGATGAGACCGCCGGGCTTCAATGCATCGACATTGGTCTTGAGCGCGGCCGGGTTCATCGCGATCAGAACGTCGGGCTGGTCGCCCGCGGTTTCGATCGCCGCCGATCCGAAATTGATCTGGAACGCGGAAACGCCGAACAGCGTCCCCTGCGGCGCGCGGATTTCGGCCGGGAAATCGGGGAAGGTCGCCAGATCGTTGCCCGCAAGCGCGGTCGACAGCGTGAACTGACCGCCGGTCAACTGCATCCCGTCGCCCGAGTCCCCGGCAAAGCGCACCACCACGGCCTCTGGCGGCGGGTTCGCCGCGGCCTCCTGCGGGGTGACCTCGTGAATTGCGGTAGCCATGCTCGTTACGTTCCCAGCGGATTTTTTGCGTTGTTCGCGCGCTCTCTACGCGGGCGCGCCACGCCCGTCCAAGGTAGAATGTTGCGGGGCGGTTGCAATCGCTACTTTGTGCAAGCCGAAGCCTCCGGCGAGCGCCAGCATCGACGCGACGTGGCGCTCGGCGACTTCGCGCACGTCCGCGCCGTATCCGCCGCCCAGCGTGCTGGCGAGCGGCAGACCCAGCCGGGTCGCCAGCCCGGCAATATAGGCTTCGCGCGCCGCCAGCCCCTGATGGCTCAGGCTCAGTCGCCCCAGCCGGTCGCCGACGAACGGATCGACCCCCGCCTGATAGAGCAGCAGCGAAGGCCGGAAATCGGCGATCAGCGGCGCCAGCGTGCGTGCCAGCGTCTCAAGATATTCGTCGTCGCCCACCCCGTCGGGCAAGCCCACGTCCAGCGTCGATCGCGCCTTTCGCGTCGGGAAATTCTTCTCGGCATGGATCGAATAGGTGGCGATCTCGCTCCGCCCGGCGACCAAGGACGCTGTGCCGTCGCCCTGATGCACGTCGCAATCGACGATCAGTATGCGGCGGGTGCTGCGTTCTTCCACCAGCCGGTGCGCTGCGACTGCCAGATCGTTGAACACGCAATATCCCGCGCCGGTATCGTAAAGCGCATGATGGCTGCCGCCCGCGCTGTTGACGGCGAAGCCCTTGTCGATCGCCTCGGCTGCCGCACGCCAGGTTCCGCCCGGCACCCGCGCCGATCGCCGCGCGACCTGAGCGGTCACCGGAAAGCCGATGCGGCGTTCCTTCGCGGCCGGCACGCGTTGGTCGAACACCTCGGCCACGTAATCGGGGTCATGCACCGCCTCCAGCCATTGGCGCGGCATCGCCTCGGGCTCGATCCAGTCGATCGCCGCCCCGCTTGCCAGCAGCACATCGCGGACCAGCCCGTATTTGTTCGTCGCAAAAGCGCTGCCCGCGCGCGGCGGGCCGATATAGTCGGGATGGTGCACGACGGGGATCATTGCCGTTTTTATCTCCACATCGTTTCGCTAAGCTCAATATAAGATACCCGCGCTTCGAAACCCCGCAGGAGAGCCTGGCCGATGTCCGAACCCTATATGCGTCCCGATGTTCGCCAGTTCCTCGCCTATCTCAACGCATTGCCGGGTCCGAAGATGCACGAGATGCCCGCCCCCGCCGCGCGCGAAATCTATCGCGCGACCAAGGATGTGGCGGACCTGCCCGTCGGCGATCTGGCCGTCATCCGCGATTTGACCATCCCCGGCCCGGCGGGCGACATCCCGGCTCGGGTGTTCGACGCGCAGGAAACGCGCGAGCCCGGACCCGTGATGGTCTTCTTCCACGGCGGCGGCTTCGTCATCGGCGATCTCGACACCCATGCCGGTTTCTGCGCGGAAGCCGCACGGATGCTCGATGTGCCGGTGGTATCGGTCGACTATCGGCTCGCCCCCGAGCACACATGGCCCGCCGCGCCCGACGATTGCGAAGCCGCCGCGCGCTGGGTCGCGGATAGCCCGGAGGCGCTGGGGCGCAAGGTGACGAGCCTGATCCTGTGCGGGGACAGCGCGGGCGGCACGCTGACCATCACCACCGCGCTCGACCTGCGCGATCGGCCTGCGGCGGTGCCGGTGATCGCACAACTTCCCATCTATCCTGCCGCCGACATGGCCACCGACTATCCCTCGATGGCGGCGTTCGGCGACGGTCATTTGCTGACCCGCGATACGATGGCGTGGTTCAACGATTGCTACGCCGCCGACATCACCCACAGGCGCGGATCGCCGATGAACGCCGACCTGACCGGATTGCCGCCCGCCGTCGTCATGACCGCCAGCCTCGACCCTATCCGGGATCAGGGACGCGCCTATGCCGGGGCGCTCGCTGCGGCGGGCGTGCCGGTGGTGTTCCGCGAAGCGGTCGGCAACATCCACGGCTTCATCAACCTGCGCCAGGCATTGCCGTCGAGCCAGGGCGATGTGGCAGGCTTCCTCCTCGCGGCGAAATCGGTGATCGCCGAGGCAGAGGCCGACCGCGTGATGGCGCAGGCGGCGGGCGGCTGAGCGACGTTTCTCGACTCCGCTCGAAACAAACGGTTATTGGGTTCGCATATTCCCACCCGTTCGTTTCGAGCGAAGTCGAGAAACGCGCCCAAAGGCCAGCGACCCGATGACCGACCCCACCACCCTCCCCTATCGCCCATGCGCGGGCGTCATGCTCATCAACCGCGACGGCAAGGTGTTCGTCGGCCAGCGGCTCGATTCGACGCTGGAGGCGTGGCAGATGCCCCAAGGCGGGATCGACCCGGGCGAAGACGCGCTGACCGCCGCGATCCGCGAACTGGGCGAGGAAGCGGGGATTGCGCCGCACCACGCCGAACTGATCGCGCAAGCCGACGAGGAACTGCGATACGACCTTCCCGACGACCTGATCGGCAAGGTGTGGAAGGGCAAATGGCGCGGCCAGCGCCAGCGCTGGTTCCTGTTCGCCTTCACCGGCGAGGATGGCGACATCGACATCGCCACCGAACATGCCGAATTTCGCGCCTGGCGCTGGATCGATCCGCACGAACTGCCGCACGTCATCGTGCCCTTCAAACGCGCGCTGTACGAACGCATCCTCGACATCTTTGCGGCGCACCTGCCCCGTAACGAAGCCCGGTGACGAGGCGGCAATCCATCGCAAAGCGCCTTTCCTCTGCCATGATCGCGGGTTAGGAAGCCGCCCGTGCGCCGCGTATTGCTCCCCCTCTCGCTGACGCTGATCGCGTTGCCTGCCCATGCGCAGGACGTTCCCGACGACGATGTTCAGGTCGTGCCGGTCGAACTGCCGCCGCCGCCGATCATCGTCGTGCCGGTCGAACAATTTCTGCCGCCCGCCACCCCGGTCGCCTCGGCGCACATGCCGCCGGGCAAGATCAAACGCCCGATGCCGGATCGTGCCCGCCAGACCCTCGACGCCGCGCTCGCGACGAATAACGAGGGTGAGGTCAACACCGTCGTCAAATATCTCAGGCGGTCCTATCCCGATCATCAGGGCGAATTCACCCGCATCGCCGGCGACTGGAAACGCGCGCGTGAAGAGGCGGCGATCCGGCGATTGCAGGAATCCGATTTCTGGGAACTCGCCAAGGGCAAGATCGAAGTCGGCGGTTTCCAGACCACCGGCAACACCAACAATACCGGCGTCCACGGCGTCATCGACCTGGCCCGCGAAGGATTTTCGTGGCGGCACAAATGGCGCCTCAACGCCGAATATCAGGAGAGTTTCGGCAACACGACGCGCGAACGCTATGTCGCGTCGTACGAACCCAACTACAAAATCGACGACCGGCTCTTCATCTTCGGCACCGCGCTTTACGAAAACGACCGGTTCGCCGGCTATCACGCCCGTTATTCGGCTGCGGCCGGTGCGGGCTACACCGCGATCCGCGATGGCGGAAAGGTGCTGAACGTCTCGCTCGGCCCGGCATTTCGTCACACCGATTTCACCACCAAGCCGACCGAATCGGACATGGCGGCGCGCGGCAGCATCGAATTCGACTGGCGATTGAGCCCGACCATCACCTTCGATCAGGATGCGTCCTTCTATCTTCAGGCCGCAAACAGCAGCACGGTGACATCGACGACCGCCGTGCGCGCGCGCCTGTTCGGCCCGATCCAGGGGCAATTGTCCTATCTGGTCAATTACGAAAGCATGCCGCCCATCGGCCGCAAGAGCGTGGACACCACCAGCCGCGCCTCTGTCGTCTACGCGTTCTGACCAATACCTAGCGCCTCTCCCATCCGTTCGTTTCGAGCGAAGTCGAGAAACGTGGGGAGAGGCGGAGATGCGTTTCTCGACTTCGCTCGAAACAAACGGTGCCGAAGCCACGCTCGGGTTTCGTTTCTCCATCCTCCGCGCTAGAGCCATTACCCAATGACGAAGCTCAGCAGAGAGGAACAGGCCGCCGCCGAAGCCGCGAGCGGTGCGGACATCTTGCCGCAGGTCGAACGCTGGGTCGCGGTCAACAGCGGCACGCGCAACCTGGCCGGGGTAGCGACGATGGGCAACCTCCTCGCCAACGCCTTTTCGGCGCTGCCGGGCGACATCGCGATGGTCGATCCCACGCCGGTTGAGGCCGTACGCACCGACGGCGTCGTCGAAACGCTCGATCACGGCAGGCACCTTCACCTGACGGTGCGCCCCGATGCGTTGGTCCAGATGCTGTTTACAGGGCATATGGATACCGTGTTCCCGGTCGATCACCCGTTTCAGAGCGCGACCTGGCGCGCGGATGGTGCGCTCAACGCGCCGGGCGCCGCCGACATGAAGGGCGGCCTCGCCTTGATGCTCGCTGCGCTTGAGGCCGTCGAGCGATCGTCGCTCGCCCCGCAATTCGGTTATGAAGTCGTCATCAATTCGGACGAGGAAACCGGCTCCTTTTCCTCCGCCGCGCTGATCGACCGCGCGGCGCGCGGCAAGATGGCGGCGCTGACCTACGAACCCGCGCTGCCCGACGGCACATTGGCAGGCGCGCGGGGTGGGACCGGCAACTTCTCGATCCTGATCCGCGGCTTGAGCGCCCATGCCGGGCGCAATCCCGACGACGGGCGCAATGCCGTGCTCGCCGCCGCGGCGATCGCGCTCGAACTCGCCAAGGCGCGCGCGCCCACATTGTCGGTGAACCCGGCGAAGATCGACGGCGGCGGCCCCAATAATGTCGTCCCCGACCTCGCCATCCTTCGCGTCAATTTTCGCCCGCATTGCGCCGCCGAAATCGAGCGCGCGCGCGCCGCGATCGACGATGCGGTGTCGATGGTCGCGCGCGATCACGACGTTCGGATCGAGGTGCATGGCAGCTTCAACCGCCCGCCCAAACCGATCGACCCGCAGGCCGAACGGCTGTTCCACCTGGTCCGCGATGTCGGCGCCGCGCTGGGCCAGCCGATCGCGTGGAAAGCCACCGGCGGCGTGTGCGACGGCAACAACATCGCCGCATGCGGCGTGCCCGTCATCGACACGATGGGCGCGCGCGGCGGCGCGATCCATTCGTCGGACGAGTTCCTGATCCCCGAAAGCCTGGGCGAACGCGCCGCGCTGTCGGCGGTCACCATTCTTCGCATCATCGCCAACAAAGGGCTTTCATGACCTTTCGCATCCGCGCCGCGCGCGACCAGGATCTCCAGCCGCTGTACGAAATGGCGAAGCTGACCGGCGGCGGCTTCACCAACCTGCCCCCCGACAAGCCCGCGCTGACCGCCAAGCTGGAACGCAGCCACGAAGCGTTCGCGCGCGACGAGGACAGCGTGCGCGACGAATTGTTCGTTCTGGTGCTGGAGAATGTCGACACCGGCGAAGTCCGCGGCACCTGCCAGATCTTCACTCAGGTCGGCCAGAAATGGCCCTTTTACAGCTATCGCATCCACACGCTGACCAAGCACAGCCAGGAACTCAACCGCACCTTTCGGGCCGAACTGCTCAGCCTCACCAACGACCTTGAGGGATGCAGCGAGGTGGGCGGCCTGTTCCTGCATCCCGGCGAGCGCGCCGGGGGCCTGGGCATGTTGCTCGCACGCAGCCGATACCTGTTCATCCGCGCCCACCGCGCACGCTTTGCCGACCGCATTCTGGCCGAGCTTCGCGGCGTGATCGACGAAGCGGGCGGATCGCCGTTCTGGGACGGGGTCGCCGGACGCTTCTTCGGCATGAACTTTCAGGAAGCCGACGAATTCAATGCCACGCACGGGAACCAGTTCATCGCCGATCTGATGCCCGAACATCCGATCTACATCTCGATGCTGTCGGAGACCGCGCGCGCCGCGATTGGTCTGCCGCATCCGTCGGGCCGCGCGGCGATGCGAATGCTGGAGAATGAGGGGTTCCGGTTCGAAAATTACGTCGACATCTTCGACGGCGGGCCGACGATGACCGCGCGCGTCGACGAGGTCCGCTCGATCAAGGAAGCGCGCGACGCCGAGGTTGCCGAGATCGGCGAGGCGGAATCGACTGCGATCCTGTCGGCCGGACGCCTGGGCGATTTCGTCGCGGTGTCGGGTGATTGCCATGTGTCGGGCGATCGCATCACGCTGACCTCGGACACCGCTCGCGCGCTGGGCGTGTCGATCGGCGATCGCGTCAGCCATGTCGGGCGCTGATATGCTGGTCGAGATCAACTTCGACGGCATCATCGGCCCCAGCCACAATTATGCGGGCCTCAGCCCCGGCAATCTCGCCGCCACGGGCAACAGCGGCAAAGTCAGCCAGCCCCGCGCCGCCGCGCTGCAAGGCGTGGAAAAGATGCGCGCCAACCTCCGCCTCGAGCTGATGCAGGGGGTGTTACTCCCCCAGTCGCGCCCCGACACCGGCTGGCTCGCGACCCTCGCGACCGATTACGAAAGCGCGCCCGCGCATCTTCGCGCACAGGCGCTGTCGGCCTCGTCCATGTGGGCGGCCAATGCCGCAACCGTCTCGCCCGCGCCCGACACCGCCGACGGCCGCACCCACCTGACAATCGCCAACCTCGTCACCATGCCGCATCGCAGCCACGAATGGCGCGAGACGCTGGCGCAGCTTCGCCTCGCCTTCGCGCACGACGCCTTCGCGGTCCACGCGCCAATCCCCGCCCCCTTCGGCGACGAAGGCGCGGCCAACCATATGCGGATGTGCGCCGAACACGGCGCGCCCGGCGTCGAAATCTTCGTCTATGGCATCTCCGGCGGGCCGTTCCCCGCGCGCCAGCACCGCGAGGCGAGCGAAGCGGTTGCGCGCGCACACCGTCTCGATCCGGCGCGTACGCTGTTCGTCCAGCAATCCGAAGCGGCCATCGCTGCGGGCGCTTTCCACAACGATGTCGTCGCGGTCGCCAACGAACGCGTGCTGTTCGCGCACGAACAGGCATTCGCCGACAAGGCGGGTTTCTACGCCGATCTCCGCGCGATCATGCCGGAGGCAGAAATCGTCGAAGTTCCCGCCGACCGCGTATCGCTCGCCGACGCGATCCAATCCTATCTGTTCAACGCCCAGCTCGTCACTTTGCCGACCGGAGAGATGGCGCTGATCCTGCCCGGCGAAGCGCAGGAAAACCCGCGCGTCTGGTCCTGGCTTCAGGAAATGGTCGCGGGCAACGGCCCGATCCGCCGCCTCGAAGTCGTCGATGTTCGCCAGTCGATGGCCAATGGCGGCGGCCCCGCCTGCCTGCGGCTGCGCGTCGTCGCCGATCCCGCCACCATCGATCCGCGCTTTCTGGTCGACGAAGCGAAACTCGACCGCATCGCCGCCGTCATCGCCGAACATTGGCCGGAGGAAATCGCGCAGGACCAGATCGGCGACCCGGCGCTGATCGGGCGGATCGTCGCCGCGCGCACCGCATTGCTGAAGGCGCTCGATCTGCCCGAATTTCTGTCGGATTAATTGACAGGTAACCCTGTTCGTTAATCCGCAAATTGCGGATTTCGGCGGCTGGCGCGATGCTTGCTTAACCTTTCGGCATGTGGAGTCGCATCGCCCGCCTGTTCGTCATCAAGACCAAGTTCGAAGCATTTCTCATCCTCTACGGCCTCGCCCTCGGCGCGACCGAGCGCGGCGTGCATTTCGTCCAGAAATATCCCGGCTGGCTCGGCTGGTTCATGTTCGCGCTCTGCCCGATCGCAGTGTTCATGGCCGGGCACCGCATCCTCGATTCGCTGGAACGCGAGCGAGAGGACATGCGCTGAGGCCGAGACACGTCCGAAAACCGTCATTGCGAGCGCAGCGAAGCAATCCAGGGCTGCGCGCTCGTCGCTGGATTGCTTCGCTGCGCTCGCAATGACGATAGGATCGAGGCGCCGTCACCCCGCTTCAACGGCTTAATCGTTCACGCCGCTCAGTTGATCGACGCTCAGTTCGACGTCGAGTTCTTCCTTACCCTCGCCCAGCCGCGAACCGGCGATCGGCGCGGTTTCGCTGGAATCGAGGCCGACCGCGACGCGCACATGGTCCAGGTCGGGCGACTGGCCGATCGACGGATCGAAACCGATCCAGCCGATCCCATCGACATGGGCCTCAACCCAGTCATGCGGGCGCGGGTGCGCTCGATCGACGCACGGCACCAGACTGTATCCGCCGATATGCCGTGCGGGGATGCCCGCATGTCGCGCCGACCCGAGGAAGACATGCGCCAGCCCGCGCGGCGACAGCGCGGATTGCGCGAAGCATTCGGGTGCCTCGCACGGCGCGCTGCCTGACGAACTCGCGACCAGTTCGAACCGGTCGGCGATCGCGCGGTTCAGCCGGTGCAGCCAGTCGAGCGGATCGCGGGAGGGGTCGCCCAAGGCGTCGGCAAAGCCCGCAATCGCATCATCCGCGCGGGTCAGCGGCGTCGTCCGCCGGAACAGCATCGGCGGCAATGGCTCGGGCGCACCGCGCGCGATGCCGTGGGTTTCGGACGTCAGGACCTCTCCCGTCACGGCAATCTCGATTTCGTCCACCGGCCCGTCGACATAGAGCATCGTCACCGCATTGCCGTATCCGTCCGCCTGATAACGCAATTTCGCGTCGCAACTGACCGAGATATTCCAATCGACGATCGTCTGGCCTTCGGTGCCGAGCGGCGTCATCCGCAGCATCTGGACCAGCCGCGCCTGGGGCTTGCTGAACCGGTAATGCGTCCGGTGATCGACCGCGATCCTCATGACACGAACCGGAACTGGCGCGCGATGGCGGCATGAAGCATCGCATTTTCCCGAATGAAGGCCTGAAGAAATTCGTGCATCCCGCTGATGACGATCTCCGCCGATCGCGTCCGCTGCATCCGCCCGACCCGCGCGCGCGCCATGCGGTCGGCCTCGCCCTGCAATCCGGTGCGCTTGGCCAGCATCCCCAGCACTTCGACCGTTTCCTCCGAACAGGCCGTCAACGAACGCGGCATTTCAGGCCGCGCGATCAACAGGTCGACCACCGACGCCACCGTCAGCCCGTCGCTGTACAGCCAGCGATAGGCGGTGACCGCAGACACGGTCTGGAGGATGGTCGTCCACTGGTCGCGATCGACGACGCCGCCGACGCTTTCGCCCTCGGGCAGCAGCAGGTGATATTTGACATCGAGCAGCCGCGCGGTGTTGTCCGCCCGCTCGATCGCCGCGCCCAGTCGGATGAGCGCGGTCGCCTCGTTTCGCATCATCCTCGAAACCGCGCCCTCGAACCCGCGCGTCTCGGCCTTTACCGCTTCCAAGAGGTTGAGAGTCGATGTCGTGCCGCCGGGGCTCGCGCGGTTCTGGAACAACAGCCAGGCGCGATTGATCGCGGTCCAGGCGTCACGGGTCAGCGCCGTCCGCACCGCCCGCGCATTGTTGCGCGCGGCGTTCAGGCACGACATGATCGAACCGCCATGCGCTGGATCCAGCGTCAGGAACCGTGCGACATGTTGCTGACTCAGCGTTTGCCCGGTCTTGGCAAAATCCTTGTCGGTATAGGTCACGCGCAGCGCGCTCGCCCACGCCGCCTCGCCAGCCGGCCGCGGGGATAGCGCGTCGAGCCGCACCGTCGCCTCCACCAGCCGCGCGATGAAATCGGCGCGTTCGACGTAGCGACCAAGCCAATAAAGCGAAGCCGCCGTGCGCGCGAGCATCAGCATGGCAATCCTCCCCGGCACGGGGAGGGGGACCGCACGCAGTGCGGTGGAGGGGGGGCGCCCCGAAGCACAGCATGTGAGGCTCGCCCCCTCCACCCGCTTCGCTGGTCCCCCTCCGCATGAGTGGGGAGGAACAGGGATACCATGTTCACAACCGCACCCCGCCCTGCGACTGGCTCTGGCTCTGCGCCGCGGCCGGACCGTCATCCATCAGCACGAAGCTGTCCTTGGTCCCACCGCCCTGGCTGGAGTTCACCACCAACGACCCCTCGCGCAGCGCGACCCGCGTCAGTCCGCCCGGAACGACCTGAACGCCCTTGCTGCCCGTCAGCACGAACGGCCGGAAGTCGACATGACGCGGGGCCAGGCCTTTCTCGGTCATCGTCGGCACGGTGGACAAGGCCAGCGTTGGCTGCGCGATGTAGCGATGCGGCTCGGCGATCAGCGCGGCACGAAACTCCTCGATCTCCTGTTTGCTCGCGGTCGGACCGACCAGCATGCCGTATCCGCCCGATCCGTCGACCAGCTTGACCACCACCTCTTCGAGATGGTCGAGCACATAGTTGAGCGCTTCGGGCTCGCGACACCGCCACGTCTCGACATTGGGCAGTTTCGCCTCGCCACCCGAATAGAATTTCACAATCTCGGGCATGTAGCTGTAGATCGCCTTGTCGTCGGCAATCCCGTTGCCCGGTGCATTGATCAGCGTGACGTTGCCCGCGCGGTACGCCGCCATGATGCCGGGCACCCCCAGCATCGAATCCGGCCTGAACACCAGCGGGTCGAGGAAATCGTCATCGATCCGGCGATAGATGACATCGACCCGCACCCGCCCGGCGATCGTCCGCATATAGACGATGTCATCGTCGACGATCAGGTCGGCGGGTTCGACCAGTTCGACCCCCATCGAATCCGCCAGGAAGCTGTGCTCGTAATAGGCGGAGTTGAAATGCCCCGGCGTCAGGACGACGCACAACGGCTCTCCCCGGCACGACGGCGGCGCGACCGACCGCATCGTTTCGTGCAGCCGGTCGGGATAGCTGTCGACCGCGGCGACCCGGTACGCGCGGAACAGTTCGGGGCACAGCCGCAGCATCGCCTCGCGGTTCTCAAGCATATAGCTGACACCCGACGGGGTGCGGGCGTTATCCTCAAGCACAAAGAATTCGTCGGGACCGGTGCGCACCAGATCGATGCCGCAGATATGCGCCCAGATATCGTGCGGCGGACGGATGCCGGCGACTTCGGGCCGGAACTGGTCGTTGCAGAAGATCAGGTCGGGCGGCAGCACGCCTTCCTTCAGGATGCGGCGCTCGCCATAGATGTCGTTGAGAAACGCGTTGATCGCCTCGACCCGCTGGATCAGCCCCTCGGACAGCCGGGTCCATTCGCTGCGGGTGAAGATGCGCGGGACGATATCGAACGGAATGATCCGTTCGCTTGAATCGCGCTCGCCATAAACGGCGAAGGTGATGCCCAGCTGGCGAAACGCGGCTTCCGCCGACTGCAATCGCCGGTCCATTTCGGACGGCGGCGTATCCTGCATCCATCTCGCGAGATCGACAAATTCCGGGCGCGGTTTCGCCGGGCCGCCACGTCCCCAGATTTCGTCGAAAGCCCCGCTCTTCCCCATCACATCTCCGAACCACCGGAAACTCCGGTGGTTCCATGCTGCTACGCTTTGCTGCGCCGCACAAGGGGGCGACGAACGCGGTTTAGGGTGCAGAGATGATTAGCTCGCGCAAAGGCGCAAAGACGCGAACAAGGTTGGAAGGCGGTTTCACGCGAAGGCGCAGAGCGGCGTAGAAAAGGGTTCGGTCGCGTCAACAGCTCTTAAAACCCAAGCGAGGCTGACCGCTGGTGAAGGCCGCTACGCGGCCCGACCCATAACACCTCCGCGCTTCCACGCTTCCGCGTGAAACCCTCTTCACCTTTTCTTCGCGCCTTTGCGCGAACCAATTCTTTTCCTCTAACGTCGAATGCGCATCACGAGTCCGGATATTTCACCGTGCAGCCATAGGCCCGGCTGGTCGGGACCGATACCGGCTTGCCCGCGCGCACTTCCTCGACGGCCGCCAGCACATGGTTGCGCGCACCCGCAATGTCGGCGACGTTGGCGGTCGGCTTGTCGTCGATCGCACCCTGATAGACGAGTGTGCCCGCGGGGTTGATGACGTACATGTGCGGCGTCGTCTTGGCATCGTAACCCTTGCCGACGATCCCTCGCGGGTCGAGCAGGTAATGCGTCGGTGCCGAATTCTGATCCGCGAGCAGCTTCCTGGCTTCCGCACCGTTTATATGGCCCTGCTTGCCCGGCGCGCCCGAATTGATCGTCAGCCACACGCCACCCGCAGCCTTCACCGCTTCCTGCGTTTTCTGCATGTTGCCGCTCTTGTAATGCTTCACGACGAACGGACAGCCGGGATTGTGCCATTCGAGCACGACCAGCCTGCCCTTGAAGTCGGACAGCGCGACATTGTTGCCATTGGCGTCGGTCAACCGGAAATTGGTCGCTTGGGCACCGTTCGACACCTGCGCCGAGGATGGGATAGCAAAGGCCGCGACCGCTGCGACGCTTGCGATGATCATGCGCTTCATTCGTCTCTCTCCTTATGTCGTTACCAGGTCGGTGAGCATTCCGGGCGTCAGCACCTGCGGCAGGACGCGCGGCCCCTGTTCCCCCGGAGCATACCATAGATAGAGCGGCACGCCTGCCCGGTTGTGCCGCTCGATGAAGCGGCCCAGTTCGGGGTTGCCGTCGGTCCAGTCGCCGACGAGCACCGAAACCCCGCCGTCGCCAAAGGCCTTGGCCACCCGGTCGGTCTCGATCGCCGCTTTCTCGTTGACCTTGCACGTCACGCACCAGTCAGCCGTGAAATAGGCGAAGACGGGTTTACCCTGCGCCCGCAGTTCCTCCAGCCGCGCCTCGGTGAAGGGTTCGGCCCCGAGCACCGCGGGCGACATCGCCTGCGCGGGCGCGCGGTCGATCGTCGCGACCGCGACCAGCCCCACCAAAGCGAGCGCCGCCCCCGGCACCCAAGCGCCGTTCGCGCCGCGCCCTTGCCGCCGCCCCGTCCACCACAGACCGAGCGCGAAGAGGAGCGCCGCGCCGATCCCCAGCGTCATGCCGTCCACGCCCGCCTGACGCCCCAGCACCCAGGCGAGCGCCAGCGCGGTGAGGAACATCGGCACCGACAGCGCTTTACGGAACGTGTCCATCCACGGACCCGGCTTGGGCAGACGCCGCCTGAGCGCAGGCACGAAGCCCAGGAGCACGAACGGCAGCGCCAACCCCAGCCCCAGTCCTGCAAAGATCGCCAGCGCCGCAGGCCAGGGCAGCACCAGCGCCGCGCCCAGCGCCACCCCCATGAACGGCCCCGTGCACGGCGTCGCGATGAATGCCGCCAGCGCACCGGTCATGAACGATCCGCCCGCCCCGCTCGCGCTCAGCTTGTTGACCGCACCCGGCGTCGCAATCTCGAACAGCCCCGCCAGATTGAGCGCAATCGCGGTCACCAGCAGCAACAGGAACAGGATGACGCGCGGGTCCTGCAACTGGAATGCCCAGCCCGCCGCCGCACCGCCCGCACGCAAGGCCAGCAGCACCGCGCCCAGGGCCACGCACACCAGCACCACGCCCGCGGTATAGGCCAGCGCATCGCGTCGCGCGCCCGTTTCCGAAGCGCCCGACTTGGCGAGACTCAGCGCTTTCAGGCTCAGGATCGGGAACACGCACGGCATGACGTTCAGGATCAGCCCGCCCAGGATCGCGCCGCCAAAGGCCAGCAGCGCCGCACCCCAGGCGAAATCGCCCCCGCCCCCTTCGACCGCCGCGACCGTCCCCGGTGTCGCCGCGAGCGACAGCCCGCGTCCGTTCCCGATCGCCAGCACGCCCTCGATCCGCTCCGGCGCACCGTCGGCGGCGATCGTCTCGATCACCAGCATGTCGCCGTCGCGCGCGGCCGATTGCGGCGCGGCCATGTCGATGATGTCGCCGGTCGCGGGATAGAAATAGGGGTCGATCGCGGTCGCGTCCGCCGGATAGGGCACCGCCAGCCGGAACATCCGCTTCGCGCCCGCCGCCTGCACCACTTCGAACGTCGCGTCCGATCCCAGCGGCTTGGGCATCTTCGCACGCCACGCGTCGAAGCGCGCGCGTGCGTCGGCGGGAAACGCACCGTCGCCGACCGTCAGCACGGTCGATACCGACGCGCTTTCGGGCACGCAGATCTCGTCGGTGCAGACCAGATAATCGACCTTCGCGGCCACGGGAATGCGCGTGCCCGGCGCAAGTCCTGCGGGAATCGAAAGCGTCGCGAATTGCGCGAATTCGCCTTCATAGATGTAATTCATCAGCCCGCCGATGATGAGGCGCTGCGGGACCGGATATTCGAGCGGCCCGGCGGTCACGCCCTCGGGCAGCGTCCATTCGACGCTGGTCTCGATCCCCGCATCGCCGGGGTTCTTCCAGTAACCGTGCCAGGTCGGCTTGGGCCGCGACACGAAGGCGAGCGTCACCGCGCGCCCTGCGGCGGGGTTCGGCGTCTCCGCCTCCAGCGTCATCGTGATATAGGGCGGCTGGTCGGTGCCGAGTTGCGCCGATGCCGGCAACACGATCGCCGCCACCACCGCGCACAGACAAGCCAGTACGAACCGAACGCTACTCATTCGCCATCCCGTGCCGATGATCGGATGGGACCAGACTAACAGGCTGGCGCGATTTTGCGAGTCATCTGCGAATCGATGCGCGCGCGGTCGCTCTAAATCCTCGAAGTCCTGTGCCTTGTGCCGACGAAGCGGGGGAAGCGATTGCGGCAGTCCGAACGGAACAATGGCTACCCCTCCTGCGGCAACCCGTCGGCGATGTCGTAATAGTCGCCCTTGTGACCGACGAAGATGTGCATCTCCAGATGCGTGTCGGTCGGCGGATCGAAGGCCCCCATTGCCACCGCCGTCCGCGACTGATGGATCGGTTTCCAGAACAAGGCCGAGCCGCAGGTGGCGCAGAACCCGCGCTTCACCTTTTCCGACGACTGAAACCATCGAACATGGTCTTCGCCGATCACCTCCAGCCGGTTGTCGGGGACGTCGGTCGATGCCCAGACATGGCCCGACACGCGCCGACACTGGCTGCAATGGCACGCATCGGGCGCCTTGAGCGCGCCGGTCACGACGAAGCGCACCGCCCCGCACAGGCAGGCACCGTTATGGGTGGGATCGGTCATCTCGGCCTCGCAATCAGAGCGCCGACATCATGCCTCGCTCGCGGCGATCCGATCAAGGATGGCCTGACGCCGCGAATCGGTGGCATCGGGCCATTCGGCGATTTCCGAAAGCGTGCGGCCACAGCCCTGGCAGGACCGGCTGGCGGAATCGATCCGGCACACCCCGACACATGGGCTCGGGACCGCGGCGATGGGTACGTATTCGAGGAAGTCGTCGTCCACGCCCCTGCCTCACACTTTTTCGTCGCACCCGCGCAGGCAGAAGCGATGGCGTCGGTTACTCGATCCAACTCCCCCGTTCGTTTCGAGCGAAGTCGAGAAACGCTCAGCTGGCGCTTGGTTCACGTTTCTCGACTTCGCTCGAAACGAACGGTTGAGGGGACGCCCGCCTCAGCGGCCCAGCGTCACGTCGAGGAACGCGGGCATCGGGCCGTTCCAGCCATCATCCGGTTCGTTATCCTCGTGCCGGTCGCGGCCGCGACGCGGGCGCGGAGCGTCGCGTTCGTTGCGCTCCGGTCGGGATTCGCGCTCTTCGCGAGGCGGGCGCGCATCGCGCGGCGGGCGCGGTTCGCGCGCCTCGCGGGGTGGACGGGCTTCACGGGCCGGACGCGCTTCGCGCTCGACGACGGGTGCTTCGGCTGCTTCGGCCGGCACTTCCTCAGCAATCTTGGGCTTGCGCCCGCCGCGGCTGCGCGATTTCGCCGCAGGTTTGGCCTCCGCCTCGCCGTCGCGCGCTTGCTGCGCATCGGCGGCGCTGGTCACGCCGTCGTAGCGGGCGATCTTATGCCCGGTCAGCTTTTCGATATTGTCGATATTCTCGGCGTCTTCGGAGGTGACCAGCGTGAACGCCACGCCCGTCGCGCCGGCGCGCCCCGTGCGGCCGATGCGGTGAACATAATCGTCCGGGTGCCACGGCGCGTCGAAATTGAACACATGGCTGACGCCCTTGATGTCCAGCCCCCGCGCGGCGACGTCGGATGCGACCAGCACGTTGACTTCGCCCTTCTTGAACAGGTCGAGTTCGGCGAGGCGCTGCGACTGGTCCATATCGCCGTGAATCTCGCCCGAGGCGAAACCCGACCGCTTGAGCGATTTGTTCAGCTCGCGCACCGTCGTCTTGCGGTTGCAGAAGATCACCGCGCTCTTCACATCCTCGGCACCCAGCAGGCGGCGCAACGTATCGCGCTTTTTTGCCGAACTCGTCTCGACCACCCATTGGGTGATGTTGAGGTTCGCCGATGCGGGCCGCGCGACCTCGATCTGTTTGGGGTTCGACAAAAACTTGTCGGCCAGCTTCTTGATCGGCGGCGGCATCGTCGCCGAAAACAGCAGGGTCTGGCGGTTCTTTGGCAGTTTGGTGCAGATTTCCTCAATGTCGGGGATGAACCCCATGTCGAGCATCCGGTCGGCTTCGTCGATCACCAGCAGGTCGCATCCGGTCAGCAAAATCTTGCCGCGCCCGAACAGGTCCATCAGCCGACCGGGCGTCGCGATCAGCACGTCGACACCCTTTTCCAGCGCGGCCATCTGGTCGCCCATCGACACGCCGCCGATCAGCAGCGCCATCGATAGCTTGTGGTATTTGCCGTATTTCTCGAAATTCTCCGCCACCTGCGCGGCGAGTTCGCGCGTCGGCTCCAGGATCAGGGATCGCGGCATCCGTGCGCGGCTGCGGCCATGCGCCAGGATGTCGATCATCGGCAGCACGAAGCTCGCGGTCTTGCCGGTCCCCGTCTGGGCGATGCCGATCAGGTCCCGCATCATCAGCACGCTGGGAATCGCGTTCGCCTGAATCGGGGTCGGCTCCGTGTAACCGGACTCATTGACCGCACGCAGCAGTTCGTCGGAAAGGCCGAGATCGGCAAAGTTCATGAAGTAATCCGGAAATGGGGCATGGTTGCGCACGCCGTGCTAGCGGCTCGCGCCGTCGCGGATTTACCGCATTTTGTCAAGGAAAACGCCGGTGATGCCCGGTTGCGTCAATCGTCCGGGACCAGTCGCCGAAACGCATCGATCTCGCATGTCGCGCCCGATCGCGTTCGGATCGAGTCGCGATCGGCGCAAATCTGGCCGTCGGGCGTCTGGCGGATATAGAAGCCCGAATAGAAATCGAGGCTGGGGCACCTTTTGTCGAGCCGCGCGCGCATCCGCTCGCCATTGTTGGTGAGCAAGTCGATGTTACGCCGGTCGCGCACCGCCGCAGCGGCGATTCGCGACGTCGCAATGCAGCGCGGCGCGCGGCGTTCTTCCCATTTCTGTTCGCTCGGCGGCTTGGTGCCGCGCGGCGGCGGTGCCATTTTGGGCACGCGGATGATGACCCGCTGGCTGAACGTCGCGCGGATCGACCGATCCTGGTCGAGCACGATCGACGGCTCCGGCGCCGACGATGCGGTCAGCGCGGCCGTCACGGCGGCGATCAGGGAAAAGGACAGGGATTGCACGACCCGTGCGGATGTAGCGTCTGCGGTTGAACAGTCGATGAATTGTCGCTGGCGACTGCGACATGCTAGCAACGGTCGCGATGCAAAAGGATGCCCAACGACAGCTGATCGACGCCGTCCACGCGCGGTTCGGCGCGCGCACCGCGATCACCGATCGCGACGCCATAGCGCCGTGGCTGACCGACTGGCGCGGGCGATTCCACGGCGACGCGGCAGCGATCCTCGCCCCCGCCGACCGGGATGGCGTGGCCGCGATCGTCGGGATGGCGCACGAATTGGGGGTGGCGCTGGTGCCGCAGGGGGGCAACACATCGATGGTCGGCGGCGCGACCCCGCCTGCCGACGGGTCGGCGCTGATCCTGTCGCTCCGCCGCCTCGATCGCATCCGCTCGGTCGACCCGGTCGGCAGCATCGCGGTCGCAGAAGCGGGCGTCATCCTCTCCAACCTCCACGACGCTGCCGCCGAGCGCAGGCTGCGTTTCCCCCTCACGCTCGGCGCAAAGGGCTCGGCAACCATCGGCGGGCTGGTCTCGACCAATGCAGGCGGAACCCAGGTGCTGCGCTGGGGGACGATGCGTTCGCTGGTCGCGGGCGTCGAGGCCGTCCTGCCCGACGGTTCGGTCCATGACGGGCTCGCCGCGCTGAAAAAGGACAATCGCGGTTACGACATCGACCGGTTGCTGGTCGGCGCCGAAGGCACGATCGGCATCGTCACCGCCGCCGCACTCCGTCTGGCCCCCGCGATCGCCGCGCGCGCGGTGGCGTGGGTGGGCGTGGCCTCCCCGCACTGCGCGCTCGAGCTGCTGCGCTTGTTCGAACGGCGCACGCAGGCGGTCGAGAGTTTCGAGATCATCCCCGCATCGGGCCTGACGCATGTCCTCGCCCATATCCCCGATACACGCGCGCCGCTGGCGGGCGACCACCCCTGGCACCTGCTGGTCGAAGCGGTGGCGAGCGATCCCGACGACGAGCCGCCCGCCGCCCTGCTCGAACGCCTGCTGGCAGACGCGCATACGTCCTCGCTGATCGAGGACGCGACGATCGCCGCCAGCGAAGCCCAGGCAGAGGCATTCTGGCGCCTCCGCGATTCGCTGTCGGAGGCCGAACGCGCGCAAGGCCCGGCGGTCCAGCACGATATTTCGGTGCCGGTCGATCGCATGCCCGATTTCCTGATCGACGCCGCCGCCGCCGCGATGGCGCGCTATCCCGGCACCCACGCAACGGGCTTCGGCCATCTGGGCGACGGCAATGTCCATTTCCATGTGCGCGCACCGTCAGGCGCGGACCGCGATCGCTGGTATGCCGACGAAGCCCCCGAAATCACGCGCTTCGTCCACGATCTGGTGGTCGCGGCGGGCGGGTCGATTTCGGCCGAACACGGCATCGGCCAGATGAAGCTGGGCGAACTCGCGCGGCTTGGCCCGCCCTCCCGCATCGCGGCGCTCACCGCGATCAAGCGGGCGTTCGACCCATCCAACTTGATGAATCCCGGAAAGCTCGTCACGCTTGCGCCGAAGCCGCGCGATCAATAGACGCGCTGCGCAATAGCACGATCCAATCCCCATCCAGTTTCCACGGAGAGTAAGATGGCCAGCGCGCCTCAGAACCAGTTGCCGATCCTCTATAACGATCTGATGCCGCTTTCGAGCGTCGACCATGCCGATTACCGCGTCCGCGCGGTCGAAAAGGCACCTCAACTCGCGAAAATCCACGCCGTCCCGCTGACGGTCGAGGAATTCCCGCTGGTCCAGCGTCGGATGCCGATCGTCTTTTCCGAAGGCGACGACGCGATCCCGCTGGTGCTGATGGGGCTGAACGAAGGCGTGAATACCTTCATCGACGACGAAGGCGCGCTGATCGAGCAGGACGTCTATGTTCCCGCCTATATCCGTCGCTATCCCTATATGCTCGCCCGGTTGCGCCCGGACAGCGAGGAAATGTCGCTGTGCTTCGATCCGACTGCGGATTCGATCGGCGCATTTTCCGAAGGCGAAGCGCTGTTCAGCGACGGTCAGCCGACCGAAGTCGTTCAGAATATCCTGAAATTTTCCGAGCAGTTCGAACAGGCCGGTCAACGCACCGCCCAGTTCATGAAGGAACTGCGCGACGCCGAACTGCTGATGGCGGGCGAAGTCGCGATCACCGTGCCGGGCCAGGAACAGCCGTTCATCTATCGCGGATTCCAGATGGTGAACGAGGAAAAGCTGCGCGACATGCGCGGCGATCAGCTGCGCAAGATGAACCAGAACGGCATGTTGCCGCTGATCTATGCGCACCTGATGTCGCTGTCGCAGATGAGCGAGGTGTTCAACCGCCAGCAACGCCAGGGCAAGGGACCGCAGATCGGCACCGCTTCGCAAGCCCAGTCGGTCGAAACCGTCCAGTAAAGCGCACCACCGCAGCGAGATCGAACGGGGCGCGGCCATACTGGCCGCGCCCCTTTTCTTTGCGTTTTTCAGATGGTTGAAAAGCTCTTGAAGCCGGTTGCAGCTTGCCTATATTGGTCTTGCGCGGTTCCCGTGTTCCCCCCCTTTCGCGGGATCGTGCGGCACGCCTCCGGGTGTGTCTCCTCCCTGAACCTTGGCCACCTCGTGCATTACGCACGGGGTGGTTTTTTATTCGGCTGCCAGGGGGAGCGAGACGATTTCTTCGGTCAGGGCCGCGACAATCGATCGCAGCAGCGCCGCCGTCGCCACCAGTCCCGCACCGGGCCGATCGAGTGCCGCGTCGAGATAGAGCGCGCGGTCAATCTCGATCTGAATCGCATCGATCCTCCGGTCAGGCCGCCCGTGGGTGTCGAGAATGTGCCCACCCGCATAAGGCGAGTTGAGGCCGAAACGCACCCCATGCGATCGCACGACCGATTCGACCAGCGCGACCGTCAGCGCACTGGCCGATCGCCCGAACCGGTCGCCGATCACCAGCTGCGCCGGATCGGATCCCTCGATCGGCGGCATCGAATGAATGTCGAGCAGCACCGCGCGACCGAAGCGTTCGCGCGCGGACCGCAGCGCTGTCGATAGCGCCGCATGATAGGGCCGATGATCCCCGGTAATCCGCGCATCGACCTCGGCAGCCGCAAAGCGGCGTCGCCACAAGGCGGTCGTCCCGCTCGCACGCCGCGGGACCAGGCCCAGCCCGCTCCGCAGCTTCGACGATCCGCCCGGCTGCGCCGTGGGATCGGCGCCCAGATCGACCGCCGGATCGCGCTCATGCTCACCCCGATTGAGATCGATCCATGCGCGCGGACGGCGTGCGACGAACAACGTCTCGTCGCGCCGTGCGAGCAATGCGACGCGATCGACATGGCGATCCTCCAGCGGCAGCAACTGGTCGAACGGCACGCCCAACGCATCGATCAGCGCGGGCGGATAGTCGCGCCCGGCGTGCGGCACCGACAGGATCACCGGCGATGCCGGGTCGGCGGGTCCGTAACGGTCGAAGGATGGGCAGCGTTCGGGGTCCACGCATTCAGCTTATGACCGCACGTCCCGTCGCACAATCGCCGAGCGCACTGGAAAATCTTAAGGGATGCGCGCATAGAATGCGCCCTTCCAAATCGAGCGCGCGGGATGGGCATGTTCAGAATTTTACTGGCCGAAGACGACCAGGTGATGCGCGAATATCTGACGCGCGCGCTGGAGCGCGCCGGATACGCCGTGACTGCGGTCGATCGGGGCACCGCCGCGCTGCCGCTCATTGAAACCGAGCCGTTCGACCTGCTGCTGACCGATATCGTCATGCCGGAGATGGACGGCATCGAATTGGCGCAAAAGGCGAGCGACATCGCGCCCGCGATGCGGGTAATGTTCATCACCGGTTTCGCCGCCGTCACGCTGAAGGCAGGGCAAGCGATGCCGCAGGCGCGCGTCCTGTCCAAACCGTTCCACCTGCGCGACCTGGTGCTGGAGGTCGACCGCCTGTTCGAAAATGTGAAGCTGCCCAGCAGCAATTAGGCGGTTCGTCAAAAAAGGTCACAATGCACCTTGCCAGCCGAACGAGGCCCGGCTAATGCCCCGCCTCTCGGGCGCGTAGCTCAGTGGTAGAGCACTGTGTTGACATCGCAGGGGTCGCAAGTTCAATCCTTGCCGCGCCCACCACAAACCCAGCCAGACCATGCGGTTTGGCTGGGTTTTTGTTTTTCTGGCTGCGAGATACCCGAGCGTAAAGCGCTAAGCATAAGGTTGGGCGAAGTCATTCGCTTCCGGAACGCTCGCCTCGACTTTTGCCTAAACCGCCCATGGGTAACGTCGGCTAACGACCCCGAATCAGTCCTTGGGCGCACTTGCCTGCTCGCCTGAAAGCTGCAACTTACTGCTCATCTGGTGTGCCCGAGTGTCAGAAAATGCATGTATTCTGCAATCTTGAAGATACTGGCGACGGCCTGCCTCCGTTGTGCGACATGACTTTTGAGGTCGTCGACAAAGCTTTTGATAAGAGCACATCGACTTGGCGCATAGGATTATGTGCCAGTGCTACGCCATATGAGCCCGTAGGCTTTGCTGTCGAGATACCAGTGGTCGGCTGGAAAGAGCAAGGCGATAGTGATGAGGATGACGCCTTTCATAGCTTTTGGGGGCCAGTGACACTGCGAACACGCGGCCATGACAGCGACAGACTATTGGCACTATTGGCTGAGTATTATGGGATCTCATCACCACCCAAAAAACGAACAGGCTGGTTGTCTAAGCCCTTTCAACCCCGTGACATCCTTTTGAGTAAGGGATGGAATTTCTGCCAAAGCCTCAATTGCCTTGCCGTAGGCATCCAATCAAACCCTACCCTTATTGCTGACCACCCCGTGCATATGAAGCTTTTTTTCGATGATGGAGTTGAGGATGGTCACTATGCAGAGATTTTCCTTTATATCGATTTGCCGCAGGGACTTTGTGGCTTGAACGAAAAAGATGAGGAATATCGCCCGGAACTGGTTCATTGGTTAGCTCTACCGGGGAACGTCAACGCTAATCCGCATGGCTGATGGTATTGGATTCCGTCGAATAGCCGCCATTCCGCAAACCACCCAAAACCAGTCGAACCGCAAATGCTGTGGCTGCCTTAGCTTACCCCTGCCCCTCCTTCGGCATCGCTGCATCATCCTTCTCGCCTGCCGCCTTGTATGCCGCCCGCTCCGAGAGCCGCGCCGCATAGGCCGCGAACGCATCGCGTTTGGGGAGCGTGCCGAACTGGGTGCCCCACATCACATGGCTGCCGACATAGACGTCCGCCGCGGTAAAGCGGTCGCCGGCGATATAGGGGTGCGCCGACACCGCCTTTTCCAGCACATCGACCACGCGGTCGTAGTCACCGTAACCGACCATCATCTTCTGCTCGTCGGTCGGCTCGACCTTGAGCGACCGGTTGGTGATCGCCCCTTCGACCGGCCCGGCGGCGAAGAACATCCAGCGGTAATAATCGGCGCGCTCCGCCTGCTTTGGAGCGAGACCGGCATCGGGATATGCCTCCGCCAGATAAGCACAGATCGCCGCGCATTCGGTCACGATCCGGTCGCCATGCCGGATCGCGGGCACCTTCCCCATCGGATTGATCGCCAGATAATCGGCGTCTTTCATCGTGCCGCCATAGCCGAGCAGCACCGCTTCATAGGGCGCGCCGGTTTCCTCGATCATCCAGCGCGCGATCCGGCCGCGCGACATCGGGTTGGTGTAGAGAATCAGTTGATCGGCCACGATTCGCATCCTCCTTGATCCATTGGAACGGACTGGGAACGAGAATGCCTATGCCGTCAAGCGGAGCGCGGGGAACCGGGCGGAAATCGAGGCGCTCAGGCAATGTCGGTCAGGGAGGGGACAGGGGCCGACACCACCGAGCGCGCTCGATACGTCCGACATCGCAACCGCTAGGATTGCCAGAGGGGCCCGGTCCGCAAGGGATCAGATAGGGAAGCGGGCGCCCCCTTCAAGGGGGACGCCCGCCAAATTCGCTAGTGATTGCAGGATGCGCAAGTCAGCGCTTGAACGGATCTGCCCAGCCTGCGGGGATGCCCGGCGTGCGCGTCGTCTCGGCGTTTTCGGCATCGCCGGCATGTTCGGCTTCGTGCGCGGCGCGTTCGCGCTCGGCACGCAATTCGGTGATCAGCGCCTCGCGGTCACCCTCCAGCCGCGTATCGACCGGGGCTTCGATCCCCGCGGCCTTTGCGGCCTTTGCCACCAGCGCGTCGAGTTCGCGCTGCGAACACAGGCCGAGCGTGACGGGGTCTTTCGGCGTGATGTTGGCGATGTTCCAGTGGGTGCGGTCGCGGATCGCGTCGATCGTCGTGCGCGTCGTGCCGATCAGCTTGCCGATCGCGCCGTTCGACACTTCGGGATGATTGCGGATGATCCAGGCGATGCCGTCGGGCTTGTCCTGGCGTTTCGACACCGGGGTATAGCGCGGGCCCTTGGTGCGGCGGACCTGCTCGGGGCCTTTCGACATGACCAGCCGGTAATCGGGATCCTGCTGACCCTTTTCGATTTCGTCCATCGTCAGTTCGTGCGCACGCACCGGATCGCGCCCGGTCAGCTTGGTTGCGGCGGTGTCGTCGGCGATCGCCTGCACTTCCAGGATATGGAGGCCGCAGAAATCGGCAATCTGCTCGAACGAGAGCGCGGTGTTGTCGACCAGCCAGGAAGCGGTCGCATGGGGCATCAGCGGCTGGGCCACGATCAAATCTCCGTGAAACAATAAGGGCCGCCCCTACCCGGAGCGGCCACCTCGTGTAACCGTCGATTTAGTCGCTGCGGTGGCGAAGGGCAAGGAGGATCGCACGCGATTACGCGGCGAGCGCCAATCCCGGCAGCGGCGACAGCGCCTCAACGAACTGCGCCGCGCTCGCTTCCCAGGTGAAGCCGCGCCCATAGTCGGCACATGCACGTCGATCGCGCGTCAGGGCGGCGGCGATCGCTCGGTCGAGATCGGTGTCCATCGCACCGGTCGCGGGCGTCAGAACGTCCACCGGCCCGGTCACCGGATAAGCCGCAACCGGCGTCCCGCACGCCAGCGCCTCGATCATCACCAGTCCGAACGTATCGGTGCGGCTGGGAAAGACGAACACGTCGGCAGCGGCATAGAGGCTCGCCAGCTCACCGCCGAACCGCGCGCCCATGAAGATCGCGCCGGGATGTTTCGCCGCCAACTTCTCGCGTGCGGGACCGTCCCCGACGACGATCTTCGTACCGGGATGGCTGCTTCCCAGAAACGCTTCGATATTCTTTTCGACCGCGACCCGCCCGACATAGAGCTGCAACGGGCGCGGCAAGTGCAACAAGCTGGGATGCGGGCGGACGCGATCGTGGAAATGGGTCAGATCGACGCCGCGCCCCCAATGCCGCACCCGATCCAGGCCGTGATCGACCAGCGTCGCGCGGATCGACGGTGTGGAAGCGAGGATCGCCTGAGCGGGCCGGTGGAACCACTGGATGTATCGCCAGACCCACTCCGCGGGCACGCCAGAGCGCGCCGACACATAATCCGGGAATTGGGTGTGATAGGCGGTGGTAAACGGCAATCCGCGCCGAAGGCACCAGCGCCGCGCCGCGACGCAAAGCGGCCCTTCGGTCGCCAGATGGATCGCATCGGGCGCGAACATCGCCAGCATGTCGCCCACCCGCCCGCTCCCCGCCAGCGCCAGCCGGATTTCGGGATAGGTGGGGCAGGGCACCGACCGGAACAGGTCGGGCGAGATGACCAGCACCTCATGCCCCTGCCCTTCCAGAACCGCGCGCACGGATTGCAACGTGCGGACCACGCCATTGACCTGCGGCGACCACGCATCGGTGACGATCGCGATCTTCATTCGCACGACCTCCCCCGCCGTTTGTTTCGAGCGAAGTCGAGAAACGCACCCCAAGCGCCTAGCCCACGTTTCTCGACTTCGCTCGAAACCAACGGATGGAGTTGAGGGTGGGTATAGGACAGCATCACGCCGCCGCCCGTTCGACCAGCACCACCGGCGCGTCGCGTTTCGCGACCTCATCCGCCCAGTGCAGAATTTCCATCCGCCCGTCGAAATGCTCGACCAGCGCGGTGCAGCCCTCGACCCAGTCGCCGTCATTATAATATTCGACGCCGTCGATGGTCCGCATCTCGGCGGTGTGGATGTGCCCCGCGACCACCCCGTCGACACCGCGCGAACCTGCCTCCTTCGCGACGATCCCCTCGAAATCGGAAATGAACTCGACCGCGTTCTTGACCTTGTGCTTGGCGTGCTTCGACAGCGACCAATAGGGCAGGTCCAGCTTGCGCCGCCAGAAATTGACCCAGCCGCTCAGCACCATCATCGCATGATAGGCCGCGTCGCCCAGATAGGCGAGCCAGCGGTGCGACAGCATGATCGCGTCGAATTCGTCGCCGTGCAGCACCAGCAGGCGTCGCCCGTCGGCGGTAGTGTGCACCGCTTGCCGCCGGATCTGCACCCCGCCGAAATTGAGGCCGGTGAACTGCCGGAACATCTCGTCGTGATTGCCGGGGATATAGGTGATCTTCGTTCCCCGCTTGGCCCGCTTCAACACGCGCCAGACGATGTCGTTGTGCGAGGCGGGCCAATAGAATTTCTTCTTGAGCCGCCAGCCGTCAATGATGTCGCCGACCAGATACAGTTGCTCGCTGTCGACATGATCCAGAAAGTCGATCAGCAATTCGGCATTGCAGCCGCGTGTTCCGAGATGAACGTCCGAAATCCAGATCGTCCGAAACCGCCGCCGCTCGGTAATCGTCTTTTCCGGGATCGACGGTTCATTCGGGAATTCGACCTGCGACAGATCGAACGGTAACCGCGTGACGGTCGCCATATGCGGGTGCTCCCCAGCCCTTGCCTGGGGAGACTATGCCCGCCTTATGTGACGGTTTGATCCGATCCGCGTTACGATTTGGGGTCAGGCTTTGGCGGTTGCGGGCGCGGAGCCGATCGAGCGGTGGGACGCGCAGGCGCAGCGTCGCTGGACTTCATCGCCTGCGACGCCTCTGCCGCTCCCTTGACCAGGCTGTCCAGCGAACCGCCGTCGAACCCCAATTCCTTCATCAAACCATCGAGCACCGGGGCCTGTGCGCGGTAACGCAGCGCCGCGGACACGGCCGAGCTGGCCAGATTGGCGTCGCCCTCTCCCGCCGTCACGCTCGCAGCATCGCCACCGCCGCGTCCGGTCAGACCATCGACCTGAACGATCTTGATCGAATCGATGGCCTCCATCGGCTTGGCGGCTTCGCGCACCAACTCGGGCATGACCTTCAACAGCGCCAGCTTGGTCTGGAGCGAAATCTGGTCCGACGACAGGATGTTGGCGGCTTCGTTGACCGCACGCTGACCCGCCGCCTCGACTTCGAAGCGGACTCTGTCCGCCTCGGCCTTCAACTTGGCGGCGTCGGCTTCGCCCTGAGCGACCACGCGCACCGATTCTGCCCGGTCGGCCGCCGCCTGCTTCTCGGCCTCTGCCTCGACCCGTACACTGATCGCGGCGCGTTCGGCTTCGCGCGCGGCGTCGATCAATTCGATCCGCTTGGTCCGCTCGGCGACTTCGGTTTCGCGAGAGGTTGTGACCTGTTCTTCGGCAGCCACCGCCTTGGCTCGGGCTTCGTCGGCCTCGGCACGCGCCTGGCTTTCCTCGCGGCTCTTGTTCTGGACCGCAATCTGCTGTTCCTGACGCGCGAGTTCCAGCGCCTGTTCCTGCGCGATCCGCGCTTCCTTCACCGCACGGTCGGCCTCGATCTGCTGGCTGTCGATCTTTTTCTTCGCCTCGATCTTGGCTTCGTCGGCCTCGCGCTGGCGCACGGCCTGTTCGCGCGCGATCTCGGACATCTGTTCGGCGCGACGCATTTCAACCTCGCGCTCCTGCTCCAGCCGCGCGAACTCGTTATCCCGGCCGATCAGGAACGACTGGCGCGCGGCTTCCAGATTCTTGGTTTCGATCTGAACGCGCGTTTCCTGTTCGATGTCGTTGCGCGCTTTCTTTCGCAATTCGATCTGCTCGGTCAGTTTGGTCAGACCCTCGGCGTCGAACGCATTATTTGCATTGAAATGCTCGATCGAGGTCTGGTCGAGCCCGGTCAGCGATACCGATTCCAGTTCCAGCCCGTTCATCGCCAGATCGGCGGACGACACTTGCTGCACCTTTTGCACGAAATCGGCACGTTGTTCATGCAGCTGGTTCATCGTCATGCCGGCTGCGACCGAACGCAACGCGTCGACGAACTTGCCTTCGACCAGTTCCTTTAATGCTTCCGGGTTCATCGTGCGCAGGCCGAGCGTCTGTGCTGCAGTCGCGATGGATTGTGAATCGGGTTTCACGCGAACATAGAATTCCGCTTTCACGTCGATCCGCAACCGATCGAGAGTGATCAGTGCATCCGCGTTCTTGCGCTCGACCGCCAGCCGGACGGTGTTCATGTTGACCTGCATCGTCTCGTGAAACACCGGCAACACCAGCGCGCCGCCGTTGATGACGACCTTTTCCCCGCCAAAGCCGGTGCGGACGAACCCGATTTCCTTCGATGCGCGCTTGTAGAGGCGGGCAATGATGAACCCCAGGATCAGCAAGGTCAGCAGGCCGACGCCCGCATAGATCAGATAAGGCACCACGGATCCTCCCCCATTACTCGTCACGAGATCGTTCATCGGTTCACAGCTCCAGTCGCGGAAGATGATGGTCGCCGCGCGAAATCGCCCGGAATGTGTCGCCTTCGCGGCGGACGATCAGTACGCGTTCGCCTTCGACGAAGCTCTGTCCGTCATTATCGGGTTCGACCATGATGAAATGTGCCTGGCCATATTGGTCCTCGGCGCGGGCGCGGGCCGGCGATCCTTGCGTGGCGCGCCCGACCTGTATCGTGGCGCTCCGCCCGATCAGTACTTCAAGCGGCACCGCCGTGGTGTGATCGCGAGGCAAGATGCGGGCAAGGCCACGCGCGCCGATCCCCGTCAGCGGCAACGCGGCGGCAGCGGCTGCGGGCACCGCGATCCACGGAGTCAGCAATCCACCGGTCAGGTCGAACATCAATTGCTGGCCGACCAGTCCGACGATCCCGAACACGCCCAGGAACAGCACGATCAGCATCAGCAGCGGCAGCCGACCGACGCCCAGCCAGCTCAGCAGCCCTGCACCGCCATCCAGGTCGACATCGGCATCGGCCTCGAAATCGCCGCCCAGCCCGATCGCATGGACGATCCCGATCAGGACCATCAGGATCAGTGCGGACACGAAAGCGATGTTCGCCGATGCACCCAGAAACGCGAACACCCCACTCCCCCCAAAGCGATTCGCCTGTCAGGTTAGGGCGTTGGCCGTTCGAGTCAAAATTCGGCGGGTCAAAACCCGGTCGTCAATACGATCTTGCCGATATGGTCCCCTGCGTCCATCCGAGCGTGCGCGTCGGCGGCGCGTTCGAGCGGGAAACGCTGGTCCATCACCGGGCGCAACTGCCCGGACTGGACGAAAGGCCAGACGTTGCGCGCCAGCTCATCCGCGACCAGCGATTTGAACGCATTGTCGCGCGCGCGCAGCGTCGATCCGGTCAGGACCAGACGTTTGCGCATGACCTCGAACAACGGCACCTGTGCCATCGCGCCGCCCTGCACCGCGATCGACACATGACGACCTTCCTCGGTCATGCATTGCAGGTTGCGGGGGACGTAATCGCCGCCGACCATGTCGAGCACGACATCGACCCCGCGACCGCCCGTGATCCGCGACACTTCAGCGACGAAATCCTGCGTCTTGTAATTGATCGCATGGGTTGCGCCGTGCGCTTTCGCCGCTGCGACCTTGTCGTCCGAACCGCAGGTGACGACGATCCTGATCCCGAACAGCCGGCACAGGCTGATCGCCATCGTACCGATGCCGCTGGTCCCGCCGTGCACCAGCACCCAGTCGCCTTCGGTGGCGTAGGCGCGCTCGAACAAATTGGTCCACACGGTGAACAGCGTCTCGGGCAGCGCGGCGGCCTCGGCCATCGGCAGGCCCTCGGGCACGGTCAGGCATGATCCCACCGGCGCGACGGCGTATTCGGCATAACCGCCACCCGCGATCAGCGCGCAGACCGGCTGGCCGATCATGTCGCGCTCCACGCCCTCGCCCAGCGCGACGATTTCGCCGGCGACTTCCAGACCGGGAATGGTGGGCGCGCCCGGCGGCGGCGGGTACAGCCCCTTGCGCTGCATCACATCGGGACGGTTGACGCCCGCCGCCGCGACACGGATCAGCACCTCGCCCGGCCCCGCTTGCGGCACCGGTCGCTCCACGCATTTCAGCACGTCCGGGCCGCCCGGCGTCTCCGGGTCGATGGCGCGCATCGTCGTCGGTAAGGTCATGTCTGCGTGGAGCCCCCAAAGCGAACCAGTCTCTCTTTGGCACGAACCTGCGAGCCGCGCCAAGGGTCCGTCAAGGGGGCGAATGATATGGAATTACCTGCCCATCTTCTCGGACGAACGGATTTTATGGGGTTGAATGGGGGCTAGCCGTTGACACGCGCGCCAATGCAGCCGAACCTCCCGTTCATGACCCCCGACGACGCGCTTCCGACACGCAAGGACGATCCGGTGTCGCTGCTCGCGCGCCAGGATCTCGATCCGCTGTCGGTCGCCGAGCTGGAAGCGCGCATCGCCGCGCTTGAGGGGGAGGTCGCGCGATGTCGGCAAAAGATTGAAGCCGCCGTTAACCATCGCGCAAGTGCCGACGCGTTATTCAGGCGATGAGCGTGGACGCACCGGACCGGGGCACATCGCCCATATCGATCCGGCGCACGGCCACCATGCTTGATGCGGGGCCACCGACTTCCGACATAATGGATGTGGGCCGCGCGTTCCCGGCGGCCCGAACGGAGACGTATTTCAATGCCTAGCTTTGCCTCCGCGCTCGAATCCACGCTTCACAAGGCGCTGGAAGCCGCATCCGCGCGCCGCCACGAATATGCGACACTGGAGCATCTGTTGCTCGCGCTGGTCGATGACGAGCACGCCGCGCGGGTGATGAGCGCCTGCGGGGTCGAACTCGACGATCTGCGCAGCACGGTCGCCCATTATCTCGACACCGAACTCGACGCGCTGAAGGTGGAGGCCGCGACCGACCCCTCCCCCACCAGCGGGTTCCAGCGCGTCGTCCAGCGTGCGATTCTCCACGTCCAGTCGTCGGGCCGCGACGAAGTCACCGGCGCGAACGTGCTGGTCGCACTGTTCAGCGAGCGCGACAGCTATGCCGTCTATTTCCTGCAACAGCAGGATATGAGCCGCCTCGATGCGGTCAGCTATATCTCGCACGGCGTCGGCAAGGGCGGCACACCCACCGAAACCCGCGAGGTGAAGGGCGCGGACGACGAAAAACCGGCCAAGGGCGAGGCGAAGGGCAAGGGCGAAAGCGCGCTCAAGCAATTCACCGTGGACCTCAACGAAAAGGCCAAGGCCGGCAAGGTCGATCCGTTGATCGGGCGCGGGCCGGAGGTCGACCGGACGGTGCAGATTCTCTGCCGTCGCTCCAAGAACAACCCGCTCTATGTCGGTGATCCCGGCGTCGGCAAGACCGCCATCGCCGAAGGGCTGGCGCGCAAAATCGTCGAGGGCGACGTGCCCGAGGTGTTGAAACCCGCCGTCATCTATTCGCTCGACATGGGCGCGCTGCTCGCGGGCACGCGGTATCGCGGCGATTTCGAGGAGCGGCTGAAACAGGTCGTGACCGAGCTTGAAAAGCTGCCGCACGCGGTGCTGTTCATCGACGAAATCCACACCGTCATCGGCGCAGGCGCGACCAGCGGCGGGGCGATGGACGCGTCGAACCTGTTGAAACCGGCGCTGTCGGGCGGCACGATCCGCTGCATCGGATCGACCACCTACAAGGAGTTCCGCAACCATTTCGAAAAGGACCGCGCGCTGCTCCGCCGGTTCCAGAAGATCGACGTCAACGAACCGACGGTCGAGGACACGATCAAGATCCTCGCCGGGCTGCGGTCGGCGTTCGAGGAGCATCATTCGGTCAAATACACACCCGATGCGATCAAATCGGCGGTCGAACTCTCGGCGCGTTACATCAACGACCGCAAGCTGCCCGACAAGGCGATCGACGTGATCGACGAGGTCGGCGCGATGCAGATGCTGGTCGCGCCGTCGAAGCGCAAAAAGACGATTACGCCGAAGGAAATCGAACAGGTCATTGCGACGATGGCGCGCATCCCGCCGAAAACCGTGTCGTCCGACGATACCAAGGCATTGGCGAATCTTCAGACCGACCTGAAACGAGTGGTGTTCGGCCAGGACGAGGCGATCAACGTCCTGTCCTCGGCGATCAAGCTCAGCCGTGCGGGGCTTCGCGATCCCGACAAGCCGATCGGCAATTATCTGTTCTCCGGCCCCACTGGCGTCGGCAAGACCGAGGTTGCGCGGCAACTGGCCGAGATCATGGGCATCCCGCTCCAGCGGTTCGACATGTCCGAATATATGGAACGCCACAGCGTCTCGCGACTGATCGGTGCGCCTCCGGGCTATGTCGGTTATGATCAGGGCGGCCTGCTGACCGATGCGGTCGATCAGAATCCGCACAGCGTGCTGCTGCTCGACGAAATCGAGAAGGCACACCCCGACCTGTTCAACATCCTGCTTCAGGTGATGGACAACGGCAAACTGACCGATCACCACGGCAAGACCGTCGATTTCAGGAACACCATCCTCATCATGACCACCAACGCCGGTGCGTCGGACATGGCGAAGGAATCGATCGGTTTCGGCCAGATGACGCGCGAGGACGTTCAGGAAGAGGCGGTGAAGAAGCTCTTCACCCCTGAATTCCGCAACCGCCTCGATGCGATCGTGCCGTTCGGCTATTTGCCGCCCGAAGTCGTGGCGCGGGTGGTGGAAAAATTCATCCTCCAGCTGGAGCTGCAACTCGCCGACCGCGGCGTCCACATCAGCCTGGACGACGAGGCCAAGGCGTGGCTGACCGAACGTGGTTACGACAAGCTCTATGGCGCGCGCCCGATGGGCCGCCTGATGCAGGAAAAGGTCAAGCAGCCGCTCGCCGAGGAGCTGCTGTTCGGCAAATTGCTCCACGGCGGCGAGGTCACGGTGAAGCTCAAGGACGGCGCGCTGGCCTTCGAGATCACCCCCGCCCCGCCCAAAAAGGGCGGCAAGAAGGGTGGCAAGCGGAACGTGACGGCCAAGGCCTGACATCAAGACGCGAAACAATCAGAGGGGTCGGAAGCGTGTCTTCCGGCCTCTTTTGATTCATCGCGCGCAGTTTACCGATTATTTCCAACCCGCACTTTAGCTTAATCCGCATGTGGGGTCGCGTCATCAGGGGGGTGTGGCTGGCGATGGTCGCGAGTGCGATCGCGCTCGGATTCGTTGCGCCCGCTGCCGCGCAGAGCCGCCATATCGGGGACAAGATCGAAGTCTGCGTCCGCCCGGCCGATGCGCCGGGGCTCGATGCGCGGCGTTTGATCGCGGAGGCGGCCCGTTTCGACTGCACATCGCCGCAACGCACGTTTGGACCCGGCAGCTACTGGGTGATCTCCGAACCGCTGTCCGCCCGGTCGGGCGACGACGGGCCGCTGCGCATCCGGTCCAGCAGCCTGCTCCAGAACATGACCACGCTCGACATCGTCTATGCCGATGGTGCGGTGGTGCGCCACCGCGCCGACGACAGGCAGATCTCGTCGCGCATTCAACTCGGCGCGATCTTCCAGTTTGACGTGCCCGTGCGCGACGCGCCGGTCACGCGGCTGGTGTGGCGGATCGACGATTCGGCCAACCTTCACGGCATCCTGCTGGGCGCGCGGATCGCCACGACCGAGGATGCCGCGCGCGCCAATCTCTTTCTCGGCGCGCTCTATGCCGGGTTCGCAGGACTGGCGATCGCGCTGATCGCATATAATCTTGCGCTTTGGGTGGTGCTTCGCCAGCGTTTCCAATTGGCCTATTGCGTGATGGCGGCGCTGCTCTTGGCCTATTGCTTCACGTCCTCGGCTGCGATGGCCTGGGTCTGGCCCGATATATCCAATAACGACCGCATACGCCTGAACCATGCACTGCTGGGCGGCGCGGCGGCTTCCGCGCTCGTCTTCGCGCGGAGCTTCTTCGAACGAGAGGTGTTCCTCGGCTGGATGGGCCGCTTCACCAGCGTCGCGACGGTCGCGGTTGCGGCAGGCGGGCTGGTCTTTCTGCTCGCGCCCGACTCCTATATCGCAGTTGCCGACACGCTGTTCGCGTGGGGCTTCGTCGCGGTGCTGGCGGTGATCGGCCCGATGCTGTGGCGCGCGTGGAAGGTGAAGAGCAATTATATCTGGCTGTTCGCCTTTGCCTGGGCAGCGCCGGTGGTGATGGCGGGCCTTCGCTTTTCCCAGCACCTGGGGATCATTCCGTGGCGATTCTGGATCGACAATTCGACGATCTTTGCGCTCGCGTTCGAAGCGTTGCTGTCGTCGGTCGCGATCGCCTATCGCATCCGGCTGTTGTCGAAGGAACGCGACTTCGCGGTCGCGCAGGAAGCGGTGCAGCGCAGATTGGCCGATACCGATCCGCTGACCGGCCTGCTCAACCGCCGCGCGTTTCTGGTCCAGGCGATCGGGCGCCCCGGCATGCAGCAATTGCTGCTGATCGACATCGACCATTTCAAGGCGGTCAACGAAACGCTGGGCCATGACGGCGGCGACGAGGTGCTGCGCGTGTTCGCGCGCGTCATGCGTCAGGTCGCGCCCGAAGGCGGGCTGGTCGCGCGGTTGGGCGGCGAGGAGTTCGCGCTGCTGTCCCCGCCGGGCTCCGAAATCGATCCCGATGGCCTGCTTGCGCGGTTGCGCGCGGCGCGAATGCCGTTCGACCTGGACGTCACCGCGTCGATCGGGGTGTGTCGCGGGGGCATTGCGCGCGAGGGCGACTGGAAATCGCTCTATCGCGCCGCCGATCGCGCCTTGTTCGATGCCAAGGCGGCGGGCCGCGACCGCGTGCGCCGGAGCGAAACATTGCTGGCCGAAGCGGCCTGATTTCCTTGCGGCGACCTGCGATTTCGCGTATCCATCCGCCGTCAAGGAGTGAATTCGATGCAGTCGCTGGACAAGCGCAAGGTGGGCGTGATCGCGGGCGGCGCGCTGCTCGTCGCGCTCGCGTGGCAGACGCCGACCGCCAGCCTCGAAATCCGGACGCACGACGTGACCGACGTGGCCCCCAAGAAGATGGAAGCCGCGCTCGACCTGGGCATTGCCGCCTTTTCGCTGCTCATCACCTGGACGCAGCGCTGACGTCGCCGCATTGAGCGTTTCGACTTGACGGGCGCGTAAAGAGGGTTGCGTTTGCTGCAACCTTGCTTACACCTATGTCAATGACTGATCCGGCACAGATCTGGCGCGAACATTATCTTCATCCCGGTCCCTGGGACCGTCCGTTCCCGCCGCTGTCGCTCGTAGATCTGTTCGAGACGAGCGCCGCAAAACGCGGATCGGCGCCGCTGATTGATTTCATGGGCCGTAAATACAGCTATGCAGAAACGCTGGACGGCGCCAACCGCGTCGCGTGCGGGCTGAAAGCGATGGGATACGGTTCCGGCGACCGGATCGGGTTGTTCCTGCCCAACGCCCCCCATTATCTCGCCGCCTATTACGGCATTCTGAAACTCGGCGCGACGGTGGTCAATTTCTCGCCGCTCTATACGGTTCAGGAACTGTCCGATCAGGTCGCGGATTCGGGGACGAAATTGCTGTTCACCCTGTCGGCGACCGCCTTGCTGCCGACCGCGATCAAGGTGCTGGAGGCGAGCGGACTGGAACGGCTGGTCGTCGGATCGGTAGCGGGGGCGCTGCCGCCTGCCAAATCGATCCTCTATCGCCTGTTCAAGCGCAGCGAAGTCGCCGCTCGCCCCGACGATCCGCGCATCACGGCTTTTTCGGCGCTGATCGCCAATGACGGCGGCTGCGTGACACCCGACCTCGATCCCATGACCCATCTGGCGCTCATACAATATACCGGCGGCACCACCGGCACGCCCAAGGGCGCGATGCTGACGCACCAGAATCTGTCGGCCAATGCGCGGCAGGTCGCGCAGCTCGATCCCGAGGTCGCGACGCGGCACGACCGGATTTTGGGCGTGCTGCCGATGTTCCACGTCTTCGCCAATACCTGCGTCCTCAACCGCACGGTGGCGGTCGGCGGAGAGATCGTGATGCTTCCCCGCTTCGAGGCCGGACAAGTCCTGGCGGCGATCGACGCGACCAAGCCGACCGCGCTGCCCGGCGTGCCGACCATGTACCAGGCGCTGCTCGACCATCCCAAATTCGCAGCCACCGATTTCTCGTCGCTCGAATTCTGCATTTCGGGAGGTGCCCCGCTTGCGGCCGAATTGAAGGCCAAGTTCGAGGCGGCGTCCGGCGCGCGGGTGATCGAGGGTTATGGCCTGTCCGAAAGCTCGGGCGTGGTGTCATGCAACCCCTACGAAGCGGAAAACAAGACCGGCACCATCGGCCAGCCGATCGCCGCCACGCGCATCCGACTGGTTGACAAGGAAGACCCGAACCGCCCGCCGCCGCAGGGCGAACCGGGAGAGATCACCGTGTCGGGGCCACAGATCATGGCCGGATACTGGAACCGCCCCGATGCCGATGAAACGGTGTTCCTGACCGATCCCGACGGCACGCGCTGGCTGCGCACCGGCGATGTCGGACAGATCGACGCGGACGGCTTCATCCGCATCGTAGACCGGCTGAAGGACATGATCGCAGTCGCCGGGTTCAAGGTATTCCCCAGCCAGGTCGAGGCCGTCCTCTACCGCCACCCCGCGGTCAAGGAGGCGCTGGTGATCGGCATCCCCGACACCTATCGCGGCGAAGTCCCCCGCGCCTATGTCACGCTGAACGAAAGCCAGGAAGTGAGCGGCGACGAGCTGAAATCATGGCTCAATCCGCAGCTCGGCAAGCATGAGAAGGTCGATGAGGTCGTGGTGCGCCTCACCATGCCCAAGACGATGATCGGGAAGCTGAGCCGCAAGGATCTGGTCGCCGAGGTAATGGGCGCATAAACTCCTCCCCCATCGGGGGAGGTGGCAGCACGAAGTGCTGACGGAGGGGGCTTGCCACGCAGGGCAATGCCTGTGGCACCCCCTCCACCATCCTGCGGATGGTCCCCCTCCCCCGGGGGGCAGGAATTTTCAGGCCATTACCGCCTTCAGGTTCATGAACTCGTGCAGCCCCCACGGTCCCAGTTCGCGGCCATGCCCCGACAGTTTCACTCCGCCGAACGGGGCTTCGGGTGAGGATGCGAGCATCTGGTTGATCGCGGTCATCCCGGCCTCCACCTCTCGTTCGAAGCGTTCGCGCTCTTGGGCGTCACTGGTCCACACGCTCGACCCGAGGCCGTAAGGAATGTCGTTCGCGAGCGCGATCGCATCGTCGATGTCCTCGGCGCGGAACAGCATCGCGACGGGACCGAACAACTCCTCTTGCGCGATGTCCTGCCCGCGCGGAACGTCGGTCAGGATGCCGGGCTTCATCCACGCGCCCGCGCGGTCGATCTTCTCTCCGCCGCGCAGCGTCGCACCCGCCGCCTTGGCGCGCGCCAACTGCTCCAGCACGGTATCGCGCTGTTCCTCGCTCGACAGCGGCCCCATATCGACCTCGGTCATCGGGTCGCCGATCGTCACCGCGTCCATCGCCGCCGCGAATTTGTCGGCAAAGGCATCGTATACCTGCGTGTGAACGATCATCCGCTTGGCGCAGATGCACGATTGCCCGGCATTCTGGATGCGCGCCTTGACCGCGACTTTTGCCGCTTCGTCGATATCGGCGGACGGCATGACGATGAACGGGTCCGATCCGCCGAGTTCGAGCACGACCTTTTTCAGATGCCTGCCCGCCGCCTCGGCGACCTTGGCGCCTGCGCCTTCGCTGCCGGTCAGCGTCGCGGCGACGATGCGCTTGTCGGCGATGAGGCCTTCCACCTTGTCCGATTTGATCGCCAGATTCTGGAACAAGCCGTCCGGCGCTCCGGCCTGCGTGACCACTTCCTCGATCAGCGCCGCGCAGCCCTGCGTCAGCGATGCGTGTTTGAGCAGCCCGACATTGCCCGCCATGATCGTGGGCGCAAGGAAACGCACCACTTGCCAGTACGGGAAATTCCACGGCATGATCGCCAGCACAGCCCCGGTCGGCAACCAGATCGCCTTGGCATCGCCCGGCGCGCCCTCAACCGCCACTGGCTCGAGCAGCGACGGGCCATTGTCGGCATAGTAGCGAAAGCCCGCGATGCATTTTTCGACCTCGGCAATGGCCGATTTCAGCGTCTTGCCCATTTCGCGGGTCGCGACTTCCGCCAGCCGCCGCTTGTTCGCCTCGAAACTGTCGGCGATCGCCGACAACAGCTTGGTCCGTTCGTCCAGCGGGGAACCGCGCCATGTCCGAAACGTCTCCGCCGCCAGCGCCACGCGGCGTTCGACTTCGGCATCGTCGTGGATGGCGTGGGTTTCGCCTGCCGCTCCGGTCGCGGGGTTGATGCTGGTGAACATGAAAAACGCTCCTGATCGCTGGATTGATCTTCCCAATGCGCGGTCCCTGGTCCGGGTTGCATAACCGCCCCACCCTGCCGCATAGCGACATTCATGACCGAAGAAACCGGAATCGCCGAACTCAGCTTCGAGGACGCGTTGAAGGAGCTGGAGACGATCGTCGCCCGGCTGGAAAGCGGCGACGCGCCGCTGCAACAGGCGATCGACCTGTACGAACGGGGCGATGCGTTGCGCCGCCAGTGCGCCGCCCGGCTGGACGCCGCGCAGGCCCGGATCGAGGCGATCCGTACCGATGCGGGCGGCAAGGCCGTCGGCACCACCAGCTTCGCCGCGAACTGACCGCGATGGCGGGGGCATCGATCGCGCTGCAATCGGCGCTCAACCAGATCGCGGCCGATATGGACCGCCAGTTCGATCTGTTGCTGGCCGTCCCCGACGATCCGCGCGCCAAACTCTATCAGGCGATGCGCCATGCCGCGATCGGCGGCGGCAAGCGGCTGCGGCCCTTGCTGGTCCATGCCACCGCACAGATTTTCAACGTCGATCGCGCGGCGACATTGCGCGTCGCCGCCGCGCTCGAATGCATACACGTCTATAGCCTGGTGCATGACGACCTGCCCGCGATGGACGACGACGACATGCGTCGCGGCAAACCGACCGTTCACCGCGCGTTCGATGAAGCGACCGCGATCCTGGCCGGTGACTGCCTCCACGCGCTGGCGTTCGAAATCCTGAGCGACGAGGCGACGCATCCCGACCCGTTCGTTCGGATCGAGCTGGTGTCCTGTCTGGCGCGCTCGTCCGGCCCGTCGGGCATGGGCGGGGGCCAGATGATGGATTTGGAGGCCGAAAAGGCCAGCTTCGACCTGGCGACCGTCACCCGTCTGCAGGCGATGAAGACCGGCGCGCTGATCGCCTGCGCGGTCGAATCGGGCGCGATCCTGGGCAAGCTGCCGGTAGAGGGGCGCACGGGCCTGCGCGGCTATGCCCGCGACATCGGCCTCGCCTTTCAGATCGCCGACGATATCCTCGATGTCGAGGGCGACGAGGAACTGGCGGGCAAGAAGCTGCGCAAGGACGGCGATGCAGGCAAGGAAACCTTTCTCTCGCTCCTCGGCCTCGACCGTGCCCGCGAACAGGCGCGGATGCTGGTGGACCAGGCGATCGACCATCTGCGCGGCTATGGCTCGGAAGCCGATCTGCTCCGCGACATCGCCCGCTACACCCTCGAACGCGATCGCTAAGGGAGCGCCGACATGACCATCCGCACCGGCGTCTATCCCGGCACGTTCGATCCGATCACGCTCGGCCATATGGACATTATCCGGCGGGGCGCGAAGCTGGTCGATCGACTGGTCATCGGCGTGACCACCAATCCGTCGAAGAACCCGATGTTCGATATCGACGAACGCATGGCGATGGTCCGGCGCGAGGTGGAGGGGATCGCGGGCGAAATCCACGTCGTCAGCTTCGATTCGCTGCTGATGGACTTTGCCGAGCGCGAAGGCGCCAGCGTCATCGTCCGGGGCCTGCGCGCGGTCGCCGATTTCGAATATGAGTATCAGATGGCGGGCATGAACCAGCAGATCAATCCGCGCATCGAGACGGTTTTCCTGATGGCCGACGTCTCGCTTCAACCGATCGCGTCGCGGCTGGTGAAGGAAATCGCGATGTTCGGCGGCGCGATCCACAAATTCGTGACGCCTGCCGTGTGCGACGAGGTGGTGGCGCGGGTCGACAAGATCGGTCGCAAGGGCAGCTGATCCTATTCAGTTTGGCGCAAGGACCGATTTGGTCTAAGCACCCGCCCAACGCTCAAACACCGGGGTTCTGGCACATAGTCATGCGTAAGATCGGATATTTCCTCGCTGTCGCGGCGGCATTCGCAGCCGCACCGGCAACCGCCCAGATCATGGAGCCTACGGCCAAGGACCGGCCCGCGGCTCCGGCGGTCACCGATACCGAAAATCACTGGATTCTCGATCTGTCGACCGGCGGGCGCGTCACCATCGCGCTGCGCCCCGATGTCGCGCCCAAGCATGTCGAGCGGATCAAGACGCTGACGCGCCAGAAATTCTACGACGGCCTGTCGTTCCATCGGGTGCTCGATACCGGCGTACCGATGGCGCAGGGCGGCGATCCCAGGGGCGACGGCACCGGGCAATCGACGCTCCCCGACGTGGAGGCGGAATTCAACTGGATGCCGCATGTCCGCGGCGCGGTCGCCGCCGCGCGTTCGGGCGCCCCCGACGGCGCGCCGGAAGAAGTCGTCAAGGCGGCGGAAAACTCGGCGAACAGCCAGTTCTTCATCATGTTCCAGCCGATGCTGTCGCTCGACAAGAAATATACCGTGTTCGGGCGGGTGATCAGCGGCATGCAATATGTCGACGCCATCCCGCGCGGCGAGCCGCCCGCGAACCCGGCGCGGATCGTGCGCGCCTATATCGGATCGGACAACCCGCCCGCCTATGTCGCGCCCGCGCCCAGCGCCCCGGTGCTGCCCGCGGGCGAGCAGGAAGTGACGCTGCCGGGGACGTAACCGGCAGCGCGCGGGTCTGGCCTCGACACCCTTCGACAAGCGGAACGCGAGCGCGTAGGGGCAGCGCCATGCGCGTCGACGATTTCGATTTCGAACTGCCCGCAGAGGCGATTGCCCTCCGCCCCGCTTCCCCGCGCGACTCCGCGCGGATGCTGCTGGCCGAGGGCGAACGGCTGAGCGACCGCACCGTTCGCGACTTGCCTACGGCGCTCAGGTCCGGCGACCTGCTGGTGTTCAACGACACCCGCGTCATCCCCGCGCAACTCGAAGGCCGTCGCGGCGAGGCAAAGATCGGTGCGACACTCCACAAGCGCGAAGGACCGCGCCGGTGGCGCGCGTTCATCCGCAACGCCCGGCGAGTGCGCGACGGCGAGACGATCGATTTCGGCAATGGCGTGGCCGCCACCGCGCTCGATCGCGGCGAAGACGGCAGCCTCGCGCTCGATTTCCACGGCGACGAGCCGGTCGAACTGCTTCTAGAACGCGCCGGGCGAATGCCGCTTCCCCCCTATATCGCCGCTCGCCGCCCGACCGATGCGCAGGACGCCAGCGATTACCAGACGATGTTCGCACGCGAGGAAGGCGCGGTCGCCGCGCCGACCGCAGCGCTGCATTTCACGCCCGAACTCATGGCCGCGCTGGACGCCGCCGGGATCGGTCACACCACGCTGACGCTGCATGTCGGCGCGGGCACCTTCCTGCCGGTCAAGGTCGACGACACCGATGACCACAGGATGCACGCCGAATGGGGCCGCATCGACGCGGCGACCGCCGACCGGTTGAACCAGACGCGGGCAAAGGGTGGCCGCGTGATCGCGGTCGGCACCACCAGCCTGCGCCTGATCGAAAGCGCGAGCGGCGAGGACGACATCGTCCGCCCGTTCGAAGGCGACACGTCGATCTTCATCACGCCGGGATACCGGTTTCGCGGCGTGGACGGACTGATGACCAATTTCCACCTGCCGCGCTCGACTCTGTTCATGCTGGTCAGCGCGCTGATGGGAGTGGAGACGATGCGCCGCGTCTATGCCCATGCGATTGCGGACGGCTATCGGTTCTACAGCTATGGCGATGCGTCGCTGTTGCTCCCGGAACGGAGTTTGTAGCGAGCACCCTTACCCTTTCGTTTCGCCCCCTACCCGTTCGTTTCGAGCGAAGTCGAGGAACGAACGGACAGGTGGTTCATAACCCCTAGGCATCCTACCCCCCGCCCCGCTATCCAGCGCAAGTGAGCGCGCACCATCATCACCACGACCACGCGCATGGCGGCCACGGCCATACCCACGCGCCCAAGGATTTCGGGCGCGCCTTTGCGATCGGGATCACGCTCAACATTGCCTTCGTCGTTGTCGAAGGCGCGGCGGGTATTTTCTACGATTCGATGGCACTGCTGGCGGACGCGGGCCACAATCTGTCGGATGTCCTTGGCCTGCTGATCGCCTGGGCGGGCGCGACGCTCGCCAAGCGACCGCCGTCGAAGCGTTTCACCTATGGCCTGCGCTCCTCCTCGATTCTCGCCGCACTCGCCAACGCGCTGCTGCTGCTGGTCGCGGTCGGGGCGATCGCGTGGGAAGCCGTGCGTCGCATCGGCGATCCGCCCGCGGTCGAGGGGACGGCGGTGATGATCGTCGCGGGCATCGGCATCGTTATCAATTTGGCGACTGCTTTGCTGTTCTTCTCCGGCCGCCAGCACGACATCAACATTCGCGGCGCCTATCTCCACATGGCGGCGGACGCGGCGGTGTCGGCGGGGGTCGTGATCGCCGGCGCGCTGATCCTGTTCACCGGTTCGGCATGGATCGATCCGATCGTCAGTCTGGTCATCGTCGCGGTGATCCTGATTGGCACCTGGGGACTGCTTGCGCAGTCGGTGACGATGGCGCTGCACGCGGTACCGGACCGGATCGACGCCGCCGAGGTCGAGGCCGCACTCGCAGCGCGTCCCGGCGTTGCGCGCATCCACCATCTCCACATCTGGCCGACCAGCACCACCGAGGTTGCGCTGACCGCGCATCTGGTGGTGCCGGGCGCTCATCCGGGCGACGAGTTCCTGCGCGACACCGCACAGATGCTCGATCATGATTTCGGCATCGGCCATTCAACGCTCCAGTTGGAGATTGGCGACGGCCCGCCGTGCGCGGATGGGGCGTGCTGACACGCGCACAAACCATCCTATGTGCTTCTGCGAAAGCAGGAGCACATGGGAGGTCGGGGTTGCTGACACCCCACCCCATCGACAAGCCCCGCCCCGAAAGGCAAAGCCCCCGCGCATGACTCCCCGTTTCGATTTCACCATCCATGCCACCGACGGCAAGGCACGCACCGGCACCATCGCGATGCAGCGCGGCGATATCCGCACCCCCGCCTTCATGCCGGTCGGCACCGCCGCGACCGTGAAGGCGATTAAGCCCGCCGATGTTCGTGCGTCGGGCGCCGACATCCTCCTCGGCAACACCTATCATCTGATGCTGCGCCCCGGTGCGGAGCGGGTCGCGCGGTTGGGGGGCCTGCACGGCTTCATGGGGTGGGATCGCCCGATCCTGACCGACAGCGGCGGCTATCAGGTGATGAGCCTTGCCGACCTCACCAAACGGTCGGAAGAAGGCGTCAGCTTCAAATCGCATCTCGACGGCACGCGGCATTTGCTCAGCCCCGAACGCTCGATCGAAATCCAGCGCCTGCTCGACAGCGACATCATCATGTCCTTCGACGAACTGGTCCCGACCACCTCGACTCGCGACGTCCAGGCCGCGGCAATGGAGCGATCGATGCGCTGGGCGAAACGCAGCCGCGCCGCGTTCGACGGCGGCGGCGACCATGCGGCGCGCGCCGCGATCTTCGGCATCCAGCAGGGCGCGCTCGACGAAGCCTTCCGCAAATCCTCGGCGAATGCGCTGCTCGACATTGGTTTCGACGGCTATGCGGTCGGCGGCCTCGCGGTCGGCGAAGGGCAGGAGGCGATGTTCGGCGTGCTCGATTATGCCCCCGGCCAGCTAGATCCGGCCAAACCGCGCTACCTGATGGGCGTCGGCAAGCCCGACGATATCGTCGGCGCAGTCGAACGCGGGATCGATATGTTCGACTGCGTCCTTCCCACCCGCTCGGGTCGCACGGGCCAGGCGTTCACCCGCCGCGGCCCGATCAATATCCGCAACGCCCGGTTCGCAGAGGATACAGGGCCGCTCGACCCGAGCTGCGCCTGCCCGGTATGCGGAACCTGGAGCCGCGCCTATCTCCATCATCTCGTCCGGTCGGGGGAGATTTTGGGCGCGATGCTGATGACCGAGCATAATATCTGGTTCTATCAGGCGTTGATGGCCGACCTTCGCGCCGCCATTGACGAAGGGCGGCTGACCGATTTCGCAAACGGGTTTCGCACGAACTACGTTAACAAATGACGCCAAGCGTCTGACGATCCACGGAGAGTATGTTGAGCAACACCGACGACCAGCCAGAGACGAACGAAATTCTCGCCGCCGCGAAGGATGCGAAGGAAGCGCGCGAACGCGCCACGGCGCCCGAGCCCGCAGCCAAAGGCAAGATACCGCTCGCAAAGATCGGCGTCGCGGCGGGGCTGGGCTCGGCGGCACTGGCGGCGGCAGTGTTGTTCGCCCAGCGGCGCAAGAGGGACTGAGCGCCCCCCTTCAACCCCACTCTCCCGTTCGTTTCGAGCGAAGTCGAGAAATATGGGCTGGGCGCACGATCAGCGTTTCTCGACTTCGCTCGAAACAAACGGATGAAAGGGGCGTAACCCTCCCCTAACACACCCTTGCGATCGCCCCCGAAATCGCGCAGGTTCCCGCCCATCAACGCGCGCGCGACCAGCGCGCTGTTTTGCTTCGGGGGAAATCGAACATGCGCCTAGGCTGGACCGCCCTACTGCTCGGGGCATCGCTCCTCACCCTGCCCGCCAACGCGCAGACCACGCCCCCCGCCCCGTCCGCTCAGGTCCAGCCGATCGCGTTCACCGAACGCACCCTGCCCAACGGCCTCAAAGTCTATGCCATCCGCGACACCAACACCGCCAATGTCGCGGTGCATGTCTGGTACGATGTCGGGTCGAAGGCCGATCCCGACGGCCGTTCGGGCTTTTCGCATATGTTCGAACATCTGATGTTCAAATCGACCCGGAATCTGGTCGACGAACAGATGGACCGGCTGACCGAGGATGTCGGCGGGTTCAACAATGCGTCCAACGCCGACGACTACACCAATTATTTCCAGGTCGTCCCCGCCAACCATCTGGAGCGCATCCTGTTCGCAGAAGCCGACCGGATGGGATCGCTGGTGATCGATCCAAAAGTGTTCGCGTCCGAGCGCGAGGTGGTGAAGGAGGAGTTGCGCAGCCGCGTCCTCGCCCAGCCTTACGGCAAGCTGTTCTACCTCTATCTCCCGATGGTGTCCTATACCAACCATCCCTATGCCCGCCCCGGCATCGGCAGCATCGAGGATCTGGACGCCGCGACGATCGAGGATATCCGCGCCTTCCACGCCACCTATTACCGGCCCGACAATGCGGTGCTGGTGGTCGCGGGCAATTTCGATCCCGCGCAGCTCGACCGCTGGGTCGACCAGTATTTCAGCAAGATTTCGCGCCCGAACCGACCGATTCCACGCGTCGATGTGACCGAGCCCGTCCGCACCGCCGCGACGCGCTACACCGTCTATGAGCCCAACACGCCGCTGCCCGCGGTGCTGCTCAGCTATCAGGGGCCATCCTCCGGCCACCGCGATGTGGCGGCGCTCAAACTGATGGAGGCGATCCTGTCGCGCGGCGACAATTCGCGGCTCTATCAAAGCCTGGTCTATCGCGACCGGACTGCGGTTCAGGCGAGCACCTTTTTCTCCGCGCCGCAGGGGCCGGGAACGCTCGCGCTCTACGCCATCCTGTCGGGCGGACAGACGGCGGAGGCGGGCGAAGCCGGACTGCGCCGCGAACTCGCCCGGTTCCGCGACACGCCCGTCACCGCGGCCGAACTGGCCGAGGCGAAGAACGAGATCGTCACCGCCGCGCTTGGCGAGCGCGAAACCGCCGCGGGCAAGGCGTTCGCCGTCGCCAACGGGGTGATCGTCGATCGCAACCCGCGCGCCGCCGACCGCGAACTGGCGGCGCTGCAAGCCGTGACCGCTGCCGATATCCAGCGGGTCGCGCGCGAATGGCTGCGCGACGAACGCAGCGCGGTGATCCATTATCTGCCGATCGAATCGAAACCCGCCGATGCGCCCGCCGGCACCATCGCGGTGCCCGCAACCGTGGTCGCGCGGAAACTGGAAACGCCACCGAACATCGTGATCCACGAACGCGCCACCGGCGACGCCCGCATCCTGCCGCCCGAACCGGGTGCGCCGGTCGCCGCCGTCATCCCGACCCCGGTCGAGGTGAAGCTCGCCAACGGCATGCGCGTCATCACCGTGCAGAAGAGCGACGTTCCGATCGTCAGCGCGACGTTGCTGGCCGATGGCGGCGCGGCGCTCGATCCGCAGGGCAGGGCCGGGCTGGCGTCGATGGTGGCGACCCTGCTGACCAAGGGCACCACGACGCGCTCCGCCACCCAGATCGCCGCCGCGATCGAAACGCTCGGCGGGTCGATCGACAGCGGCGCGGGCGCCGATTCGGCGGCGATCTCGCTGTCGGTCAAATCGGACCAGCTGTCGCCGGCGATGGACCTGCTCGCCGATGTCGCGCGCAACCCTGCCTTCGCGCAGGAGGAACTCGACCGCGCACGCGCCCAGTCGATCGACGGCATCAACGTCCAGATGAAGGATCCCGCGGCGCTTGCGGGCATGGTCGCCAGCCGCGCGGTGTTCGGCACCACGCCCTATGGCGGCGTCACCACCGAAGCGTCGCTGAAGGCGGTGACGCGCGACGACCTGACCAGCGCCTATCGGGCCAGCTGGCGGCCGGAACCGGCGACGCTGGTGCTGGTCGGCGACATCACGCCCGACCGGGCGCGTGCGGAGGCCGAGCGACTGTTCGCCGACTGGAGGGGCAGCGGCACCGCCGCGCCTGCGCCCACTGCCGCCGCGCTCCCCGCGCCGCGCGTGATCGTCGTCGATCTGCCCGAAGCGGGACAGGCGGGCGTGGTGATCGGGCGCGGCGGGCTGGAGCGGCGTTCGCCCGATTTCTATGCCACTTCGGTCGCCAATGCGGTGCTGGGCGTCGGGTTCTCGTCGCGGCTCAACCAGGAAATCCGCATCAAGCGCGGGCTGGCTTATGGCGCGGGCAGCAGCATCGACGGTCGCCGGATGGCGGGGCCGGTGACCGCCCGCACCCAGACCAAGAACGAATCCGCCGCCGAGGTCGTCGCGCTGGTCCGCGCCGAAATCGACCGACTGGCCAGCGAACCCGCGCCCGCAGCCGAACTCGACACACGCAAGGCGGTGCTGATCGGCGGCTTCGGACGATCGGTGGAAACCACCTCGGGCATCGCCAGCGTCATCGCCGATTACGCCACCGACCGGGTGCCGCTGACCGAGCTTCAACGCTATGTCGGCCAGGTGCAGGGCGTCTCGCCCCAGGCGGCACAGGCAGCCGCCGCACGCTATCTCGCGACCGACAAGGCCAGCATCGTCGTGGTCGGCAATTCCAGGCTGTTCATCGACGATCTGCGCAAGGTCTATCCGCAGGTCGAGGTGATTCCGGCGGGATCGCTCAATCTCGAGAGCGCCACGCTTAAATAGCGCCGTCACGCCCGCCTGCGCGGTAAGGACGGGTGCGATCTTCGCAGGGGTTACGTTAACCACAAGCCGTGCCAGCCGGGGACACCCCGGAAAAGCGGGCAGATCGGGTAATGAATCTGCGCTAGAGGAGCGGCGATGTCCGCGCGCCGCCCTGCCCCGTTCGCTGCCAGCACCCGGTTGACCGACCGGCGTGCAGGGCGATTGCGCGTCGTGGCGGCAACGCTTGTCGCTTCACTGATCGGGCTGGGGTTCACCGCGCAGGCAGCGTTCGATCGCGGCACGCCCACCCCCGTCGACGCGCATGCAAGCGAAACCCGCATCGTCGCAACGGACACGTTCGCCGTCGATTACGGCGCCAGCCTGCCCGGCATGACCGGAACCGCCGCGCTTCCCGAAGAACCCGTCGATTATATCCCCACCGCCGATCCGACGCTGGTTGCCGCCCCGCCTTTCGCCTTTCGCGGATCGGCCCTCGACCGCGCCCGCGCGCTCGAATGCCTGACCACCGCCATCTATTACGAAGCAGCAAGCGAACCCGATGACGGACAGGCGGCGGTCGCGCAGGTGATCCTCAACCGCGTCCGCCACCCGACCTTTCCGAACACGGTTTGCGGCGTCATCTATCAGGGGTCGGACCGCAAGGGCTGCCAGTTCAGCTATGCTTGCGACGGCGCGATGGCGCGCAAGCCTTCCGCCACCGGATGGAACCGAGCCCGCCGCGCCGCCGACCTCGCGCTGTCGGGCCGGGTGTTCGCACCCGTAGGCATGGCGACGCACTACCACACCTATGCGGTCACGCCTTACTGGAACAAAAGTCTGGTGATGACGGGGGTTTACGGCGCGCACTTCTTCCACCGTTGGAAGGGATATTGGGGCACGCCGCGCGCGTTCACCGCCAGCTATATGGGCGGGGAACCGTTGCCCGGTCCGCTGGGGCGTCGCGATGTGGCGGCCGATGTCGCCGATACGCTGGCGGGCCGCGCGCCGATCGTCGCGGAACCGGTGACGCTGCCCGCGTCGGTATCGGCGCCGGTCACCGACCTGGCCCAGATTCAACCCGCCCACCGTGAAACCGCGACGGCGCCCGACACGCTCCCGCAATCCACCATCCTCGAAAAATGGGCGGACAGCGGCAAGGCGCGCTGATCGCCGCTCGGTCAAGCGACCATCACCCCGTTCGTTTCGAGCGAAGTCGAGAAACGCTATGCATCGCTTGGTTCGCGTTTCTCGACTTCGCTCGAAACGAACGGGGATGGACGCAAGAAAAGCCCCGCCGGTTTCCCGACGGGGCCATCGCTGGGGACTTGAATCCGCTGTCGCTCAGCGGCGATAGCCGGGACGCCGGTTGTCCTGCATCGCCACGCGGATATTGTAGCTCAGCCGCGTGATCCGCTGGTCCAGATCGCGCAGTTCCTGTCGCGTCAGGCCCGGACGGCTGCGTTCGTAGCGCACGCGCAACTGGCGGATCTGGTTCGACTGCTGTTGCAGCGCGCGAGCTTCCTGACGGTCGATCCGACCCTGGCGGATGCCCTGGTTGATCTGGTTATCGGCGCGAGCGTGATTGTTGATGACGCTGCGCGCGGTCTGGGCGCTGGCGGTCGCCGGCAAAGCGGTGGCGGCAATGCCAAGGCCTGCAACGAGCATGGTGATCTTTTTCATGACACTTCCTCCTTCGAAACTGGTCGCCGGATACGTTCCCGACGCGTTCGAAGATGGTGCCCTCCTGTCGCAGACCTGTGCCGGCAACCGCGCTTTAGTGTCGCCACTTGTCGCGATCGGGCCGCGATCGTTCAGCTTTACGAAGGAACCCTGCCCGGCTTAGGCTGTTTATTCGTTCGCGGCGCTGTTCATGCGTCTTCGCCTCGGGGAGTTTTCGTACCATGCCGGCCCTTTCGTGACCGACAGCAGCGCGTCGCTCTCTTCCGCCAAACCGCTTTCCTCGCCAGCAGAATTCGGGCGTCCACGCCAGACGCTGGGCATTGCCGACGTGCTGGCGATTACCGTCGGCATCGTCATCGGCGCTGGCATTTTCCGCACGCCAGCACTGGTCGCAGGCGCGGCTGGCGGTGACGAGACGCTACTGCTCGCCGTTTGGGCACTTGGCGGTTTGCTCTCGATCATCGGCGCGCTCTGCTATGCCGAGCTGGCATCGGCCTATCCCAATATGGGCGGCGATTATCATTTCCTGGGCCGCGCCTATGGCCAGCGCACGGCGTTCTTCTACGCCTGGGCGCGACTGGCGGTGATCCAGACGGGAAGTCTGGCGTTGCTGGCCTATGTCTTCGCCGATTACATGGTGGCGATTTTGCCTGCATCCGGCCCGCCGGTGCTGTGGGCGGCGATTGCCGTCATCGGGGTCAGCGCGCTCAACTGGCTGGGCGTGCGGCAGGGGGCAGCGGCTCAGAAATGGCTGACTATCGCCGAGGTCGTCGGACTGATCGTGGTGATCGTCGCCGGACTGTTGCTCGCACCCGAAGGCGCCGCGCCGCGACCGGTGACCGGCGAAAGCGCGGTGGGCATGATGATGATCTTCGTCCTCCTGACCTATGGCGGCTGGAACGAGGCGGTCTATGTCTCCGCCGAAATGAAGAACGCGCCGCGCCGGATCGCGCCGGTGATGGTCGGCGGGCTGCTGATCGTGACGGTCCTCTATCTGCTCGCCAACATGGCCTTCCTTCGGGTGCTGGGGATCGGCGGCATGGCGGAAACCGACGCGGTCGCGGCAGGCGTGATGAACGCCGCGATGGGCGATGCGGGGGCAGCGATAGTCAGCCTCATCATCGCGGTCGCGGCGCTGACTTCCGCCAACGCCACGGCGCTGACCGGCGCGCGAACGACCTGTGCGCTCGGACGCCGGTTCAGCCTGCTCTCCTGGCTCGGCAAATGGGACGTGAAGCGCGATACGCCGGGCAATGCGATGATCGCGCAAGGGCTGATCGCATTGCTGCTGGTGCTGGCGGGCGCGTTCGCCCGCAACGGGTTTCAGCTCGCGGTCGATTATACCGCGCCGGTATTCTGGCTGTTCCTGCTGCTGACCGGCCTGTCGCTGTTCGTGCTGCGCGCGAAGGAGCCCGACCGGCCCCGACCGTTCCGCGTGCCGCTCTACCCGATCACGCCAGCAATCTTCTGCGCGACGACCGCTTATCTCTTGTGGTCGAGCGTCACCTATACCGGCTGGGGCGCCTTTGCGGGCGTCGCCGTGCTGGTGGTCGGCGGCGCGATCCTGATGTTCATGACCCCCAATGACGACGACCCAGAGGAGATGACCCTGTGAAAACGATGATGACCGCCGCGATCCTGACGCTCGCGGCCTGCACCAGCGCGCCCGCGCTGTCGAACGGCGCGACCGCCGAACAGGCGACGACCGCCACCCAGCAAGCCGAATCGCGGCGTCCCGACGTGATCTACGTCCCGACCCCGCCCGAAGTCGTCGAGGCGATGCTGGAAATGGCCGACGTTAAGGACGGCGACGTGCTCTATGACCTCGGCTCGGGCGACGGCCGCATCCCGATCGCCGCGGTGAAGCGCGCGAACCTGAACAAAGCCGTCGGCATCGACATCGACCCGCAGCGCATTCAGGAAGCCAACGACAATGCCCGCGCGCAGGGCGTGACCGGCAAGGTCGAGTTCCGCCAGGCCGATCTGTTCGCCAGCGACTTTTCGGACGCCAGCGTCATCACGCTGTATCTGCTCGATTCGCTGAACGAGAAGCTACGGCCCAAATTGCTTGCCGAACTGAAGCCCGGCACCCGCATCGTCAGCCACGCCTTCCGCATGGGCGACTGGGAACCGGAAGAATCGAAGATGGTCGGCAGTTCGATGATTTATAGCTGGACCGTGCCCGCACGCGGGGCGGCTGCCGCCAAGTAACCTACGGGGTGGGGTGACGAATTTCTGTCACCCCACACCGTTCGTTTCGAGTGAAGTCGAGAAACGTGCTTCAAGCACCTATCAGCGTTTCTCGACGTCGCTCGAAACGAACGGATGTTGTTGGTCAGACCGCCTCCAACAACCGATCCGCCTGCGCCCTTGCCTCGTCGGTCACCGTCGCGCCCGACAGCATCCGCGCGATTTCCTCGCGCCTTGCGGCCTCGCCCAAAGGGGTGACGCCGGTGCGGGTTACGGTTCCTTCGTGGCTTTTGGCGATCAGCAGATGACGCGCGCCCCGCGCCGCGACCTGCGGACTGTGAGTCACCACCAGCACCTGCGACTTGCCCGCCAGCCGCGACAGGCGCTCGCCGATCGCGCTCGCCACCGCGCCGCCGACGCCGCGGTCGATTTCGTCGAAGATCAGCGTCGCCGCACCGCCTTCCTCCGCCAGCGCGACCTTTAGCGCGAGGATGAAGCGCGAAAGTTCGCCGCCGGACGCGATCTTGATGAGCGGCGCGAACGGCGCGCCGGGGTTGGTGGAGACAAGAAATTCGACGCGATCCGCCCCGTGCGACGACCATTGATCGGGTGCCAGCGGCTCCACCGACGTTTTGAAGCGCGCCGCATCCAGTTTCAGCGGCGCAAGTTCGGTCGCGACCGCCACGTCCAGCCGCTCGGCGGCCGCGACGCGCCAGGCGGTAATCGCCTCGGCCTCGGATCGATACGCCGTCTCGGCGGCGCTCACCGCCGCCTGCAACCGTGCAACCGCGGCCTCGCCCCCCTCGATCAGCGCCAGCTTCGCGTCCAGATCGGCGGCCAGCGCGGCGAGATCGTCGGGCTGGACCCGGTGCTTGCGCGCGGCAGCCCTAAGCGCGAACAGCCGCGTTTCGTCCGCTTCCAGCGCGGCGGGGTCGAACGCCAGCGCATCGGCGGCCTCGGCCAGCTTGTCCTCGGCCATGCTCGCTTCGATGATCGCGCGGTCGATCGCCGCCAGCGCCTCGGCCAGCGCAGGGTGGTCCTCCGCCACCCGGTCGAGCACGCGTGCGCCTTGACGCAGACGCGCCAGTCCGCCGTCCGATCCGTCGAGCAGGTCGGATATCGTCTGAAGATCGCCCGCGATCTTTTCGCCGCGCTGCATCGACGCACGGCGTTCGGCCAACGCCTCTTCCTCGCCCGCATCGGGGGCCAGCGCGCGGAGTTCGGCGACGGCATGTTCCAGCCATTCGCGGTCGCGCTCCGCCGCGTCGCGTTGCTCCAGCGCCACAGCCAGCGCGTCCTGTGCGTCACGCCATGCCCGGTGCAAGCGCGCCAGCCCCCCGGTGTCGATGCCGCCGAAACTGTCGAGCAAGGCACGATGCCCACGCGAATTGAGCAGTCCGCGATCGTCATGCTGTCCGTGAATTTCCACGAGGAAGCCACTGAGTTCGCGGAGCAATCCCACCGACGCGGGCTGATCGTTGACGAACGCGCGGCTGCCGCCATCGGCCTTGACCAGCCGCCGGATCATCAGCGGCTCGCCGGGTTCGACGTCGATCCCCTGTTCGCCCAGCCGTTCGGCCAGCGCAGGCGGCATCGACGGCAGCTCGAAACTGGCGGTCACCACCGCCTGGGCCGCGCCGTGGCGCACCAGCGACGCATCGCCGCGCATCCCGAGCGTCAGGCCCAGCGCGTCGAGCAGGATCGATTTGCCGGCGCCGGTCTCTCCGGTAAGCACGCCCAGACCGTGCGCGAAATCGAGGTCGAGCGCCTCGATCAGCACCACGTCGCGGATCGAGAGCGCAGTCAGCACGATGGATTATCGCCTTGTCGAAAAGGGGTCAGCTACCCGTGGCCGCCGCCGCGACTTCGGTGTTCGGCGCGTGGCGCTGCATCAGCTGAAACGCGCGCTCATACCATTCGGTATCGGGATAGTTGCGCCCCAGCACCGCTGCCGATTTCTTGGCTTCCTCGGGCACGCCCAGCGCCAGATAGGCTTCGGTCAGGCGCATCAGCGCTTCGGGCGCGTGGGTCGTCGTCTGATACTGGTCGATCACCGTGCGGAAGCGCATCGATGCCGCCAGCCACTGGCCGCGCACTGCGTAGAAGCGCCCGACTTCCATTTCCTTGCCCGCCAGATGGTCGTTGACCAGATCGATCTTCAACCGCGCGTCCGCAGCATAGCGTGTATTGGGGTAACGCCGTGTCAATTCGCCAAGCGCTGCAAGCGCTTGCTGGGTGATCTTCTGATCGCGGGTCACATCGCTGACCTGCTCGTAATAGCTGAGCGCGATCAGATAATAGGCATAAGGCGCGTCGCGGTTGCCCGGATGGATCGACAGGAAGCGCTGCGACGACTGGATCGAATTGGTATATTCGCGGTCCATATAATGGCTGAACGCGCCCATCAGCATCGCGCGGCGCGCCCAGACGGAATAGGGATGCTGGCGCTCCACCTCGTCGAACAAGGCCGCGGCCAGCTTGTACTGGCGTCGGTCGAGCCGGTCCTTGGCCGCCGAATAGAGCGTCCCCACGTCGCGCGCGACATAGGGCGTGTCGGTGCGGGCATTGTTGGTGCCGGCACAGGCCGAAAGCAGAACGGCGCCGGAAATCGCGAGCGCGAGCGAACGGGGGGTCGGGATACGCATGGGATTGGCTATTAGACCAGGCGCGGCATTCCTAACAATGTATTTTCGCGCTTGCGGATTTCGGTCGATAGCGGATGGAGCACCGCTCGGTGCGAAGCGTTGGAACCGACGCGATCCCTGGCTAACGGAGCAAGCATGACCGTCACGCTTTTAGAAACCCACCGCGTCGAAAAGCCCTGGGGTCGGCACGACCTGTGGCCGGGCTTCGCCGATCCGCCTGCGGACGGCGAGCCGATCGGTGAGGTCTGGTACAAAACGCCCGGCGACGAAACGCCCGACCTGCTGGTCAAATATCTGTTCACCAGCGAAAAACTGTCCGTTCAGGTCCACCCCGACGACGATCAGGCGCACGCGCGCGGATTGCCGCGGGGCAAGGACGAATGCTGGCTGGTGCTCGACGCCGAACCCGGTTCGACCATCGCGATCGGCACGCACGAGACGGTGGACGCCGACACGCTGCGTGCCGCCGCGCTCGACGGATCGATCGAGCAACTGCTCGACTGGAAACCGGTGAACGCCGGCGACTTTTTCTACGCCGCATCGGGCACGGTCCACGCGATCGGCGCGGGGATCACGCTGATCGAGATTCAGCAGAACAGCGAAACCACCTATCGCCTGTACGATTATGGTCGCCCGCGCGAGCTGCATCTGGACGACGGGGTCGCGGTATCGGACGCACGACCGTTCGTCGCGCCACCGGCTCCGGGGGAGGTGTCGAAGGGTCGCATCCTGCTGGTCGAAGGACCGAAATTCACGGTCGAACGCTGGTCGGCCGGAGAGCGCCGGATCGACATGCCCGACGGGACGACCGGATGGCTGGTGCCGGTAACCGGATCGGGCACGCTGGGCGATGTCGCCTTTAAGGCGGGCGATTGCCTGACGATAACGGACAGCGCCCGACTGACTGCCAGTGACGACGCCGACCTGCTGTTCGCCTATCCGCTTGGGCATCGTATCTAGACTGCCCCTTGACCCCACACCCGTTCGTTTCGAGCGAAGTCGAGAAACGTGAGCCAGGCGCGCGTGAGCGTTTTCTCGACTTCCGCCAAAGGCGAAAGTTTATCCTGAGCGCCCGCCCTGCGGGCAGTCGAAGGGCTCGAAACAAACGGGTTGGATGGCTCATCCTCGGAAAGCCATCCAGAACCTATCGCGCTCGTGAACGCGAGGTAGTTTTCGGTTCACGCAACCCCATCCCCTTGCGAGCCGTTTTCCCCGCACTGCAATCGGATGGAGTAGTTTTCGATGCGTACCCCTATTCTTGCCGCCATGATCGCCGCGGTTTCGATCCCCGTGATGGCCACCCCGGCCGACGCACAGAGCAATCGCGACGTGCGCGAATATAATCGGGAAGTGCGTGACGCCCAGCGCGACTATCGCCGCGATTTGCGTCAGGCCGACAGTCGGCGCGACGTGCGCGATGCCCGCCGCGAATATAACCGCGAAGTTCGCGACGCACGCCGCGACCTTCGCCAGGACAGCCGCGATTGGCGGCGCTATCGCAACTATGACTACAACCGTTTTGAGCCGGGTCAGCGCACCTATTATGCCGACCGATACTATCGCGACGGCCGCTATTACCAGACCCGCCGTCTGGGCCGGAACGACCGCATCTATGCGGGCAGCAACGGGCGTTATTATTGCCGCCGTTCGGACGGCACGACCGGCCTGATCGTCGGCGGCATCGGCGGCGGCGTGCTTGGTAACGTGCTGTCGAACGGTCGTTCGGCAACGCTCGGCACCTTGCTGGGTGCAGGTGTCGGCGCGGTTCTCGGCAACGCCGTCGATCGCGGCCAGGTCACCTGCCGCTAAGGCTTTTCACGCTTTCGAGTGTGCGAAAGGGAGAGATGGGGTCCGGTATCGCAAGATACCGGGCCTCATTTTTGCGCGTCAGAAAATTCCGCCGCCCAGCATCAGGCGCAGCGCGCCGATCACCAGCAGGACCAGGTTGAAGTTGCGCCCGGTGTTGCTGCTCGACAGCGCGCCGACGGCGGCACCGACGACGGGCAACAGCAACAGCAGCCAGAGCGACCAGCCGAGGAACGGCATGAAGCCGATGAGGAGCAGCGGCAGCGAGACGATGCCGATCAGGATCGAGATGATGTTCATGCCCCCAACATGGGGCAGCAGGCGCGGTGTGGCAATAGACCAAGACACCGCAGCGGCGATAAGGGGGACCGAGACGCTTTCTTAACGGCCCGCGCGGCATAAGCGCCCCGACATGCGTGCTCTTTTTGCCCTCCCCCTGCTGCTTGCCGGTTGCGGCGAAGCGCCCGCCGACGATCCGCTCGCCGCGCTGGAAGCGGAACTTGCCGCCGATACGAGCGACCCGGCCGTCGCCGCCGCGCTCGCGGATCCGATCATGACCGATCCGGCGCTGGTGTCGCGGGCCGACAGCAATGCGATCCGCCCGGCGCCGGCACCCTATGCCGCGCCGATCCCCGCGCCCGACGTCGCCGCGCGCGGCAGCACCGCCGAATCGATCGCGCGGGAAAAGCTCGACTCCGCACCCGCGCCCTCCGGCGATTGCGCCGAATGCGCGACCGCGCGCGAGGCGACGACCCTTGCCGCGCTGGCGACACCGTTCGCAGGCCAGTGCGCGGCCCAACTCACCTATTCGCACGGCTGGTCGACGCGCCTGCCGAACGCCGTGCCGCTTGCCCCCGGCGCGCGTGTGGTCGAGGCGGCAGGACTCTCGAACGCCGCCTGCGACGTGCGAGTCGTTCGATTTTGGAGCGACCTCGACTCCGCACGGCTGATCGACTGGGTTTTCACCCGCGCCAAGGCAGGCGGTTACGCTTCCGAACGCCATGCCGATGCCGTCGGCGAACGCCTGTCGGGCGGTCATCCGGGCGGCAGCCGCTATGCGCTTCATGTCGATCCGCGAGATGGCGGCGGCTCGGACGTGGTGCTGCTCGTCCGCAGCCGCTGACGCACGCCCTTCCGGACCGCGCCGATTCGCGCTAGGCGCACGGGCATGAACAGTCTTTTTCTGGTGATGGCCGGCGGCGCGGTCGGTGCGGGTGCACGGCATCTGGTCGGCCGTGCCAGCATGGCGATTTTCGGCCCCGGCTATCCATGGGGAACGCTCGCGATCAACATTCTGGGTAGCCTGGCGATGGGCGTGCTTGCCGGACTGCTCGCGCGCGGACTGGTCGCTGGGGGGGAAACGGTGCGATTGCTGGTCGGCGTCGGCCTCCTCGGCGGGTTCACGACCTTTTCGGCCTTTTCGCTCGACGCGGTGCTGATGGCCGAGCGCGGCGGGTGGATTGCCGCCCTCCCCTATATCCTTGCGTCGGTCATCGGGTCGATCGGGGCGCTGATCGGCGGCCTCCAACTGGTGCGCGCGGTGACGGCATGAGCGACAAGGAACAGCCCGGCGTGCGCCAGTTTGTCGTAGAGGCCGATGACGACGGTATCCGCCTCGACCGCTGGTTCAAACGCCATCTGCCCGACGCCAATTTCAACACCGTGTCGCGCTGGGCGCGCACGGGTCAGCTCCGCATCGACGGCGCACGCGCCAATCCGGGCGATCGGCTGGCGGTCGGCCAGACCCTGCGCATTCCTCCCGCCGAACCCGAAAAGCCGACCGCCAAGCCCAAGGTTCAGCGCGAACCGCTTTCAGACGAACAGACCGAATTTGCGCAAGGGCTGGTCATCCACCGCGACAAGCAGGCGATCGTGCTCAACAAGCCGCCCGGCCTGGCGACGCAGGGAGGGACCAAGACGACCGAGCATGTCGACGGCCTGCTCGACGCGCTGATCTTTGACGGCGACAGTCGCCCGAAACTGGTCCACCGGCTCGACAAGGATACCAGCGGCGCGCTGCTGATCGCGCGCACCGCCCGCGCGGCCGCGACCTTCGCGAAGAATTTCTCCAGCCGTACCGCGCGCAAGACCTATTGGGCGCTGGTCGTCGGCGTGCCCAATATCGACGACGGCTTCATCGACCTGCCGCTTGCCAAGCAGCCCGGCACGGGCGGCGAAAAGATGCATGTCGACGAAAAGGAAGGGTTGCCCGCGCGCACCCGCTACCGCGTCGTCGAACGCGCGGGCAATCGCGCCGCCTGGGTGTTGCTGATGCCCTATACCGGGCGCACGCATCAGCTGCGCGTCCATATGGCGGCAATCGGCCATCCGATCGTCGGCGACGGCAAATATGGCGCGCAGGAGGCGTTTCTGACCGGCGGGATCAGCCGCAAGATGCACCTTCACGCCCGCCGCATCCGCGTCGATCATCCCGATGGCGGCAAGATCGACGTGACCGCCGAACTGCCGCCGCATTTCGCCGAATCGCTTCACACCCTCGGCTTCGATCAGACCTTGGGCGACGCGCTGGAGCCCGACGACAATCCGCCCCCCGCCACCCGCGAAGAGCAAAAGGCGAAGGCGCGCCAGCACGCCAAGCAGGTGCGCAAGGAACGCCGCGGCGAACGGCGCGGGCGCGCGGGGGGCGATGCGCCGGTGCGTGCGCCCAATACCCGTTCGGCCAAACCGGGGTCGAAAAAACCGGGTCCGGCGAAATCCGGCCCGCGAAAACCGGGCGCAACGCGACCGGGCGCCGGACGCCCGTCACCCACCAAGCGCGGCTGATGCATCCCCATCCGGCCTTTCACTGGCAGGACCGCGACGCGATGCGCGCCTTCGTGCGCGACAAGGCGTTCGGCGCGCTCTTCGCATCGACCCCCGACGGGCCGCGCGTGGCGCATATCCCCGTGACCTGGGACGGCGACGACCGCGTGACCTTTCACCTGTCGCGCAGCAACGGCATCGCGCCGCATCTCGACGGTGCGACGGCGCTGCTCGTCGTCCACGGTCCCGACGCCTATGTCAGCCCCGACTGGTATGGCGAGGGACCGGCGCAGGTGCCGACCTGGAACTATGTCGCGGTCGAACTCGAAGGCCGGGTGTCGGCGCTGCCCCGTGACGCGCTGGTCGCGCAGGTCGATATGCTCGCGGCCGAGCACGAGACGCGCCTGTTGCCGAAGCCGGTCTGGACTCGCGCCAAGATGGATGCCGACCGCTTCGATGCGATGACGCGCGCGATACAGGGCTTTGCGCTGGACGTGACCGCATGGCGCGGCACCCGCAAGCTCGCACAGACCAAATCGCAGGCTGCCCGGCTGGCGGCAGCCGACGCGCTCGACGCGCGCGGCGAGCGCGAGATCGCCCGCTGGATGCGCGGCGCATGAACCGTCTTGCACTGTTCGATTGCGACGGGACTCTGGTCGACAGCCAGGCCAATATCTGTCGCGCGATGGAGGAGGCGTTCGCCCATGCCCGGCTCGACGTGCCCGATCGCGCCGCCATCCGCCGCATTGTCGGGCTTAGCCTCGTCGAGGCGGTGGCGACGCTGATTCCCGATGCGGAGCCTGATTTCCACGTCCATCTCGCCCAGGGCTACCGCGACCGCTTCATCGAGATGCGGCGCTCGGGCGGGCTTGCCGCCGAACCGCTTTACGAGGGCATCGCCGAGACGATCGAGGCGTTGGATGCCCGCGGCTGGGTGCTGGGGATCGCCACCGGCAAGTCCGATCGCGGGCTGCACCTGCTGCTTGACCATCACGGGCTTCGGCACCGGTTCGTCACGCTTCAGACCGCCGATCGCCATCCTTCGAAGCCGCACCCCTCGATGATCGAAACCGCGATGGCCGAGGCAGGTGCCGCGCCGGAGACGACGGTGATGATCGGCGACACCAGCTATGACATGGCGATGGCGGTCGCCGCAGACGCGCATCCGCTGGGGGTCAGCTGGGGCTATCACGGCGCCGACGAGCTGGTCGCGGCGGGCGCGGTGCATGTGCTGGATCATGCGAGCGGCATCGCCGATTATCTGGAGCGGACATGACCGAGGAAGAACAGACCGCGCGCAACCGATATTTCCTGATCGTGCTCGCGCGCATCGTGCCGACCGCAGGCGCGATCTTCGGCATCGTGCTGCTGGGCCGCGCGATCAGCCTGGAACAGAAGATCATCGGCGTCGGCATCGTCGTCGCCGCGCTCGCCGTCATGGCGACGTTGCCGCGCTCGCTCGCGCATAAATGGCGGACGCCCGACCAGCCGTGAAACGGTTCTGGAAAGAGGTATCGGTCGAGCCCGCGCAAGGGGCTTGGGAAATCCGCCTGGATGGTCGCCCGGTCCGCACTCCCGGTCGCGTGCCGCTGGCGCTGCCCTCGCGCGCGATGGCCGATGCGATCGCCGATGAATGGCGCGCCGTCGCCGACGACATCGACCCGCGCGCGATGCCGCTCACCGGCCTCGCCAACGCCGCGATCGATCGCATTGCCCCCGACACCAGAGCCTTCGCCTCTGGCCTTGCCCGCTATGGCGAAAGCGACCTGCTCTGCTACCGCAGCGACCACCCCGCCCTGCTGCGCGAACGTCAGGACCGGCTGTGGGACGCACCGCTCGATTGGGCGCGGGCGCGCTACGATGTGCATTTTGAGATCGTGACCGGGATCATGCACCGCGATCAGCCCCAAGCGACGCTTGCCCGACTGGCGGATGCCATCACGGCGCGCGATGCCTTCGAACTTGCCGCGCTCAACCAGGTGGTGACGATCACCGGTTCGCTGGTGCTGGCACTGGCGCTGGCGGAACGGGCGCTGGATGCAGACGCGGTGTGGCAGGCTGCCAATCTCGACGAAGACTGGCAGATCGAGCAATGGGGGGAGGATAGCTTCGCGACCCAGGCTCGCGCAGTGCGCCAGGCGGATTACGACTCGGCGGTGCGGTTTCTGGGGCTGTGCGGAAGCGAGTCCGACCAGCCTCCCAAATAAATTCACGTCATTCCCGCCTTCGCGGGAATGACGAGGTAACTACGGGCATTCCGACAGCCTGCCCCCTCAATCCACCAGCTTGAGCAGCCTGCGTTCGACCAACGCCAGCACCGGCACCAATTCGTGACCGCGCTTCAGGATCGCGCCATTTTCGGCGACCAGCGCCCACATGCCCTGGCGGTTGCGTAGCGAAGGCCGTTTTTCGATCCGCACTTCCGGATTCTCCGCCGTCCGCCGAAATGCCGCGAAGACCGCGACGTCGCGGTCGAGCAGGATCGCATAATCGCGCCAATGCCCCGCCGCGACCATCCGGCCATAGAGATCGAGAATGCGGGTGAGTTCGATGCGTTCGAACCCGACCTGGCTGGACTTCGTGCCGACATGCGGAAACGGCGTGACCGTCCCCATCAGGCCCGATCGCGCCGCTGCTCGCTGTCGCGTTCGGCCAGCAAATCGTCGACCCGCTTACGCATCGTCTCCAGCTCACAACGCATGATCTCCAGCTTTTGCGTCGCGGGGTCGAACATCTCGCTGCACGGCGTGCCATAGGGGACGAACTGGCCGGACGACCCGCCGCCCTCGACCATCGTCGCGCGGGCGGGAATGCCGACCATCACCGCGCCCTCCGGCACATCCTTGGTCACCACCGCATTCGCACCGACCCGCGCCCGCTGCCCGACGGTAATCGGCCCCAGCACTTGCGCACCCGATCCGATAATCGCGCCGTCCGAAATGGTCGGATGCCGCTTGCCCGCAACGCCGTTGTCGGGGCTGGTCCCGCCCAGCGTCACGCATTGATAGATGGTGACGTTGTCGCCGATCTCCGCGGTCTCGCCGATGACGGTAAAGCCGTGGTCGATAAAGAAATTGCGCCCGATCTTCGCGCCGGGGTGAATGTCGATCGCGGTCAGGAAGCGCGCCCAGTGGTTGACCAGCCGGGCTAGGAAGAACAACCGCGCGCGGAACAGGCGGTGCGCGATGCGGTGATGCGCCAGCGCCCAGACGCCGGGATAGAGCAAAATTTCGGCGCGCGATCGCGGCGCGGGATCGCGCGCCTTGATCGAATCGAGATAGGCCAGGATGCCGCGCATCCGCATTCCCCTTTTGGTCAGCAGCGCAATTTAGGGCGTCGGGCCTGTGATTTCCAGCCATGCGAAGCCACGCTATCGCGACGCCAATACGGGATTGGATTGTCGGCCCGGTCGGTTGCGATCACGGTGCGCCGACGTTAACGCGCCGATGGAGCCGCTGTCCCATGTTCGAAGGCATCGGCCTGGCCGAAATCCTGCCCTTCATCGCGATCGGGTTCGCGGCGCAGATCGTCGACGGCGCACTGGGGATGGCGTTCGGCGTCATCACCAGCACCTTGTTGATCAGCGTGCTGGGCGTACCGCCCGCCGCCGCGTCGGCCAGCGTCCATCTGGTCGAATGTTTCACCACCGGTGTGTCGGGCGTCAGCCATGCGATCCACCGCAACATCAACTGGCGCCTGTTCGCGCGGATCGCCATTCCCGGCGTGATCGGCGGGGTGGCGGGTGCCTATCTGCTCAGCACGATCGATGCCGCGGTGACGCGTCCCTACGTCATGGCCTATCTGGCTGCGATCGGCGTTTATCTGCTGATCCGTGGCCTTCGCTTCCCGCCCGAATTCCACCGCAAACCCAACATCGTCGAGCCGCTGGGGCTGGCGGGCGGCTTCCTCGATGCCGCAGGCGGCGGCGGATGGGGTCCGATCGTCACCAGCAACCTGTTGGTGCAGGGCGCGCAACCCCGCACGACGATCGGCACGGTCAACAGCGCCGAATTCGTCCTGACGCTGGCGATTTCGATCACCTTCCTGCTGTCGCTGGGAATTGAGGCGTTCACGACGGCGGTCATCGGCCTCTTGATCGGCGGCGTCGCCGCCGCACCGTTCGGCGCGATCATCGCCAAGCGCGTGCCGGCAAAGGGATTGCTGATCATGGTCGGTATCGTGCTGACCATCACCAGCGCCTATGCCCTGGTTCAGGCGGTTACCGGCTGATCTTCCCACGCGCGGATTTCGACGCGTGACCGGTCGGCGGCGGCCGCTGCCTGCAACACCGCCGCGATCCGCACCGCCGCCTGGATTTCACCCGCCGATACCCGCGCGCGTTTCAGCACCTGCTCATGCGCGTCGATGCACATGCCGCAACCGTTGATCGCGCTGACGGCCAGCCCGAACATCTCGAAATCGGCATTGTCGATGCCCGGACAGCCGATCGCGTTCATCCGCAGCTTGACCGGCATCGCGCCATATTCCTTGTTCGACGCCAGATGGACGAAGCGGTAATAGACGTTGTTCATCGTCATCACCGACGCCGCCGATCGCGCGGCATTGGCGGCCTCCGGCGTCAGCTTGTCGGCAACCTCGTCCTCGGTCGCCCGGATCAGCGGGCGGTGACCCGTGACGTGCGCGCAGGCCAGCATTGTGCCGTATTTGCGCTGGTCGTCGAGCACCTCCTCGCCAAGCAATAGGTCGATATTGACGCGGATATCGCGTGCGAAATCGGGCAGCGCCGATGCAAAATCGCTGAGTGACACGGCAGTCCTCTCCTTATCGCGTGGGTTCACGCTTTCGAGTGTCAGGATGCCCTGTTTTGACGATTCCGATCAAGTCGCCGACTTGCTGCGTTGCAATAATTACATTTCGTCGTGCATCGGGTGCAATCGATGCTCATTTCGCTCGCGTGATTGATCAGCGAATCCAGAGGCCGCAGCACATTATTGAGTGAATTTTGCGATCACTGACTATCACCCTTCCCGTTTCATTCTGCTGCATCGCACCCCTATATGCCGCGCAGCACAATGAACGTTCATCCCCAAAGGAGCATAACATGGCCAAGATTGGCGACACGCTGAAACCCTTCACGACCCAGGCGTACAAGCAGGGCAAGTTCGTCGAGGTCACCGACCGCGACGTGACGGGCAAATGGGCCGTATTCTTCTTCTATCCGGCCGATTTCACCTTTGTCTGTCCGACCGAACTCGAAGACCTGGCCGACGTGTACCCGACCCTGCAGAAGATGGGCGTCGAAGTGTTCTCGGTCTCGACCGACACGCATTTCAGCCACAAGGCATGGCACGACACCTCGCCCGCGATCGGCAAGATCAACTATTACATGCTCGGCGACCAGAACCACGTAATTTCGAACAATTTCGACGTACTGCGCGCGGGCCAGGGCCTGGCGGACCGTGCAACCTTCGTGATCGACCCCGAAGGCGTGATCCAGATCATGGAAATCACCTCGGAAGGCGTGGGTCGCAACGCCACCGAACTGCTTCGCAAGGTAAAGGCGGCGCAATATATCGCGGCGCATCCGGGCGAAGTCTGCCCCGCAAAGTGGGAAGAAGGCGAAGAAACGCTCGCGCCTTCGCTCGACCTCGTCGGCAAGATCTAAACTGTTAGGGCCGCGCGCGCTTCCTTAGATGCAGCGCGCGGCCTGACAGCGATCCGGGCGCGGGCGTCCCCTCCCTCTAGTCTGCGTCCGGATCGCACCTTTTCAACGTCTCAGTATCAACGCCCCCTCCCGTTTGTTTCGAGCGAAGTCGAGAAACGTGAAAGAGGCGCAAAGCCAGCGTTTCTCGACTTCGCTCGAAACGAACGGATGGGCAGCAAAACCCGCCATCATTCACTCAGGAGAATACTCCATGCTCGACGCCAATCTGACGCAGCAATTGAAGGGCTATCTCGCGAACATCCGCGAGCCCATCGAACTCGTCGCCTCGCTGGGCGACGATGCGAAGTCGCGCGAGCTGGGTGAACTCCTGGGCGAAATCGCGGCGCTGTCCGACCAAATCACGGTCGTGCAGGGCGATGATGCCCGACGCCCCAGCTTCCTGATCGCCCGCGCCAGCGACCCGCAGATCGCGGTGCGTTTCGCCGGCATTCCGCTCGGCCATGAATTCACGTCGCTGGTGCTCGCATTGCTCCAAGTCGGTGGGCACCCGTCAAAAGCTGCGCCCGCACTGATCGAGCAGATCCGCGATCTCGACGGCGATTTCGCGTTCGAAACCTATTTCTCGCTGTCGTGCCAGAACTGCCCCGACGTGGTGCAGGCGCTGAACCTGATGGCGGTGCTCAACCCGCGCGTCACCCACGTCGCGATCGACGGCGGCCTGTTCAAGGACGAGGTTGAGGGCCGCAAGATCATGGCGGTCCCCACCGTGTTCCTGAACGGCGAGAATTTCGGTCAGGGCCGCATGGAACTCGAACAGATCGTCGCCCGGATCGACACCGGCGCGGAGGCCAAGGCCGCAAAGGCGATCGCCGACAAGGACGCGTTCGACGTGCTGGTGATCGGCGGCGGCCCTGCCGGCGCGTCGGCCGCAATCTATGCGGCGCGCAAGGGCATCCGCACCGGAATCGCCGCCGAACGCTTCGGCGGGCAGGTGCTCGACACGTTGGCGATCGAGAATTTCATCTCGGTCAACCATACCGAAGGACCGAAGCTCGTCGCCGCGCTGGAGGGCCATGTCCGCGACTATGACGTGGACATCATGAACCTCCAGACCGCCGAGGCGCTGATCCCCGCGCGCGGCGAAGGCGGGCTGCACGAGGTCCGGCTGAAGAACGGCGCGTCGCTCAGGGCGCGCACCGTCATCCTGTCCACCGGCGCGCGCTGGCGTCAGATGAACGTGCCGGGCGAAGACGAGTATCGCAACAAGGGTGTCGCCTATTGCCCACATTGCGACGGGCCGCTGTTCAGGGGCAAGCGCGTCGCGGTCATCGGCGGCGGCAATTCCGGCGTCGAGGCCGCGATCGATCTGGCGGGCCTCGTCGCGCACGTCACGCTGATCGAATATGCCGCCGATCTGCGCGCCGACGCCGTGCTTCAGCGCAAGCTCGCCAGCCTGCCGAACGTCTCCGTCATCACCTCGGCGATGACGACCGAAGTGCGGGGCAATGGCGAGCGGGTCGTCGGGCTGACGTACAAGGATCGCAATTCGGGCGATGTTCACGAAGTCGCGCTCGAAGGCATCTTCGTCCAGATCGGGCTGGTGCCCAACACCGAATGGTTGAAGGGCGCGGTCGCGCTGACCCCGCATGGCGAGATCGAGATCGACCATCGCGGCGAAACCTCGCAGCCCGGCATCTTTGCAGCAGGCGATGCGACGACGGTGCCGTACAAACAGATCGTGATCGCGATGGGCGCGGGTTCGACCGCGGCCTTGTCGGCGTTCGATTATCTGATCCGCCTGCCCGCCGAGCAACTGAGCGAAGCGGCGTAAGCGCATCGCGGTAATACGCCGTCATTGCGAGCGCAGCGAAGCAATCCAGCAGCGGCGCGCGTACCGCTGGATTGCTTCGCTGCGCTCGCAATGACGAGATTTTGACCGTCCCCCTAGCCTGATCGCCAAAAGTGATTATCTCCCGTTTCTCAATCGACGGAGACGATCACCGGTGACCACCTATCTGCCCACGCTCAAGCAGTTGCAGTATCTGGTGGCGCTGCGCGATGCGGGCCATTTCGGGCGCGCGGCGGAGAGTTGCTATGTCACCCAGTCGACGCTTTCTGCCGGCATCCGCGAACTCGAAACGCTGATCGGCGTCACTTTGGTCGAACGCACCCGCCGCGTCGTGCGCTTCACGCCGCTCGGCGAATCGATCGTCGGCAAGGCGCGCAAGGTGCTGCGCGAAGCCGACGAACTGGGCGACATGGCACGCGCCGCCGGACGTCCGCTGTCGGGCGAAATGCGGATGAGCGTCATCCCGACGATCGCCCCGTTCATGCTTCCGCGCATCCTGCCGCGCCTGCGCAAGGACTATCCCGAACTCAAGCTGTTCCTGCGCGAAGAACCCAGTGCCGCCGCCTGCGAAGCGCTCCATCATGGCCGTGCCGACTGCGTGCTGCTCGCGCTTCCCTATGCGTGCGGCGATGTCGAGATCGAGACGCTGTTCGAGGACCGGCTGTTCGTCGCCTTTCCCGAGGACGAAGCGAAACGCGGCTCCGGTCCGGTCGTCGCCGACGATATCGACGAGGCACGGCTGCTGCTGCTCGAGGATGGCCATTGCCTGAAGGATCATGCGCTGTCGGCGTGCAACCATCCGGAATTGCGCGGCCAGGCGACGATGCTGGGCACCTCGCTTCACACCATCGTTCAGATGGTCGATAACGGGCTGGGCGTGACGATGCTGCCCGAAATGGCGATCGACGCCGGTATTCTCGACAATACGACCATCGATGCGCGCGCTCTCGACGCCGAAAACGCCAAGCGCCGCATCGCGCTGGTGTGGCGAAAGGCGAGCCCCAGGGAGCGCGATTTCCGGCTGCTCGCAAACGTCTTGGCCGGGACTCAGCGCATAAGCGATTGATCCTAATCGTGTCGCCGATGAAACCATCTCGCGATTGAGTCGTAACTAAGGCACGCGCGCCTCCCAGCCGCGCGACTCCGTTTCGACAATCATCGTGGAGAAAGAATCGATGTCTCGTATTTCCAAATTGCCGCTTGCCCTGTCGCTGATGGCGGGCGCCGCCGCGCTCGCAGCCTGCTCCGAAACGATGGCGGATGGCGACATGTCGTCGGCATCGACGGCATCGACCAGCGCCCAGACCATGACGCCCGCTCCGTCGCCTGCCCCTGCTCCCGCCCCCGCTCCCGCCGCTTCGGCAGGTGCATCGGCATCGACCAGCGTGATGGTCGGCGGCGCACCCATGGTGGCGACCCAGACGATCGTCCAGAACGCGGCCAAGGCCAACAACCTGACCACGCTGGTCAAAGCGGTTCAGGCTGCGGGCCTTGCCGATACGCTGTCGGGCGCGGGCCCCTTCACCGTGTTCGCACCCACCGACCAGGCGTTCTCCACGCTGCCGGCCGGCACCATCGACACCCTGCTCCAGCCTGCGGCCAAGCAGCAATTGACTACCCTGCTCACCCACCACGTCGTCTCCGGTCGCCTCGACGCCGCAGCGATCCAGAGCCAGATCGAAGCGGGTGGTGGCACGGCACAGCTGTCGACCGTCAGCGGTCAGCCGCTGACGGCGACGATCGTCAATGGCAATGTCCAGCTCCGCTCGTCGGGCGGCAGCGTCGGTTTCGTGGATCAGGCGGACGTGCCCGCGTCGAACGGCGTGGTGCACATCGTCAACGGCGTGCTGATCCCCAATCTGAATCAGGGCGCCGCCCCGGCGCAATAAGCGTTCGGGTCAATGTTCGGCCGGGTGTTCGCGCCACCGCGCGAGCGCCCGGTCGTCGCTTTGGCGCGGTTCCACCCACGTCCCCGCGTCGCCCCGCCATTCGCGTTTCCAGAACGGCGTTTCGCTTTTCAGAAGGTCGATCAGAAACGCACACGCCTCCAGCGCGGCATGGCGATGCGTCGCGACGGTGACGACCAGCACGACCGTCTCGCCCGGCACCATCCGGCCGACGCGGTGGACGACCCGCACCGACCGCAGCGACCAGCGCGCGGCGGCCTCCTCCGCCAGCGCCTGCATCACGGCTTCGGTCATCGCCGGATAATGTTCGAGTTCGAGTGCGGTCACCCCGTCATCGCCGCGCACGATTCCGCTGAAGGTCGCGACTGCGCCGGCGCCGTCAGCTTGCGCCTCGGCGACGACCGCGCCGGCATCGACCGGTTCGGCCTGCAGGGTCGCGCGGATCATCCGCCGGTGACCGGAGGAAAAACCGCAATTTCGCGGGCCATCGCAACCGGGTGGTCCAGGCCCACGAAGCGCTGGTCGACCGCGAATCGCAGCCGGTCGCGATCGCGAAGTGCGGCTGCGTGACGCGCGCTTTTCTCGCTCAACCAGTCGATCAGTTGGGACAGGGTGGCAATCGTCGCCGGGATGTCGACCCGCTCCTCCCCGGTGCCGGTCGCTTCGCGCACCCATGCGAAATAGAGAATCGTCGTCACGCGCGGATCACGTATCCATGTGCTTCAGACCGACGCGCAGATAATCCCAGCCGGTAATCAGCGTCAGGATGGCCGCACCCCAGAGCGAGGCGAGACCGACCGACTTCACCCACCAGATATCGGGCAACGCCCCCGCCAGGATCAGCGCGCCCAGCGCCACCAGTTGCAGCGTTGTCTTCCACTTGGCGAGCTTGGATACCGGCAGCGACACCCGCAGCCCGGCGAGAAATTCGCGCAACCCCGACACCGCGATCTCGCGCAACAGGATGATGAGCGCCGCGATGATGTGGATGCCGGTGATGATCGCGACATCGTGCCGCGTGCCGACCAGCATCAATATGACTGCCGCGACCATGATCTTGTCGGCGATGGGATCGAGGAACACGCCCAGTTTGGACACCGTCGCCTGCGCCCGCGCCAGATAGCCGTCGAAATAATCGGTAATGCCCATCAGGCAGTAGAGGACGAACGCCACCCCGTATCCGAACCGCCATTCGGGCCACCACAGAAAGCCGACGAGGAGGGGAAGCGCCAGGATGCGCGACATGGACAGAATGTTCGGCAGCGACCGCATGGCCCACGCTCTATCGCGGTGCGGGCGCGGCTGCCAGTGTTTTGGCATCCCATCGTCACGACGCCGACACCTGCGTTTGTTTCGGGCCCTTCGACTGCCTGCCAAGGCAGGCGCTCAGGATAAACTTCGAGCTTCGGGCTCGAAGTCGAGAAACGCTCGCAGGCGGCACTTGACCCATGTTTTTCGATTTCGCTCGAAACGAACGGAAACGATGGCTTGTCTCGCTCCCCGACAAAGCGGCTGGCACCCCTCCCCCCGCTCGGCTATTGCACGCGCAATCGCCACGGACGGGGCAGTCGAGTTTCATGAAGAATGCGTTCGGGCTATTGCGGCAGCGCCGCTTCGCGCCCCTGTTCGTCACCCAGTTTCTGGGGGCCTTCAACGACAATCTGTACAAACAGGCGGTGGTGCTGTTCGCCACCTATCAGATTTTCAACGACGCCCAGGCCGAACAGAATTTCAACGCGATCGCCACGGGCCTGGCGATGCTTCCCTTCTTCGTGCTGTCGGCGCTGTCGGGACAATTGGCGGACACGTTCGACAAGGCGCGGATCATCCGGCTGGTGAAGACCGCCGAACTCTTCATCATGTCGCTCGGCGCCGCCGGCATCTTCATCGCGCGCGCCGGATACATCAATATCGGCCTGGCGATCATGCTCGGCTCGGTGCTGCTGCTCGGCGTCCATTCGACCTTTTTCGGGCCGATCAAATACGCGATCCTTCCCCAGCATCTGGAGGATGACGAGGTGCTGGGCGGCACCGGCATGGTCGAGGCTGCGACCTATCTGTCGATCCTGACCGGCACCGTCGTCGCCGGGTGGATTCCGGTCGAGGCCGCCGCGATCCTGACGCTGGTCGTCGCCGCCATCGGCTGGGTCACTGGACGCATGGTCCCCCCGGCACCGCGGATGGGGCCGAAGCTGAAAGTCAATTTCAATCCCGTCACCTCGTCCTGGCGGCTCGTGTCGGCGACGATGCACATTCCGCGGCTGTTCCTGGCGATCTGCGCAATCAGCTTCTTCTGGACGATCGGATCGGTGCTGATCGTGATCTTCCCGCCGCTGGTAAAGAATGTGCTGACCGCCGACGAACGGGTCGCAAGCCTGACCATCGCCGTCTTCTCGGTCGGGGTGGCGATCGGATCGATGATCATCAACCAGATGCTCAAGGGAAAAGTGTCGGCGAAATATTCGCCCGCGTCGGTGATCGCGATGGGCGCGGTGGTGGTGGCGCTCGCCGCCCAGGCCTGGTTCTGGGTGCCGGCCGCGCCGGGCACGCTTTATGGTTTCGGCGATTTTGTCGCCCAGCCCCAGGCATGGCTGTTGCTTGTGACCCTTCTCGCGATCGCGGTAACCGGGGGGATGTTCGTCGTTCCGCTCTACGCGTTCCTGACGACGACGGTGACCAAGGATCAGACCGCGCGGACGGTCGCGGCCAACAACATCGTCAATGCAGGCGCGATGACGATCGGCGCGGTGACTGTGACGATCATCAGCACGATGGGCGTCGGCCCGACCGCGCTGCTGCTGCTGGTGGCGGGCATGTGCCTGATCTCGGCCTGGATCGCGCAGAAGCTGCATCTGGCCTGCGACTAGATCGAGGCGGCGATTCGTCATTGCGAGCGAAGCAAAGCAATCCAGAGCCTCGCTCTCGGCTTTGATTTGCTTCGCTGCGCTCGCAATGACGGAGGTGGGTTCGTCAGATCAGAAACGTATAGAAGCAAACGAAGAACGCCGTGTAGCTGAGCACGAACAGCTTGATGTCGTTATCCTCGTGGCTGTCACGCGCGCGTTTGCGGATGTCGGCGCGGCGCTCGCGCAGATGGAGCGCGGTGCGAAGCGGATGGCCGCGAGACTCGGAAAAGGTCGTTTTCATCATGACGCAGTAAACGCGCCATTAACGAATTGGGCCACCGTCAATATTGGTTAACCGCCGTTCGATTGCGGGACGCTTCGCGGCGACGCGATGGGCACGAAAAAGGGCGCGTCGGCCATTGCCGATGCGCACTTCCCAATGCCAGTGTGGCAGGATGGATCGGCATTCAGGTCAGGCCGAGGCGAGAAAGGGGATTTTGGAGCACCGGAGCGCAGCGTACTTCCAGTACGTGGCACCGGAGCGCAGGAAATCGCCTTTCGCAGCCCGGCATGGGCTGGATGACGATCCGTCCTGGAGGATGGTGGAGCCGAGGGGGATCGAACCCCTGACCTCTGCAATGCCATTGCAGCGCTCTCCCAGCTGAGCTACGGCCCCATCCGCTGGCAAGGCGTTGCCCACTAAGCGGGCGTCGCCGGTTTGGCAAGCGGGCTTTCGCGCCGCTTGCCATATTTCGGAAAAAATCAGTTGTTGTCGTCGTCGTCGTCGGACGTATCGACGCCCAGATCGTCGTCGCCGCCCAGATCGACATCGTCGTCGGCCGAAGGCTCTTCGTCCTCGTTGATGTCCAGATCGTCGTCACCGAGATCCGAATCCTTCTTGACCGCTTCCTTTTCGGGCTTCGCCGCTTCGAACGGCAGCGGCTGCTTCGATTTCAGTATGGGCTCGGGCGTCCACTGGTTGCCGCATTCGATGCAGACGACGGGATCGTCCTTGCCCAGATCGTAGAATCGCGTTCCGCATTTCGGGCAGCCGCGCTTCGTGCCCCATTCCGGCTTCACCATGTGTCGCCTCTGACCTTTCGAAGAGAATGTAAAATCGGTGGATACGCGCCAAAGCGAGCCTTGGCAGCGCGAAAGTCGGCGCGCCTTGCCATAGCCGGGGGCCGCTGTCAAAGACGCGCCACCCATGCACAGCCCCCTCCCCCAGCCCCGCACCATCGCCCGCGCCACGCGTCTGAGCGGCACCGTGCGCGTGCCCGGCGACAAGTCGATCAGCCACCGCTCGCTGATGCTGGGTAGCCTGGCGGTCGGCACGACGCGGATCGCCGGATTGCTGGAGGGCGAGGACGTGCTCGCCACCGCCGCCGCGATGCGGGCGATGGGCGCGTCGATCGAGCGACTGGACGACGGCAGCTGGGTAGTGGACGGCGTCGGCGTCGGCGGGCTGCTCCAGCCACGGTCCGCGCTCGACATGGGCAACTCGGGCACCTCGACGCGGCTGCTCATGGGACTGATCGCAAGCCACGGGATCACCGCCACCTTAATCGGCGATGCATCGCTCTCGTCGCGTCCGATGGGCCGGGTGATCGAGCCGCTGTCGCGGATGGGCGCCGACATTACCGCGTCGCCCGGCGGACGCTTGCCGCTGATGGTGCGCGGGCTGACTCCTGCGGTGCCGATCGCCTACACGCTGCCCGTCGCCTCCGCTCAGGTGAAGTCCGCGATCCTGCTCGCCGGACTGAACACGCCGGGTATCACCCGCGTCATCGAACCGGTGCCGACCCGCGATCACAGCGAACGGATGCTCGCGGGGTTCGGCGCGGAAATCACCAGCGAAAGCGGTCCCGATGGCCGCATCATATCAGTGCGCGGAGAGGCCGAACTTCGTCCGCAGGACATCACCGTTCCCGGCGACCCTTCGTCGGCGGGGTTCTGGATGGTCGCCGGGTCGATCGTGCCGGGTGCGGATATTCGCATCGAGAATGTCGGCATGAACCCGACGCGCACCGGCCTGATGACGGCGCTCAAGGCAATGGGTGCGGACATCGAGTCGCTCGACGAGCGTGTCGTCGGCGGCGAGCCCGTCGCCGACCTGCGCGTGCGTCATGCAACCCTGACCGCGATCGACGTGCCCCACAACCTCGCGCCGTCGATGATCGACGAATATCCGGTGCTGTTCGTCGCTGCCGCCTTTGCAAAGGGCCGCACGGTCGCGCGCGGCGCGCACGAGCTGCGGGTCAAGGAATCGGACCGGATCGCGACGATGCGCGCCGCGCTGGGGGCGTGCGGGGTGGCGTGCGAGGAATTCGAGGATGGCCTGGCGATCACCGGCACCGGTGGTGATCCGATTCCCGGCGGCGCACAGGTCGCCTCGAAACTGGATCACCGTATCGCAATGTCGATGGTGGTGGCTGGACTCCACGCGAACGCCGCGATTGGCATCGACGACATCTCGCCGGTCGCGACCAGCTACCCCGATTTCTTCTCCACCCTTGACGCCCTCGTCTCCTGAGTAGTTGTATCCAGAGCCATGATTATCGCCGTCGACGGACCCGCCGCATCGGGCAAGGGCACCATCGCCCGCGCGCTCGCCCGCCATTACGGGCTGCCGCATCTGGATACCGGATTGCTCTATCGCGCGGTCGCGGCCAGCGTGCTGCGGAACGAATTGACGCCTGAGCGGGAGGCGGATGCCGTCGCCTGTTGCGATTTCGACGATGCGCTGTTCGACGATCCCTGGCTGCGTTCGGACGAGGTCGGGCGGGTCGCCTCGATCGTCTCTGCCCACCCGCTGGTCCGCTCTTCGCTGTTCCAGCGCCAGCGTCGCTTTGCCCAGCAACCCGGCGGCGCGGTGCTCGACGGGCGCGACATCGGCACGGTCATCGCGCCCGATGCCGACGCGAAACTGTTCGTGAAAGCGACGCCAGCCATCCGCGCCCGCCGCCGCCATGCCGATCTGCGCGCGCAAGGCAGCCTTGCCAGCTACGACAAGGTGCTGGCCGACATTCGCGCCCGCGACGATCGCGATTCGCGGCGCGGCGTCGCACCGCTGAGCCAGGCGCCCGATGCCGCCTTGCTCGACACCAGCTTTCTCTCTATAGACGCCGCCGTCCAGCGGGCGATCGCGCTCGTGGAGGCTCGGACGGCGGCAAAGGCGATTACGGCCTAGCCACTGACAGGCGCGCGGCGGATCGGCGAAGGGCCGGCCCTGCCGACGCGCCCGTTTGCATTGTCACGTTCCTCGCGCGGGGCCTTGGCCCGATGGATGCTGCGTTCGTATTCGGCGGGCGCGGCACATCGGCCAAAAGACCGCCGGAGACAACCGGCTGGCCGGAAATGACGTGACAGGAACCACCACCAACATGGCCACCACGGCAACCCCCTCGCGCGACGATTTCGCCGCGCTTCTCGATCAGACCTTTGGCGATGCAGACGGCTTTGAAGGCCGCGTCGTCATCGGCACCGTCACCGGCATCGAAAACGACCTCGCCATCATCGACGTCGGCCTGAAGAGCGAAGGCCGCGTGCCGCTTCGCGAATTCGCGAGCCCCGGCCAGCCCGCTGACCTCAAGGTCGGCGACGAAGTCGAAGTCTATGTCGACCGCGTCGAAAACGCGAACGGCGAAGCGATGCTCAGCCGCGACCGCGCCCGCCGCGAAGCCGCCTGGGACAAGCTGGAAACCGAATTTGCCAAGACCGCTCGCGTCGAAGGCGTGATCTTCGGCCGCGTGAAGGGCGGCTTCACCGTCGACCTGAACGGCGCCGTGGCCTTCCTGCCCGGTTCGCAGGTCGATATCCGTCCGGTGCGCGACGTGCAGCCGCTGATGGACATCCCGCAGCCGTTCCAGATCCTGAAGATGGACCGCAAGCGCGGCAACATCGTCGTGTCGCGTCGCGCGATCCTGGAAGAAACCCGCGCCGAACAGCGTTCGGGCCTGATCCTCAGCCTGGCGGAAGGCCAGATCATCGACGGCGTCGTCAAGAACATCACCGATTACGGTGCGTTCGTCGACCTGGGCGGCATCGACGGCCTGCTCCACGTCACCGATCTCAGCTACAAGCGGGTCAACCACCCGTCGGAAATGCTGAACATCGGCGACACCGTGAAGGTGCAGATCATCCGCATCAACAAGGACACGCAGCGCATCTCGCTCGGCATGAAGCAGCTTGAGAGCGATCCGTGGGATGGCGCGACCGCCAAATATCCGGTCGGCGCGAAGCTCAACGGTCGCGTGACCAATATCACCGAATATGGTGCATTCGTCGAACTGGAAGCCGGCATCGAAGGCCTGGTCCATGTTTCGGAAATGAGCTGGACCAAGAAGAACGTCCATCCCGGCAAGATCGTGTCGACCAGCCAGGAAGTCGAGGTCGTCGTCCTCGAAGTCGATCAGGAAAAGCGTCGCATCTCGCTGGGCCTCAAGCAGGCGCAGGACAATCCGTGGGATGCGTTCGCCGCCGCTCATCCGGTCGGCACCGAAGTCGAAGGCGAAGTCAAGAACGCGACCGAATTCGGCCTGTTCATCGGTCTGGACGGCGATGTGGACGGCATGGTCCACATGTCGGACATCGCCTGGGGCATTTCGGGCGAAGACGCGCTCAACCTGCACCGCAAGGGCGAGATGGTGAAGGCCGTCGTCCTCGCGATCGAACCCGACAAGGAGCGTATCTCGCTCGGCATGAAGCAGCTTGAGCGTGGTGGCCCGGTGGCACCGGGTGCGGGCGACAAGCTGAACAAGAACCAGGTCGTCACCGTCACCGTCCTCGAAGTCCGCGATGCAGGCCTCGAAGTGCAGGCGGGCGACGATGGCGCGACCGGCTTCATCAAGCGTACCGATCTGGGACGCGACCGCGACGAGCAGCGCCCCGAGCGCTTCCAGGTCGGTCAGAAGTTCGACGCGCTGGTATCGGGCTTCGACCGTTCGAAAAAGCCGACCTTCTCGATCAAGGCGATGCAGATCGCCGAAGAGAAGCAGGCCGTCGCACAATATGGCTCGTCGGATTCGGGCGCGTCGCTCGGCGACATTCTCGGCGAAGCGCTAAAGGCGCGCGAAGAAAAGAAATAACTGCTATAAACGGGGCGCGGCGCGGATTTTTCCGCCCGCGCCCTTTCTTTATCCGGATCAGTCGTTATTGATCCAGATCAAGTGGGTCGGCGTGAGTGACCGTGGGCTTCGAACCGGGTTGTCGCCAAGGGCCGGGCGGCATCCTTTGAATGAGGAGAGCCGTATGATTCGTTCCGAACTCGTGCAGCTCCTGATGCGCGACAATCCCGATCTCTCGGCACGCGATGTCGAACGGATCGTCACCGTCTTTTTCGACGAGATCACCCAGCGATTGTCGGCGAACGGTCGTGTCGAACTTCGCGGTTTCGGCGCGTTTTCGACGCGCGCCCGCGACGCTCGCACCGGCCGCAACCCGCGCACCGGCGAAGCGGTCGAGGTGGAGGCGAAACGCGTCCCCTATTTCAAACCCGGCAAGGAAATGCGCATCCGCCTCAACGTGTGAAGCTGATCCGACCGCGCGGCTACGCGTCGATTTTCACGCGCTGTCGCTACACCTGATCCGCGTTCCGATGATTTCTACGAGAGCCCGGTCTTGGGCATCCGCAATGATCGTGGCTTCGCCTTTCTGGGTTTTGACGCGGAATTCGAGCGGACCCTGAATATTGCAGAGTGCGCCCTTCGCGGTCGAATCGCAGCTTTCGTCGAGCCGGTCGAGTTCGGCTTGCGTGATTCCGCCGACAGGACGCACCGAAAATGCCATTGTGCTAGTGCCGCCGAACAGCGCAGGCCCGATCCCCCCGAGCGTCTGCAACTGCCAGACACCCGCATCCTTGGTCGGTTTCATCTCCATCGCTTCGGCCATGCGCGCGCAAAAGCTGTCGGCAGGAGCCGGTTGCATAGCCGATAGGGCCACACCAAGAAATACGACTAATCCTGCCATTATCAGCCCTTTCACCCATCCACACCTCGATCCAGCATAACTGCGGATCGCGTGGCATCAAGCACCGTCCCACGCTTGACGCCGGGAACACAATCCGCTTCGTGGATCGGAACGGATCGGCCGGATTTCGGCCTGGGGCGAGGCGAAAACGTCGTCTTTCGAGAACCGGAGCGCAGGTTGCTTATGGCACCTGAGCACCGGAAGCGTAGAAAGATGGCGTTTGCAGTCCGTCCCAGACCGAAAGCCGACCGATCCGCGAAAGCGGACGTGGCGGAATGGTAGACGCTGGGGACTTAAAATCCTCTTCCCACAAAGGAGTGCGGGTTCGAGTCCCGCCGTCCGCACCACTGGATTGACGGCGCCGGGTTGCGTCGCGCGGCCCCCCTCCGCTATCGCCCGCAGGCGCCTTCGCCGCCCGTCATGGTCGGCGGTCGTCCAGCAACGAGTGGATCAGGCTTGGAAAGCATCTTCCTCGAACATCGCGATCGGCTGCTGCGTTTTCTGCGCGCGCGCGGTGCGGGCGACGATGCGGAGGACGTGCTGCATGACGTGTGGCAGCGCATCGCGAATGCGCCCGACGGGCCGATCGCCGAACCGCTCTCCTATCTGTTTCGCGCCTGCGAAAATGCGATGCGCGACCGCCACCGCGCGGCGCATGCGCGCGTCAATCGCGAGACCAACTGGGCCGATTCGGGCCATGCGCCCGAGCCGCCCCCCGGCGGTGAGCGCGTGCTGATCGCGCGCGAGCGGCTGGCGCAGGTCAATGCGACCCTGGCGGCATTGCCCCCTGCCCCGCGCGTCGAGACGATCTTTCGCCGGTTCCGGTTGGAAGGGATGGGCCAGGCCGAAATCGCCCGCGATCTGGGCGTCAGCCTGAGCACGGTCGAGAAGGATCTGCAAAAGGCCTATCGCGCGCTCGCCGAACTTCAGGAGCGGTTCGATGCGGAATAGGACCACTGCCTTCGTCTTCGGGTCAGTATGCCCATGACCAGCGCCTTTACCCCCGAAATGATGGACGCAGCGCGCGGTTGGGCAATCCGCGTGCGCGACCCTGCGTTCGCCGACTGGGACGGCTTTACCGGCTGGCTCGAAGCCGACACGCGCCATGCCGCGGCCTATGATGCCGCGTGCGACGCCGACGCGGCAGTGGTCGAATTGTTCGCCAAGTCCGCGCCGATCGCGATGCCGGACGGGCACGCGCGCCCCGCCCCCCGTCGCGTTTCCCGGCGCTGGGTCGCGGGCGGCGGCGCGGTCGCAGCGGCGCTGGCACTGGCGTTCGTCTATACCGATCGCCAGCCCGCCAGCGCGCCCTACAGCATCGCCACGCGCGCCGGGGTCAGCCAGACGATCGACCTGGAACCGGGCACTCAGATCGTGCTGAACGGCGACAGCCGCGTGACGCTCGACCGCGAACGCCCGCGCTATGCCTCGCTCGATCGCGGCGAGGCGCTGTTCGTGGTGCGACACGACGATGCCCGCCCCTTCACCGTCAATGTCGGCGCGGCAAAGCTGGTCGATCTGGGCACCATATTCAACGTCGCGCGCACCGACGATGCGACACGCATCGCCGTGTCCGAAGGCGTGGTGATGTACAATCCCGACAGCGATGCGGTCCGGCTCGACGCCGGCAAGTCGCTGGAGGTTGCCGAGGGTCGCCTGACCATGCGTTCGGTGTCGCTGGACGCGGTGGGCAGTTGGCGCGACGGGACACTGGTCTATGACAACGCGCCGCTGCCGCAGGTGGTTGGCGATCTGTCACGCAGCCTGGGCGTGGCGGTCACGCTGTCGCCCGATCTCCGCGCGCGGCGTTTCACCGGAACGCTGGCCGTCAGGGGATCGCCCGCCGATGTCCTTCCCCGCGTCGCGCCGCTCCTGGGCGGGGTCGCATCTTCCAACGATGGCGGCTGGACAGTAAGCAGCCGTGCCCAACCCTAATCTGTTCCTGGCCCCATTTCTGATCGTCGCGCCGGTCGCTGCGCAAGCGCAGGTGACGGAGTTGAGGATCGACGAACGTCGCCTGGATCGCGCGGTCGAGGCGCTGGCGCGTCAGGTGGGCGTCAGCATCGCGATCAGCGATCCGAAACTGGCCGGGATCGGCGTGCGGCGCGTGCGCGGGCGGATGACCGCGGATGCCGCGCTGGCGCGGATGCTCGGGGGCAAGCCGCTGCGCGCGCGGCGGATCAACGACCGCGCCTATATCATCGAACAGGTCGCCCCGCCTGCCCTCGCTGCCCGACCGTCGCCGCCGCCCCCGACAGTCGATCCCGCCCCCGAACCGGTGCCCGAAGAAGCGATCGTCGTCACCGCATCGAAACGCGATACGCTGCTCACCGACTATCCGGGCGCGGCAACCATCGTTTCGGGCGGCGATGTCGCGCTGTCGCAAGCCGCGCGCGGCACCGACGCCATCGCCGAGCGCGCCGCCGCGCTGACATCGACGCATCTGGGGCCCGGCCGCAACAAGCTGTTCATTCGCGGCATCGCCGATTCCAGCTTTACGGGTCCGACCCAGGCCACGGTCGGCCAATATTGGGGCAACACCCGCGTCACCTATTCCGCGCCCGATCCGGGGCTGAAACTCTATGACGTGGCGTCGGTCGAACTGCTCGAAGGACCGCAGGGCACGCTTTACGGCGCGGGCGCGCTGGGCGGGATCATTCGCATCGTGCCGCAGGCGCCGGTGTTGGGCGCGATCGGATCGGCGGCCTGGGGCGGCGTTCAACTGACCGAACATGGCGACCCCGGCGGTGATGCGGGGGCGGTGCTGAACCTGCCGATCGCGACCGACCGGCTGGCGTTTCGCGGGGTGATCTATGGCGGGATCGACGGCGGTTATATCGACGACCGGCTGCGCGGACTGCGCGACGTCAACCGCGTCGAAAGCTGGGGCGCGCGCGGCGGCCTGCGTTTCGCCCCCGATGCGGTGTGGACCATCGACCTGACGGGCACCTATCAGTCGATCGCGGGGCGCGACGCGCAATATGCCGACGGTGCGAAAGACGGCCTGTCGCGCGAGAGTGCGCTTGCCCAACCCTATGCCAACTCCATCGCGCTCGGCGAATTGTCGATCACCGGCGATTTCGGCGCGACGCGGCTGGTCACCACGCTCGGCATCGTCGACCAGCATGTCGACGAGCGGTTCGACGCGACCACCGGCACCCAGCCGCGCTATTTCGACCAGACCAGCCGCGTGCGGCTCATCACCAGCGAGACCCGGCTTGCGGGACACATGCCCGGCGGCGGCTGGCTGGTCGGGCTGAACCTGCTCCGCAACGATACCCGCATCAATCGCGAAGTCGGCTTTCGCGCGCTTGCCCGCCCCGAAACCGGCGTCACCAACCGGGTCGAGGAAGCGACGCTCTATGGCGAGGCGACGGTGTCGCCGATCGACGCGCTGGCGCTGACCGCAGGCGCGCGGCTGACCCATTCGCGCCTGTCGGGGCGTGCGGAGGACGCGGCGGTGACGATCGCATTCCGCAACGACCCCGGCGCGCGCGCCAGCCGCGAGGAAACCCGGCTGCTGCCTGCAATCGCCGCACGCTATCGATTGAGCGACCGGTTCAGCGTGTTCGCCCGCTATCAGGAGGGGTATCGCCCTGGCGGCCTCGCGGTGCGCAGCGATTTCATCCAGCGCTTCGAACCCGATCGCGTGGCAACCACCGAAGCGGGCCTGCGATACCGCGACCCCGGCGGACAGGTCGCGCTGCAGGTAACGCTGGCGACCACCGACTGGCGCGACATTCAGGCGGACATCATCGACGGAATCGGCTTCCCGACCACCGCCAATATCGGCAACGGCCGCGTGCATTCGGCAGGTGCCAGCGCACGCTGGTCGCCGGTCCCCGAACTGACGTTCGACGCCGCGCTCTACTGGAACGACAGCAAGGTGACGACGCCCGCCCCCGCGCTGCTGTCGGCGCTGGCGGGGGCACGACAGACGCCGAGCGACGCGCTGCCCAATGTCGCCGACCTGTCGGCACGCGCGGGCGTCGATTATCGCGCCGATCTGGCGAGCGGAGAACGGCTGCACATCCGCGGTCACGCCCGCTATATGGGCCAATCGACGCTGGGCATCGGGCCATTGCTGGGCAAGCCGCAGGGCGATTACGTCGATACCGCCATCGATGCGCGGCTGGGCGATGCGCGGCGGGGCATATCGTTGTCGCTCGCCAACCTGTTCGACGCGCAGGGAAACCGCTTCGCCCTCGGCAGCCCGTTCCAGCTCCGCGACGAAAGCCATGTGACCCCGCTGCGTCCGCGCACGATTCGCCTGGGTTTCGACCTTTCCTTCTGACGCGCGGTTACGGGACCGGGCCTGCGGCTTCGTCCCCTCCCCAAAACCTAGTTCGGGGAGCACCATGCGTAGCCTGCTTTGTACCACCAGCCTGTCGTCCATCCTGATCCTGTCGTCACCCGCCGCCGCCCAGACCGTCGTCACCGTCAGCGACGCGCGGACCACCCCGATCGCCACCTCCAGCGCCAGCAACGGTGCCCCCGCCGACATCACCATCGCCGCCTCCGGATCGATCAAGCCCGCCAGCGGACCGGTCGCCGTCACGCTCGACAGCTACAATGATGTGAAGAACGACGGCACGATCCAGATCACCGACCGCAACGACGTGGTCGGGATCGACGTGACCGCAGGCGGCACGGGGACGATCACCAACAACGGCAAGATCATCCTCGACGAGACCTATGAAGCAAAGGACGACGACAATGACGGCGACCTGGACGGGCCGTTCGCGCAAGGGTCGAACAAGGTCGGCATCCGCACCAGCGGACCCTTCACCGGATCGATCGTCAATGCGGGCGAGATTACCGTCGAGGGGAATGATTCGGCAGGCATCCAACTGGGGGGCGCACTCAACGGATCATTGACCAGCAGCGGCGCGATCAGCGTGACCGGCAACAACGGCGTCGGTATTCAGGCGGGCGACGTTACCGGCAATGTCGCGGTTCGCGGCACGGTCAGCGCGGTCGGCGCGAACGCGGTCGGCGTCGCGATCGACGGCGATGTCGGCGGCGCGCTGACGATCCAGGGCACGGTGGGCGCAACCGGATACCGCTATGTTCAGCGCCCCGCCGACCCGAGCAAGCTCGACGCCGACGATCTGCTCCAGGGCGGCCCGGCCGTGCGGGTTTTGGGCAATGTCGCAGGCGGCATCCTGCTCGATCGCCCGCCGGCCAATGCCGATGAAGACGAGGATGATGAAGACGGCGACGGCATTCCTGATGCACAGGAGGGGACCGCGAACCTGATCAGCTATGGGGCGGCGCCCGCGCTCCAGATCGGATCGGCGACGGAAGACCTGACGATCGGCGCGGTCGGCACCACCGGCCACGGGCTGGTGGTGCGTGGCAGCGTGCAGGGTGCAGGCGTCTATGACGGCGTCAATGCGGTCGGCATCGCCATTGGCGGACAAGGCGGCAGCGTCGATATGGCGGGCGGCATCACGCTCGATGGCGCGGTGTCGGCCGCCGGGCGTGCCGATGCGACCGCGCTGCTGCTCGGCAACGGCACGTCCGCCCCGACGATCATCAATTCGGGCAATGTCTCTGCGACCGGCGGCGCGGCAGCGGACCATCTGGCGCGCGCGATCGTCGTCGATGGCGGCGCATCGGTCGATCGCATCACCAATAGCGGCACGATCAGCGCGACGACCAATTCGGACGGCACCGCGATCGCAATCCACGATGTCGCGGGCACCGTCGGCGTGGTCGAGAATACAGGCCTGATCCGCGCGACCGGCGCCTCAGCCGATTCGAACCGCGCCATCGCCATCGACGTGTCGGCGAACAACAGCGGCACCGAAATCCGGCAGCTGGTCGCGGCGGAAGGCAAGGCAGCCCCTTCGATCGAAGGCAATGTCGTCTTCGGCGGCGGCAACGACCTGTTCGACGTGGCCGACGGGCGCGTCGTGGGCAATGTCGCATTCGGCGGCGGCGACAATCGCTACGCGCTGTCGGGCGACGCGATCCAGGCGGGCGATATCGCGTTCGGTGCGGGAAGCGATCGGCTTGAATTGACCGGCACGTCGCGCGTGCAGGGCAATGTCGATTTCGGCGGCGGCGCGGATGTGCTGAGCCTTACGGCCGGAACCGGTTTCGTCGGCAACCTGACCAACAGCGCAGGCGTCGCGGCAAGCGTGGCGGGCACGCTCGACATATCGAGCGCAACGACGGTGTCGCTCGCCTCGCTCGACATCGCATCGACCGGCGTGATCGGCGTGACCATCGACGGCGAAACCAATATGGCGACGCGCTACGACATTGCGGGCGCGGCGAACTTCGCCGACGGCGCAACGGTCAGCGTGCGGTTGAACGGGATCGCATCGTCGCTGGGCGACTATGTCATCGTCGATGCGGGCACGCTGACCGGGGGCGACACGCTCGCCACCGCCGACGTTGCGCTCCCCTACCTGTTCAAGAGCGAGCTGGCGAGTGACGCGACGGCGGGCACCGTCACCCTGTCGGTCGATCGCAAGACCGCAGGCGAACTGGGTCTCAACGGCTCGGAAAGCGCCGCCTATGACGCGATCTTCACCGTGCTGGACCGCGACGAGCAGCTGACGGGCCTGTTCCTGACGATCGACGATCGGGACAGCCTGCGCAACCGGTTCGGTGCATTTCTGCCCGAACATGCGGGCGGCAGTTTCGATTCGCTGACGCTGGCCGCGCGGAACGGTGCCCGGTTCCTGGGCGACTATGCCCCCGAACAGGCGGAGGCCGATGGCTGGACGGTGTTCGGCCAGCAAATTGCCTGGGGCGGATCGAAGGATATCGGCGATACCCAGGCCTATGACATCGGCGGATGGGGTGCGATCGGCGGCGCGGAACGCGCGCTGGGCGGCCTCGGCCATCTCGGCCTGTCGCTGTCCTACGCATCCGGGCGCAATTCGAACGGCGACAATGACAATGAAACGCTGATCAGCCAGTATGAACTTGGCGCACATTGGCGCGGCCGCTTCGGCGGTTTCGCGGCCTATGCGCGCGGCGCCATCGCCAAGGTCGATTTCGATGGCCAGCGACGCCTTTACGCCGACGATTTTAATCGCGTCGCCAAAGCAAGCTGGGGCGGCACGTTGATGTCGGCGCAAGCGGGCCTGTCCTACGACCTGGCGCTGGGATCGCGGTTGCGGGTGCGCCCGCAGGCCGGAATCGAGTATTTCCGGCTGGACGAAGACGGCTGGAGCGATGCGGGTGGCGGCGATGGGTTCGACCTGACCGTCGAAGAACGCGTCAGCGACGAGGTTGCGGCGAACGCCCTGCTCGCGCTGGGCTATGAACTCGGCAGCCTGGAGCCGGACGGCACCTGGCTGCGGCTGGAGCTGGAGGGCGGACGGCGAGAGATTGTCGGCGGCCAGATCGGCGATACCATCGCCTATTTCGAAGGCGGCGATGCGTTCACCCTGTCGCCCGATGCCCGCAACAGCGGATGGCTGGGTCGCCTGCGCCTGTCGGGCGGCGTCGATCAGTTCATGGTCGTGGGCGAAGCGGGTGCCGAGGAACAACAGCACATGACCGCTTTCACCGCCCGTCTGGGCATCCGCGTCGGTTGGTAGGCACAAGCGGCGGACGGGCCGATCGGGCGCGTCCGCCACTGCTTAACCGATTCGCAATGCGCCCGTGCTAAGCCCTTCCAATCGCAACAAAAGGGAGGGGAGCAATGGACCGCGATCCCGAGCCGAAGTTCGAAGACCGTCGTGAACGAAACGACCGCCGCCAGTCGCAGGACCCCCTTTATTCGGGGACCGAACGGCGCAAGGGCGACCGTCGCAGCCAGCGCGACTGAACCGCCAACTCGCGCCGATTTTCATTCGTCGCGTGCGGATTTGCGCTTTGATTTGGGTGCTTCGTCCGCGTCGTCCGCTTCGTCGAACAGGGGAATCCCGCGCTTACGCTTGTCGACGAATTCGCCGATGCTCGCGCTGGTCGCGTTGAGCAGCGGATAGCTGCGCGACTGGGTCATCCATTCGGGGCGCATGCGCGGGCCGCCGTTCATCACGTCGAGCACCAGCACCAGCAGCATGAAGCCCAGGCTGGCGACGATCAGCCCCTTCAAGGTGCCGAACCCCAGCCCCAGCACCCGGTCGATCGGCCCCAGGATCGAATTGCGCGTCCGTTTGCCGATGCCGTTGGCGATCAGCCGGCCGATCGCATAAGTGCCGCCCGCAACCATCACGAACGCCAGCGTCGCCGCGCCCGAACTGGTGCCAACATAATCGCGCAGAAATTCGGTTGCGGGCAGGTGCAACAGACGCACCGCTAGGACAACGAGAACGAAGGCGAACAACGCCAGAACTTCGAACACGAACCCGCGCATCCAGCCGAGCACGGCGGCGCCACCGACCAGAACGAGCATCAGAATATCGAGCGAGGTGAAGCCCATGATCCGAGCGCTACCCGCGCCCCAGCATATGGTCAACGAAGGACGGCAGGCTGGCGAAGGATGACAGCGTCATCGTTGCACCGTCCGAAGGCTGCGCGCCCGGCACCAGCGCTCGCCCGAACCCCAGCTTCGCCGATTCGCGCAGGCGCAGCGCGCCATGCGCGACCGGGCGGATTTCGCCCGAAAGCGCCACTTCGCCGAACGCCACCGAATCGCTGGCGACCGGCCGCTCGCTGAGCGCCGAAATCAGCGCGGCGGCGACCGCCATGTCGGCGGCGGGATCGGAGACGCGGTAGCCGCCCGCGATGTTCAGATAGACTTCACTCGTTGAGAAACTAAGCCCGCAGCGCGCCTCCAGCACCGCCAGGATCATCGCCAGTCGCCCGCTGTCCCAGCCGACCACCGCGCGGCGCGGCGTCGCACCGCTCGCCAGCCGCACCACCAGCGCCTGAATCTCGACCAGCACCGGCCGCGTGCCTTCGAGTGCAGGGAACACCACCGTTCCCGTCACGCTTTCGTCGCGGCTGGTCAGGAACAGGCTCGACGGGTTCGACACCTCGGTCAGCCCTTCGCTCGCCATCGCGAACACGCCGATCTCGTCGGTGCCGCCGAAACGGTTCTTGGTCGCGCGCAGGATGCGATATTGGTGGCTGCGCTCGCCCTCGAACGCCAGCACCGTATCGACCATATGTTCGAGCACGCGCGGCCCCGCGATCGTCCCGTCCTTGGTGACATGCCCGACCAGCACCAGCGCGGTGCCGCGTTCCTTGGCGAAACGGATCAGTTCCTGTGCGGACGCCCGCACCTGACTGACGGTTCCCGGCGCGCCTTCGATCAGGTCGCTGTGCATCGTCTGGATCGAATCGATCACCAGCAGGTCGGGCGCGCCCGCCCCGCCCAGCGTCGTCAGGATATCCCGCACCGAGGTCGCCGCCGCCAACTGCACCGGCGCATTGCCCAGCCCCAGCCGCCGTGCGCGCAACCGCACCTGATCGGCGGCCTCCTCGCCCGAGACATAGGCGACGCCCTTCCCCGCCAACGCCAGCTTCGCCGCGGCCTGCAACAGCAAGGTCGATTTGCCGATCCCCGGATCGCCGCCGATCAGCGTCGCCGATCCTTCGACGAACCCGCCGCCCAGCGCGCGGTCGAGTTCGGCAATCCCGGTCGCCATCCGGTCGGGCAGCGGAATGTCCGAATCGAGCCCGGACATCAGGATCGATCGCCCGCCCGATTGCAGATTATGCTTGGCCTGGAACGGCGTCACCGCCGCGCCCGCATCCTCGACCAGCGTATTCCATTCGCCGCAATCGCCGCATTGCCCCGCCCATTTGGACGCGACCGACCCGCATTGCTGACAGACATAGCGCTTCTGGAGTTTGGCCATGTGCGCTGGCGTAGCGCGTGCGGAACGAAAAGGGAATATACCGCTAAGGTTGCGTTCGCCCGGTGCGTGCGGCATCCGCGCGAATGGCAGTCACGAAGGAAAGAAGGATGGCGACCAGCGCCGCCCCCGCAAGACCGAAAAAGTCGCGCCGCATCCGACGGCGACTGTTCGGCTGGGTGCTGAAACTGATCCTGCTGTTCATGCTCGGCTCGCTGCTGTGGGTCGTCGCCTACCGGTTCATCAATCCGCCCGTGACCTTCACGATGATGGGCGACTGGTTTGAAGGCCGGAGCATCACCAAGCAATGGATGCCGCTGGACGAGATCGACCCGGCGATGGTGCGCGCGGCGATCGCGGCGGAAGATTCGGATTTCTGTTCCCATTCTGGCTTCGATTATGCCGCGATCGCTTCCGCTGCCGCACGCAACGCGCAGGGCGGACGGATTCGTGGCGGATCGACCATTTCGCAACAGACCGCCAAGAACGCGTTTCTCTGGCAGGGCGGCGGCTTTTTCCGCAAAGGGCTGGAGGCGTGGTTCACCGTCCTGATCGAGCTGGTCTGGGGCAAGCAGCGGATCATGGAGGTCTATCTGAACATTGCGGAAACCGGCATCGGCACGTACGGCGTCAACGCCGGATCGCAACGCTATTTCGGACACGGCGCGGCGAGCATGACCAACCGCGAGGCGGCCCAGATCGCCGCCGTTCTGCCACTGCCCAAGAAACGCGCGGGCAAGTCGCCGTCGGGCTTCACCGCACGCTATGCGGGCACGATCCAGCGGCGGATTTCGGTGGTGGCGAACGAAGGGCTGGACGACTGTCTCTAAGGCCGAGCGACGCCAGCCATATCCGTCATTGCGAGCGCAGCGAAGCAATCCAGCAAGCCACGCTGTGGATTGCTTCGCTACGCTCGCAATGACGGGTGGGCACGAGGCGAAGTCGGTGCCGACTAACGGTCGACCGCGACCAGCGGCGGGCAGATGCTGTCCACCATCGGCACCAGACCGGGCTCGTCCGCCCCGCTCAGGAACAGCGTTTTCTGATCCGCCACCGCAATGTCACGGCCAATCCGCCAACCGCCCAGTTCACGTCCTGGCCGTCCGCAGGGATTGCCGAGACGGGCGATGATTCTGCGAAAAAACTGTTCATCGCCGGGCGCCGCAGCGATATCCACCGCCCGACGATCGGGTGACGGTCGGCACGCCGTGCCCAGCGCCACGGCAAGGCATTTGCCGCCATTCGCTTCGATCCGTGCGATCAGTGCATCGAGGTCGATGGGTGTGGCAATCGCCGCCCCCGTTCCGCCGATTTGCCCCCAGTCGACGCGGCGCCGGACATAGCGTTCAAGCGTTTCGCTTTTCCCTTGGCGATAACGCTCGAGATGAAGGTTGCACGCGCGCTCGTCGAGCACGCCGCTCCCGCTCGATTGCGATACCGCACACGATATCGCGCGACCGCTGCGGCCGATGGTCAGTTCGATGCGGGTCACGCCGCCAACGGCTTCCGCCGGATAACCGGGCGGGATGTCGGACGCGTTCGCCAACCTGCCGGACGACGCGCACCCGGAGACGGCCATCGCAACGCCCGTACAAAGCAACGCCCGCACCGCGCCGAACTGCAATCGGCGACGATGCGGGCGTCCTTCATTCATTGGTATCAAACCGCTTATTCGACCGCCTTCTTCGCGGCGTCGCCGACCTTTTCGGCGCCGTCGCCGACGCTTTGCGCGGCCTGGGTGATCGCGCTGGTCTGCGCGTCCTCGTTGTTCGCGCGGTTCATAAGGAAAAAGGCGACGACGATCACGCCGATCAGCAGCGCCAGCCCGATCAGGATGCCGCCGCCCCCGCCGCGCTTTTCGACGACGGTGGTGTGGGTGTGCGCCGGGTGCACGCCGTCGGTGGTGGTCGTGGTGGTGCGTTCGTCGGTCATTGGGTCCCTCCTTTTACTCGACTGAGGGGCCAAACGAGTGCCCGGATGACATTGTTCCCAAAGCGAAATGGTTAGCGCGTGCGTCAGAAGGGCAGCTTGAAGCCCGGCGGCAGCGGAATGCCCGACGACAGCTTCGACATTTCCGCCTGCGAGGCCGCATCCGCCTTTGCCCGCGTATCGTTGATCGCGGCGGTGATCAGGTCCTCGAGCATCTGCTTCTCGCTCGGCTGAAGCAGCGAATCGTCGATCTGGATACCGATGATGCGTCCCTTGGCCGACGCCTTGACCCTGACCAGACCGCCGCCCGACACGCCTTCGACCTCGATCGCGTCGAGATTGGCCTGCGCCTTTTCGAGTTCGCTCTGGACGTTCTGGGCCATCGCCATGATGTCTTCGAGGCTTTTCATGATCGTCTCCGTGCCGGTTTGGCCGGCTGGATCAGCTCGGCCTCAGGAAAATGTTCGATTGCGGCTGCGATCACGGGAGAACGCAGCGCGGCTTCATAGCTATCCATCTTCGCCGCCTCGGCCTGTTCGCGCAGCGACGGCTGGGCATTGCCTTCGCCGACGCGAACCCGCCAGACCGTACCGGTCAGGTCGCGCAGGACGGCGGCAAGTTCCTTAAGCAATTCGGCATCGACCGGCCCGGTTTCAATATCGGGCGGCGTCATCGAGATCACACGCAGGTTGAGCCGAACCTTGTTGGCCAGCAGTTCCCGGTCGTGCTGCGACAGGAAATCGAACAACTCGGCGACATTGGTCGGCAAGACCGCCGCAGGCGACGTGCTTGGAACCGATGCGGGGGCAGGTGCTGCCGCAGTGGGTGCCGCGATCGGCGCGCCTTCGGCAATCTGCCGCGCGAGTTCGCCGGGATCGGGCAATTGCGACGCATGGATCACGCGCAACAGCGCCATTTCCGCCGCCTCGATCGGCAGAGCCGCGCGCACCACCTCGTCATGGCCCTTCAACAGCAACTGCCACAGCCGGTGCAGAATCGCGTTGGACAGCTTGCCCGCCCATTCGCCCAGCATCGCACGCTCGTCCGCCGACCGCGCCAGATCGGGCGCGGCCCCGACGCGCTCCAGCGTGATCGCGTGGACCGTCTCCATCAGTCCGGCGAATACGCCTGCGGGATCGATGCCCAGATCATATTGCGCGCGCAGATCGGCAAGCGTGCCAGCCGCATCCCCCGCCACCATCTTGCCGAACAGCGCCCGCACCGCGCCGCGATCCGACAGGCCCAGCATCGCGCGTACCGCATCTGCCTGAACCCCCGCCCCGTCCAGATCGGCATGGGCGATCGCCTGGTCGAGGATCGACAGGCCGTCGCGCACCGATCCTTCGGCGGCCGTCGCGATCAGCCGCAGCGCCTCGACCTCAGCGGCGACGCCCTCGGCTTCGACCACGCGCGCGAAATGGGCCTCCAGCGTCTCGACCGGCACGCGCCGCAGGTCGAAGCGCTGGCAACGCGACAGCACCGTGATCGGCACTTTGTTGACCTCGGTCGTCGCCAGGATGAATTTCACATGCTCGGGCGGCTCCTCAAGCGTCTTGAGCAACGCGTTGAACGCGTTCTTCGACAGCATGTGCACTTCGTCGATGATGTAGATCTTGTAGCGCGCACCGAACGCCGCCAGCCGCGCGGCATCGATCACCCCGCGCATGTCGTCGACCCCGGTATGCGAGGCGGCGTCCATTTCGATCACGTCAATGTTGCGCCCCTCGGCGATCGACACGCACGGCTCGCACACGCCGCACGGCGAAATCGTCGGCCCGCCCTGTCCGTCCGGCCCGATGCAGTTCAGCGCCTTGGCGATCAGTCGTGCGGTGGAGGTCTTTCCCACGCCGCGCACGCCGGTCATCAGGAAGGCGTGGGCCAATCGCTCGCGTTTGATCGCGTTGCCCAGCGTCGTCACCATCGCGTCCTGGCCGATCAGCTCGGCAAAGGTCTGCGGGCGATATTTGCGCGCGAGCACGCGGTACGCTTCGGGCTTCACCGGCTGAGGCGGCTCGCCAAGGTCGAGGGAATCGGACATCGCCTGACGGATTAGCGCGCGGGCGTCCGCATGTCGAAGGCGAAGCGATCAATCGGGGGGAGAAGGTGGGAGCCGGAACGACCCGCGGCGAAATCGTTGTGGCTGCTTCCTTCCGGACCTGACCAAGTTGGCGACGACCACGTCCGCCCGACTCCCGCCGCGCAGATAGGCGCGCCGGTTGCGGATTGCAATGTCAGGCGAAGCGGCGCGCGATCAACGCTCCGACTTCCGCATGGACAGCATTTGCGATTTTCAGGTCTAGGCCTGGCGCATCGAGGTAGCAGGCCAGCAGGATCGGCGCGCGGTTGGGTGGCCACAGGATGGCGATGTCGTTGAAATAGCCGTCGCCGCTGGTGCCGGTCTTGTCCCCAGCGCGCCAGTCGGCGGGGAGGCGCGCGCGCAGGCGTTCGCGCCCGGTCGGCGACGCGACCATCCAGCCGATCAGCCGGTCGCGCGACGCCGGCGTCAGCGTGTCACCCGTCAGGCAGGCACGCATCAGCCCGACCATCGCGCGCGGTGTGGTCGTGTCGCGAATGTCGCCGCCGCGCACGATGTTGAGTTTGGGCTCGATCCGGTCGAGCCGCGTGATCGCATCGCCCTGTGCGCGCGCGAACCGTGTGAATCCTGCCGGACCGCCGATCAACGGCAGGAGCAGGTTGGCGGCAACATTGTCGCTGACCTCTACCATGCCCTTGCACAGTGCCTCGACGCTCAGCGCGCCGCGATCGAGCGCGGCTTCGACGACCGGCGCATAAGGCACCAGATCGGCGCGGGTGAAGCGCACCGGCTGGTCGAGCCGCAGACGCCCGGCATCCACCTCCGCCAGAATGGCGGCGGCAAGCGGCGCCTTGAAGGTCGAACACATGGCATAACGCGCATCGCCATCCAGCCCGATCGTCGCGCCCGTCGCGGTGTCGAGAGCAAAGACGCCCAGCCGCCCGCCGCGATCGGCACGGATCGTCGCGAGTTCGGTATCGTCCGAGGTCACCCCGCGCGGCATGGCGCAGGCGGTCAGAGCGCTCGCGCCCAGCGCGGCCAGCAATGTACGGCGGTCCATTCTATCTCCCCTGCATGTCGCGATGTTCGGGTGGCATCCGCACGGTCAGTCCGTCGAGCGACGCATCGAGCATGATCTGGCACGCCAGCCGACTGGTCCGCGTCGCCCCCGCCGCCAGGTCGAGCATATCCTCTTCCTCCTCACTCGCGCGCGGCAGCCGGTCGAAATCCTCCGCCGCGACGATGACGTGGCAGGTCGAACAGGCCATCTGCCCTTCGCAGGTGCCCTCGAGCGGCTGTCCGTCATTCTGCGCGACTTCGAGCAGGCGCGCGCCTTCCTCGGCCCGTACGTCGCGCGTGGTCGCGCCGTCGGCGCTGACGAAATGCACGGTAATCACGCGCGCTGCGCCCGTGCAGCGGCGTCGATCCGGTCAAGCGCGTCCAGCAATTCATCCTCCTTCGTATAGCGCCCGAAGCCGAGCCGGATGCTCGACCGCGCTTGCGCATCCGACAGCCCGATTGCGCGCAGCACATGGCTCGGGCGACCCGACCCACTGGCGCAGGCCGAGCCAGCCGAAAACGCAATGTCGCGCAATTCCGACATCAGCCGCGCCACGTCGAGCCCGTCGCGCCTCAGGTTGAGGTTGCCGCGATAGCGGTGCCCGGTCGACCCGTTGATCCGCCAGTCCGCCAGCCGCTGCGTCGCGAGCGCGACCAGGCGCCCGACATGCGCTGAATCCGCCTCGGCGCGCTCGCGCATCAGCCGCGCCGCAACACCGAAGCCGACGCACAGCGCCGGACTGAGCGTTCCCGACCGGCCAGCCGCCTCCTGACCGCCGCCATGCATCAGCGGCGACAGCGACACGCCGTCGCGCAGCCAGAGCGCGCCAATCCCCTTCGGCCCGTGCACCTTGTGCGCCGACAGCGCGACCAGATCGACGCCCTCGGGAGCCGCGACGCGGCCATAGCCCTGCACCGCATCGCACAGCATAAGCGCGCCGACCGACCGCGCCCTCGCCGCGAGTTCATTGACCGGCTGGATCACCCCGATCTCGTTATTGACCAGCATCGCCGCGACCAGCCCGGTGCCGGGCACGATCGCGTCGCGTGCAGCCGCCAGATCGACGCGGCCATCAACACCCACCGGCAACACCGTCACCGCCCTGCCCTTCGCGCGTTCCGCCTCGACCGTGTCGAGCACCGCGGCATGTTCGGTGGCGATCGTCACGATGCCGCCGGTCGTGCCCTTGATCGCCCAGTTCAACGCTTCGGTCGCGCCACTGGTGAAGGCGAGCGTGCCGCCGTTCGGCAACAGCGACGCCACGTCCGCGCGCGCCGCCTCGACCGCCGCCCTCGCCTTGCGCCCCGCCGCGTGCGCCGAATGCGGATTGGCGAAACCGTCGCGTAACCACGGCAGCATCGCGTCGAACGATTCCGGGGCGAGCGGGGTCGTCGCCTGGTAATCGAGATAGGTCATGCGGCGCGTGCCGCGGCATCGGCAGCAATGGCGTGCCATGCCTTGCCGAACGCTGCGATCTCTTCGGGGGTAGTGCTCCAACCGAAACTGACACGGATCGTGCGAGACGCCGCGTCGTCGTCGAGGCCGAACCCCTTGAGCGCGCGGCTCGTCTTGAGCGTGCCGGAAGAGCAAGCGCTACCTGCCGATATCGAGAAACCCGCCGCGTCGAATCGTATCAACTGCGCCGCCGCCGCCAGATGCGGCATGGTGATCGCGATGATATGGTGTGCGCCCACAGGCTTGCCGCCGACCCAATCGCCGCCGGCCCGTTGCATATCATATTCGAGATCGTAAATGTTGTCGGCAATCCCCTGTTCGCGTCCCAACCAGAGCGCATTGCCGTCGGCATCAATCGGAGTGGCTTCGAGGGCAGCAGCGAAACCAAGCGCAGCAGGGAGATTTTCGGTGCCGCCGCGATAACCGAACTCCTGACCTCCCACCGGCTCCAGTATGACAAAGTCGCGCAGCAGCAACGCGCCAATCCCAGGTGGTCCGCCGAACTTGTGAGCCGAGACGACCAGCATATCCGCGTCGGGGAGCGCAAGTTTCCCTGCCGACTGCGAGCAATCGCTGAGCAAGAGGCCGCCCGCATCTCTGACGCGTTTCGCAAGGCTCGACACAGGCTGGATCGCACCGGTTTCGGAATTAATATGCTGGATAGCGACAAGCGGTCGCCCTCCTTGCGCCAGCAACGTGTCAAGAACGTCCTCGTCGATCGCTCCCTTTTCCACACTCAGTACGGTCGCGTCGGGGGCAGCGCGCATGACCGAGTCGTGTTCGATTGCCGAAACCAACTTTCGATCCGCCCGGCCCCTGTTCATCGCGATCGCGATCGATTCGCTCGCCCCGCTGGTGAAGATCAACTCACCATCCCAGCCCAGCGCCGCCTTGATCCGCGCGCGTGCCTCCTCCAGCGCGGCGCGTGCCGCCCGGCCCTCGGCGTGCGGGCTCGACGGATTGGCCCAACGGCGCATGCCCTCCGCCACCGCTTCGATCGCCTCCGGCAGCATGGGCGTGGTCGCGGCATGGTCGAGATAGATGCGTGCGGGCAATTCGTTAAGCCTATCCGATGATTGCGTGATAAGGTGCCGGGCCTATATAGCCGTCACCCGTTTGCGCGCCAGCCGCGCGACCCCGTTCACGTCAAGTCAGGTGCCATGCCCGAAGTCATTTTCCCCGGTCCCGAAGGCCGTCTCGAAGGCCGTTTCTCCCCCGCGCCCAAACCGCGCGCGCCGGTGGCGATGATCCTCCACCCGCATCCCTCGTCGGGCGGCACCATGAACAACCATATCGTGCAGGAACTCTACAAGACGTTCCAGCGGCGCGGCTTCGCGACGCTGCGCTTCAATTTCCGCGGCGTCGGCAAGAGCCAGGGGACGTTCGACAACGGCATCGGCGAATTGTCGGACGCCGCCAGCGCACTCGACTGGGTGCAGAGCTTCCATCCCGAAGCATCGACCACCTGGATTGCCGGCGTCAGCTTCGGCGCGTGGATCGGGATGCAGCTGTTGATGCGCCGACCCGAAATCCGCGGCTTCATCTCGGTCGCGCCGCCGGCGAACATGTACGACTTCACCTTCCTCGCGCCCTGCCCCTCGTCGGGCATCATCATCCAGGGGGAGGCCGACGAAGTGGTGACGCCGGGCGCGGTGCAGAAGCTGGTCGACAAGCTGCGGACGCAGAAGCACATCACCATCCACCACGACACCATTCCGGGCGCGAATCATTTCTTCCAGAACGAAATGAAGCAATTGATGGGCAGCGTGGACAATTATCTCGACATGCGGCTGGACCCAAACTCGCCGATCAAGTGAGTTCGTAGTTCGTCATTCCCGCGAAGGCGGGAATCCATAACCCAAGACGGTGCTTATGGATTCCCGCCTTCGCGGGAATGACGAGATGGACTTTTCGGAAGCGTGCTTGTTTTCAAAGCGTCATGATGAACACGTTGGCGAGGATCACCACCGCCAGCACCAGCATCAGCGCCGCCTTCTTGCGATTCTCGCCGCGTAGCAACATGCGGAACCCGAAGATCAGCAAGGCGAACACCGCGATCATGCCAAGGGCGGGCGCGGCGACGGCAATGATCTGGGCAAAGTCGGACATCAGCGCGGTCTAGCGCGGGTTTTCGGCGAGCGCATCCGAATTTGTGGCGGCCCCTGACCACCAGATCATCCGTCACCCCGGAACAAGTCCGAGGTGACGATGTGGCTGGAGCAAAGTCAGTCGTCCGTCGCCAGCACCCGCGCAAAGGCCTCGGGATCGACATTGCCGCCGGACAGGATCACCAGCATCCCCTCCTCCACCTCGACCTTGCCGCTCAACACGGCAGCCAGCGCCACCGCGCCGCCGGGTTCGACGATCAGGTTCAGCGTCGCCGCCGCCCAGCGCTGGGCCTCGCGGATGTCGCGCTCGCTGACCGCGACCCCGGTCGCGCCGCGCCGCGCCAGCACCTCAAACGTGCGCGGGGACACCTCCTTCGTCTGGAGCGCATCGCACGCCGTCGGTGGCGCGTCCGGCCCGACCGGTTCGATCCATCCGGCCTCCAGGCTGCGGCGCATATCGTCCCAGCCTTCGGGTTCGACGACCGTGATTCGCGAATCGGGCAGCGCCAGCGCAGAGCCCGCCGCCAGCCCGCCTCCGCCGCACGGAACGACGACATGGACGGGCTCGTCCAGCCCCAGATCCTCCATCTGCATCGCGGCTTCCAGCGCCGCGCTGCCCTGCCCCTCGATCACCCAGGGATCGTCGAAGCTCGGGACCAGCACCGCGCCGCGCGCATGCGCCAGATGCGCGGCGATCTTTTCGCGGCTTTCGGTCGCGCGGTCGTAACTGACGACTTCCGCGCCCATCGCCAGCGTCGCGTCGCGCTTCGTGCGCGGCGCGTCGGACGGCATCACGATCGTCGCAGGCATCCCCAGCCGCTGCGCCGCCCAGGCGATCCCCTGCGCATGATTGCCGGATGAAAAGGCGACCACCCCCTTCTGCCGCGTCTCGTCGTCGAGCACCGTCAGCCGGTGCCACGCGCCGCGCAGTTTGAACGCCCCCATCGGCTGCAGCGATTCGGCCTTGAACGCGACATCGACGCCGCGAATGGCGCGGATGAACAACGGCGTTTCGGACAGGATGTCGGCAATTTTCGCCGCGGCGTCGCGCACGCCGGCGCGGGTGGGCTGTCGTACGATGGTCACGGCTCGACCCTCGCGCGGAACTTGGCGTCCGGCAAGACTTTACATGGGGGAACGCCCCCCCTATGTGACCCATCCGCTGCCCCATGGGACTTCCACCGCAAGGCAGTGTTTGTCGAACTGTAAGACCAGGGCCTGCCCTGGCATCGGAGGTCCCTTGAATTGCACAATCATCATAGCACGCTCGGGCTAGCGACGGCCCACCGCAAGGTCGACACCGCCCTTGCCATCGCAACCGACGCACCGGTCCAGCCGGTCACGCTCGTTCGTCCGCATGCCGCGGATCGCGCAGCGCGTTTCTTCGTCGAGAAATTTCCCGGCAAGACGCTCTATGCGGTGAAGGCCAATCCTTCGCCCGATCTGGTGCGGATCCTCTGGGATGCGGGCGTGACGCATTACGACGTCGCCTCGATCGCCGAGGTCCGCATGGTCGCGCGCACGCTGCCGGAGGCGACCCTGTGCTTCATGCACCCGGTCAAGGCCGAGGAAGCGATTTTCGAGGCGTATCATACGCACGGCGTCCGCACCTTCTCGCTCGACACGATGGAAGAGCTTGAAAAGATTCTGCGCGCCACCGGCAATGCCGCCGACCTGACGCTGTGCGTCCGGCTGCGCGTGTCGTCGGACCATTCGAAGCTCAGCCTCGCGTCCAAGTTCGGCGTGACCCCGAACGAAGCGAAGGACCTGCTGTTCGCGGCGCGCCAGGCGGCCGACGCGCTCGGCATCTGCTTCCATGTCGGCAGCCAGGCAATGTCGCCCGACGCCTATGCCGAGGCGATGGAGCGCGTGCGCGCCGCGATCGTCGAGGCGGCGGTCACGGTGGACGTGATCGATGTCGGCGGCGGGTTTCCGTCGAGCTATCCCGGCATGGAGCCGCCCGCGCTCGAAGCCTATTTCGAAACCATCCACCGCGCGTTCGAATCGCTGCCGATCAGCTATTCGGCGGAACTGTGGGCGGAACCCGGCCGTGCCTTGTGCGCGGAATATTCCTCCGTCGTCGTCCGCGTCGAAAAGCGTCGCGGCTCCGAACTCTACATCAACGACGGCGCGTATGGCGCGCTGTTCGATGCCGCGCATATCGGCTGGCGCTTTCCCGTCCGCCTGCTGCGCGAACCCGATTCAGACGCGAAGGACATGCCGTTCAGCTTCTACGGCCCGACCTGCGACGATCTCGACCATATGGCCGGGCCGTTCGACCTGCCGGCAGACATCCGCGCGGGCGATTATATCGAGATCGGGATGCTGGGCGCCTATGGCTCTGCGATGCGAACCGCGTTCAACGGCTTCGGTTCGGACGAGATCGTCGAGGTCGCGGACGAGCCGATGGCCTCGCTCTATCTCGACGACGAAGGCCAGCGCCGAGTCGCGTCGAACGTCTTCACGCTGTAACAGGCTCGGCACAATCGACCGTCATTCCTGCGAAGGCGGGAATCCATATTCTCTAACGTCGCGATCGAATTGCCGCGTTGCGTTTATGGATCCCCGCCAGCGCGGGGATGACGGAGACTTTTGAATAGGGTCCGCGCGTCCCCGAATGACGCGCATTTGGGTCACGGAGGAATCATTGACCGACACCATCAACGACACCCGCAAGGCCGAGCTGCTCTCGAAGCAGGTCAAGCATATCGACATCAAGAGCTTCGACGCTCGCCCCATCGTCGACGCGATGAGCGACATGAGCTTCACCAGCCGCGACCTGGGCCGCGCGACCAAGATCTACAACGACATGCTCGCCGACAAGGACTGCACCGTCTGTCTGGTGATCGCCGGGTCGACCAGCGCGGGCGGCTGCATGGACCTCTATGCCGACCTCGTCCGCAACAACATGGTCGACGTGATCGTCGCCACCGGCGCGACCATCGTCGACATGGATTTCTTCGAAGGGCTGGGCCACAAACATTATCAGGCGCTGGAAGTGCCCGACGACGATACGCTGCGCTCGCTCTACATCGACCGCATCTACGACACTTATATCGACGAGGAGCAGCTTCAGGACTGCGACTTCACGATCAACAAGATCGCGAACGGCCTGGAACCGCGCCCCTATTCGAGCCGCGAATTCATCCGCGAGATGGGCAAATATCTCGTCGAGCACGGCAAGAAGGAGAACAGCCTCGTCAAGCTCGCCTACGAACATGACGTGCCGATCTTCTGCCCGGCCTTCGTCGACAGCTCGGCGGGCTTCGGCCTCGTCAAGCATCAGGTCGATGCCGCGAAGGAAGGCAAGCCGTACATGGTATTGGACGCCATCGCCGACTTCCGCGAACTCACCGAGATCAAGATCCAGGCAGGCGAAACCGGTCTGCTGATGATCGGCGGCGGCGTGCCCAAGAATTTCATCCAGGACACGGTCGTCTGCGCCGAAATCCTGGGTCACGAGGATGTCGCCGTCCACAAATATGCGGTGCAGATCACCGTCGCCGACGTGCGCGACGGCGCTTGCTCGTCCTCGACGCTGCAGGAGGCGGCGAGCTGGGGCAAGGTATCGACCGCGATCGAACAGATGGTGTTCGCGGAAGCCGGGTCGGTGATGCCGCTGCTGGCGTCCGACGCCTATCACCGCGGGCACTGGAAGGACCGCCCGAAGCGGGCCTGGGCGAAAATTTTTTCGTAACGCCTCCCGTCATTGCGAGCGTCAGCGAAGCAATCCAGAGCGACCGCACGCAGCACTGGATTGCTTCGTCTTGCTCGCAATGACGCGCCGGGGATGACACCCCCACGACCGACCCCGTTGCGCGTCGCAACTCATTGAGGCAGCCTCCCCTCAACATTCTCGGGGGAGGCTTTTTACATGACGCACGCACCGATTCTCCAGCCCGTCGTCGTCCTGCTCGGCTGGACGCTGGTCATGATGGTCTGGATGATGGCCACTCGCCTGCCCGCCATGCGCAAAAGCGGGATCGATCTCGGCAAGTTGCGCGGCACCAAGGCCGCCGACGCCGATCTCGCGCTGCCCCCCGCCATTCAGTGGAAGGCGCATAATTACAACCATCTGATGGAACAGCCGACCTTGTTCTACGCGGTCGCGCTGGTGCTGGCGATGATCGGCCAGGGCGACGGGTTCAACCTGATCCTCGCCTGGCTCTATGTGGCTTTTCGCATTCTCCACAGCATCGTTCAGGCGGTCTGGAACAAGGTGTCGGTGCGGTTCCTGTTCTTCGCGCTGTCGTCGGTGGCGCTGGTGGGATTGGTGCTGCACGCGGGGATGGCGCTGTTCCTCTGACCCTTTCTCCGTTCGTGCTGAGCCTGTTGACCCGCAGCGCGGCGTAGCCAACCACTGCCCTTTCTTCTAACCGGTAAAAAAGCACAGCACTTCGACAAGCTCGGTGCGAACGGAAACGGGGAACCCATCATGACCATCGACCGCCGCACGCTGATCGGGACCGGCCTCGCCCTGACCGCCACCGGGATCGCCAGCTCCGCCATCGGCCAGACCAGCCCTGATCCGCTGACCTGGCCCGCGCGCCAGACGCTCAACCTGTGGCCTAAGGCACCCCCCGGCACGCCGCGCACCCGCCCGGCGGAGCGCAAGGGCGTCGATATGCCCACTCTTTCGGTCTATCGCGCGGCTAAGCCCGACGGGCGTGCGGTCCTGTCGATCCCCGGCGGCGGCTATGCCGGCGTCTCGGTCGAGAATGAGGGCTCGAACATCGCCCGCGCGCTGACGCCGCACGGGATCAGCGTATTCGTGCTTAACTACCGCCTCCCGATCGATGGATGGGAACCGCGCGCCAATGCACCCGTGCAGGACGCGCAGCGCGCGATCCGCATGATCCGATCGAACGCAAGCCGCTTCGGCATCGACCCGAACAAGGTCGGCATTGCCGGTTTCTCCGCGGGTGGCCATCTGGGGGGCGTGCTGGCGACCGCCTATAACGACCGCGTCTATGCACCCGTCGACCGCGCCGACGAACTGCCCGCACGGCCCGATTTCGCCGGCCTGATCTATCCGGTATCCACGCTCGCCGCGCGCGCGACGCACAGCGTTTCGGCGGAAAACCTGCTCGGCCCGAAACCGGACCGCGCCGACGTGGCGCGACTGTCCCCCGACGTTCGCGTCAATCCCGACACGCCGCCGCTGTTCCTGGTCCACGCAATGGACGATTCCGTCGTGCCGGTGGACATGAGCCTGATGCTTATCGCCGCCGCCCGCGCGGCCGGAATCCCGGTAGAGGCGCATCTCTATGAAAAGGGCGGCCACGGCTTCGGCGTCGGCAATGGCGACGGCCACCCGGCGCGCGGCTGGACCGACCGCTTCGCCGCATGGAGCGCGACGCACGTCTGACGTCCATTCCCACCTTCCGTTCGTTTCGAGCGAAGTCGAGAAACGAACGAGGCTGTGGGGGTAGCCGGTTGCGATTCGCCGCCCACGGGGCCATAGGGCGAGCCAACCCGATCACCCCCAGCCGGAAGCCGCCGCCCATGAAAGTCCGCGTCCTCGTCTCTCTCAAGAACGGCGTGCTCGATCCGCAGGGCAAGGCGATCGAACATGCGCTGGGATCGCTCGGATTCGACGGCGTCGGCGATGTCCGCGTCGGCAAGACCATCGACCTCGAACTCGCCGACGGCACCAGCGATGAAGACATCGACGCGATGTGCCGCAAGCTGCTCGCCAATACCGTGATCGAGAATTACCGGGTCGAACGCGCATGAAGACCGCGGTCATCGTCTTTCCGGGGTCGAACTGCGACCGCGACATGGCCGTCGCACTGGAGGCGGTCACCGGCAAGAAGCCTGCGATGGTATGGCACGGCGACAGCGACCTGCCCGCGGGCACCGATCTGATCGCGCTGCCCGGCGGGTTCTCCTATGGCGATTATCTACGTTGCGGCGCGATCGCCGCGCGATCCCCGATCGTCCGGGCAGTGGCCGATGCGGCAGAACGGGGCGTGCCGGTGCTGGGCGTGTGCAACGGGTTTCAGGTGCTGACCGAAATCGGCCTGCTGCCCGGCGCATTGATGCGCAATTCGGACCTGAACTTCGTCTGCCGCGACGTGAAATTGTCGGTCGCCAATGCGCGCTCGGCGTTCACCCGCGGCTATGAACATGGCGAGGTCATCACCGTCCCCGTCGCGCATCACGACGGCAATTATTTCGCCGACGAAGACACGCTGGACCAGCTCGAGGACGACGACCGCGTGGCGTTCCGCTACACCGAACACGTCAACGGCGCAGCACGGCACATCGCCGGTGTGCTGAACGCAAAGGGCAATGTGCTGGGCATGATGCCCCACCCCGAACGCGCGATCGAAGCCGCGCACGGCAACGACGACGGGCGGCGTTTGTTCGAAGGCTTGCTCAAGGCAATCGCCTGACCCCTAATTCCGCTTGTTTCGAGCGAAGTCGAGAAACGTGAGCTTGGCGCTACGTTCGCGTTTCTCGACTTCGCTCGAAACAAGCGGGGTTACAGGGGCGACTAAACCCGCGTCCTGAACGGGGTGAAATTGGTCCCCTCATCGAACACATCGACGCCCTCGCGCCGCTTCAGCCACCCGACCACCGCATAGGTCACCGGCGTCAAGACGATTTCCCACAGCACCTTGAGCGCCCAGTTGGTCGCCATCACCGTCAGCACCTGACTGGTCGACCACACGCCAAGAAAGGCGAGCGGATAGAGGATCAGGCTGTCCACCCCCTGCCCGACCACCGTCGATCCGATCGTCCGGGTCCACAGCATTTTGCCCTTGGTCCACAGCTTCATCCGCGCCAGCACATAGCTATTGACGAATTCGCCTGCCCAGAAGGCGACGATCGACGCCGCGACGATCCGCGGCACCGCGCCGAATACGGCCTCATAGGCTTCCTGCCCTTCCCAGCCCTGCGCGGGCGGCATGGCGACGACGATCCAGCTCATCGCCGCCATGAAAAGCATCGCCGCGAACCCGGCCCAGATGATCCGCCGCGCGCGGGCATAGCCGTACACCTCGGTCATCACGTCGCCGATGACATAGGATAGCGGAAAGAACAGGATGCCCGCGCCGAACACGAACGGCCAGCCGCCGACCTCGACCGCCGCAACCTTGCCCGCGCCGATCACGTTCGACAGCAGCAGCACGGCGACGAACGCCGCCATCACGAAATCGACGTAGCGAAAGCCGCGCGCGGCCATGTCGGCGGCCGCCACATCCTGCACGGTTGCGCGATTCGACATGGCAAAGCCCCCCAAGCCTTCGTTGCCGCGCGGTTATGAAGACGGTTTGCGGCCCGTGCAATTGCCGCTATCGAGACGGCGTGCGCGCCCGTAGCTCAGCTGGATAGAGCAAGGAGCTTCTACCTCCTCGGTCGGGGGTTCGACTCCCTCCGGGCGCGCCATCACCCCGACCTTATGGCGCAAAAAAACTGAACTCTCTGCCATAATCTTGGCTTGGCCGAATCACAGCTGCGGCGATAGCGTAGCCAGATATGGCCATTTCAAATCTCGCAATCGCTCTGCAGCGGAAGTATAAGGCATGGCGCGGCGAGAAGGACGAACTCGAGCGGGTGATTAAGAAGATCGAGGCCGCCTACGAGACGATCGGCGAGAAACGTGATCGCATAGACCGCGTTTCGGTGCTGCTAGACAGCGTCGAAACGATCATGTCCGAAATCTCGCCTGATTGGGATCCAGCCGCCCAGAAGGGCTCGAAGGCCCACACCTATAAGTTCAACTTCCCGATGGGCGAGATCACGCGCCTGACGATGGACAAGCTCAGAATGTCGTCCGTGCCGGTTCGGATCGGCGAGATTCGGGAATACGTCTTCACCACGAAGTCGCTCGATAACCAAGACAAGGACCTGATGGATTCCGTCTATAAGGCAATCGACGGGAACCTGCGATCGATGAGAAGGCGCGGACGGGTTGCCTCAACAGACGATTTCGTCGCTCAGTGGTACATTGTAGGTCGGAAAGATCAGGAACCCGCCTAGGTCAGCAGCGCACGCCGCAGGACGTTCCCGTCGTCGGTGCGCAGTCGCCAGTACCCCCTAAATGTGCCTGACGGCTTCGTTCGGCCCCCTGCTGCCAGTATCATCGCGACCTGGGTGCCATTGGGCGTACGACTGTATTGCTCTTTCCAGCCCAGCTCCATTGCGTAGCGCGCGATGTGGGCGCCTGAGATGTGCTTGTGCACATGCTCCCCCGACCTCATCCGGCTGAAGAAGCTCTCCGCCTGGTTCGTGCAGGCGCCGTTCTTCGAAAAGAACTCAGAATGGTTGATCCGCTTGGTCTCGAAGTGGAGATGCAACGGCTCCCACTGGGTGCTGAAGTCCGCGTGGAGGACAGATCCTGGCTGGATCGTGCGCCTGGCGATCTCAACCGCATCGCCTTCCTTGGCGACAAGGAATGTGCGGATCCGGGCGACGCGGTCCGGATCGTCATGCCGGCGCTCGCGCATGACGACGATCAGCTTGCGCTTCTTGCGGGCCGCAATCTTGTTGCGCGCCTTGAACTCGTCCCATAGTTCCTTCGTGTTAGGAAGCCGCGGGAGACTGCCGCCGAAGATCGCGCCGTCGATCTCGACGACCCCACCGAGTGTCGCGGCCTCGGCATCCTTGCCCATCACCTCCCGGACTTTGTGAAGCAGAACAAAAGCCGACTTGTAGGAAATGTTTAGTTCGCGGGACATACGGCAAGCAGCCGCGCCTGAGACGCCGTTCACAAAGAGCAGCAAGACGCCCAACAACTTGCGGAAAGACAGCTTCCTGCTGGCAAATACGGTACGGCTGGTCGCCGTGAACTGAAGGCCGCATCCTTGGCATTTCCACTTGTGCCCGTCGGCGAGCGTCCAGTGGTTCAGGCCACCACACTCGGGACACACCGGCGCCCCGTCGGTGTCCGGCCAGCGCAGTTGCGTGAACTTTGTGCGTGCTGCTTCCTCGTCCATGCCGAGCACGACATCAAGGCTGAGAGTGCGCGCCTTGGGGGAAAGGAGAAAATGCTGTGCCACTGAATATGATGCTCTGCGTCATCATATGTGGTGATGTTGGATCAAGCGCAAGCTGAATTATCATCATTTACGATGATGCGCCTCACCGTCCCCGATGACGGAGCGCTTGGCGCTAGCGTCGTTCCGCCTATAACTACGGAATGGACGAAGCCGATTCTCCCCCAGCCCCAGGGCCGATTGACGACAAAGCCTGGGAAGAGATGGTCAAAAATGTGCTGCGCGGGCAGATGATGCACGCCGGCGTGTCCTACGCTGTGCTGGCCGAACGTCTGGCCAAGTTCGGCATCAAGGAGAACGAGCTCAACCTGCGCAACAAGGTGAGCCGCGGACGCTTCACAGCGGTCTTCTTTATGCAGTGCATGAAGGCGCTCAACGCCACCTGGGTCAATGTGCCGGGATCTGTTGAGGAAGCTGCGAAGAAGGGTGGCGCCCAGGCGCTGGCACGAGGGCCAAGGACGCCGGGCGGCTAGATCGAAAACAGGTTCGTAAAACCACTTCGCATTGAATCGGGCCGATCCTAAAACACAGAGATGGAAGTCGTCGCTGTCATCGTCGTGGTGATCCTGGTCGCATACCACGTAATCTCATCGGCTCGTCGTCAGACGGCTATGCTGGATCACCTCAGCGAACATATCGGTTTGTCCCGACAGACGTTCCCCGGGATGCTCGCGTCTGACCGCCGCCTTCGAGGTATCGAGACAGCGATCAAGCATCTCGAGATCAATCTCATCGGTGGAAATCTCGCCTGGGCCTCTCCGGATGATCAAGAGCAGCGATACGTGGACGGCGAGTTCGATGACCTGAAAACGGCGTTCGAGCGCATGTTCGAGAAAATCGAGATGAAGCTCGTAGGCGGAGCAATCATGTCCACAGGTCCAGATGGAAAACACGAAGCCACCGCTGTCACGGGGGAGCTGGAGCGTATCTCGCACCTGTTGGACGAGATCCATGCCGAGTTGAAGTATAGCCGCCGGCCGTAGGAGACCCTAGTTTTTTTGCGCCATAAGGTCGCATCACCCGAACTTTGCGGCAAAGGCATAACGCAGCACGTCGGACAGGCTGCGGGCTTCGAACTTGTGCATGATGTTGGCGCGGTACACCTCGACCGTGCGGGGGCTGATGCCCAGGTCATAGGCAATCGTCTTGTTCGGCAACCCCGCGACCAGTCCGCGCAGCACTTCGGTTTCGCGGCGAGTCAGCAGCGACAGGCAGCGATAGGCGTGGCGTACTTCTTCGCTGTCGTCGATTTCGGTCAGTCGCCGCGCCGCTTCGCGGATCGCGCGGTTCAGCGACACGCTGTCGACCGGCGCTTCGATCACCGTATGCGCGCCCGATTTCAGCACCTCGACGGTGGTCGGCACATCGCCTTCGCTGACGATGCCGACGACCGGCCAGTTGAGCCCTGCGCGGCGAATCGAATCCTGCATCGACATGCCCATGCGATCGGGCTTTCGCACATCGACCAGCACGCATCCGGGGGACAGTTTCGGCGCGGCGCGCACGAATGCCGCCGCCTGGTGCCAGAACCGCGCAAGGAAGCCCGCATCGATCAGGATCGCCATCACCGAATTGCGCAGATCGCCGCCGACGATCACGTCGACGCTCGGCTGGTCGCCGTCGATCGCAAGTTGCGACTCGATCCCCGGCATCGATCCGCCGGACAGGATTTCGATCGCCGCCTCGGGGGTATCGTTTGCCGCCGGGGGCTGGGCTGGAAGCTCGTCGCCAGCCCGCCGCCCGACATCATCGGTGCGGCGTGAGGGCGGAGAATCGGGTTTCTTCGCCGCGCGGATCAGCAGAGAGTTACCGGCGTCGCCGGACGCGCTGGTGATGCTGGCCATGCTTGCCTTCCCTTGGGGATGCCCACGCCATGACTCAAACTTGGCGTTTCGTTATTGCGCGATCGCAAACGCGCACGCCGAACGACGACAGGCGACCCTGGACAAGCGATCAACCGTGGTCGGGCCGTCCGGATCTTTTCCGGCTCTGTTCCGTCATGGCGCTCCCTCAGATCACCGAAAGCCACTAAGGAGCTTTACGGATATATATCATGGTCGCCGCCCACTATGTAAGGGGGAGGCAGGGGGTCTTCAGGGCCGCGATCCTTCGACCGGCGTTCAAGCCGGATGCCATTCGACCGTCGTCTGGGACGAGCAGGGGCAGAGGCATGGATTTCGATCGGCATGGAGGCGCGCGATTGGGCGCGCGACGTCATTTCGCGCGTGAAGCCACCCTATTTCGCCAGGGCGATGTCGCACATGGCTGGTACGAAGTCGTCGAGGGGATGGCGCGCGTCTGCCAGTTTCGCAGCGACGGTCGGCGCCAGGTGCTTGCATTCGCGGTGCCCGGCGACGTCATCGGCCTGGAACATGGCCGCCGCGGCGCCTGCGCCGAAGCGCTGACGCCGATGACGTTGGTCTATCATCCCTTCGATGCGGACGATGCCCGCAACGGGCTGCCCTGGGGTCGCGTGGTGCGCGACAATCACCATTGCCTGACGTTGATGGGCCTGCCGACCGCGATCGAGCGTATTGCCGCATTCATCCTGTCGATCAGCCGTCGGCTGGGCGGCGCTCGCGCGTTCGATCTGCCGATGCCGCGCGTCGATATCGCGGACCATCTGGGGCTGACGATGCACACCGTCAGCCGCACGCTGTGCGATCTGGCGCGGCGGGGCATGTTGCGCATCGATGCGCATCATCATTTCCAGCTGGTCGATCCGACACGGCTGACGGCGATCGCCGGGATCGATCCGGGCGAGCTTTATTTCGGCGAAGAGCAACTGGTGGCCTGATCCAAAGAGGGAGGTGGACATGCGCGTTCGTTTCCGTAGCACCCGTGCAGCGACGGTCGCTTTGACGACCTTGCTATTGTGCAGCGCGGCCCCGCCCGCACTGGCGCAGGACGCGGACGTCGCCAGCGATATCCGACGGCTGGAGGCCATGATCCGCGCGCAACAGACGCGCATCGACGCGCAACAGGCGGAGATCGAGGCGCTGCGCAAGAGACTGTCGAACGAGGAAATGGCCCTGTATCGCGCGATGGGCCTGCCCAGCGGCAATCGCTTCTCGTCGATCCAGAATACCCCCGCCCCACCGCCATCGGCCGGACAGGACGTACCGATGCCCGACACACCCGTCGGCGAACAACGCGAGGTCGAACCCGATACCCGAATCCAGGCGGCTGCCGTGCCGCAGGAACAGGGCGTTCTGACGCCGCGCGGTCGGCTCGTCTTCGACCCCACGCTCGAATATACCCAGTCCGCGACCGACCGGCTGGTGTTCCGGGGCTTCGAACTGATCCCCGGCATCCAGGTCGGCCTGATCGAGGCGAGCAAGGCGCGACGCGACACCTTCGTCAGCACGCTTTCGGCGCGCTACGGGCTGACATCGCGCCTCGAATTCGAAGTCCGGGTGCCGTTCGTCCATCGTTACGACCGGATCGAGGTGGCGCAGCAGCGCGACGAAGGGATTGTGCGGTCGATCAGCCTGGATGGTGACGATATCGGCGATGTCGAATTCGGCGCCCGGTATCAGCTCAATCGCCAACGGGGCCAGAACCCGATCTTTATCGCCGGCCTGCGGGTAAAGAGCGACACCGGGCTGGGGCCATTCTCGATCGACTATGACGAATTCGGCGTGGCGACCAGTCTGGCGACCGGATCGGGATTCTGGGGAATCCAGCCGTCGATCAACATGCTGCTGCCGTCCGATCCGGTCGTGATCTTCGGCAGTGCGGGCTACCTCGCCCACCTGCCGCGGGACGTGAACCGCCTTGTCGGCGGCGCGCCGATCGGCCGGGTCGACCCTGGCGACGCGGTCAGCGGCAGCCTGGGCTTCGGCTTCGCGCTCAACCCGCGGTTTTCCTATTCGATGGGGTATCGCCACAGCTATATTTTTGCGACGAAGACGGAGATTGCGGGATCGATCGAACGGTCCCGCCCCTTGCAGGTCGGATCGCTGACCCTGGGCATGTCCTATCGGCTGAACCCCAAATCGGCGCTCAACGTCGCGTTCGAAGTCGGCGTTACCCAGGATGCGCCCGACATCGGCATCACCGTCCGCGCGCCTTACGCATTCTGAGCATCGTCCGCGCACATGAATAGCCCGCGGACTCAGGGGGGTGAATCCGCGGGCGCCCGGGCACTCTTCCGATTTAGGGCAGCGTCGATAGCGCCGCCTGGTCGATCGCGTCGTTGATTCCCGCCAGCCGCATCGCATCGCCGATCGCGGTTCCGAATGCCGAATAGCCAGCCACGTCCAGCGTGATATCGGCCTCCTGACGGATATTGGTGTTGCTGGCGGTGTTGATGACCATATTCTGCAATCCGCCATCGGTGCGGTGGACCAATGCGGTGCGATTGTCGTTGGCCAGATACACGCTTTGATCGCCGACGCGCATGGTGATGCCGTTCCCCGACAGCACGCCGTCGCGCAATTGTTCGGCCGTCGCCTGGCTGATCGCCGCCGACGCCCATTCCTCGCGCGTCATGCCTTCCGGGCGCCAACTAACGGTGGTCCTGAGCACCAGTTCGCCTTCGAGAAAGGTTCGAAATTCGGCACCCAGCGACACCGTCATGCCGTTCATCGTGAATCCGCCGCGCTGTTCGGCAAGCAGCGTTTCGTCGAGCGCCTCGAGCGCCGCGAGGTCCAGCTCACCGCCGTCCGAAGGCGCCGGCCCGCCGTTCGCGGTGAGCATCAGCCCCACCGGTACGACCAACAGGGACAGAAATGCGGATCGCATGACACCACTCCTCAATTCACCGTTCCGACACGCACATCGAGCAGCATCGTCGGCGATAGCTGGTAATCGGGCGGCAGATAGGTCGTCAGGTCGCCGATCCCGAACTGGTTCGCCGCCTCGTCGCCCAAGGGCGCCCGCGCCCAGGGATTCCAGTCGGTGGCCAGATTGTAGACGGGGCGTTCCCGGACCGGCCCGGACAGGATCGCCAGCACGATTCCGTTCCAGTACCGCTCGAAATCCTTGGCATCGTATTTGACGATGCCCAGCATCGGATCGCCGGTCATCACCTGACCATCCTGCATGCCCTTGATCACCACGAAATGCTTGAACCCTTCCAGGTCCATCAACACGATCACCGGTCGTCGCAGTTTCGACAGCTGCTCCATCGTCAGCTTGAATCCTTCGGCGCGATATCCTTCCGCATTCAGGAAAGACCGCATATCGGCGAGCGAAAATCCGACCTTCTTGATCGCTTCGCGGTCGCCGACCCGCCACATCGCGGCAAAACTCTGCCGTTCGTCCATCGGGTGATGGTAATGATAGTTCAGCAGGGTCGCGAGCGCCGCCGATCCGCAGCTGAAATCATATTGCTGGCGCACCACCGATCGAAACGGGATTTGCCACCAGCTCATCACATAGGTTTCGGAATTGCCGCCCGCATCCGGCCCCAGCCGGACCTGCGCGAACGCTGGCGTCGCCAATGCGACGCAAACCGCAGCGCAGCCCGACAGCGCGCGCATTCCGCGCCTGGCACAGCTATCCATCCTGCATCCCCCCGATCAGTCGGAGACGTTCACCGTCAGGATCATCGCGGTTTGCAGATTGTTCTGCGCGCCGGTGTTGATGGTGAAATTTCCGACGCCTGCGAAATTGGCAAAGGCATCGTCGTTGAAGCTGATATCGCCCGCGACGTAATCGCCGCCGATGACATTGCCCGACGTAATCGCCTTCAGCGTCTGATTGTTGATGATGATCGTCTGCCCGCCCCGCGTTTCCGCCAATTCGGCTGCGGATAGCAGTATCGGCAGCGCGTCCGTCGTCACCGGCGCTTGCGCACCCGTCTGGACCTCTTGCGCGACCGCTGGCGTCGCAAGGACGAGCAGCGGTCCGGCCAGCCCGGTCAGCAACCGTTTCATGTCATCCCACTCCCGTCATACGCTTGGAAAAATGGGGTCGGACCGCGAACGATCCGACCCGCTGGGGAAAGCGTCAGTCGCCGCCGTCGCCGCCGCCGCCTGCACCGCCGGACACGCCGAAATTGACCGTGCCTTGGGCCGCGATGTTGGTTGCCGCCTGGGTGTTGGCATTCAGCCCGGTATTCCATGCATTGTTCGAAATGCCGGCAAACGCCGCGAAGGCGTTGTCGTTGATGGAATTGTTGCCGCTGTTGTAGCCGACTGGGGTTTCGGACCCGTCTTCACCATCGAAATCTGCGACTTCGTCCAGATATTGGTTGGTGTTGATCGCGGTCAGCACCTGGGTCGCCACGACATTGGTGTCAGCGCTGCTGTAGCTTTTCGACAGGCTCCAGCTGGACGTCGAGCTTGAGCTGTAGCTATCGGGTGCATTGTCGATCAGGAAAAAATCGAGGACATCATTCACCTGAATATTGTCATCGCTGTTCGTGTCGATATTGGTTGCACCACCGGTCGTTTGTGCCAGCGCAGGGCCGGCCATCAGCAGGCCGACCGCAGTCGCGCCAGCCAGGAATACGGATTTCACACGCATCGTCTTCTCCTGTTCGCTGAGCCGTCGCATCGCGTTCGGTGCGAGCCGGCTTAACCCCCCTCAAAACGGAGGCAGGACAAGGGATAGACCTGATCGTCAGGGACGACGTGCGCGCGGGCAACCATCCGATGGGTAAATCACCGGAGAAGCATTTGTCGAAACGCAAATGCGATGCATGCGGTATCGCTTTGCCCGCGACAGCCTCAGGGCAGCGGCTGGGCCACCACTTCGTTCGGCGCATAGACCGGCTGACCGGGACTCGGCGCGAGCCGTTTGTCGGCGGTAACGAATGCGAACCGCTCGCTTTCATACTGATCGGGCGAAACCGTCAGCGTCGGCGGCGGGGGCGGCGGTCCGGCATCCTGCGGCATCCGCTGGTCGGTCACCAGCACCCGCCCGCCCATCGCGGTCAGCGAAAACAGCCGCTTGGCGAACGCGTTGGGCATCCGAATGCACCCATGCGACGCGGGATAGCCGGGCAGGTCGCCCCCGTGCAGCGCGATCCCGTCCCAGGTCAGCCGCTGCATGAACGGCATGGGCGCGTTCGAATAGAGATTCGACCGATGAAACTCGCGCTTTTGCAGGATTTCGAACAGACCGAGCGGCGTCGCCTTGCCCTTCTTGCCGGTCGATACCGTCGTCGCGCCGATCATCCGCCCGTCGCGAAAGATATAGGCCATTTGCGCGGGCACGGAGATCACCATCTCCACCTCGCCGCCCTCGGTCGCGGCAAGCGCGCGATCGTCCCAGCCGAACTGGCCGTTTTTCAGATCGACCGCGCGCGGATCGTCGGCGATCCGCACCATCTGCGCGCTCGCCATCGGCGCCGACATCAGGGCGGCGGAAACCAGAAACGCGGCAGCGAAAGGCCGGATCGAACCCACGGCGACTCCCCTTTGGCAAACAGGCTATCGTCCCGATATTGCACGCCCAACGCCTGAAAAGGCAAATCGGTGCCGTCATTGTCCCGATCCGGGAATGCCACATATCGGCCATGATTGCGCGGCGAACCGCGCCGGGCATGCGGTCGCCTGCGGATCGGAATTGGCTTGCGTTACCGACCGCTAACCCAATTCATGCTATAGATGGACGCATGGTAGAGAGCGTTGGGGAACAAAGAGCCCGGTTGGCGAGCGAATCGCATTCCCGCCGGGCATTCGTCAAAACCGCATTGGTCGCCGGTGGTGCGCTGGCCATTCCGGGATGCGTCAGCGCGCCCGGCGGGCCGCCGCAGACCGCTACGGTCGCACCGCCGCCGCCCGAGCCGACGCCCGTTCCGGCCCAGGCAAAGCGGGTTCACGCGACTCCGCCCGGCGTGCGGCACGAACTGTTCCAGCGCGCCATCGCCTCGCTCGAACGGCATGATCGCCGCTTGCGCTATCATGACCGGATCGCGCTCGCCGACTTCACGCCCTTTTCGGCCAAGCCGCGTTTTCAGCTGATCGACCTGCACGCCGGCACGGTGCGCAACATGCTCGTCACCCACGGCATCGGATCGGACCGCGAGCATTCGGGGTTCCTCAAAAGCTTTTCCAACGTCCCCAATTCGGAAGCGACGTCGGAGGGTGCCTATGCCACCGCCAATTATTATTACGGCCAGCACGACCATTCGCAGCGGCTGCTGGGGCTCGATCACACCAACAACAATGCACTCGACCGCGCGATCGTGATCCACGCCGCCTGGTATGCCAATGCCGACATGATTCAGAAGCACGGCATGATCGGCCGCAGCCAGGGATGTTTCGCGGTCGGTCAAAGCGAGCTGGCGGGCCTGTTCGCATGGCTGGGCGAAGGCCGGTTGCTTTACGCCGGGCGGGTCTAAGGGCGGGTTTCGGCTTACCCCCGTTCTTTTTTCCAATCCGGTCGCCACCCCACCCCGTTCGTTTCGAGCGAAGTCGAGAAACGTGCCGCAAGCATCGGCATCGCGTTTCCCGACTTCGCTCGAAACGAACGGCCAAGGAACCGGAACGCAATCCGCCTTTCAGTAGCGCCCCCGCCAATTCGCGCTTAAGTCTTCGTCCATGACCGCGAAGCCATTTCACTCGATCCATACCCACGGCCTGGTCCGTGTCGGCGCGTGCACGCCGATGGGCAGCGTCGGCGACCCCGCCGCCAACGCCGACGCCGCGATCGCGCTGGCCCGGCAGGGGCATGAAGCGGGGGCGGACCTGCTGGTGTTCCCCGAACTCAATCTCACCAGCTATGCGATCGACGACCTGCACGTGCAGGACACGATCCTGGAGGCGACCGAAGCCGCGCTGGCAACGCTGGTCGAAGCGAGCGCGAAGCTGTCCCCCGTGCTGTGCGTCGGCGCCGCGCTCCGGCGAAACAGCCGTATCTACAATTGCGCGGTCTCGGTGCATCGCGGGCGCATCCTGGGCGTGATCCCCAAGATTTTCCTCCCCAATTACCGCGAATATTATGAAAAGCGCTGGTTCGCATCCGGCATGGGGCTGACCGGACTCGACATAAGCGTCGCGGGCCAGGTCGCGCCATTCGGCACCGACCTGATCTTCGCGGCAGAGGATTTTCCCGACTTCGTCTTCCACATGGAGGTCTGCGAGGATTTCTGGGCACCCACGCCGCCCTCCACCGCGGCGGCGCTGGCGGGTGCGGTGATCCTGACCAATTTGTCGGCGTCGAACATCGTCATCGGCAAGGCGCGCGAACGCGCGATGCTCTGCGCGGCGCAATCGTCCCGGGCGAGCGCCGCCTATGTCTATTCGGCGACGGGTCCCGGAGAGAGCACGACCGACGTGTCGTGGGACGGTCAGGGCATGATCTATGAACTGGGTGACGAACTCGCCCAGTCCGAACGCTTCGACCTCGCGACCGAAATCGTGCTGGCCGATGTCGATGTCGCGCGCATCCGGCTGGAACGCGCGCGCATGGGGACGTTCAACGACGCGGCGCGCGCATCGGGCGATCCCGAGACGCGCTTCCGCCGCATCGGCTTCGCGCACGGCAGCGCGCACCGCGACCTCGGCCTGATCCGGCCGCTGCGCCGCTATCCGTTCGTGCCGAACACCGAACATGCGCTCGACGAGGACTGCTACGAAGCCTTCAACATCCAGGTCGAGGCGCTGCGCAAGCGGCTGAGCGCCACCGGCACCAAAAGGCTGGTGATCGGCGTGTCCGGCGGTCTCGATTCGACCCATGCGCTGCTGGTCGCGGCCAAGGCGTTCGACCGCATGGGCCGCCCGCGCACCGACCTATTGGGGTTCACCATGCCCGGCTTCGCAACCAGCGACGCGACCAAGGCCCAGGCGTGGGATCTGATGAACGCGCTTGGCATCACTGGTGCGGAAATCGACATCACCCCGGCTGCGCGCCAGATGCTGGGCGACATGGACCACCCCTTCGCCAGCGGCGAGCCGGTCCATGACGTGACGTTCGAAAATGTCCAGGCGGGGCTGCGCACCGATTATCTGTTCCGCCTCGCCAACCAGCGCGAAGGGATGGTGCTGGGCACCGGCGACTTGTCCGAACTCGCGCTTGGCTGGTGCACCTACGGCGTCGGCGACCAGATGAGCCATTACGCGGTCAATGCGGGCGTGCCCAAGACTCTGATCCAGCACCTGATCCGCTGGGAAGTCCGCACCGGCCAGTACGATACCGCGACCGCCAAGGTGCTGGAGCGCACTCTGGCGACCGAAATCTCGCCCGAACTGGTGCCGCCGGGCGCAGATGGCGCGATCCAGAACACCGAGTCGATCATCGGCCCCTATGCGCTGCACGACTTCTTCCTCCACCACATCGCGCGCGGCGGACAGAAACCGTCAAAGGTCGCATTTCTGGCGATGCACGCCTGGGGCGACGCGGCGCGCGGAGAATGGCCCGAAGGGATGCCGGAGGACGCACGCGGCGCCTATGACCTGCCGACCATCGCCCATTGGCTGGCAACGTTCCTCGACCGCTTCTTCCGCACCAGCCAGTTCAAACGCTCGGCGATCCCCAACGGCCCGAAAGTATCCGGCGGCGGCGCGCTCAGCCCCCGAGGCGACTGGCGCGCGCCATCGGACGGCACGTCGCGTCCGTGGCTGGAAGAATTGCGCGCGGGACTGCCGCCAGGAACGATGGACAACGGTATATTATAAAACTTCTCCGTTCTCACTGAGCTTGTCGAAGTGCTGTCTTTCTTGAACGAAGAAGGACAGTGCTTCGACAGGCTAAGCACGAACGGGGTGAATAAAAATCCGCAGCCTCAATAAGTCCGCTGCTTGCCGAACTCGGTATCGAGCGCCGATACCAGCTTCGACGCCGCATCGCGCGTCGCCGCGCCGACATCGCGACCGGTGGCCGACACCGTAACCGGCTTCCCGTTGTTGGGCCGCGCTTCGACATTGGCGCGAATGTCGTCATTCCCGCCGCGCGGGCCGTTCTGGTCGGTAACGTGCACCTCGACCCGGCTCAACCGATCGGAAAAGCGCGACAGGCGCTCACCGAAAAGGGTTTCCACTTCGGACGCGACGCCATCATGGCCGTCGATCCGGTTATCGCTGTTGAAGATGATCTGCATTTCCGGTCAACGAGCCGCCCCGCCCGCCGTTCCACTGCCGCATCAAATTCCGGTCGGCAACCGTCCCTTGTTCCGACCCGCATCGACGCTGAACGCGCCGGGACCTGCAAACACGAAATAGAGAAAGACGAAGCAATAGAGGATCGCTGCATCCCCGCCATTGTTGATCGGCCAGAAGCTCTGCGGCGCGTGCGCGATGAAATAGGCCGCCGCCATCGTTCCCGATGCCAGAAACGCCGCCTGGCGCGTGAACAGCCCCAGCGCGATGAGCGCGCCCGTCACCAGTTCGATCAGACCGGCATAGGCCCCCGGATTGTCGAGCGCCAACCCGCTGCCCGCACGCTCGCCGCCGGGAAAGGACAGGAATTTCTGCGTGCCGTGCGCTAGGAACAGCAACCCCGACATGATCCGAAGAAGGCCATGTGCTGCGGGTGCATATCCGCCAAGCCGCGTCAAATTCATGCGATCCCCCCTTCTTGTGATGGGCTGGCCGCGCAACCTAGCGGCTGGGACATTCTGCACAACCCTGCGTCTACGGCGCAAAGACCGGACGCAAACGAGGGGCGCTGCGTCCGATCCCTGGTGCGACTTAATAGCCGCGCTGAGGCGCCGCTGACCAAGTGAATGATCCGGTCGCCGACCCGCCGCAAGCGCCTTGCGGTCGCGAGCAGCGCTGATCGGATCAACCGTCCGTCGCATCTTGCCAGCGCGTCCCCGCCCTCCCAAGATCAGCGCGAATTGGGGAGAGATACGCAATGACAGGACCATTGGCGGGGCTGCGCGTCGTCGAATTCGCAAGCATCGGCCCCGCCCCGTTCGGCGCGATGCTGCTGTCCGATCTGGGCGCCGACGTGCTCAGGATCGACCGCGCGGACGCACCGTGGCCGCAAATGCCGATCGTATCACGCGGACGATCCGGGCTGACCCTCGACCTCAAAAGCGATGATGGCCGCGCGCGAGCGATGGCGGCGATGGATGCCGCGGATGTCGCGATCGAAGGGCTGCGACCCGGCGTGATGGAGCGGCTCGGCCTCGGTCCCGATACCGCCTGCGCGCGAAACGAGCGGCTGATCTATGCTCGGATGACGGGTTGGGGACAGGACGGTCCCCGCGCGCAACAGGCCGGACACGACATCAACTATATCGGCCTGACCGGCCTGCTTTCGATGCTAAATCCGGCGGGCGAAGCGCCCCGCCCGCCGCTCAACTTGCTCGGTGATTATGCCGCGGGGTCGCTCTATCTGGTGATCGGTATTCTCGCCGCGCTCGCCGAACGCAACCGGTCGGGCAAGGGTCAGGTGGTGGACGCCGCCATCGTCGATGGCAGCGTATCGCTGATGGCGCCCATCCTCGGTATGATTGCGGGCGGTTTCATGCCCAGCGACCCGAGCAAGGGCATATTGGCGGGCAATGCGCCCTATTACCGCAGCTATCTGTGCGCCGACGGTCTCGCGATCGCGGTTGGCCCGCTGGAGCCGCAGTTCAGGCGCGCGCTGACGGAGGCCATGGGCCTCGCGCCCGACGCATTGAACGGCGATCCGGTCGCGGCGGCGCACATGCTGGCTGCACAATTCGCGACCCAGCCGCGCGATCACTGGCTGGCGAAACTCGATCCCGTCGATGCGTGCGCGACGCCGGTGCATGGCTGGCAGGAAGCGCGAAGCGAACCGCATCTGGTCGCGCGTGGGGTATTCGGCGGTGACGGGCCTGTCCCCGATCCCGCAGTCGCACCCCGCTTCTCGCGCACACCCGGCGCGGCGCAGCCCAGCGGCGACGGCGCCGCGCTGCTCGATCGCTGGATCGGGTCGTCAGGATAACGGTGGTGCGGGCGGTGGGAATCGAACCCACACTCCTTGCGGAACCGGATTTTGAGTCCGGCGCGTCTACCAATTCCACCACGCCCGCATTCGCGCCCGAAAGCGCGAGGCGATGGCTGCTAACCGATCGGTGCGGCCATCGCAAGTCGCTGCGTCAGCCGAATACCGCTTGATGTTCGTTGCCGCGCGGATCGGCGCCGTAGCGATTTTCGCCGGGCGTGCCGGGCAACAGCGTGAATACCAGCAGGACCAGCCCGCCGATCACCGGGACAAAGGCCAGAAGAATGAACCAACCCGAGCGTTCCTGATCGTGAAGCCGCCTGATCAGCACCGCAAGCGACGGGATGATAAGCGCGAGCCAGATGCCCACGAACAGCAGGCCGACCAGACCGAACACCGCCCCCGGCTCCCCGTCCGGTCCGCTCGACGCAAACGAAACGATCAGAAGCACCGTATAAGTTAGCACCACGCCTAGGTTGAAGAGCCAATATTCCTTGCGGCGCGACCGGCCGGAGAAGTCGGCGTATCGCCTCAGCGGCATCCACATATATTCCATGGCGTCCCCTCCCGATTATTCTCAATTCACCGGCGCGCGCCGCCGATAGCTGAGCGCCTCGGCGACATGCACGCGCGTCACCGTGTCGCTGGCCGCAAGATCGGCGATGGTGCGCGCGACGCGCAGCACACGGGTATAGCCGCGCGCGGTCAGGCGCATCGCGGCGGCGGCCTCCGCCAGCAGTTTCTTGCCCGCATCGTCGGGTTGCGCCGCATCCAGCGCATCGCCGTCCGCCTCGGCATTGGTTCGCGCCGGAACGTCGGCGTAGCGCGCGGTCTGGCGCGCGCGGGCGGCGGCGACGCGCCCGGCAACAGTGGCACTGTCCTCGCCGGTCGAAGGCAGGATCAGGTCGGCGGCGCTGACCGGTTCGACTTCTATGTGCAGGTCGATGCGATCGAGCAGCGGTCCCGACACCTTGGCCTGATAGTCCGCCGCACATCGTGGCGCGCGGCTGCACGCGAGCGCGGGGTCGCCCAGATGGCCGCAACGACACGGATTCATCGCCGCGATCAACTGGACCCGCGCGGGAAAGGTCACATGCGCGTTGGCGCGTGCGACGCTGACCGTGCCGGTCTCCAGCGGTTGTCGAAGCGAATCGAGCACCGGGCGCTGAAATTCGGGCAACTCGTCGAGGAACAGCACCCCCAGATGCGCTAGGCTGACTTCGCCAGGCTTCACCTTCAGCCCGCCGCCCACCAGCGCCGCCATCGACGCGGAGTGGTGCGGGCTACGATAGGGGCGGGTCCGCGTCAGCCGCCCGTCGGCGAGCGTGCCCGCGACCGAGGCGACCATCGACGCCTCCAGCGCTTCTGCTGCATCGAGCGGCGGCAGGATGCCGGGCAGGCACGACGCCAGCAGCGACTTCCCCGCGCCGGGTGGTCCCACCATCAACAGGTTGTGACCGCCCGCAGCCGCGATCTCGAGTGCGCGGCGTGCGGTCTCCTGACCCTTCACCTGGCTGAGACAAGGCCCGTGTGCCGCGGCTTCCGCTTCGCCGGGGCGCGGGGCGGGCAGCAATTGATGCCCTTTGAAATGGTTCATTAGCGCGATCAGGTCGGGCGCGGCCAGCACCTCGACATCGCCTGCCCAGCTTGCCTCCGGCCCTTGTGCGGCGGGACAGACCAGCCCCCTCTCCGTCTCCGATGCCAGCAATGCCGCGAGCAACACGCCCGGCGATGCGGCGATCCGGCCATCGAGGCTGAGTTCGCCCACGACGACATAACCGCTCAGCGTTTCCGCATCGACGATCCCCATCGCGCCGAGCAGCCCGAGCGCGATCGGCAGATCGTAATGCGATCCTTCCTTGGGCAGATCGGCGGGCGACAGGTTCACGGTAATCCGCTTGGGCGGCAGCGCCAGCCCGATCGCGGCGATGGCGGCGCGCACCCGCTCGCGGCTTTCGGCCACCGCCTTGTCGGGCAGCCCGACCACGACGAAGGCGGGAACGCCGGGCGCGACCTGCACCTGGACCTCAACGTTGCGCGCTTCCAGCCCGAGATAGGCGGCCGTCGCCACGGTCGCGACCATCGATGTCCCCCAAAAACCCCAATTGGCGACGCAGCTTAGCGGCTTTTCGCGTCCAGGGAACCGTTCATCGCGTCCAGCACTTGTTCACCTGAGACCTGCCATCAACTGGAATGACATGACGCAGAACGAACGCCCGCCGATCCGCCGCATGGCCGAACTCGTCACCGGGTTCGTACTGATCGCGCTGTCCCCGATCATCGGCGTCATTCCGGGTCCAGGCGGCATTTTCGTGTTCGCCGCGGGTCTGTGGCTGGTGCTGCGCAATTCATGCAAGGCGCGGCGGATGTTCGTGCGGCACAAGCGCCGCTGGCCGCGAGTCGAGGCGTTCGTGGACAAAGCCTTGCAGCGCAAGAGCGCGATGCGGCGGCGTGCGGCTGAAAAGGCGCGCTCGAAAACCCAGGTTGCTCAACCCGCACGTTGACTTGGACGACGGGTTCGCATAAGCGCACCCCTCACATGGCCGCCGCTTATGGCGGCCTTTTGGTTTTACGAATACCTTTAGGGAATGACCGATGAAGCGGACCTTTCAGCCGAGCAACCTGGTGCGCGCACGCCGTCACGGCTTCCGCTCGCGCATGGCGACTCCGGGCGGCCGCAACGTGATCCGGGCGCGCCGCGCCCGCGGTCGCAAGAAGCTGTCGGCCTGATCCAGTTGACGCGGCGGGGGGATTTCCTCGCCGCCAACAGCGGACGGCGGGCACCGATGCCCGGCTTCGTCCTGCTGGTCCGCGAGCGCGCGGACGATTCGCCGACGATGCGAATCGGTTACACGGTTTCCAAGAAAGTGGGCAACGCGGTGACGCGCAACCGGATGAAGCGCCGGTTGCGCGAACTCGCGCGCGAGTTGTTGCCGGTCGAAGGCGTGCCGGGCGCGGATCATGTGCTGATCGGACGCGCCAGTGGTGTCGAGCGGGACTTCGCGGAACTGCGAAACGAGTTGTCCAAAGCGCTGAAAAAGGTGCGGCGGTGATTTGGGCGTTCAGTCACGCTACTTTCTCCTCCGTCACCCCGGCCGTAGTGCCGGGGTCCACCGGGCAGCATGGTTTTCGGCTAGCAGCACAGACGCGGCGCAAGCGGCGTAGTGGACCCCGGCACTACGGCCGGGGTGACGGTTATTGTGTGGCAACCCCATGATCGCAAAGCTCCTCATCCTTATCGCACGCGGGTGGCAGCTCGGCCCCTCAGTCATCCTGCCGCCGTCGTGCCGCTATTCGCCGTCCTGTTCGGCCTATGCAATCGAGGCACTTCGCCGCTATGGGGCTGTCAAAGGCGGCTGGCTCGCGCTTCGGCGGATCGGGCGCTGTCATCCCTGGGGCGGATCGGGCCACGATCCGGTGCCGTAAAGGCACGCACGAATTTTCGAGGTTAGTCGGTGAAAGAAGACCAGAAGAATTTCCTGATCTTCGCGGTGATTGCCGCGATCATCCTGTTCGCCTGGGAGCCGATCGTCGGTCGCTTCTTCCCGACGCCGCCACCGCCGGTGACGATCGAGGCGGGGGAAAAGACTGCGCAGGCCGATCCGCGCGCGGTCACCAGCCCGGACACGCCTGCGACAATGCGAGACCGCGCGATGATATTGGCGGAGACTCCGCGCGTCGCAATCGAAACTCCACGCGTGCGTGGTTCGCTTAATCTACGTGGCGCGCGGATCGACGATCTGGTGCTGTTGCGCCATGCGGAAACGATCGCCGAAGACAGCAATCCTATCCGCTTGCTGTCTCCCTCGGGGGCGGAGAACGCATATTTTGCCAGCTTTGGGTGGTCGGGTGATGGATTGTCCGCCCCCGGCCCCGACACTGTTTGGACCGCAAATGGCGACCGGCTGACGCCAGAAACGCCCATCACGTTAAGCACGACAAGCAACGGTCGCGCATTCCGGATGCAGATTTCTGTCGACGATGGTTATATGTTCACCGTTCGTCAAATCGCGGCGAATACCGGTAGTCAGGCCGTAAGCGCCGCGCCGTTTGCATACCTGAATCGCCATAAGGATTCAGCCGATCCCAGTACCTTCACAATCCACTCCGGTCCGGTGGCGTCTTACGGCGGCACTGTAGACTATGGATATGATTACGATGACATCGACAAGTCGCAAGCCAATTTCGCAAGTCGTGGTGGCTGGGTTGGGTTCACCGATATCTACTGGCTGGCTGCATTGGTGCCAGACCAAGGATCGAACGTTGACCTGCGGTTTCGTCCAACAGGCAACGGAAATTACCAAGCCCTTTATCAGTCTGATAATCCCCGTGTGCTGCAACCAGGACAGGCACTGATTTCGACTTCACGCTTTTTTGCCGGTGCGAAGGAAGTCGATCTGCTTGATCGATACGAGGCAGAAGGCATCCCTCTATTTGGAAATGCCATCGATTGGGGTTGGTTCGGACCCGTCGAAAAGCCGATTTTCCACTATCTCGACTGGCTGTTCCGTCTGGTCGGCAATTTCGGTCTCGCGATCATCCTGCTGACCTTCACCATCCGCCTGATCATGTTCCCGATCGCGCAGAAGCAGTTCGCGTCCTTTGCCTCGATGCGGGCGATCCAGCCGAAGATGAAGGCGCTTCAGGAACGCTACAAGGAAGACAAGCCACGTCTCCAGCAGGAGATGATGAAGCTGTACAAGGACGAGAAGGTCAATCCGCTCGCGGGCTGCCTGCCGACCTTGCTTCAGATTCCGATCTTCTATGCGCTGTACAAGGTGCTGATGCTGACCATCGAAATGCGGCATCAGCCGTTCGTTCTGTGGATTCAGGATCTGTCCGCGCCCGATCCGCTGACCCCGCTCAACCTGTTCGGCCTGCTCCCGTTTACCCCGCCCAGCTTCCTGCACATCGGCGTATTCCCGATCATGCTGGGCATTTCGATGTGGGCGCAGTTCAAGCTGAACCCCGCGCCGATGGACGAAATCCAGAAACAGGTGTTCGCGCTGATGCCGTGGGTGCTGATGTTCGTGATGGCGCCGTTCGCGGTTGGCTTGCAGGTCTACTGGATCACCAGCAACCTGCTCACCATCGCGCAGCAAAAGTGGCTCTATTCGCGGCATCCCGCGCTCAAGGCCGCCGAAGCGAAGCCGAAATGAGCGGTTTCGACGAAGAAGCGATCGAGTCCGCGCGAAAGACCTTCGCCGGGCCGATCGCCTTTCTGAAATCGGCGCCCAGCCTGCAATTCATCCCCGATGCGGATGTGCCCGAAGTGGCATTCGCTGGCCGGTCGAACGTCGGCAAATCGTCGCTGCTCAACGCGCTCACGGGTCGCAACGGCCTAGCACGCACGTCGAACACGCCCGGTCGCACACAGGAGCTGAACTTTTTCGACGTGGGCGAGCCGATCAACTTCCGGCTGGTCGACATGCCCGGCTATGGCTTTGCGAAGGCGCCCAAGGACATCGTCAAGAAATGGCGTTTCCTGGTGAACGACTATCTGCGCGGGCGTCAGGCGCTGAAGCGCACGCTGGTGCTGATCGACAGCCGCCACGGCATCAAGGACGTCGATCGCGAGATCATGGACATGCTCGACAAGGCCGCCGTCAGCTACCGCCTGGTCCTGACCAAGGCCGACAAGATCAAGGCGAGCGAGCTGGAAGCGGTCGCGCAGTCCACGGCCGACGAAGCCCGCAAACGCCCCGCCGCGCACCCCGACATCCTTCAGACGTCGAGCGAAAAGGGCATGGGCATCGCCGAACTGCGCGCTGCGGTGATCGAGGCGATCGGTTAGCCTCCCACCGCCGCGCGTCCTTACGTCGTTGGGGACGCAACCGGGCTCGGCATCGTCGAAGGTGCCAGCGGATCGAACCCGTCAGGCAAGTTTTCGCCGACCGGAGAAGGCAGGATTCGCCCGACCGCCTCTGCGCTTGCGACCAGCGCAGGATCGGCAACCATCGCCGCGCGGAACCCGGCCATGATCTTGGCTTCCCTGGTGTGCTGCACCTGATGGTTCGGCTGCAACTGCCGCAGCGCCCAGGGACGGGTCGTCTCGTTCGCCAGCGCGCGCGTCACCAATGCGCGTCCCGACGCCACATCGCCCTGACAGGCATAAAGCTGATAGGCGGGCGCCGGCATCGCATCGCGCGTGGCGACGATCCGCCGGGCAAGAGCCGCCACGTCCGCCTGCGGATCGGCAGCGAGCATTGCACAGGCAAGGTTGGCGCTGACCCCGGCAATCGCCGACAGGTTGATCTGCGACCCCATCGGCTCGACCGTTCTGAACCAGCGATCCGCCACCTGCACTGCTTCTGCCGCGTTTCCGGCTTCGCTGTGGATCGAGACCAGATTGGCGTCGATATTCAGCTTCTGGATATTGGCGGTCGGCCCGGTGGCGCGCGCCAGGCTGTTCTCCATCAGCGTTACCGCCTCCGCGGGCCGCCCGGTCGACAGCAAGGCCCGCGCCACGGGCGCCACCAGCAGTTCCGCACTCTCCGGCAGCGGCCCGTCCCCGTTCAACCGGTCATGGAACAGATCAATCACGTCCTGATACGCCTGAGCCTCGTTCAGCACGCGGGCATAGCTGTTGGCGGCCACCATCGACTGCGTCGCCTGCCAATCGCTCCGCAACGATTCGAGATAAAGCCTGTGCTGGCGCGACAGGTCGGGCTCCGCCCATTTCGACATGGCAGGCCAGATCGTTTCATAGCGCCGGTCGATGTAAAGCAGGCGAAACTCGCTGCCGCCGATCTCGCCGAAATGACGGGAGGCGATTTCGGGTTGCCCCTTGGCGATGCTTGCGCGGACGAGTGCCATTGCCGCACTGCTCCGCAAATCGGCGGTGCTCCAGACATAGCCGATCTCGGCAAACCGCGCGTACAGCCGGTCCCGCCGGTCCGTATCGCCGATATCGGTCAGATTGCCCATCAGCGCGTTGAGTTCATATTCGGGATACGCAACCACGTCCGTCGGCGCCTGTTCGATCGCGGACGACAAAAGATCGGCGGCACGTGTCGGTGCACCGGAAAATGTATAGAAATGCGCCGCCATCAACTTTGGGCGGGGGTCGTCGGGGAGAAGCCGTATCGCCTCTTCATAGGCGCGACCCGCGGCGGCATCGTCATGACCCTCACGAAACCCCGCACGCAGCATCTGAACCATCCCGCGCAAACGCGTGGGTCGGGGCAGGTCGAGCAGCACCGAATCGAGTTGCGATCGAACTTCAGCCAGTTCGGCCTCCGACGTCGATTCCCCGAACGTGCTTGCTCGGCTTATCGTGGCGATGATCTCGTCCAGCGTCGAGCGCTCGTCCGGTTCGGCCACATCATGAAACGGGGTTTGCGCCACGGCCGTCGGTGCGGCGGTGATCGCAGTGACGGCTACGGCAAGCGCAATTCCGTTCGTTATCAATCGCATGAAAATCCCCCTTGGCCGAAAGCTGCCAGTGCGGGGGCGCGCTGTCCACCCCGACATGGCTCGGACAGCCACCGTTACGGCGTAAGCAGCGCCACTCCCGCGAACCCCAGCGCCGCGACCGACGCGACCATCGCCACCGCCATCAGCGCCCCGTCCCTGACCAACAGCGCCAGTCCGAACGCCGCGATCGCCGCCATTGGCGCGGTGCTGGCAAACGGGATCAGTTCCAGCGGCGGGACGGTTGCGCACAGCAATATGCACATGCCCGCCGCGATGCGGTCGAACGGCGGGCCGGTCAGCCATTTCAGCCGACCGTGGAACCATCGATCCATCCACCTGCCGATACCGGCCAGCGTGTCGGCGGCCTTGACCACCTTGTCGCCCTTCACGTGGCGGCGTTCCAGAAACCCCGGCAGCCAGATATGATTGCGTCCGAACAGGATTTGCGCCGCCGACAGCGCGATGATGATCGCGAGCAAGGTGGGCACCGCGGGGATGCCGCCGATCGGCGACACCTCGATCAGCGCGGGCACCAACAGGAACGGCCCGACGCTGCGCTTGCCGAACGCTTCGACCGCTTCGCCCAGTTCGACGGGATCGCGGTGCGCGTTCTCACCCATGTCGCGGAGACGGTTCAGGATTTCGCTTACGCTGTGAGGATCGCCCGCCATCATTCCGCAAACGAAATGGAGCGACGACGGTTCCTCGCGCTCGACAGCCGCACGCCTGCGCGGCTATCCCCTCCCCCATGCTAAAGCTCATCATCGGCAACAAGGCCTATTCCTCCTGGTCGCTGCGCGGCTGGCTCGCGGCGAAGCGATCGGGACTGAAGTTCGAAGAGGTCGTCGTCCCCTTGTACGACGCCGAATGGGACAAGCGCCGCGAAGGCGACGAATTCGCGCCCGGCGGCGGCAAGGTGCCGATCCTGTGGGACGGCGATGTCGTCGTGTGGGACAGCCTGGCGATTATCGAATATCTGAACGAAAAGTCCGGCGGCGACAAATTCTGGCCCGCCGACGAAGGCGCGCGCGCAATGGCGCGGTCGATGGCCGCCGAAATGCATTCGGGATTCGCCGCGCTGCGCCGCAAATGCCCGATGAATATCCGCCAAGTGTATGAGCCCAGACGCCCCGACGAGGACGTCATGGCCGACATCCAGCGGATCATGGAAATCTGGGCGCAAGCGCGCGCGCGCTATGGCGGCGGTGGCGACTTCCTGTTCGGCGAATTCGGCGCGGCGGACATCATGTATGCGCCGGTCGTCACCCGGTTGGTCACCTATTCGCTGCCGGTCGCGCGTTTTGCGCCCGGCTACATGCAGGCAGTGCTCGCGCATCCGTTCATGCAGGACTGGATCGCCTCGGCGCAGGAAGAGGAATGGGTGCTCGAACAATATGAACAGACGGCGGATTAGGATCCGCCTCCATCCGTCCGATCAGGGAACCGTATTGCCTTCAAACGGTTAACCTCGGGTCGATCTGTGATAAGGGGCATCGACTCTTGCGTTCGCCCCGGATAATCGTTCGTCGGGTCGCGTTGTGATGTCGCGTAAAGGGGGGGCAATTCCATGCCTGCTGTTCGTTTGATTCTGGGCGGCGACCATGCCCGTTTTCTGGATACCGTCGAATTGAACCGCCTGCCTGAGATCGGCGGCCGTCTGGCGCTCAAGCGCGAAGGACGCACCCTCGACTTGGAAGTCGTCGCGGTCGAGACGATGCAGTCCGGTGGCGGACTGTTCGGCGCGAGCGAGCCTTTCGCCATCTGTCGCGACGTTCTGGAACCCCAGCACTAGGGTTCAGAAATCGCTGCCGTCCTTGCGGTGGAATCCCCGCCCCGGCGTCAGGTGCATGTCGATATCGGGATAGTGGCAATCGCTGCTCGACGGACGTCCGACTGCGATGAACACGCAATCCTCGGTCGATCGGTTTTGCAGGACATGGGCATTGCCGTCGCCCTTGGCGAAGGCGGCGCAATCGCCCGCCCGCATCGGCGTTTCGCCCGAATCGTCGACTAGCACCGCCTCTCCCGACAGCATCACCAGGAATTCGTCCTCGTCCGCATGCCAGTGCCGCTGCGACGACCAGGCGCCGGGCTTCAGTGTCACATGGCTGACCCCGAAGTCGCTGAGCCCCGACGGCGGCGCCAGGCGGCGATACCAGCGCCCTGATACGGCTTGTGCATATTCCGGCGGATAGCCGGTGGCGTTGGTCTGCGGGATTGTGTCGAGCGACAGCTTGGGCAATGCATCCTCCGATGACCGATCCAGCCTTTATGCCCGACCTGCTCGAACTCACCAAGGCGTTGATCGACGCCGAAAGCGTGACGCCCGCGCGCGGTGCGGTGTTCGACGTGATGGAAGCGGCCTTGGTCGCGCAAGGCTTCGAGGTCGATCGCTTCGTCGCCGGAGAAGCGCCGGACGGGCCGGTCGAAAATCTGCTCGCGCTACGCGGGGTCGGCGGACCGCATTTCGCCTTTGCCGGGCATCTCGACGTCGTGCCGCCCGGCAGCGGCTGGGCAAGCGATCCCTTTGCCGCAGAAGTGCGCGGCGACCTGCTCTACGGGCGCGGCGCGGTGGACATGAAGGGGGCGATCGCCGCCTTCACCCACGCCGCGGCCCGCCACCGCGACCATGGGGGCACGGTCAGCCTCATCATCACCGGCGACGAGGAAGGCCCCGCGATCTACGGCACCCGTGCGCTCATCGACCGGATGGCGGCGCGCGGCCTTTCCCCCGACCTGTGCCTGGTGGGGGAGCCAACCTCCACCAACCGGCTGGGCGACACGATCAAGATCGGGCGGCGCGGATCGGTCAACATCTGGATCACGGTCGAGGGGCGTCAGGGCCACGTCGCCTATCCGCACCTTGCCGACAATCCGATCCCCCGGCTGGTCGCGGCACTCGCCGAAATCGACGGCCTCGTGCTGGACGAGGGCACCGACTGGTTTCAGCCGTCGAACATCGAGGTGACCGACCTGAATGTCGGCAACCCCGCGACCAATGTTATCCCCGCACGCGCGGCCGCCCGGCTGTCGGTCCGCTTCAACGACCTGCACCGCGGCGACGATCTGGGCGCGCGGATCACCGAGATCGTCCGGCGCCATGCCCCTGGGGCGGCGGTCGAGGTCAAGGTCAGCGGAGAGGCGTTCCTGACCGAACCCGGCGCGCTGTCGGCATGGGTGTCGGACGCGGTCGAGGCGCGCACCGGCATCCGCCCCGAACTGTCGACCAGCGGCGGCACGTCCGACGCGCGGTTCCTGTCGAAGCTCTGCCCGGTGGTGGAATTCGGCTTGCTCAATGCGACGATGCACAAGCTGGACGAGGCGGTCGCGGTCGCCGATCTCCACGCATTGTCCGACATTTACGGGGATATTCTGACGCGGGTTTTTCGAAATCCATAACCTCGGTCGTTTCGAGCGTAGCCTAGAAAAGTGTCGCAGGCGCCAAGTAGCGTTTCTCGACTTCGCTCGAAACGAACGGGAGCGCGATGGACGACGGTGGCGTCTTTACGCCCGGATCGCGCGATCGCGTTCCTCGCGGATCCAGTCGAGGAACGCGACCTCCGCCATCGGCTGGGCGATAGCATAGCCCTGAAGCACGTCGCAGCCGATCACGCGCAGCACGTCGGCCTGTTCGGTCGATTCAATCCCCTCCGCCACCGCTTCGCAATTGAGGCCGTGGATCAGGCCGATCACCGCTTGCGCGATGGTGCGCGCTTCGTGGCGGACGACGACATTCTCGACCAGGCTGCGGTCGAGCTTCACCCGGTCCACCGGCAGGTCGCGCAGCCGCGCGAGATTCGAATAGCCGGTGCCGAAATCGTCGATCGCGACCGATGCCCCTTCGGCGCGCAATTCGGTGATCGCGTCGATCACATCGTCCGAACAATGCATCGCCAGCGATTCGGTAATCTCCAGTTCCAGCAGGCGCGCAGGCGCGTTCGCCCGGCGCAGCGCATCGTGAAGTCGCCGGAAAAAGGTCGCATGGTCGATCTGACGCGGACTGATATTGACCGCCAGGCGCTGTTCGACGCCCAGAGCGGCCCAGCGCGAAATGGTCGCCGCGACCGATCCCACCACCCATTCGCCGATCTCGACGATCAGGCCAGTTTCCTCGGCGCGCTGAATGAAATTGGCGGGGAAGCGCACGCCGTCGCTGTGATGCCAGCGCAGCAACGCCTCCGCCCCGACGATCCGACCGCTGCGCGATGCGACCTGGGGCTGGAAAGCGAGCTCGAACTCGCCGTGCTCGATCGCGCTGCGCAGTTCGCCCTCCAGCCGGACCCGCGCGACCAGGCGCGACGCCAGATGATCGGAAAAATGCTCGGCACGCCCGCGCCCATTGGCCTTTGCATGATACATGGCGGCGTCGGCGGCGCGCATCAATTCGGTCAGGCTGGGGCCATGATGCTGCCGGAACGCTACGCCGATCGAGGCGCCGATCGACACCTGCTGATCGGCAAGGTCGAACGGACGGTTGAGCGCCGCCAAAATGCCGTCGGCGACCCGGTCGGCCTGCGACGGATCGGCAAGGTGCGGGATCAGGATCGTGAATTCATCGCCCGAAAGGCGACCGATCAGGGGTCGATGTTCACCCAAGGGATCGACCGCGCGTTCGGCGACCGCGCGCAGCCGTTCGGCGACCATCGCCAGCAGCGCGTCGCCGACGGCATGGCCCAGATTGTCGTTCACCGCCTTGAACTGGTCGAGATCGATGAAAAACAACGCCGCATCGGCGGACGGCGGCAACATTTCGATCACGGTTTCAGCCGAGCAACGGAAATTGGTGCGGTTGGCAAGCCCGGTGACCGGATCGAACAGCGCAAGGCGCTGGACGCTTGCCAGATTGTTGTGAAGCTGGCCGAACAGATCCTCCATCGCGGTCGCCAGCGGGGGCACGCAGCGCGCGACATCGTCGGGGATCGGGCTTTCGAGGTCGCCCTTGGCGGCCTGGGCCATGCGGTCGATCGCGGCATCGACGGCGCCTGCGGTCGAGGCGATGCTGCGCTCGGCAGAGGCCCAGCAGAACACGCCGCAGATGATCGCGGCGACCACGGCATAGGCGGCGCTGTCGGCATCGACTCGCCCGTTGGAGGTCGCGAACAGCGCCAGGATGAACGACACCGCACCTGCGCACAGGGCAAAGACGATCGCGCGCGATTTGAGCGAGAAATCGTCCATCGTCGCTGTTGTCGCCCCTTCCCCGGCCCTGTCGGGCAGTCCACGTCCAGCCCTGAACGCTAGGGGAGAAGGGTTAAGAATCCTTGATCCTTGCGAACAAATCTCAACGCGAACGCCGCAGAATGACGTAAAGCGCGCCCGCTCCGCCGTGTCGGGGGTGGGCCGCGCGGACGGCGGCGATGCGGCTGGCATGGCGCGATCCCGCCAGCCAGTCGGCGATGCTCGCGCGGATCGCGCCGCGAGCGTGCGGCCGTTCGGATTCGGGTCGGGGCGGCTTGCCGGTGACGAGCAGGATCACGCGGTCGCCGCAGGATAGGGCGTCGCCGATTTCGGCTTCGAGCACGGCATGCGCCATCGCCAGCGAATATCCGTGCAGGTCGATCGTCCGGTCGGGGACGATGCTGCCCCGCGACAGCCTTTTGTCCCAGCCGCCGTCGAGCGTGTTGGCGGAACGCCGCGCGCGCGCCGAAACGGGGGTCGGCGCGGCAGCGGGCGTCGCCAGCGGCACGGGCACCCTGCCTTTGACCCGCTTTACCGGATTCAGATCGACGGCGAGCAGATCGGCCATGCTGGCGTCCGCGACGATGCGGCTTTCGATCGGGCGGACGCTGGCGCGGACGCGCTGCCACAGCGCGGCCTCGTCGGGTGTCAGTCGCCGCCCGGCCACCTCACCGGACGCCGAGCCGTGCGAGCGTGCCACGCGGCACGAACACCCAGGAAGTACCGCGCGCCGACATGCCCCCCGCGATCGCGCGCGCCTCGTCGCCCGCGCCCCAGAAGGTGTCGAAGCGGTTGGTGCCCTTGATCGCGCCGCCGGTATCCTGCGCCACCCACAAACCCGTCGCGTCCTGCCGGTCCATCGACAGGAACACCGGCGCGCCCAGCGGCACGAAGCGCGGATCGGTGGCGACGGTGGCATAGCCGGTCACCGGCAGCCCCATCGCGCCCAGCGGACCCGCACCGGTCAGTTCCTGGAAAAACACCCAGCTCTTGTTCTCGCGCATGATCGCGCGGCCTTCCGCCGGGTTGGCACGCAGATACGCCATGATTCCCTGCATCGACGTCTGGCCGGGGCCGAGCAGCCCGCGTTCCTTCATCAGTGCGCCGATGCCGGTATAATCGCGCCCGTTCTGGCTGGCATAACCGATCCGCATCACCGAGCCGTCGGGCAGCCGCAACCGCCCCGAACCCTGGATTTGCAGGAAGAACAACTCGACCGGATCGGCAGCCCAGGCGAGTTCCAGGCCGCGCCCGGCCAGCGCGCCTTCTTCGATCTGGGTGCGGTCGTAATAGGGGACGAACTTGTCGCCATCGACGCGACCGCGAATCCGCTTGCCCTTCAGGTCGTTCGCAAACAGCCCCAGATCGACCTCGACCAGATCGGCGGGCCTGGCATAGACCGGGACTTCATAGCCGCGCCTGCGATCGCGCGATCCGCGGATTTCGGGCTCGTAATAGCCGGTCGCAAAGGCACGCCCATCGGCGACCTGCACGGTTTCGAACTGGGTTTCGAAGAAACGCCGCGCGTCGCCGCCCCGCGCCGAGGACGCCGCCGAACAGGCCGCCGCCCAATCGCTGCCGCGCGTAAGCCCGGTGGCGTCGGTGCGACGCTGGAGCGACGGGCAGCTGATCCGGAACGCATCGAGCGCGCGCGCCGCCATGTCGTTGTTGAAGGGAAGCGAGGCGATGGGCGGCCCGGCGCGCAGGCCTGCCTGAACCGCGCTGACCGCCGCCGCATCCGCAGCGGGTGCCGCCACCGCCGCCATCGGCGTCGCCGCGGTCGGCTGGCGTACCGGCACCGGACGATCCGCCGGGACGGCAGCGCCTTCGTCGCGCGGTCGTTCGGCCGGCGCGCCGGAGCCCGCCATGGGCGGAACGATGCCGCCCGAACATGCCGCCAGCGCCGTCGCCAGCGCCACCACCCCCCAGCGTCGCATCGGGCTCAGGCCTCGTCGGTTTCGGAAAGTTTCCAGTTGGGATCGTCGCTTTTCAGCGTGCGGGCGAACGTCCAGACGTCGTGCGTATCGACCGCGTCGGTCAGCGATCCGGCAATGACGTTGCCGTCGGCATCGCGCGTCACCGCCGCGATATCGGCATCGAAGCGCACGGTAATACGCGCCACGCCGCCTGACACTTCGGCATCCGAAATGACGGCGCGTTCGATGGTGACCAGCCGGTTGTCGAGGACATGGCCCGCTTCGTCGCGTTCGGTGATCGCGTCGCCGAACGCATCGCGCACTTCGCCCTCGACCAGCCATTCCAGCGTTTCGCGGTCGCCTTTCCAGAATGCCTCCAGGATCATCTTGTACGCCGATTTGGCGCCGTCCAGGAACTGCGCCGAATCGAATGCGCCGTCGGCGGCGACGATCTGGCGCAGGCCAGCCTCGGCGCCCGATTCGATCGACGGGTTGCGCGCGTCCTTGACCTCGGCGGGCATGTCGAGCGTGCGCGGCAGCGGCGTGACGGTGCGATCCTCGGCCGGTTTGGGCAAAGGTTGCTCATGCCCGGTGCGCTTGCCGAGCACCGAATAGAGTCGCAGCGCCAGAAATGCCGCGATCATGGCGAGAAGAACAACGTAGAACACCGAGCCTCCGGGGATTTGCTAGTCTGCTACATAGGCTCAATGCGCGGCCGATTCAAATGTTGCGCCCGTTGAATCGCCTGCCCGCCCCTGCTAGGCGCGGCGCTCAACGGCTCGACCCGGCTTTGCGGGCGCGCGCCACGACTTTTCACGGGGTAACGAACACATGGCTGAACAGGATGGCGCGATGGACGCCGCGACCGCGACCGGCAATGGCGAAGACACCGCGCCGATGGCCAATGTCATCACGCAATATGTGAAGGATTATTCGTTCGAAAATCCCAATTCGCCCGGCGTTTACCAGACGCAGAGCGCGCCAGCGGTCGATGTCCAGTTCAACATCGCGGCAAACCAGGTCGGCGACGACGTGCACGAAGTCGTGCTGCGGATCGAGGTAAAGGCCGAAATGGACGGCAAGACCGCGTTCCTGGTCGATCTGTCCTATGCCGGGCTGTTCGGGCTGCGCAACATTCCGGCCGAACATCTCCAGCCCTTCCTGCTTGGCGAAGCACCGCGTCTGCTCTTCCCGTTCGCGCGCCGCATTCTGGCCGATGCCGTTCGCGACGGCGGTTTCCCGCCGCTGATGCTGGAGCCGATCGATTTCTCGGGCCTCTATTACCAGCAGCAGATGCAGGCCGCGCAAGCCGGCGGCAACGTCTCGGGCGAGATCGACGGCACCGTCGGCAACGCCTGAGCCGCGATACGAAATGCTCGACAGCCCTTTCGCGCTCAGGCCGAGCCTGTCGATGCTTCGACGTTGCCATCTGCATCCACGTCGCCTCCGCAAAGGCGGGGGCCCATCTCCCGCCCGCTGCATCGAGCACGGAGGGCACGAGATGGATTCCCGCCTTCTCGGGAATGACGTGACAATGGTGCGGGCATGAAACTCGCCCGCGCGCTGGGATCGGTCGGCGGACTGACGCTCGCCAGCCGTATCCTCGCGCTGGGCCGCGATTCGCTTCAGGCGACCTTCGTCGGCGCGAGTTTCGCCTCGGACGCCTTCCTCGTCGCGTTCCGCCTGCCCAACATGTTCCGCGCGCTGTTCGCGGAAGGAGCGTTCAACGCGGCGTTCATCCCGATGTTCAACCGCAAGGTCGGCGAAGCGGGTGGCGAGGTGAATGCCGGGCTGGTGTTCGCCGAACGCGCACTGGCGGTGCTGCTGCCGGTGCTGATCGTCTTCACCGGCATCATGCTGGTCGCCGCATGGCCGGTGACGTGGCTCCTGTCGGGCGGGTTCAACGACCCGACTCCCAGCCAGTTCGCCTATGCGGTCACGCTGTCGCGGATCACCATTCCCTATCTGCTGCTGATCAGCCTCGTGTCGCTGTTGGGCGGCATCCTCAATTCGCTCGGACGCTATTGGGTGAACGCCGCCGCGCCCATCCTGCTCAACCTGTCGATGATCGCGGCCTTGTGGTTCTTTCGCGGCGGCAATGCCTATGACACGGCGATGGCGCAGGCGGTGGCGGTGACCGTCGGCGGTGTGCTCCAGTTGCTGTGGCTGATGATCGGGTGCCGAGCGGCCGGCGTGAAGCTGCGCCTCAAACTGCCGAAGATCGACGCCGATGTGAAGCGGCTGATGAAACTGATCGTGCCCGCCGCGGCAGGCGCAGGCGCGACGCAGATCAACCTGCTCGTTTCCACCGCGATGGCCGGGAGCCTGCTGCCCGCGGGCTCGATCTCATACATCTATTACGCCGACCGGTTGAACCAGTTGCCGCTGGGGCTGATCGGCATCGGCCTTGCCACCATCCTGCTTCCCACCATCTCGCGTCAATTGGGCGGGGGGGACGAAAAGGGCGCGATGGACACGCAGAATCGCGGCATCGAACTCGCGCTGTTCCTGACGCTGCCCGCGACCATCGCCTTCCTGGTCTGCGCCGAGCCGATCATTCGCGGCATTTTCCAGCACGGCGCCTTCACCCCGGCCGACACCCAGGCGACCGGCATGGCGCTCAGCATGTTCGCGATCGGGCTGCCCGCCTATATCCTCATCAAGGTGCTGACCCCCGGCTTTTACGCGCGGGAGGACACCCGGACGCCGGTGCGCTTCGCGATGATTTCGGTCGCCGTCAATCTGATACTCAACATCGCGCTGATCCCGACCATCGGCCATATCGGCCCGCCGCTGGCGACGGCGATCGCCGCGATCGTCAACGTCGCCCTGCTTTATTGGACGCTCAGAAAGCGCGGCCATTTCGAGGCGGATGCGCGGTTGAAGCGCCGCCTCCCCCGGCTCGCCATCGCCGCGCTGCTGATGGGCGCGGCATTGTTCTTCGCCGACCGGCTCCTAATCGACTATACCACCGGCACCTTGTGGATGCGCGCACTAGGCCTGTCGCTGCTGGTCGGCAGCGGCGGCGCGCTCTATGGCATCGCCTGTCTCGCGACGCGGGCATTCACGCCTGCCGATCTCAAGGCGCTGATGCGCCGCAAACCCGCCACCCCCACGGAGAGCAATTGATGCGTGTCGTCTCGGGCATTCAGCCCACCGGAAACCTGCACCTCGGCAATTATCTGGGCGCGATCAAGCAATGGGTGGCGATGCAGGACGCACTCGGCGCAGGCGATGACGCGCTGTTCTTCCTCGCCGATCTCCACGCGCTGACCCAGCCGGTGGTGCCCGCCGAACTCGCGCGCAACACGGTCGAGATGGCCGCCGCGCTGATCGCATCGGGCATCGACCCCGACCGCTCGATCCTGTTCAACCAGGCGCGCGTGCCTGCGCACAGCGAGCTGGCGTGGATCCTCAACGGCACCGCGCGCATCGGCTGGCTGAACAAGATGACCCAGTTCAAGGACAAGGCGGGCAAGAATCGCGAGGGCGCGAGCGTTGGCTTGTATGCCTATCCGGTGCTGATGGCCGCCGATGTGCTCGCCTACCGGACGACGCATGTGCCCGTCGGCGAGGACCAGAAACAGCATCTGGAACTGGCACGCGACGTCGCGATCAAGTTCAACAATGATTTCGATTGCGATGTCTTCCTGCCCCCCGAGCCCTTGGTCAGCAAGGCCGCGCCGCGGATCATGAGCCTTCGTGATGGCACCAAGAAGATGTCGAAGTCCGAGGAATCGGACATGTCGCGGATCAACCTGTCCGACAGCGACGACGCCATCGCGCAGAAATTCCGCAAAGCCAAGACCGATCCCGGCACGCTGCCCGACACTATCGGCGACCTCGCCGAACGACCCGAAGCGCGCAATCTGGTGACAATCTACGCCGCGCTGTCGGACGTCAGCATGGATACGGTGCTGGGCGAATTTTCGGGACAGGGATTCGGGGCGTTCAAGCCTGCGCTCGCGGACCTGGCGGTGGCGAAGCTCGGCCCGATCCGCGACCGGATGAACACGTTGCTGGAAGACGGCGGCGAACTCTCGAAGCTGCTGGCGGCGGGCGCGTCGAAGGCCAGCGCGCTGGCGGCACCGACCTTGCGCGCCGCACAGGACGCAGTGGGGTTGCAGGTTTAGACACCAAATTCCTCCCCCACCGGGGGAGGTGGACCATTCGCAGGATGGTGGAAGGGGGTTTGCCGCGAGCAATGCCCTGCTTGGCGCCCCCTCCGTCAGTCGCGTGCGCGACTGCCACCTCCCCCGATGGGGGAGGATCTCAGACTTCCAACTGCCGCGTCAGCGTCCGCACCGCCGCGTCGATATCGCCGTCCTTGGTCCGCAGATCCTCGATCCGGCGAACCGCGTGGATCACCGTCGAATGGTCTCGATTGCCGAACTTGCGGCCGATCTCCGGCAGCGAGCGCGTCGTCAGCCGCTTGGCCAGATACATGGCGATCTGGCGCGGGCGCGCGATGGCAACCGCGCGGCGTTCGGAGATCAGGTCGATCTGCTTGACGTCGAAATGCGCCGATACCGCACGCTGGATTTCGTCGATCGTCACGCGGCGCTGGCTGCCGCGCAGCAACTCGCCCAGCGTCTGCTCGGCGAATTCGACCGTCACCGTCTCGCCGATCAGCTGGGCATAGGCGACGAGCCGGTTGAGCGCGCCTTCCAACTCGCGAACGCTCGACGTGATCCGGCTCGCCAGCATGTCGAGCACGTCGGCGGGCACCTTCGCCTCCATCTCGGCGAGTTTGGCGTTCAGGATCGCGCGGCGCAGTTCGGGTTCGGGCGCACGGATGTCGGCGACGAGGCCCGCGCTCAGCCGACCCACCAGCCGCGGCTCGACCCCGTCCAGCGCCTGGGGGCAGCGATCGGCGGCGATGACCAGCCGCTTGCCCGCATTCATGAACTCGTTAACGGTGTGGAAGAATTCTTCCTGCGTCGAATCCTTGCCTGCGATGAATTGCAGATCGTCGATCATCAGCAGGTCGACGCCGCGCAGCCGCGCCTTGAACGCAAAGGTGTCGCGCGCGCGCATGGCAGCCACGAATTCGAACATGAAGCGTTCGGCGGGCATGTAGATCGCCGAGGCGTTCGGATCGGCCTCAAGAAACGCTCGCCCGATCGCGTGCATCAAATGGGTCTTGCCCTGCCCCGTCGCCGAATGGATGAACAGCGGTGAAAAGCGCGGGGTGCCCGGCTCGGCCAATGCCTTGGCCGCATTGCACGCCACCTGATTCGACGCGGCGGTGACGAAGCGGTCGAAGCTGAAGCGTTCGTCGAAAACCGGGCGCTCGCCCCTGGGCTTGGACGGCAGCGGCACGACCGAGGCGAGACGAGGCGCGGTGGGCGCGACAGTGGCGGCATCGGGCACCGCATCGGCGGACAACTTGCGCGGCGCGCTAGCCTTTTGCGTTTCGACCGTGACCGAACGAACCTCGGGCAGAAACGCGCGGAATTCGAGCAGCAGCCGATCGGAATAGTGATTCTTGACCCAGTTGGTCATGAACGCCGACGGCAGCGCGAGGCGGATGCGCTCCGGGCCTTCTTCCGCATCCTCGATCAGCGTCATCGGCTTCAGCCACTGGTCGAACAGGCGTTGGCCGGCGGAGGCGCGCAGATTGGCGCGCACGCGTCCCCAGGCATTGCCGATCCGATCCGATTTCACCTGGCCCGCCGATACCGTCACTCGTTCACGCCCCCATTCCCAAACCCGTGACTGCCGAGCGAGCCCCCGCCCCCGGCCTTACGCCAGACACAATCATCCCCGCAGCCGGAAGCGGTATCCGCCTGTCGATGCGATGATCTCGAAGTCCCGGACTCGAAATCGCGTCCGGAGGGACTGTGTAGGAAGGTCTGGGAGATTCGATCAAGGGCGGGGGGTGCAAAGAATCTGAAATAATCGGGATTGACACCCATCCACCCGCAGAAACGCGTCAAATAATTGCGTTTATCTTTGCCTTTCAAGTACTTACACGGGCTCAAAGCCAGCCAACCGTACCGACTCGTCGGGAATCCTTACACCTGTTTAGCGCCGTGATTCGGCATCGGATTTGCGAACACGCAAAAACGCCCGCCGGGACGTGCCGGGCGGGCGTTCGAGCTTCGACCTTGGTCGAATGCGTGGCGTCAGGCGAGTGCGGTGACCGCCTTGTTAAGGCGCGAGAACTTCCGCGACGCGGTGTTCTTGTGCAGCACGCCCTTGGCAACGCCGCGCGCCAGTTCGGGCTGAACCGCGATCAGCGCCTGTGCCGCTGCGTCCTTGTCGCCCGATGCGAGTGCCGCTTCGACCTTCTTCACCTGGGTGCGGATGCGGCTGACGCGCGCACCGTTGATTTCCGCGCGGCGATCGTTGCGACGGATGCGCTTCTTGGCTTGCGGCGTGTTCGCCATGTGTCTTCGAATCCCGTTCGTTGCTGATGGGGGCGTAGCGGCCATGCCGACGCCCGGAAAGGGGGTGCGCTTAGCGAAGGATGCGATTCGGGTCAACTCACTTGCCCACCCTCCCGCGCTCAGGCTGAGCTTGTCGAAGCCTGTTCTGGGTGGGCGTCTGACTTAAGGGCTTCGACAGGCTCAGCCGAGCGCGAATGAGGACCGCTATCGCTGGCAACGCCGGCACCAGAAGGTCGATCGCCCGCCATCGACTCGCCGCTCGACCACCCCGCCGCACGGGCACGCCTCGCCCTCGCGCCCATAGACCCGCCATTGCTTCGAGAAATAACCGAGTTCGCCGTCGGGCCGCGCATAGTCGCGCAAACTCGATCCGCCCGCTTCGATCGCGGACGCGAGCACCGCGCGAATCGCATCGACCAGCGGTCCCAGCCGCCTCAAAGCCACACGCCCGGCGGCACGTTGCGGCGCGATCCCCGCCATGTTGAGCGCCTCGCACACATAGATGTTGCCCAGCCCCGCCACGACCCGCTGGTCGAGCAGCATCGCCTTGATCGACGCGACCCGGCCCTTGAACGCGCGCGCCAGATGATCGGCGGTGAACTCCGGTCCCAGCGGCTCCGGCCCCAGCGCGGCGAAGGGCGGCCACATGGCAATCGCCTCGGTCGGCCACAGATCGACCGAGCCGAAGCGCCGCGGATCGTTGAGCGCCAAGCTGCGCCCCGCGCCCGTCTCCAGCAACAGGTGATCGTGCGCCAGCGGCTCGGACGGATCGACTCGCCAGCGGCCCGACATGCCCAGGTGAAAGATCATCGTGTCGCCGCGGTCGGTATCGATCAGCCCGTATTTGGCCCGTCGCCCCAGCCCGGTGACGGTCGCGCCCGTCAACCGCTGGCCCAGATCGATCGGCATGGCGCGGCGCAAATCGGCGCGGTTCAGGATCACGCGATCGATCCGCTGATCTTCGAGGACCGGGCGCAGGCCACGGACCGTGGTTTCGACTTCGGGAAGTTCGGGCATATCGCTGTCCAAGATCGGACGCGCGCCAGCGATACGCAATCCTTTGCGTAGGACGGGCGCGCCCGCTAGAGCGCTCCGATATGACCGACACCGTTTCCTTTGGCTATAAAGACATCCCCACCGGCGAAAAGACGGCGCGCGTCGGCGCCGTCTTTTCCAACGTCGCCACCAGCTACGACCGGATGAACGACGCCATGTCGGCAGGAATGCACCGGCTGTGGAAGGACCGGTTCGTCCGGCACGTAAAGCCGAAGAAGGGCGAGGCGATCCTCGACATGGCCGGCGGCACCGGCGACATCGCGTTTCGGATGGTGGACAGCGGCGCGCAGATCACCGTCGCCGACATCAATCCCGACATGCTCGCCTGCGGCATGGAACGCGCGGCGGAACGCGGCATCGACGGGCTGGTCTGGACCGAAGCGAATGCCGAACGGCTGCAATTCCCCGACCGCTTCTTCGACGCCTATACGATCGCCTTCGGCATCCGCAACGTCACCGACATTCCGGCGGCGCTGCGCGAGGCGCACCGGGTATTGCGGCGCGGCGGGCGCTTCTATTGCCTGGAATTCTCGACCACCGTGTGGCCGGGCTTTTCCGACGTGTACGACGCCTATTCGCATCATGTCGTGCCCAAGCTGGGCAAGCTGATCGCGAATGACGAGGACAGTTATCGCTATTTGATCGAATCGATCCGCCGCTTTCCCGACATGCCGACCTTCGAGGCGATGATCGCCGATGCCGGGTTCGTGCAGACGCGAGTCGAGCCGATGCTCGGCGGACTGGTCGCGATCCACAGCGGCTGGAAGATTTGACCGTTCCCGCTCGATGACCACCTCCGTCACTCATCTCTGGCGGCTCGCAAAGTGGGGCCGGACTCTCGCACGTCATGGCGCGCTGCGTGGGATTGAACGCGATCCGAACACGCCCGCGCCAGTGCGACGTTTCGCGCGGGTTCTGCGCTTAGGCGCACGGGTGCCGAAACAACCCGCTTATGCCGACGCCTTCCAGGCGATCGGCCCCGCCGCGATCAAGCTCGGCCAGACGCTCGCCACCCGTCCCGACATCGTCGGCGAGATCGCAGCGCACGACCTGTTGCGGCTCCAGGACGCACTGCCGCCCCTGCCCTTCTCGGTCATTCGCGAGGCGATGGAGCGCAGCTTCCAACGCCCGCTGAGCGACCTGTTCGCCTCGATCGACGAAGTGCCGATCGGCGCGGCCTCGATCGCACAGGTCCATGCCGCGATTACCACCGACGGGCGCAAAGTCGCGGTCAAGGTGCTGCGCCCCGGCGTCGAGGCCGAATTCACCCGCGCCATCGAAACCTATGAATGGGCGGCCGCGCAGGTTGAGGGGATGGGCGGCGAAGCGCAGCGATTGCGCCCGCGCCTCGTCATCGAGACGTTCAAGCGCTGGACCGCGCGCGAACTCGACCTGCGGCGCGAGGGTGCATCGGCGTCAGAGCTTGCCGAGGGGATGAAGGCCGAGCCCGATTTCCTCGTCCCCCAGATCGACTGGGCACGCACCACCGGCAAGATCCTGACGCTCGAATGGATCGACGGGATCAAATTGAGCGACCGTCAGGCGCTGATCGCCGCGGGCCACGACCTGCCCGCGCTCGCCCAGAAACTGGTGCGCGCGTTCCTGCGTCAGGCGATCGCCGAAGGCTTCTTCCACGCCGACATGCATCAGGGAAACCTGTTCGCGCTGGCCGACGGGCGCATCGTCGCGATCGATTTCGGCATCATGGGCCGCATCGACCGGCGCGCGCGAGTGTGGCTGGCCGAAATTCTCTACGGCCTGATCACCGGCAACTATAAACGCGTCGCCGAGATTCATTTCGAGGCGGGCTATGTCCCCCCGCACCACAATGTCGCGGAGTTCGCGACGGCGTTGCGCGCGGTGGGTGAGCCGATGCGCGGGCTGGCGGTCAAGGACATGTCGATCGGCATGATGCTGGACAGCCTGTTCAACATCACCCGCGATTTCGACATGCAAACCCAGCCGCACCTGCTGCTCCTTCAAAAGACGATGGTGATGGTCGAAGGGGTCGCAACCGCGCTCGATCCCGATGTGAACCTGTGGGAAACCGCCTCGCCCTTCGTCAGCGAATGGATCCGCACCGAACTCGGCCCCGAAGCCTTTGTCGCCGACCGGCTGATCGAGGATTTCCGCACCCTCGCCCGCTTGCCCCAACTGATTCGCAACATCGAATTGCGCTATCCGACGCCGGGCGGCGCGCCCCCCGCCCCGCCGCTTCGCGAGATCGAGGTGATCCGCGTCGGCGGCGGCCGGCGCTATATCGCGGTGGCCTTGCTTGCCGCAGGCGCGGGCGTCGCGGCGACGTTGCTGCTGATCTGACATGACGCGCCTGCGGCCGCCCGTCTGGACCGCCCTGCCCAGCCGCTTTTCGGGCGCGCCCAAACCGCGCGCGATCGCCGCGATCTCGGTCGGATCCCTGCTGATCCTCGGCGGGCTTGTCGCCTTGTGGCGCGGCGCCTTGCTCGCCCCCGACGCGCTGTTCGGCGAAGCGGCGCTGCGACGCGGCCTGATCGAAGGGGTGCGCGCAGGCGGCGATTATTATTCGGTCGCCGAAAGCGTATTCCGCGTCGATCCCGCCGCGATTCAGGGCTGGGGCGACGTGCCGCTGCCCGCGCTCGCCATCCTGACCGGCGCGCTGTCGCCGTTCATGGCGTTCGCACTTCAAGCGCTGCTGGTGCTGGCGGTGTTCGTCGCCTGGTTCCTGCGGCTGCGTCATGTCTTTGCGCGGATCGCCGGGATTATGGCGGTCGGCTTCCTGCTCGCAGGCGGGCTGGTGGTCGCAGTCGATCCGCTACTGGGCAGCCTGAACACCCTGTGGGCCGGGCTGTTCGTCGCATTGTCGCTCGGACTGTGGCGGCCGGGCCGCTGGATTGAGGCCACGGCCGTCGCCCTCATCGCCTGCGCGTTCGACGAGTCCGCCTTGCTCTACGTCGTGCTGATGGCCGGGTTCGCGCTGGTCGAGCGGCAACGGCGCGAGGCAATGGGCTGGGCATCGGTCGCCGCGCTCCTCATCACCCTGTTCGTCGCGCATGGTGCAGCGGTCAGCGATCTGGTCGCGACCGCCAGCCCGATCGGGGTCGAGGCGCATGGCGGCGGCTACGCCCGGTTCACCCAGAGCCTCGCGCTTTCGACCGTGCTGCAACTGCTGCCGCTGCCGCTGGCGGTGGTGCTGATCGGCCTTGCGCTGGTCGGCTGGGCGTCCTGGGCGAATCCTGCGGGCATGCGCGTGCTGGCGACGATCGCGACCTATGCGCTGACGATCGCGCTGTTCGCGCCGCCGAACGCCGCGCACTGGGCGTTGCTGGTGTCGCCGGTGCTGCTGGTCGGCCTCGCCTTCGCGCCTGATGGATGTCGCGATCTGGCGGCGGCTTTACTCGACAGGCGGCGCGTGCGGGTGCAGAGGATTTCGCGATGAAGCGCGTGCTACTCATCGTCGGCGGAGGGATCGCGGCCTACAAGGCCTGCGAGCTGATCCGCCTGCTCCGCAAGGGCGGCTATGGCGTGCGCTGCGTGCTGACCGATGGCGGCGCGCAGTTCGTCACGCCCATGACCTTGGCCGCGCTCAGCGAGAATCCCGTCCACACGAGTCTCTGGGACCTGAAGGATGAGGCCGAGATGGGCCATATCCAGCTGAGTCGTGAAGCCGATCTGGTCGTCGTCGCCCCCGCGACCGCCGATCTGATGGCGAAGATGGCGGCGGGCATCGCCGACGATCTGGCGACCACGCTGCTCCTCGCGACCGACAAGCCGGTGCTGGCCGCGCCTGCGATGAACGTGCGGATGTGGGGCCATGCCGCGACCCAGCGCAACGTCGCGCGGTTGCGCGGCGACGGCGTGACCGTGCTGGAGCCGGACGAAGGCCCGATGGCGTGCGGAGAATACGGGCCGGGCCGCCTGCCCGAGCCCGAGGCGATTTACGCGGCCATCAAAGATTCTCTGAACCCGAACACCCCGTTCGTTTCGAGCGAAGTCGAGAAACGCGATCCTGACGTAACCGAGCGTTTCTCGACTTCGCTCGAAACGAACGGAAAGCTGACGGGCAAACACATCATCGTCACCGCCGGCCCCACCCACGAACCGATCGACCCGGTACGCTACATCGCCAACCGCTCCTCGGGCCGTCAGGGCTTCGCCATCGCGGGCGCGCTCGCGAAACTCGGCGCGCGAGTAACGCTCGTAACCGGTCCGGTCGCCGTCCCCACTCCCGCGGGGGTCGATCGCATCGACATCGAAACCGCGCAGCAGATGGCCGACTCCGTCGATGCCGCGCTCCCCGCCGACGCCGCCGTCATGGTCGCCGCCGTCGCCGACTGGCGCGTCGATCCGGCGTCGCACAAAATCAAGAAATCGGGCGACGGCGCACCGGGTCTGGCGCTGATCGAGAATCCCGACATCCTCGCGAATCTCGCCGCGCGCGCCGATCGTCCCCGCCTGATCGTCGGTTTCGCCGCCGAAACCGAGCGCGTCGTCGATCACGCGACGGCCAAGCGGCTGAAAAAGGGCGCCGACTGGATCGTCGCCAACGACGTATCGGGCGACGTGATGGGCGGCGATGCCAACACCGTCCATATTGTCACCGCAAACGGGGTCGATCATTGGGACCGGATGCCAAAGGAACTGGTGGCGAGCCGCCTCGCCGAAAGGATTGCCGATGCGCTGTAACGCGCTGTTGCTCGCACCCGTGCTGCTGATCGCAGCCGGTTGCTCGAACCGCGCGGTAGAGGCCCCGCGCGCGCCGCTGCCGGTCAGTCCGCTGGTCAGCAATTTCTATGGCGACCACCGGCCGCGCGATGTCCGCACCCTGGTCGTGGTGCTCCACGCCGATCAGGATTCGGCACGGCTGGGCGCGCAGGATGCGTTCGCCCGCTCGGCTGTCGCCGCGATTCCCAATTCGGCCGCCGTCGCGATACTGCGTCCCGGCTATGCCGACGCCAGCGGGCGCCAGTCGCCCGGCGATCGCGGCACCAGCACCGGCGACACCTATACCCCCGAACATATCGGCGAGATCGCGACCGCGATCGACGCCGCCCGCGCCCGCTATCCGGGCGCGCGCACCGTGCTGGTCGGCGACAATGGCGGGGCCGCGATCGCCGCCAATCTCGCCGGACTGCGCCCCGATCTGCTCGACGCGATGGTGCTGGTATCGTGCCCCTGCACGCTTCCGGAATGGCGCAAGCATATGGCGAGCCAGGACCGCACCGCACCGTGGAAAGTGCCGGTTCGCAGCCTCGATCCGCTGCAAACCGCAGGCGGGGTGCGCCCCGCACTCAAGGCGGCGATTCTGGTGGGCGGCGACAACAAGCGCACCTTGCCCAGATTTTCGCGCGAATATGCCGAGGCCCTGGCGCTGCGCGGCATCGCCACCGACTATCGCGTGCTGCCGGGCAAGGCAGACGACATACTGCTCGACCCCCAGGTGCTTGAAGCGACGACCCGAATCGCCTCCAGCCTGCCGATCGAACAGCGGGCCGACCGCCGATGAGCGTCGCTCCCATCCGCATCGCGCTCAAACGCCTGCCGCACGGCCAGGGCCTGTCGCTGCCCGCCTATGCCACCGACGGGGCCGCAGGTATGGACGTGGTCGCCGCCGAGGATGTGACGCTGACCCCCGGCGTGCGCCATGCGGTCGCGACCGGTTTTTCGATGGCGATTCCCGCCGGATACGAGGTTCAGGTACGCCCGCGTTCGGGCCTCGCGCTCAAGCACGGCATCACCTGCCTCAATACGCCCGGCACCATCGATTCGGACTATCGCGGCGAGGTGAAGGTGATCCTCGCCAATCTCGGCAGCGAGCCGTTCGAGGTGAAGCGCGGCGATCGCATCGCCCAGCTCGTCCCCGCGCCGGTCCAGCACGCAACCCTCGATCTGGTCGACGATCTCGACGACACGGTGCGGGGTGCGGGCGGTTTCGGATCGACCGGGCAATGAGTATGCTGATCGCCCTCGCGCTGTTCGGTGCTCAGGCCGCACCCGCCCAGATCGCCCCGGTCGCGCCGCCGCGCCTGAGCTTTCCGATCGCCTGGGACGCGATGCCGATGCTGCCCTATCGCACGCCACCGCCCATTTCCCCGGCAATGAGCCGCTGGGTCGCGGGCGAACTGGTGCGCGGGAAATGCCCGATGCCGCGCGCGGTGAACGGTCGCCACAACCTGCGCGTCGATGTCGCCGTGCTGATCTCGTCGGAAAGCACGGTGCGCGCGTCCATCCCGCGCGCGATCGACTGCCCCACGGTCGAACAATATGCCGCGGGCATGGTGTCGAGCTTCGCGCGCAACAACCTGCTCGCGCGCGCGGGCGACGGCAGCGGCTGGTTCCGTGCCAGCGTGACCTTCGACTGGCCGGCATGAGCGATCTGACCGACGCCGAGCTGGAGCGCTATGCGCGCCATATCGTGCTCAGGGAAATCGGCGGCAGCGGTCAGGTGCGGCTGAAATCGGCGCATGTCGCCGTCATCGGCGCGGGCGGAATCGGATCGCCCGCGCTCCAGTATCTGGCAGCAGCGGGCCTCGGCCGACTGACCGTGATCGACGACGACAAGATCGATCTGTCGAACCTTCAGCGCCAGACCTTGTTCGGCGACGCCGATATCGGCGCGCCCAAGGTCGATGCCGCCGCGCGCGCGCTGCACCGGCTGAACCGCCATGTCGCGGTCATGCCGGTCGAGGCCAGGGTCGATGCGGCCAACGCCCCGAAGCTGCTGGCGGGCGCGGACGTGATCCTCGACGGCTGCGACAATTTCGCGACCCGCCTGGCGGTGTCTGACGCCGCACAGGCCCTGCGCATTCCGCTCGTCTCCGCCGCGGTCGGGCAATTCGAGGGACAATTGGCGGTGTTCCGCGGGTGGGAAGCGGACAAGCCCTGCTATCGCTGCCTCGTCGGCGGCGACCCCGACCGCGCCGAAGCGAGCTGCGCCGAGGCGGGCGTGATGGGCGCGCTGACCGGCGCGATCGGCAGCCTCGCCGCGCTCGAAGTCATCCGCGCGCTCGTCCCCTTCGGCAGCGATCCCACGGGCAGATTGCTGATCGCCGACACGCTCGACTGGCGGTTCCGCACCATTGCCCTGCCCAAGGATCCGGCCTGTCCATGCGCGGGCTGACCCTCCTGATCCCCACCCCCGACCGCGTCCGCTTCCGCGCCGCACTGTCGCTCGCCTGCGCGCAAGGGGCGTTGGGGGGACGCGTGCGGGTCTTCTGTCAGGAAGAGGCGGTGTCGCTGCTGATCGACCGGCCCGATCCCGATCATGCGGACTTGGCCGGACGCGGCCTGTCCGCCGTCCCCGACCTGATCGTCGCGGCGCGTGACATCGGCGTGACGCTGATGGTGTGCCAGACAGGCCTGTCGGCGGCGGCGCTGGGCCCCGGAGACCTTTATCCGGGCGTCGAGACCGGCGGCGTGGTCGGGATCCTCGCGACGCTCGACGACGATCGGTTGCTCGTCGCATGACCGCGACGCCGACAGCGTCCGTCGCACTTTACCTTATTTGCGGATTTCCCACGCTATAGCGCCCGCGCAACCGGGCGACGCACCCCGATTTTCTTAAGGACAATCGATGACCGATCTGGCCAATCGCCGCATTCTCGTCACCGGATCGGCCGGGTTTATCGGCTTTCACGTCGCCCGCGCGCTCCTCGAACGCGGCGCAAAGGTGCTGGGGATCGACGATTTCACCCCCTATTACGACCCGCGGCTGAAGGAAGCGCGCAACGCGCAGCTCGAAAACCATCCGGGCTTCGCGCTGGCCCGGCTATCGATCGCCGATGCGCAGCGTTTCGGCGCGGCGTGGCGCGACTTTCGGCCCCAGGTCGTCATCCATCTCGCGGCGCAGGCCGGGGTGCGCTATTCGATCGACCATCCGCAAAGCTATATCGACGCGAACATCACCGGCACGTTCAACCTGCTCGAACTGGCGCGCCACAACCCGCTCGACCATCTGCTCGCTGCCTCGACCAGTTCGGTTTACGGCGCGAACACCGACATGCCCTTTGCCGAGACGCAGCGGACGCAAACCCCGGTCAGCCTCTATGCCGCGACCAAGGGCGCAACCGAATTGATCGGGCACAGCTATGCCCATCTGTTCGGCATTCCCAGCACCTTTTTCCGCTTCTTCACCGTTTATGGCCCTTGGGGGCGGCCCGACATGGCGCCCATCAAATTCGCGCGCGCGATCCTGAGCGGCGAGCCGATCGACGTGTATAATCACGGCGACATGGTGCGGGATTTCACCTTCGTCGACGACCTGGCGGCATCCATCCTCGACCTGATCGACGCGGTGCCGGGCACGCAAGCGGTGCCGGGCGACAGCCTGTCGCCGGTCGCACCGTTCCGCACCGTCAATATCGGTGGCGGCAACCCGGTGAAACTGGGCGATTTCATCGATGCGCTGGAACGCGCGATCGGGCGGCCCGCGGTGCGCAACCTGTTGCCGATGCAACCCGGCGACATGCACAAAACCGATGCCGATATCGGCCTGCTCGAAACGCTCACCGGAAAGCGCACACCCACTCCGCTCGACGAAGGGATCGCGGCGTTCGTCGATTGGTATCGCGGCTACAACGCGGCCTGAGACATATTACCCGGCTCGCGCGCAGGCGGGAGCACGGGGGTTTAGCCGCTGATCGCCCGCGCAAAATCGCGTACCGCCGCCCCGATGTCCGCGCGTTCGACGGCCACCGCGATATTCGCCTGAAGAAACCCGACCTTGTCGCCGCAATCGTAACGCACGCCGTCGAACGTCACCCCGTGAAACGGCTGGTCGCCGATCATTCGCGCCATCGCGTCGGTCAGCTGGATTTCGCCGCCCGCGCCCGCTTCCTGCGTTTCCAGCACCCGCATCACTTCGGGTTGCAGCACATAACGCCCGATCACCGCGAGGTTCGACGGCGCTGTCCCCGCCTTTGGCTTTTCGACCAGGCCGCACACCTCGGTCAGCGCGCCGTCGCGGCTACCCGGCGTGATGACGCCATATTTGTCGGTCTGGTCGTCGGCGACTTCCTGCGCACAGATCAGGTTGCCGCCGACCTTGTTATACGCCTCGACCATCTGTTTCAGGCATCCGGGTTGGCCCAACATGAAATCGTCGGCAAGCAGCACCGCGAACGGCTCGTCCCCGACGATGTGACGCGCGCACCAGACGGCATGGCCCAGCCCCATCGGCTCCTGCTGGCGGACATAGGCGATGGCACCCGGGTTCAGCCGGGTGGCATCGAGCACTTCCAGCGACTTGCCGCGTTCGGACATGGTCGATTCGAGTTCATAAGCGATGTCGAAATGGTCCTCGATCGCCGATTTGCCGCGCCCGGTGACGAAGATCATCTGCTCGATCCCTGCCTCCATCGCTTCCTCGACCGCATATTGGATCAGCGGGCGATCGACGACCGGCAGCATTTCCTTGGGCATCGCCTTGGTCGCGGGCAGGAACCGCGTGCCGAGTCCGCCCACGGGAAACACGGCCTTGCGAAGCGGCTTGAACGACATGATTATCTCCCTGTTGATCCCGCATCTAGGGTCGAGGCCAACCCACGGCAATGTCTGGGTGCAATGCGCTCAGGATCGCCCGTCCGGTTTCAGCAGGCGCTGCCAATCGCCATCGAGCCGCTGGTTGCGGCGCTGCACAAAGGCTTGCGCGATGACCGCCCCTTGCCCCGTCGCGATCCGTGCGGCCTCCGCGTCGCTGCGCGCGGCCCGGTCTCGCCAGCCGGGATGGGTGCGGCTGGCCAGGAAACCCGCCGACGCACTCGGCCCGTAATCGCGCCAGAATCGCCCAGCAAGCAGCGGGTCGTAACCGGCATTGGCCAGCAGATGCACCGCCAGGATATCCGCCTCGATCTCGGTCTGGCGGAAATAGCGGACGTTGCGGCCGAACCCGGCAAGAATGCCGCGGCTGACGCCCTGCTCGTTCAGCCGGGCGCGGTGGCGCAGGATGTTGTGCGACAATTCATGCGCAACGACCACGGCGACCAGTTCGTCGGGATAGCGATCGAAGAACCCCGCATGGAGCTTGACCAGCCTGCCATCGGCCTCTGCATCGAGCCCGCGCGCGAAATCGACTTCGAAGCGCGATCGACAGGCCGGGACGGGCGTGACCGAAATCGCCCGTCGCTCGTCCCCCCGAACGATGTCGAAGGTCATCGGCGCCCGCGCATCGCTAACCGCCAGATCGTCATAGAGCCGGTTGATCAGCGCGGTCGGATCGCGCGGACGGTCCTCCGCGTCGAGAAAGGCCGGTATGGCCTGATCGCCGATACGGGCGAGCGAATCGTTCTGGACGATACCCGCCACGGCGGCGGGGCTGTTCGCGACCACGCCGCCCACCGCCACGCGCGTTGCGAAACCGAAGCTCGCTTGCAACCGTGCGCGATCGACGCCGGGATATTGATCGACGCTGTGTAATTGCACGCCCGTCGCCGGCTCGAGATCGGCGCACAGATGCGCGTTGGTGGTCGCGATCCGATAGCCGATGCTCGCCAGACGCATGTCGAGCGCGCGCACCCGCTCCAGCGTCGCATCGGCTTCGACGACGGCGCTTCGCGTCGCTGCCAGCGGCGCGCTCGCGATCGTCATGACCGTGACGAGGATCAGGGCGATTGGGCCGGAACGGCGGCGGGGTGTGGATGGTTGTTTCGGCAAGGCCTTAACCTTATAGGCCGCTCGCGATAGGGCACTCAACACCATGTTAAAGCGTTTCTTCAACCGCGGCACGCCTCGCCGCGCCACCCCGCCGCACTTGCCCGATGGCCTGCGCGTTTATGCGATCGGGGACATTCACGGCTGCGACGCACAGCTGGCGCGCCTGCTCGAACGGATCGACGCCGACGATCGCGCGCGTGGAGGCGATCCCGCCATTCTGATCTTTCTGGGCGATCTGGTCGATCGCGGCCCCGATTCGGCGGGTGTCGTCGCGCGCCTGCTCGATCTGGCGCAGCACCGCGGCGATTGCCGGTTCCTGATGGGCAATCACGAGGAAGTGTTTCTGAAAGCGCTGTCGGGCGACGTGAAGGCGCTCCGCTTTTTCGTGCGGATCGGCGGCGTCGAGACGCTGGCGAGCTACGGCATTTCGGGCGAGACCTATCGAAATGCCGATTTCGACGAGCTGATGGCGTTGGCGCAGGCAAAGGTCCCCGAAGCGCACCTCCGCTTCATCCAGGGATTTGAGGACTTGATCGAGCTGGGCGATTACGTCTTCGTTCATGCCGGCATACGCCCCGATGTCGCCTTGGCCGATCAGCGCCCATCCGATCTCCGCTGGATTCGCGAAGAGTTTCTCGGCGCGGACCTGCGCGATTCCGACAAGGTCGTGGTTCACGGTCACACGATCAGCGACCGCGTCCCGCTGGGCGGAAACCGGCTCGGTGTCGATACCGGCGCCTATACCGGCGGCCCGCTGACCGCGGTCGGGCTGGAAGCCAGCGATCAGTGGGTGTTGCAAACTTAGGTCAGCCAACGAGAAAAACCAAGGGAACCCACCCGGAACCCGTTGTGTCCAACAGGGGTTTGGTCTAGTCCAGCGGGTGCGCCAACGAAACTTTCTTTGGTGGCCCGCGCCGTTTCGGTCGCATGGTGACGTTTTTTTGTCGCAGTGCAGCATTGAATCGGACGGAAGCTGGATTTCGGAACCCGGAATGGGTTGCGGGCCGGCACAACTTGTGTAATAGCGCCCGCGGGTGCGACGACACGAGATTAATAAGGGAGTGTAAAATGCGCTTGTCCAAGTTGCTTTCCGCTGCCGCAGCAGCATCGCTCGTCGCGATGCCGGTTGCTGCATCGGCATCGACGGCTTCGAAGCTGTCGGTCGCGAACAGCTCGACTGTTCGTGCAGCCACCTCGGCTGAAGAATCGAACGAACTCGCCGGTGGTGCGATCGTTGGTGTCCTCGCTGCAGCAGCAGTGATCGCCGGCATCATCATCATCGCTGACGGCGACGACGAACCGACCAGCCCGTAAATCGGTCTGGCTCAGTTTTGAGTTAGAGAAAGTGGCGGCCCTCGGGTCGCCACTTTTTTTGTGCGCGCGACGGCCGACTGACTGCCAGGTGCGGCGGGGCCGCCCGGTTGCCTGATCCAGACGTCGTCATCGCGAGCACAGCGAAGCAATCCAGCCTGTTCGCGCCTGATGACTGGGTTGCTTCGCTGCGCTCGCAATGATGGTGGGCTGACTTGCCGATGCCTTGACGCCTCAACCGGCCGCATCGGCCAGCCGTCACCCCTTCAACCAGAACCGGATAATCATCGCAACCGTGCCCAGCACCGCCAGACTCATCGCCCAGATGGCGACCAGCCACGCGATCCGGTTCCACCACGGGCCGACATCCTCGCCCTCGCCCATCAGTGATAGCCGTCCTCGGCGACTTTCCCGCGGAACACCCAATAGGAAAAGGCGGTGTAGGCCAGGATGATCGGGATCATGATGCCTGCACCCACCAGCATGAACCACTGGCTCGACGCCGGTGCGGCGGCATCCCAGATCGTCAGGCTGTCGGGCACGATATAGGGAAACATGCTGATCCCCAGCCCGATGAAACTCATCAGAAACAGCGCCAGCGCGAGGAAGAAGGGCCGCGCGTCACGCCGCTTCTTGATCGAGCGATAAAAGGCGAAGGCGATAATCGCGGTGAGCAGCGGCACCTGCGCGGTCAGCAAAATCGCCGGATAGCTCAGCCATTTCTCGCGATACTGATAATCCAGCCCCAGCGTCGCGAGACTGACCGCGCCGATCGCGACCAGCGTCGCGATGCCGAACCGTCCCGCCAGCCGGAACGCATGGGCCTGCGTGCCGCCATCGGTTTTCCAGATCAGCCAGGTCGCGCCCAGCAGCGCATAGCCGCACACGACGCTGACCCCCGTCAATACGCTGAACGGGCTGAGCCAGTCGAGCCATCCGCCCGCATACGCGCGACCCTCAATCGTCACGCCCTGGAGCAGCGCGCCCAGGATCACGCCTTGCGAAAAGGCCGCGACGATCGACCCGCCGGTAAACGCCACGTCCCACCAGCGCCGATGGCCAGGATCGCGCCAGCGCGCCTCGAACGCGACGCCGCGAAACACCAGCCCCAGCAGCATCGCGATGATCGGCGGATAGAGCGCCGTCATCACCACGCCATAGGCCAGCGGAAACGCCGCGAAGAGCCCGCCGCCGCCCAGCACCAGCCAGGTTTCGTTCCCGTCCCACACCGGCGCGATCGAATTCATCGCCTTGTCGCGCTCCGGTCCCACTTCGAACACGGGAAACAGCACCCCGATCCCGAGATCGAACCCGTCCATGACGATATAGGCGAACACGGCAAAGGCGATGATGAACGCCCAGACGGTGGCGAGGTCGAAATCGACGCCGGTCATCACTGGCCCTCCACATTCTGCGCGGGGCCGGGGGTAATCCCGGCGGTGCGGATCGGCGCGTTTTCGGCAATGTCGTGCTCGCCCGAATGTGCGCCCTTGCCCATCAGTTTCAGGATGTACCAGGTGCCGAAGCCGAACACCGCGAAATAGACGACCACGAACGCGATCAGTGACGCGCCCACCGCAGGCGCGGCCAGCGGCGACGCGCTGTCGGCGGTGCGGAGCAGGCCGTATACGGTGAAGGGCTGGCGGCCGACCTCGGTAGTGATCCACCCGGCCAGCACCGCGATCAGGCCCGACGGCCCCATGATTAGCGCGGCGCGGTGGAACAGCGGCCAGTCGTAGAATGTGCCGCGGAACCGCGCATAGAGGCTCCACAGTCCCAACCCCAGCATCAAAAACCCGATCCCGACCATCACCCGGAACGACCAGAAGACGATGCCGACCGGCGGCTGATCCTCGACCGGGATCGTATCCAGCCCGGCCAGCGGTGCATTGAGGTCGTGTTTCAGGATCAGCGACGACGCCTTGGGAATCTCCACCGCATAATCGACGCGCTTTTCGGCCGAATTGGGGATGCCGAACAGGATCAGCGGCGCGCCGTCGGGGTGGCTGTCATAATGCCCCTCCATCGCCATCACCTTGGCGGGCTGATGCTCCAGCGTATTGAGGCCATGCAGGTCGCCCGCGACGATTTGAACCGGCGCGACGATCGCCGCCATCCACATCGCCATCGAAAACATCTTGCGTGCATGGGGGTCGGTCTTGTCCTTCAGCAAATGCCACGCCCCTACCGCACCGACGATGAACGCGGTCGTGAGGTACGTCGCGATCAGCGTGTGGGCGAGGCGATAGGGAAAGCTGGGATTGAAGACGATCGGCCACCAGCTGTCGCCGGGGACGAACTGGCCGACTTCGTTGATCTCGAACCCCTGCGGCGTTTGCATCCAGCTGTTCACCGACAGGATCCAGAAGGCCGAGATGAAGGTGCCGACCGCAACCGCCAGCGTCGAGGCGAAGTGAAGCCCCTTGCCCACCTTGTTCATCCCGAACAGCATCACGCCCAGGAACCCGGCTTCGAGGAAAAAGGCGGTGAGCACCTCATACGCCATCAACGGGCCGATCACCGGCCCCGCCTTGTCCGAAAACACCGCCCAGTTGGTTCCGAATTGATAGGACATGACGATGCCCGACACGACGCCCATCGCGAACGTCACGGCAAAGATCTTCACCCAATATTTGAACAGGTCGAGGTAAAGCGGCTTGCCGGTTTTCAGCCACAGCGCCTCCAGCACCGCCAGATAGCTGGCGAGGCCGATCGAAAAGGCCGGAAAGATGAAATGGAAACTGACGGTGAACGCGAACTGGATTCGCGCGAGCAGGATCGGATCGAATCCGTCGAACATGGTTGGACTCCGCTAACGGTCGCGCCCCGAAGGACATCCCCGCGCAAGTCCGGCCTTTCTATTCCGCGCTATCGATCGCGCCCCGCTGCCGGCTGCACGCCGCGCATATGGGCCGAAAAGGGGGGCGGCTCAAGGGGAAACGGCTATTTCAAAACAAAGCCGCCGCACGGCAGTCCGAGCGGCGGCTTTCGGAGTTCAATTTTCTCTCGGCTTACTCGCCCTGCGGCGCTCCCTGAGGAGGAGCATCCGGTCCGCCCGGTGTCCCGCCTTGCATCATTTGTTGCATCTGCTGCATTTGCATCTGTTGCTGGAGCACGGCGGCGGGGATGAAATCGACCAGTTCGACGTCGAAAATCAGCGTCGATCCATTGGGGATGCGCGTCGGGTCGGGCGAAGCGTCGCCATAGCCCTGTTCAGCGGGAATCCAGATGCGGTATTTGCCTCCCTTGGACATCGCCTGAAGCCCTTCGGAGAAGCCCGGCACCACGCCCGATACCGGCATCGGCGTCGGCTGTTGCGAGGCATCGAACACCGTGCCGTCGCGCAGGCTGCCGGTATAATTGATCAGCACCACGTCTTCGGTGGTCGGCTTCTCGTCGCTCTCGGGCGCTTCGAGTTGCAGCACCTGCACGCCCGATGCGGTCGTCGTCACGCCCGACTGGCGCGCATTATAGGCGAGGAACTGTTCCTCGGTCCCCGACGTCGCGACAGCGCCGCGCGTCCCGAAATAGGCAAACGCCAGCGCTGCCAGCAACGCCGCGGCCACCCCCACCCAGATCCAGGCGAGCACCGAACGTTTGGTCGGCGGAATCGGAACGGCGGTGACGGACATGGCTACCCCTTCGGGACCGATTCGGTGATGACGGAGGCAATATGGGCCAGCGGGCGGGCGCATGGGTGCGCCCTGCCCATCCGGTCAGGCGTTCTTAACGGACGCCGTCGCGCTCCATGCGCTTGCGCTCCATCTTGCGGGCGCGGCGCACGGCAGCGGCGCGCTCGCGAGCGCGCTTTTCGCTGGGCTTTTCGTAATGACGGCGCAGCTTCATTTCGCGATAGACGCCCTCGCGCTGCAACTTCTTCTTGAGTGCGCGCAGCGCCTGGTCGACATTGTTGTCGCGAACCATGATTTGCATAAAGCCGTACTGCTCCAGTCTTTTTCGTCAATCGAACGGGTCAATAGAAATAGGGTCGGCGCGAACGCAGGTCCGCGACGTTGGCCGCGCCCTATCAGCGAACATTGATGATTTCAAGCGCGCAAAGGTCCGATCCTCAGCCGATGATGCCGTCGTCGCCCGCGCGACGCGCAAGGATGCGCCCGATCGCGTCGAACAGCTGGTCCATCGCGACAGGTTTGAACAACACCTCGTCCGCGCCCAGTTTCAGGCAGCGTTCCTTCAGATCGACCGCGGCATCGGCCGTCACCACGACGACCGGAATGTCCGCCTTCGAATCGGTGCGGGCGCGAATGCGGCCGATCGCTTCGAACCCGTCCATCCCTGGCATCCGCAGATCGACAAGCACGAAATCGAAATCCTGCGCGTCGATCTGCGCCAGCCCCTCTTCCGCGCTCGCCGCCTCGGCCATCGAAGCACCGGCCACATCCAGCATGTCGCGAACGACACGACGGTTCATCGGGTCGTCTTCGATGAACAGGATATTCAACGCCTGAGCCTTCCGTAGGTGCTTCGCCGATGCGTCGCGAAGCATAGCACCGTTTCGCCTATCGCTCTATGCCGCTTGCGAAACAAGAGGCGGTTTTCCGTTTGCGCCGAACAGTGCATCGGCCATCGCGGCACCCGCGACAGGCTTTGCGATGACGATGTCGAGTGCGGTTTCCCGCAATCGCGAACGATCCTCGTCGCTGGGCGCTTTCCAAAGCACGGCGCTGCGTGCCCCGGCGTTGGCGGCCGCCGCCGTCACCTTTCCGATCAGCGCGATCGGGTCGGCCTGTCCGCCGCGCACGGTGCCGTCGTCGATCAGCACATGGCTGACCCCGCCGCCCATCAGCGCACGAACCGCCTCGTCCACGTCGCCGGCAAACCGCACATGACCTGTCCTCGGCTCCAGCAAGGTCCGCAACATCGACCGGTTGATCGGGTTCCGGTCGAGGATCAGCAGCACGCCACCCTCGATATCGGGCTCGATCCCGTCGGGCGCGGTCGTGAGGCGAAGCGGAATGTCGAGCGTGAACGTCGCGCCTTCGCCCTCGACGCTTTCGACGCCGATGTCGCCCCCCAGCGCCTGCGCCAGGTTGCGACAGATGGCGAGGCCAAGACCGGTGCCGCCATATTTGCGCGTCGTGCCCGAATCGACCTGTTTGAACGATTCGAAAATGTCCCCCTGCTTCTCGGGCGCGATGCCGATACCGGTGTCACGGACCGCAATCGTCAGGCGTGCATCGTCGCCCTCGCCGCGCTGCTTGACGCGCATGGTGATGCCGCCGCTTTCGGTGAATTTGAGCGCGTTGGCGAGCAGGTTGAACGCGATCTGGCGCAACCGGCCCGGATCGGTTTCAATCCAACGCGGCGCGCCGCTCGAATCGAGCAGGAACGCCAGCCCCTTGGCGTGCGCCTGCTCTTCCCACATCCGCGTGACCTCTCCCAGGGTCGCATGCAGATCGGTCGGCTCCAGCGATACGGACAGATGCCCGGTCTCCATCTTGGCGACGTCGAGAATATCGTCGACCAGCGCCTTCATCGTCAGCCCGGCGCCGTGGACGATATCGATCCGGTCCTTCAGGCGTCCCGACACCGACCCGTCGGCCAGCATCACCTGAGTCATGCCGAGAATGCCGTTCAGCGGCGTGCGGATTTCGTGGCTGGTGGTCGCCAGGAATTCGGTCTTGGCGGCAAGCGCCTTTTCGAGGCGGACATTGGTTTGTTCCAGTTCGGCATTTGCGGCGCGGATGTCGTTCCGGCTGCGGCGGGTCGTGTAGAGGTTGTAGGCAAGCAACGCGAACACCAGCAGCGTGCCCAATGCCGCAACCGCAAAGACCGTCTGCTGAAGCCGGGTCCGCGACCGTTCGAACGCGACGTTGCGCCGCAACTCCTCGGCCTTCAGATTGGCGATCCGCAGTTCCTGATTGGCAAAATCGAAGCGCGCGCTCATGAGCGCAGCGCTGGTCGATGTGGCGATCCGGTTGGTCTGATCGTCGAGACGGCGAAGCGCTTCGAGATGCCCCAGGGCTCGTGCCGAATTTCCACTACGCGCATAGACAGTATAGGCGATGCGGTGGGCCGGGCGCGCGCCGAGCGTGGTCATCGCCAGATCGACGCCTGCGAAACGCCGTTCGATATGGGTTCGCGCAACCGCGACATTGCCTGCTTGCAACGCCACCAGCGCCTCGACCACGCGCAGGTCGTCGAGCGCTCGTTCGCCACCAGGCCGTGCCGCCTGTTGCCTGCCTTGCGAGATCGACGCCCTGGCCCCGTCCAGATCACCGGCAAACGCCTGTGAACGCGCCAGATTGGCGAGGATGTGTGCACGCCAGTAATTATTCTCGACCTGCTGCGCCTGCCGAAGCGCGACGCGATATTCGGCAACGGCCTCATTGAACCGTTGCATGTCGTTCAACAGGTTCGCGCGGTTGTTGATCAGCGATACCGTGAAGACCGGATCGCCCTGATAGGCTTCATAGGCCCGTTGGTAATAACGGAGCGCCGATTCGAAATCGCTACCTTGTCTGAAAAGCTCGGCAATCACGATCAGCGTGATCGCCTGCTTGCGAGCATTTTCCGAGGATTGAAACAGGCGGTACGCCTGTTGATAGTGCCTGAGAGCATCGGCAATGCGGCCCGTTTCAACGTCAATTCCGCCTCGTGTAAGCAGAATGTTCGCTCGTAATTCTACCTGGCCTCCGACCCGTTCGAGCAACTGGCTTGCCTTTACGATCCGCGTCATCCCTTCATCGGCCCGCTTGAGGCGTAACAATGCCTCTGATTGCAACCACAATGCCGTCGCCCGTTGAATGCGGTCCGATGCGCGACGTTCGGCAGCCGTTCCAGACTCGAGTGCGAGATCTGGATCGATGACCATATTTTCGTTAGAGATCGTAACGAGTGCGTCGAACGACGAAGATGCTGTCGGCTGTTGCCCCAACGCCGGATGCGCGAAAAGCGCCAGCCAGAGGCTAACGACGACAAGTTTCACAAGGGCGGCAGGGTGCTGCATGCAGTCCCATGTTACCCGGCAAGCGTTAAGCCCGCCCTAAGGCCGACAGGTCAGGCACGCTTCCAGAACGCTTCGGGGCGATGGAAGGAGGGGCGCCCGCTCGCCACCGCGCTCAGATGCCGTTCGTCGGCCAGATATTGCCGGAACGCCTCCAGCCCCACCGGGCGACCGAGAAGGTAGCCCTGAACCATGTCGCACCCCATGACGCTGAGCAGCGCCAGCGCGGCGGGCGTCTCAACGCCTTCGGCAGTCACTTCCATATCCAGCGCATGCGCCAGATCGATCGTCGATCGCACGATCAGGGGATCGCGATTGCTGCTTGTCAATTGCAGCACGAACCCCTTGTCGATCTTGAGTTCGCTGGCAGGCAGCTTTTTCAGATAGGCGAGGCTCGACAGCCCCGCGCCATAATCGTCGATCGCGATCTGGACCCCCATCTGCGCCAGCATCTCGAGATGCTCGATCGCCTTTTCGGGTTCCTTGATGACCGCGGTCTCGGTGATTTCGAACCCCAGTCGCGCCCCGCTGTCGCGGATCATCCGGCATGCGGCATCGACGAACCCGCGATCGGCCAGCAACACGCCCGATATGTTCAGGAAGATGGTCAGGATGTGCCCGTCGGCCGCCAGGACCCGCTGGTCGGCGATCGCCTGGGCAAGCGTCCATCGGGTCAGGTCGTCGATCAGCCCGGCCTGTTCGGCGACCTGGATGAAATCGCCGGGCAGGATCAGTCCGCGATCGGGATGCTGCCAGCGCACCAGCGCCTCGACGCTTGCCACTTCCTGACGGCGGACATGCACCTTGGGCTGATATTGCAGGAACATCTGGCCCGACTGGATCGCCCCCGACAATTCGCGCATCAGCGTCAGCGAATCGAACGTGCCCGATTCGCGCGTCAGATCGCGAATCACGTCGGCCCCGTCATAGTGCGCCTGGCGCAGCGCGGCTTCCGCTCCCTCTGCCAGTCGCACCTCGTCGCGGTCGTGTCCGGTGACGGCCGCGCCGCCGAACCGCAGATCGAGCGGATAGGCTTCGCCATCGATGTCGAACGGTTCCGCAAAGTGATAGCGCAGTTCCGCAACCAATGTTTCGCATCGGTCGAAACTGTCGGCTTCGAATGCGATTTCGAGCAAGGCGCGCCCCGCGGCCGCCAGCCGAACGCCGGGGGCAACCGCCATGACCTGCTTTGCGATATCGCCGAGCAGGGCATCCGCACGCGGCAATCCGACATGGCGACGAAGCGTCTGGAAGTTATTGAGTTCGCACAGGATCAATACGCGCCAGGTACGCCGAGGGACGGTCAGTCGCGATGCGTCGCACAGCTTGTCGCGTACCGCATCGAGCCGTTCGGCGCAGGTCGTATTTGCGGACGCCGCCGCGCGCACCGTGTCCTCGCCCCGAACGCCGCCGCCGTGCGATTTCACATGCCGTTTGCCGACTGCACCGGTTGCATCTCTGGCGACCATGAAGGGCAATCTAGAGACCCGCGCTGAAGGAAGGGTTAAGTTTCACCATGTCGCGTGCCCCTGCGGGACACGAACCGCCGACGTAACGATTGTCCGATGGTAAAAATTTCATTAAACAATGCCCTGCGCGACAAGCGCGCTTGGGAGAAAAAACATGTTGTCGATCTTCTTCCGGGAATACAGCGACGGTCTGCGTCCCTGGTAACCCGACTGCGTCCGGCCTGACGGCCCTGCGATCGTGACGATCGTCGGCCGGTGGGTCGGGCGCTCTTACCTTTCTGAAAAATGATGCGAAGCCGGCCCTTGGGTCGGCTTTTCCTTTACGCGACGCGGCCTCTCGCTTGCCTAGCCGCAAGCGCCGCGGATAAGGCGTGGCACGCCATTCCGGCGCGAACGCCATAATGAAGGAATCCCCATGCGTATCGTGATGATTGGTTCGGGCTATGTCGGCCTGGTATCGGGCGCATGCTTTGCCGATTTCGGGCATGAGGTGGTGTGCGTCGACAAGGATGCGACCAAAGTCGACAAGCTGAACGCGGGCGGGATTCCGATCTACGAGCCGGGGCTGGACGAACTGGTCGCGCGTAACGTCGCGGCGCGGCGGCTGTCGTTCACGACCGAACTGGCGGGGCCGGTGGGCGACGCGGACGTGGTGTTCATCGGCGTCGGCACGCCCGCGCGGCGCGGCGATGGCCATGCCGACCTGTCCTATGTCTATGCCGCCGCGCGCGAGATCGGTGCGGCGCTGAAGGGCTTTACCGTGGTCGTCACCAAATCGACCGTGCCGGTCGGCACTGGCGACGAGGTCGAGCGGATCATCGCCGAGGAAAACCCGCAAGCCGATTTCGCGGTCGCCTCCAACCCCGAATTCCTGCGCGAAGGCGCGGCGATCGAGGATTTCAAGCGCCCCGACCGCATCGTGGTGGGGATCGAGGACGAACGCGCACGCGGGCCAATGACCGAAGTGTACCGTCCGTTGTTCCTCAACCAGTCGCCGCTGCTATTCACCCGTCGTCGCACCAGCGAGCTGATCAAATATGCCGCCAACGCGTTCCTCGCGATGAAGATTACCTTCATCAACGAGATCGCGGATTTGTGCGAAAAGGTCGGCGCCGACGTCCAGGACGTGTCGCGCGGGATCGGGCTCGACAACCGCATCGGGTCGAAGTTCCTCCACGCGGGTCCGGGCTATGGCGGATCGTGCTTCCCGAAGGATACGCTGGCGCTGGTCAAGACCGCCGAGGACAATGGCGCGCCCATCCGCCTGATCGAGACGACGGTTGCGGTCAACGACACCCGCAAGCGGGCAATGGCGCGGAAAGTCATTGCCGCGGTCGGCGGCGATGTGCGCGGCAAGACCATCGGCGTGCTCGGGCTGACCTTCAAACCCAATACCGACGACATGCGCGACAGCCCCGCCATCGCCATCGTTCAGGCGTTGCAGGATGCGGGGGCGGTCGTGCGCGGCTACGATCCCGAAGGCATGGAAGCCGCCAAGGCGGTGATGCCTGACATCACCTATTGCGATAGCGCCTATGACGTGGCCGAGGGTGCATCGGCGGTGGTGATCGTCACCGAATGGAATGCCTTCCGCGCGCTCGACCTGTCGCGGCTGAAGGCGAAGATGGAACGGCCGGTGCTGGTCGATCTGCGCAACATCTATCGCGAAGACGAAGTGACGCGCGCGGGTTTCGCCTATTCGAGCGTCGGGCGCGGCACCGCGGGCGATCCGGTGGCGCCGACCGCGGACTAACCGATCTTTGACGCGCCAAAGTTTTTGCGGCTTTGGTGCGGGGCGTCGATATGCTCTTGGACGCGGGCGGCAATCCTGCCCACGCGAACCGGAGCATCCCTTGGCCGCCCAGCCGACGCATCTTGACGATCTCGAAGCCGAAAGCATCCACATCCTGCGCGAGGTGGCAGCGGAAACGACACGTCCCGTGATGCTCTATTCGGTCGGCAAGGATTCAGCCGTGATGCTGCATCTGGCCAAGAAGGCGTTCTTTCCCGCCCCCCCGCCCTTCCCGCTGATGCATGTCGATACGACCTGGAAATTTCGCGATATGTATCGCTTGCGCGACAAGGCGGCGGCGGATGCGGGGATGGAGTTGATCGTCCACCAGAACCCGGAGGCGCTGGAACGCGGCATCAACCCGTTCGATCACGGCAGCCTGCACACCGACCTGTGGAAGACCGAGGGGCTGAAGCAGGCGCTCGACAAATACGGCTTCGACGCGGCGTTCGGCGGCGCGCGGCGCGACGAAGAAAAGAGTCGCGCCAAGGAGCGCATCTTTTCGTTCCGCTCGGCCAGCCACCGCTGGGACCCGAAGGCGCAGCGGCCCGAACTCTGGCACCTCTACAATGCGCGCAAAGCCAAGGGTGAGAGCATCCGCGTCTTCCCGCTGTCCAACTGGACCGAACTCGACATCTGGCAATATATCCTGCGCGAGGGGATCGAGATCGTGCCGCTCTACTTCGCCGCGCCGCGCCCGACCGTTGAGCGCGACGGGATGCTGCTGATGGTCGACGACGAGCGGTTCCGGTTTGCACCCGGCGAGGTGCCCGTGGAGCGTTCGATCCGGTTCCGCACTCTGGGCTGCTATCCGCTGACCGGCGCCGTCGAGAGCCAAGCCGCGACGCTGAGCGAGGTTATTCAGGAAATGCTGCTGACCACCACCTCCGAACGCCAGGGCCGTGCGATCGATCGCGATGCCGGCGACGGATCGATGGAGAAGAAGAAACAGGAAGGGTACTTCTGATGGGCGTGCCCTATTCATTCCTCCCCCATAGGGGGAGGGGGACCATGCGCAGCATGGTGGAGGGGGTTCGCCGCAAGCGCCATTCTTCACTGCAAGCCCCCTACGTCAGCACTTCGTGCTGCCACCTCTCCCAGCGGGGGAGGAATTGATGACCAGCCCCGCCTACCGCCCCGACGCGCTCATCGCGTCCGACATCGATGCCTATCTCGCCCAGCATTCGCGCAAATCGCTGCTGCGGTTCATCACCTGCGGGTCGGTGGACGACGGCAAGTCGACGCTGATTGGACGGCTACTCTACGATTCGAAGCAGATTTTCGAGGATCAACTGTCCGCGCTGGAAGCCGACAGCAAGCGCGTCGGCACACAAGGCCAGCAAATCGATTTCGCGCTGCTGGTCGATGGCCTCACCGCCGAGCGCGAACAGGGCATCACCATCGATGTCGCCTACCGTTTCTTCGCGACGGAAAAACGCAAGTTCATCGTCGCCGATACGCCGGGGCATGAACAATATACCCGCAACATGGTCACCGGCGCATCGACCGCCGACCTGGCTGTCATCCTGATCGATTCGCGCAAGGGCGTGCTGACCCAGACGCGACGGCACAGTTATCTCGCGCACCTGATCGGCATTCGGAACATCGTGCTGGCAGTGAACAAGATGGATCTGGTTGGTTACGATTCAGCGCGGTTCGAAGAGATCGTCGCCGATTACCGCGCGTTCGCCACCTCGATCGGTATCGAAGCCTTCACCGCGATCCCCATTTCCGGGCTGGGCGGCGACAACATTGCGGCGAAGTCGGATGCGACGCCCTGGTACGCCGGTCCCTCGCTGCTCGACCATCTCGAGAGCGTCGAGGTCGCGCGCGATGCGGCACGGACGGCTCCGTTCCGGATGCCGGTGCAATGGGTCAACCGCCCCAATCTCGATTTTCGCGGGTTCGCCGGGCTCATCGCCAGCGGCACCGTCAGGCCCGGCGATCCGATCCGCGTGCTGCCGTCTGGGCGCACTTCGACCATCGGCCGCATCGTCACTTTCGACGGCGACCTGACCGAAGCCAGCGCAGGCCAATCAGTCACGCTCACCCTCGCCGACGAAATCGACTGTTCGCGCGGCGACGTGATCGCCACCGCCGACGATCCCCCGCAAGTCGCCGACCAGTTCGAAGCGACGATCCTGTGGATGGCCGACGATGCGTTGCTGCCGGGCCGCGCCTATTGGCTGAAGTCGGGGACGCGCACAGTCAGCGCGACCATCCAGCCGCCCAAGCATGTCGTGTGCGTGAACACGATGGCGACGCTGTCGGCGAAAACCCTCGCATTGAACGATATCGGCGTGGCGGAAGTCTATACCGACCGCCCGATCCCTTTCGCGCCCTATGCCGAAAACCGCGATCTGGGCGGGTTCATCCTGATCGACAAACTGACCAATTCGACGGTCGCCGCGGGGCTCATCAATTTCGCGCTGCGTCGCGCGCAGAACGTCCATTGGCAGGCCGTCGAAATCGACCGGGTCGCCCACGCGTCGCAAAAGGGCCAGACGCCTGCCCTGCTCTGGTTCACCGGCCTGTCGGGCTCAGGCAAGTCGACCATCGCCAATCTGGTCGAGAAAAAGCTGCACGCTCTCGGCAAGCACACCTTCCTGCTCGACGGCGACAATGTCCGCCACGGCCTCAACCGCGATCTCGGGTTTACCGATGCCGACCGGGTTGAGAATATCCGACGCGTCGGCGAGGTGGCCAAGCTGATGACGGATGCCGGGCTGATCGTGCTGACTGCGTTCATCAGTCCATTCAAGGCAGAGCGCGACATGGTCCGCGCCATGCTTCCCGAAGGCGAGTTTCTGGAGATTTTCGTCGACACACCACTGGAAGAGGCGGAACGCCGCGACGTGAAGGGGCTTTACCGGAAAGCGCGTGCAGGCGACCTGAAGAACTTCACCGGCATCGACAGCCCGTATGAAACGCCCGAGCGCCCCGATATCCGCATCGACACGACGCGCATCACGCCCGAAGACGCAGCCGAGATGATCGTCGAACGGCTGGTCGGCGCCTGGGTGCCGAGCCTGTGACCGACGCGCGGCTGGCGGCGGCGATCGCCGAGGAAGCGGGGAAGCGGCTCGTCACGATCCAGCGTGACGGCGACCCGGACGCGGGTGCGCGCGGCGATGCCGAGGCGAATCGCCTGATCCTCGACCGACTGCGCGAGGCACGACCCGACGATGCCGTTCTGTCGGAGGAATCCGCCGACGATCTGACCCGGTTGGACGCGCGGCGGGTGTGGATCATCGACCCGCTCGACGGCACCCGCGAGTTCGGCGAAGGCCGCGATGACTGGGCGGTGCATGTCGCCCTCGCCATCGATGGCGCACCATTGGTCGGCGCGGTGGCACTGCCCGCGCGCGGGATCGTGCTGGCGAGCGATGCGCCCCCCGCCCTGCCCGCGCCCGCTACGCCACCGCGCATGCTGGTCAGCCGCAGCCGCCCCAGCCAGTTGTGCGCCAACGTGCGCGACGCGATCGGCGCGGAGACGATCGGCATGGGATCGGCGGGTGCGAAGGCGATGGCGGTCGTATTGGGAGAGGCCGAAATCTACCTCCATTCGGGCGGCCAGCACCAATGGGACAATTGCGCCCCCGCCGCGGTGGCTCTTGCCGCCGGGCTGCATGCCTCGCGGATCGACGGATCGCCGCTCGTGTACAACGCGCGCTCGACCGGCGTGCCGGATCTGCTCATCTGTCGAACGGAATGGGCCGATCGGGTGCTGGCGGCGGTAGGGAATTGCGGGGGATAGCCCGAATTATCCGTCACCCCGGACTTGTTCCGGGGTGACGAAGGATGGGGGTTGAGACGCCCCCACGAAACGCCGCCTCTCCTCACTTCCCCGCAAACAGCTTGCGCAGGAACACCGTCTCCACTTCGCGGCGAAGGTCGTTGTTTTCCTTCTTCTGGAACCCGTGCCCTTCGTCCGAGAACAGCACATACCAGGTCTCGATCCCGTTCGCGCGCAGCTTGGCGACCACCTGATCGCTTTCGAATTGCGGCACACGCGGATCGGTCGCGCCCTGCATCACCAGCATCGGTTTGGTGATCTTGGCGATGTTCGCCATCGGCGCGATGCGGGCGAAGACTTTCCGCATCTCGGGATCGCGCTCGTCGCCATATTCGGCCCGGCGATTGTCGCGGCGATAGGCTTCGGTGCGTTCCAGAAACGTCACGAAATCGCTGATGCCATAGCGGTTGACCCCGCCGACCAGCCGGTCCGAATAATGGGTCATGACTGCCAGGCTCATATAGCCGCCATAGGATTGGCCATAGACCGCGACCTTCGACGCATCGAGGCCCGGCTGTGTTTCGATCCAGTCGAGCAAGGCACCGATGTCCCTCACCGAATCCTCGCGCTTTTCGGCATTGTCGAGGTTGAGATAGCGTTTGCCGTACCCGTCCGACCCGCGAACATTGGGCAGGATCACGGTCGCGCCCAGCGTGTCGGCGAAATACTGCGCGCCGTAATTCCAGCTGGGCAGCGACTGCGCCTCCGGTCCGCCGTGAATGTCCATGATGACCGGGGTCCGCTGTCCCGCGGGAACGTTCTTCGGACGATAGACGAAGGCGGGGACCGACAGGCCGTCGAAGGATTTGAAGCGGATCAGTTCGGGCTCAGCAAGGTCAGCGGGGTCGAGATCGCCGAGTTCGGAGGTCGTCCAGCGCGTCAGTCCGCCGCCCGCGACATCCCATGCCCAGACATCGCCCGCCGACGTCGCCGACGACAGGCCGATCGCGAGCGTCTGACCGTCGGGCGAGAATTTGAGCGCGGAGACGACGCCGCGCGGCAATTCGGGCTGGGGCAGTGCGCGGCGGGTGATGCGGTCCTGCACGACGACGCGCGAAAAGCCGTCCTCGTTGACGACATAGGCAAGCACACGCCCGCCCTTGGACAGATCATACCCCTCGACATTCCATTTGAGGTCGGGAGTCAGCACGCGCTCGCGCCCCGACGCGATGTCGATCTCGACCAGGCGGCGCACATCGCTGTCGCGGTCGGAAATGGCGAGGATCGTCTTGCCGTCGGCCAGGAAGCGCGGGCTGTCGTAGCGCGCGGGCGGTGCGTCGGGCGCGATTCGCGACGCCCGTCCGGTCGCGGTGTCGAGCACGAACATCTGGCTTTCGCGGTTCGACAGGCTGCGGGTGAACAGCACGCGACTTTTGTCGGCGGACAAGTCGCTCGAGCCGATCGCGCCGTCGGAGTTGTAGAGCGCACGCGGCGTCGGCTGGGCCGCGGTCAGATCGGCGGCGTTGAGCGTATAGGCCGCGCTGCCCTTGGTCGCGGTGGTCCACACCAGCAGCCGTCCGTCTTCGCTGACCACCGGCGACCCATTGCGCGTGCCCGGCTCGGTCAATTGCACCGACGCGCCGGTCAGCCCGCGAACGTGAAGCTGGAACCACTCGTCGCCATCGGTGTCGCGAGTCATCACGAAGCGCTGGGTGCCGGGGATCGCCGTCGCACCCGCAACCGGGCTGGCGAAGAAGGTCAGTTGCTGGCGGCTCGCGCCCGGTGCGGCGACATGATGAAGCTGGTTCGACGTGCCGAACCGCGTGCGGATCAGCATCGTGCCATCGGCCAGCCAGTCCTCGAACTCGGCCGAGCGGCTGTTCTGAAAGCGTTGCACCGCCTCGCGCACCTCGGCGGGGATTTCGGGAACATTCTCCAGCCGCGCGGTGCCGACCTGGCGAATCTCCGGCGCGGGGGCCTGTTGCGCCATCACCGGGCTCACCAGCATCGCGCCCGCCAGCACCGCGAGTTTCAACCGCTTCATCCTCACATCCCCTTGCTTCGATTTGCGCTTGTTTTAGGGGGGCCGGGCGATGGCACAACCCCCGTCCGACGATCGTTCACGCCGGGTCAAGCGAGGCCTTGGCATGGCTTCGCGCAACGACGGATGAGGGACCAGGACGATGGGACAGATGGATGGAGTGCGGCTCGATCGACGCCGATTGATGGGATTTGCAGCGATCGCGCCGATCGTGGGGCTCAGCGCGTGCGCTACGCCGATGGGCGGCTATACGCTCGACGAAGGCGTGCGGCGGCTGATGATCCTGTCCAGCCAGCGCGCGTTCCAGCGGCTGATCCAGCCGGGCGGCTTTTATGACGACCAGTTGACCCGGATCGAAATCCCGACGTTCGAGGGTGATCGTTCGGGCGCGGTGCTCGCCGCCGTGCTTCGCACCAACGCGGTGCGCCGCCAGATCGCCATCGCGCTCAACGATGTCGCGGTCGATGCCGCCGATCGCGCCGCGCCGATCGTGCTCGATTCGGTCCGCCGGATGACGATTGCGGATGCCGTGTCGGTGCTGCGCGGCGGGCCGACTGCGGCGACCACTCTGCTCGAACGCCAGACCGGTGGCGCGCTGGTTCGGGCGATGTTCCCGGAGTTTTCGGGCGGCCTCAGATCCGACGCGTTTGAGATCATGAGCGCGGCGCTCGGCGCGCAAACCGGCTTCGATTATCGCTGGCTCGCCGACAGCGCCGCGCGTTCGGCGAGCAGCGCGATCTTTCGCGCGATCGGACGCGAGGAAGCCGCCATCCGCGCCAATCCCCGCGCCACTCGCGACCCGGTGCTGATCGCCCTTCTCGGCGCTTAGGGTTCAAACTCCGTCAGGAGATCGACGTGATCGCCCGGACTGAGTTTGGCCCCTAATAGGCGACGATCTTCACCCGCTCGCCTGCCCGCAGGTTAGCATTGGCCGAGAGCCGGTTGAGCACCAGAAAGCGCTCCAACTGATTGTCGGGATAAGCCATGCGCTGCGCCAGGCTGCGAACGGTGTCGCCGCTGCCCACCGTTACTACGCGGACGTAGCGCGGGCGGATCGCCGAGGCTTCGCTGGCGGTCATCCGCCGGAACGACTGCGCCATCGGCGCAAGCGCGCCCGCCCCCTGCCCGGCGGCGGTAACGATCACGAAATGATAGGCCTGAGTGCCGCTGACCGCATAGGCGACCACGGTCGCGTCGATCGGCGTCTGTCCGCTTGATGCGCGGACGGTGGCGGTGGCCGCCGGGATGCCGTTGATCGTCGTGCGCTGCACCTCGATCTGGGGTGCCGCGCCGCCGCTCGTCAGCCCGGAAAAGACGCTGCGAACATAGGTATCGATATTGCCCGAATAGCTGGCGGTCGCGAACTGCGCCTGCGCGCCCTGCCCGCTGATCGTCACCGCGCGCGCGCTGTTCTGCATCGTGTAACCCTGAGGCACGGTGAAGGCGACGCGGCCGGTCGGGTACAGGAAATCGCGCCCGTCGATCACGCCCTGCGCCGGATCGTCGCCATACATCATGCCGTCGATCGCGGTCAGGAACGCATCGCGGTTGCGCGTGCCGGTCGCGCCGGTGGCGGCGGCCTGATTGGCAGCGCGCTGGATGCGCGAGGCGGGATCGGGATGGGTGCTCGCCCATCCGGGCAAGGTCCGCGCATTGCCCGCCAGCCGCTGGTCGAGATTGTTCTGCGCGGCCAGACTTTCGAGCATGGTGGACAGCGCCGCCGGGTCATAGCCTGCGCGGACCAGATACTGGATGCCCAGATCGTCCGACTGCGTTTCCTGCCCGCGCGAATAGCCGAGCGTCGCCAGTTGCGCGCCGGTGCCGATACCGCGCCCGAGCAGACCCGCCAGCCCCGAATCGCCGCCGACCGCGCCGACGATCGCCTGGCCCAACGCGCCGAGCAGCGTGTTGCGCTGGGTCACCGACTGGCGTTGCTGGCTGTGGCGGGCCGCGACATGCGCGACCTCGTGGCCCAGCACCGCGGCCAGTTCGGCTTCGTCGTTCATCAGCGCGACGAGCTGGCGCGTGGCATAGATATAACCGCCGGGCACCGCGAAGGCGTTGTTCACCGGGCTGTTGAGCAGGGTCACGTCGAACGCGTTGGCATCCGACGACAGCCCCGATTGCACCGCCGCGCGCCGTCCGATCCGCTCGACATAAGTCGCCTGTGGTCCGCTATAGGCGCCGCCAAATTCGGCGATCAGCCCGGCATTCGCCTGCGCGCCCTGCTGGCGTTCGGCTGCCGTGATCGGTGCCGCCTGTCCCGCCGCGAGCGGGGCGGTATCGGCCATTCCCATTGCACAGCCTGCGAGCGCAAGCGGTGCCGCCGCAAGCAGCAAGATCTTCTTGGTCATCCCGATTCCTCCCTTATCGACTGGCGAACGAGAGGCGGTCGGATCGGTTGTGCACCAAAAATAGTTAGCTTTCATAAAGGCGCCCTCTCGTGCGATGCTTGCATCAATTATGATTTGAAGTTACCTTTCACTTGCCTTCGGCGCCACAGGCAGCAATTTAAAAGTTAGCCTTCATTCATAGGCAGAGAATATCCCTCGGCGTCGTAGGCGACCAGCAGATCGATGATCCACTGATGTCCTTCTTGATACGGAAAACTGATCATTTTTGCCAATCGGCTCACCGTAGGCCGGGGGCCGTCGCCCAGTTCGTCTAAAATCTTGACGATGCGCCGACGGCGAAAGTCGGGGGTCGCTTCAGCGCATTGATCTAGGGCTTGTGTTATGCGGGGAATTCGCTTCGCCTCCAGACGCGGCATTGGTCCGATCTCCCGGCATATTCTGTATCGACTAGCTCGCTCGGGCGGTGCCCGATGCCGGATTTCAGCCGCCTTTTCATCGATTCGTCTGCTAATGTCGGCGTCGATCTCTTTCAACTCTTCGGCACTGTAAGCGACGGTTCTTCCGGTCGCGCGATTTCTGATGCGTGGCTTGCGAACGGGTGCCGGAGAATGCGCAATTTCGACCGCTGAAAAGCGCCGAGCGCTCCAAGGATGCGCTATTTCGTTGATTACTAAGTACCGAAACAGTGTCTTGTCGTTCAGTTTTGCTGCTCTCGCCGTCCTATTTAGCGTCCACCCTTCATGGCGGGCGCGCTCGATGAGCTCGTCGAGCAGCTTTCCGTATGCGATCCGGGTAGGCGGAGTGATCTCGCCGTTTGGCTTCTTCTTTCGGCGATAGATGTAACCGCACGAGCAGGTGAAAATTGCCCCTTCCTCACGGTGACTCCCATTGTACCGTTCGATAGATCTTACAACCTTTCGACCGAAGTGTCCGGCAAGCGGATTCACGCAGGACCACGGCCCGTTGCCGAACACACCGTCTCTTTTACTTCTTACCGGCTCGCCGACACCATCGGGAAGTTGTTCAAGAGCATCGCGTAGCAGGATATGAAAAAGCGGATGGCGAGAAGGATAGCTGTGTCCGTGGACGTTGAATATCCAGCTACTAGCTTTGTCGGTGGAATAGCGTAGCTGCGGCCAGATATCGTAGAGCTTCTGGAAATACGGCAGAAGATCGATAGCCATATTTTTCAGGTCTAACTTTTGGTTCCGAAGCACATATCCTTTGCTGCGGATCAGCTGGTCTAATTTAGGTTGTCCAACCTCAAAAGTGAATTGTTCATTATCCCATTGAAGCAGATCACAGCTGATCCGCGTCAGCCGCAACAGCTGCGGCAGCAGCTCCAAATCTGCGCATACCGGCCTCACCTCCGGCGTTTTGTGCGCGGGACGGTAGAAGCTTAGGATACGGCCATTTCGAATAATCCCGCTATCCCGTAGAAATTTCCGGTGCGTGGGGCAAGTTAGAACAGTTGGAATTTGATGATCCCGACGCCAGAATGCTTCGCCGTGGCTATCACGCATTTCTAATTCGCACTCTATACAGTAATGCAGGGTCGCCTTTTGTCGGTCTTTTGCGCCTACGCTTCCTAACAACATCGCCGCTGCGCCTCGATCGTAAATACCTTCCAAGGCGCGCAGCCTGTCGCGCCTTCGTCGGAATGCGGCATAGTATGGAAGCGAGGTATGGTTGATCGCGATATCAGCGGCGCTGCGCCGGCCATCAATCCGCTCAGAAAGCGTGTTAAGTCTGTAAGGCAGCTCAACGTGCACTTTGAGGTGCGGATCCCCCATCAGAGCTTCAATTGTGAAATCCTGAAACCTGCTGCCTGTATGGTGATGATATCTTGCGATTACGCTATAGGCTGATTCTTCTGGATAAATTTCAGGAAAGTAGCCGAGACGCATTACCACCCTCAGATGTTCGTCAAGAACAAGGCAAGGTTCTCCAGCGAGGTCCGGTCATAACGATATATGATCGATGTCTTGCGGCGTTCGGATGTTACGATTCCGGCGCGGGAGAGCTTCGCAAGATGCCCAGAAAGGGTATTTTGCTGTAGGCCCAGTTGCCGCGCAATTTCGCCAGCCGAAAGTCCCTCATCACCCACGCCTGACAAAAGAGCAATAACTCGCAGACGCGCATCGAGCGCCAGCGCCCCCAGCATCCCTATAGCCAAATTATGTTGCACGCCCACGGCTCTATCGGGGCCCGTCGAACAGCGCAACAACCTCCGTTTTTCGCTATTTCATGATATACGGAAATTAAACAATTTACGCGTATATTAGTCGTGATGGATTGCGAGGGTCATATGAAACGGAAGCGAAGAATTCAGCTCGATAGAGATCAGATGCCACTATCGCCGCGTCGCCGGCCGCGGTTGATGCGGCCGCTGAAAGTCAATCCAACAATGGCGTGGAGTGACGAGCATACAGACGGATTGCTCCAGATGGGCGCTGCAACGGCCGAGCGGTTTGTTCGCGACAGAATCTTGGGGTCTCCGGTTGCGTGGCTGAAAACCAAGCGGCGGCTGTTTGACGGAAGGTCTGCAGTCGAGGTCTGCGGAAGTGCTGAGGGTGTGAGACGTGCGCTTGTTGTTCACACGCTCTCCCTAGACATGGATCCCAGCCCAGAAGACACCGCCGGCCTCACCTTCTGCGTGTCAGCTTTGACCACACCAGCGAGACCTCAATCCGATATATGCCTTTTCACGGCGACAATCGTTGGAGAAAGTCAGGGTCAACATGTACAGATCTTTTCGGCGAGATTGATTGATAGCGCGCAGTCGTTCCGACACCTTCTGGAAGTACAATTCGGAAGCTGGTTCGCGAGCGAAGCGATCATCCAGCAAGGATTTGATCCAAGCGAACCGATAGCCAATTCCCTGCTTTCCGAGGCGACTGCCGACTATTTGACGGCACTGAAAAATCGAGGGTTTGCTCGCCAAGCTGCACCATTTGAGTTCCACGTAGAACAGCGCTTTCCAGCATGAGCGAATTGCCAACATTCTGGGAAATGCCGTGAACGGCGGCTCACCGCTAAGGGCATCAACCAATTACGATGCCCGTCTTGACGACTGGTTTGTGATCATCGTCGCCTCCGAGGGCGTGGAATACATAACATTGCTCGGTACAGTTTGGTTCGACCGGAAGAACCGTTTCCGTGACGGGAGAATGATCCAGACGTCGCCACTTAAGGACGGTCGGTCGAAGCTTGGAATGGGAAAAGTCGTGTCGACGGCGAACAGCCTATACCTACTAGGAAAACCGCTTAGCGGAGCGCGGCCGCAACAAGTTCACTGAACCTTTGTCAGGTCAGCTAGAGCGGCATAGCGCCTGGATCAGTGCGATGCCGTCGTCGCCGTCTTCCAGCATGACCTGGAGCGGAGTGCGTCCGCTAATCGGTGAGTCTTTTCGCCATGCCCGCCTGAGCCACTCTGAGTAGCCAGCAGGTCGCACGACCAACCGCAAAGCCTCATGGAGACCCAGAAGCTTTTGAAGACCTGCATATTCAACGGGGCCGATCGCCACATCGTGATTTCGGTGTGATGCCAGCCACTGTTTGGACAGCCCTAGTAGCTGTTCCAGTTCGACATCATCGACGCCCCAAGCTGCTTGCAGAAGATCCAGCAGCAATTCTTGATCAGTGGCCATTCTGCGTCCTCGCGCTCATCGATGACACATCCATGCCAGACATTTTCGAGGGATGGAAACCGTTGGATCTTCTTGTCGACGCTTGCCAACGCCAGGTCAGCGGCCAGCCGATCCCCTCTCGAAAAGCGCGCGATCGGCTAATTGCATAAGCTCTATGCATTGTGTGCGTATGGACGCCGCAAGCTCACGCATGCGTAATTCCGAGCCCCCTTCAACGTTGTTTGCCACGCCGTTGGCATCCAGCCAGACATGCATGCTGTCCTCCAGCTTACTGGAAAGGGGTACTTTTCGGCGTACGACCTTGCTGTAATGCCCCTGAGTCATGCCAAGGATTTTGGCGAGATCGGCCTGCCCGAGACCCAGCTGCCGCCGCGCGTGCTCAAGAGAATTAATCCTGTCCGTCATTGTTACACCAAAGAATGCATGGTATTATGCATATATGCATTCATTATGCCATCAGTCAAACCAGCGGGTAGTGGCCATGGTCGGCGACGAACTGCGATTTCTGAACCTCCCCCCCGCTGATGCGTCGCTTGGATTGGGATTGCTTGAGTGGGGCGGTGCCGATGAAATTGGCACACCTGCTTACTGGGCGTCGCAAGCTTGGATGTGGGGTGAGGAGCATCCCACTCACTATAAACTTGGCCGGAGCCTTCGTGAGGAGCTGCTGGCGTGTCTCCTAGGTGGCTACGGTATACCAGCGGAGGTCGGACTCGCCGCGTACAGAAGATTGAACGCCGCAGATCAATCGGACCCAAGTCATCTGACGAGTGAAGATCGCGTCGTTGCACTTTTGCGGGAACCGCTCGACGTCAACGGCAAGCAGGTTCGATACCGGTTTGCTCAGCAGAAAGGGCGATATGTTGCGGCAGCACTCAACGGGCTCGCCGGAATAGACGCCGAAATCGACGACCGCTCTTTGCGCAACGCTCTAACCCAGCTTCCCGGCGTCGGACCAAAAACCGCTTCGTGGATAGTCCGAAATTGGCGAGGCAGCGACAACGTCTCGATACTGGATGTGCATATTATTCGGGCAGCGAAGATGCTTCATCTATTCGAGCCGGGTTGGCGGGTAGAGCGTCATTACGATCTGATGGAAGCAGCATATCTGGGCTTCGCAAAAGCTATCCGCGCTCGCGCTTCGCTGCTGGATTCGGTGATGTGGATGACGATGCGGCAATTGCCAACGTCGCTGATAAAGTCGTTTGTCGCTCCTGGACACGTAGCGAAACGGATCAATTCATTTGGAAGCGAACCCCTTCTTGAGTTGACTATGGCGTAGCACTGATCTCTTTTGCGCAGGGGCAAAAGAGGGGAATTAAAATTTCTGGATCAGATCCTGGGCCGTCGCCGACGCCCACGCCATCCTGCTTGACGGTCCGCACTGCGCCACTGAATAGTCCTCAGCCGGGAATTGTTTCAGGGCTGAAGGTGAATGACCGCCTGTATGTCCATCTCGACAAAAGCACGGGTCGCGCCATTCTACAGGTTCGCGATATCTCAGGCGCGATCGCTGGCTCCCTGACGTTTCTGGGCCACCTCTATTTGATCGACTGCATCGATCAGGGCCACAGCTACGAGGCAGTAGTCCTGAATATTTCGGGTGGCGCGGTTCAATTGCGGATCGAACCGGTATGACGACGGTGGTCGGCGGGGTGTACGCCGAACGTTGCATCGAACCGGCTTGGCGCGAAGTCTATGGATCAGCAGGCCGAGCCGCCGCGGCAATGAGCGCGGCGGTACCTAATATTCGCCTGGTAACCTATCGCAGCAGTCTTCTGGTCGAAGGTTTGACCAACATTGCATCGATCTATGGAATGGCAATTGAGGGCCCTGAGGTCGAGTTTGCCATCGGGTTCGACTATACTCACACGCTAGCGGTGCCCCGCATCACGCCGCGACCCGATGCCATTGTTCAGCAAGAAGCGGTCGTGGTCGACGACGATATCGTGCTGAGATTTGGAATGCTGGAGGGCACCGCGCGGATCAAAGCGAGACGCGCGGTCTACGATCCTCAATCGGCGTTCGATCCAAGACCATTTGGTGAGAACGGGTCTCAGGCCGACGAACTTGCGCTAATATTGAACCAGCGAGAGGCGACTTGCCTGACTGGGGAAGTCGATGCCGAGCGGGCAGCATCCGTTCTCCTATCGCGCGGCGATGCCCAAATCGTACTTGTGAAAATGGGCGGTCGCGGTGCGCTAGTGGCATCCTCTGCTGGCGCGACCCTTATCCCAGCGTATCGCAGCGCCAGCGTTTTCAAGCTGGGCTCGGGAGATGTGTTTTCAGCTGCGTTTACTAAGTTTTGGGCAGTTGAAGGGCTCGATATTGTGGAAGCCGGAGACTTTGCGTCGCGAGCGACCGCGCGCTACTGTGAAACGATGTCGCTGCCGATCTCGGCCGCAGCGGACCTTCATGAGTTAGTGCCAGCACGGGTAAGGTCGGGGCCCGGCCGTATTTACATTGCCGCGCCGTTCTTCAACCTCGCCGAACTCTGGCTCGTCGAAGAATTGCGCGATCAACTAATGGCGATGGGCGTCGAGGTCTTCTCGCCATTTCACGATGTGGGGCCAGGCAGTGCCGAACTCGTCGCGCCACAGGATCTCGCCGGCCTGGACGATTGCGACGCCGTCCTAGCGGTGCTCAACGGTGCCGATGCGGGAACGATCTTCGAGATTGGATATGCCACTGCCAAAACGATACCGGTTGTCGCCCTCGCGCAAAACATGCGTCCCGAAGATCTGAAAATGCCGGTTGGGTCCGGTTGCATCGTTGTTACCGACGTTGTGTCGGCGATTTATCAAGCAGTTTGGCAACTTCGGTGAGGTCACTGTTGCTGTCGGGCGGCGTGGACTCCGTCGCCCTAGCGTTCTGGAAGCGGCCGCAAGTCGCGATGACAATAGACTACGGGCAACGCGCGGCACTGGCTGAGGTCAACGTGTCACGACATATATGCAGCTTGCTTGAGATTGATCACGTCATCATTCGAGTGGATTGCTCATCGCTTGGATCGGGTGACATGGCTGGTCTGTCCCCTCTCCGCGACGCGCCAGTGTCCGAGTGGTGGCCCTATCGTAACCAGCTGCTGGCAACCTTGGCGGGTATGAAAGCCATAGCGATTGGCGCAACCGAGATTATGCTAGGGTCGGTGGCAACTGACGCGTCCCACATAGATGGCACCCTCCGCTTCTACGATGCGCTAAACACTTTAATGGCGATGCAGGAGGGCGCACTGACCGTCTCGGCGCCAGCGCTTGGAATGACCACCTCGGAGCTCGTGCGGACCTCCGGGATTGACCGAGGCCTACTATCGTGGGCCCATAGCTGCCATACCTCGATCCTCGCCTGCGGCAACTGTCGGGGATGTTACAAGCATCAGCAGGTGATGGGGGAGCTTTATCAAGACCCCTACTGATATAGAGCCGCAGCCTCGTCGATCGGGCGCACGCCCTGCTTACGAAGTCGAGCTTTCCGATCCGGTTGCGCTACCGACCACCGTCCACACGCCGTCCGTCAAATTCTTCGACGTGATTGCTCGGCGACGATCCGGGGCTGGCGCATCTATTACCGGCGACCAATTGAGTTCGGTTCTTTGGCATGCCAGCCAATTGCGGGAAAGGCGGTTCGATGGGCGCTTTGGCCAATGGGAAAGCCGCACAGCTCCATCCTCGGGCGGGATTCAATCTATCCACTTACTCGTTCTACCATGCGATGCATCGCAGATCGCTGGCATTTACGACAATAAAGGTCACGTTCTGGGCGGGTGCGGATGCGATCCATCCGAGGCGCTTAACCTAAATGCAAACAGCGTAACGACACTCACGCGGGCCACTGCTGGGACAACAATACAGCTCTTTGCCGACCCGACCCGTTTGGCCGCCTGCTATAAAAACTATGAGACGCTGATGTGGCGTGATGCCGGAGCCATGATAGCGACCCTTTGCTGGATCGCGGAGGCACTCGAACTCAAAGCCATACCACTAGGACGGCATGGAACAGACATAGTGAGGTCGTTTGGCCTAAAGGCCCCGGTCGTCGGAACAGGCGCGGTCCATATCGGTGCTGCGCAGGAGGACAGTTAATCTATGGCGGGGCGTAATCGTGAAGGCGCTTTGACTGCCGAGGAAAAGCCAATCGTTAAAGCGCTGCTCGGCAAGGGATGGCGGAATCAGGACATTCAAGCGCTCATCAATACGGGGCGCGAGGCGACGATCAACAGTGGCCGGATAACCGAAACCAAAAACGACCACTTGATCACCGCCGCCTCGGACGACGAGGTGGAGTTCTTTAAGATAAAAAAGAACTCATACGACCAGAAAACTGGTTTGAACCTGTATGATCATGAGCGCCTCATTCGCGCTCGTGAGGCGATGATCCTCGCCGTTCAGGTGTTCAATAGTCCAGCTATGCGCTTTAAGACCGAAGTGTTTACCATGCTGGCGAACGTTGCCTGGACGTATCTTCTACACGAACATTACGAAAGAAAGGGCGTCAAAGTCGTCGGCCGTGACGGGCGCTCGCTGCTATTAAGTCAGATCCTCGAACGACATGATTGCCCGATTTCAAAGGGGATGAAAGACAACCTGCGATCGCTCAAAATTCTTCGAGATGATGTCGAGCACAAACTGCTTGGAAGAGGCGATTCCAAATGGCTGGGCCTGTTTCAGGCTTGCTGCTTAAATTTCGATAAGGCCATGTGCGATCTATTTGGCGCAGCGCTGACCCTGTCGCACGATCTTTCATTCGCGTTGCAATTTGCGAAGCTCAATTTCGACCAGGTCACCACGCTGAACCGATATGAGATCCCTGCCGCGATCGACGCCATCGATGCTCGGTTGCGAGAAGGCATGACCGAAGCCCAAATTGCGGATCTGGAGTTCCAATTTCGCGTTGTGTACACGCTTGATGCTGTCACCAAAACGCGCGCCCACTTTCAATTCGTTCAGCCTCATTCCGCCGAAGGCAAGGACATCAGAAATGTCCTAGTCCAGCACAAACTGGCGGACCATCTTTATCCCCATCGACCGGGAGATGTGGTGAAAAAGGTAGCGGAGCGGACGGGCAAGAAGTTTACCCAGCACAACCACACACAAGCGTGGCGGAAATTCGAAGCACGTCCACGAAACGGCGCCGCCCAGCCTGAAAACACTAACCGGGACTATTGCATCTACCACGCTACCCATGGCGACTATACATTTTCGGATCAGTGGCTTCTGCTGCTGGAGGCGGAGGTACGCGATGACCAGAAGTTTGAAACCCTGAAAGCGTTCAAGCTTTAGTTGTTCAGGATACTGAAATCTCATTCCGAGCTGGGTCATCGAGTTTGCTGCAATCCGAACAGTGGAATTTATTGTGTCCGGTACCCCAACAGGCTGAGCACGTTGAACACTACCAGCAGGGTCGAGCCTTCGTGCATCGCGACCGTCGGTCCGATGCCGAGCCGCAGGATCGTCGCGGAAACCAGAAAGGCGACGCCCCCAAACTCACGATCACGTTCTGACGAATGATCGCTCTCGAGCGTCTGCTTAAGTCCACCGCGAGAGACAGGTGCGATAGATTGTCAGCTATCAGGGCGACAGCCGACCGACACCGGCACCGGATTCGTCGAGCACCTTTGGCAGAACCAACGGTATGTCGAGCTGAAGTTTCTCCGTCATGCTGGCTCCTCCTTGTTTTCGCGCGGTTCCCGTCGGGCGTCGCGCAGGATCTCGATGCCGCCTTTGGTGGCGATCACGGCCGTGGCGAAGCCCACCACCAGGTCGGGCCAGTTGGTGCCGAGCCACAGAACCAGCATGCCGGCGATCAGGATCCCGCCGTTGGAGATGAAATCGTTGAAGCTGAACGTCGTCGCGGCGCGCAGATTGACGTCGGGTTTGCGGACGCGCTGAAGCAGTCGGAGACAGATGTAGTTCACGACCGCCGCTACCGCCGACATTGCCATCATGGTGACGCCGACCGGTTCGCTTCCCTGAAGGTAGCGACGTCCGACATCGATCAGGATGCCCACCGCAAATAGCAGCAGCATCACGCCCGACGCGGTTGCCGCACGCGTTTTCCAAACAATTCCGTGGCTGAGCGCCAGCAGGCTAAGCGCATAAACGGCGGCGTCGGAAAGGTTGTCGACGCCATTTGCGATCAGCGCGCTCGAATCGCCCATAACGCCTGCGCTGAGGAAGCCTGCCCCGATCGCCAGATTGAGCAGCAGCACGATCCACAGGGTTTTGCGTTCGTCGGGCTTTGCGGTTCTATCTTGGGTCATCGGCACCCTTCTCTTAAATTGCGAGACCCGCCACGTCGGTTGGATGGCCGTCGTGGCGGGTCTGTGCGCGGTCAGGCCAACCGCGGTTCCAGGGGCGCCCTGGCCGGCTCTTCCGCTTCGATTTCGGCCATGTCCATTTCGTGCCTGCCGTACCGGGCATAGAGTGTCGGCAGCAGGAACAAGGTCAGCAACGTCGCCGAGATCAGGCCGCCGATCACCACCGTCGCCAGCGGTTTCTGCACCTCGGCCCCCGCACCGGTCGCGATCGCCATCGGCACGAAGCCCAGGCTTGCCACCAGCGCGGTCATCACCACCGGTCTCAGCCGCATCATCGCGCCCTGATACGCAGCCTCGGCACGGTGCATACCGTCGGCCATCAGCGCCTGGATCGAACTGACCATCACCAGACCGTTGAGCACCGCGATGCCGGACAAGGCGATGAAGCCCACCGCCGCCGATATCGAGAACGGCATACCGCGCAGGACCAGCGCGAGCACGCCGCCCACCAGCGCAAGTGGTACGCCGGTGAACACGATCGCCGCATCGCGCACGCTACCAAGCGCCCCGTAGAGCAACAGGATGATGAGCGCGAAGCAGGCGGGCACGACCAGCATCAGCCGCTGGGTTGCGGACTCCAGATTTTCGAACTGGCCACCCCAGTCGAGATACTGCCCCGCAGGCAGGCGAACCTGCCCGGCGATGGCGGCATCCGCATCCGCCACCACGCCCGCCACGTCGCGACCGCGGACGTTCGCCTGGACGACGACGCGCCGCTTGCCGTTCTCTCGACTGATCTGGTTCGGCCCATCGGTGACGTTGATGTCCGCAACCGATTCGAGCGGCACGAACCCGCCCTGGGGAAGCGGCACGGGCACCTGACCCAGCGTCTGGAAGTCGGCACGCTGTGCGTCCGACATCCGGATCGTGACGGCAAAGCGCCGGTCGCCTTCGAAGATCATGCCGGCATCGCGCCCGCCGATCGCGGCGGCGATGGTGTCCTGCACCGTCTGCGCGCTGACGCCCAGCCGCGACATCGCGTCGCGACGGGGTTGGATATCGAGCATGGGCAACCCTTCGGTCTGTTCGACCCGGACATCGACCGCACCTTCGGTTTCACGAAGAATTGCTGCGATCTGGTTGGCGGTGGCGTTCATCTGGTCGAAATCGTCGCCGAACACCTTGACCGCAATGTCGCCCCGAACGCCCGCGATCAGTTCGTTGAACCGCATCTGGATCGGCTGGCTGATTTCGTAGGCGGCACCGGGTATCTGTTCGATCGCTTCCTCGACCTTGGCGACCAGTTCGGCCTTGGCAAGGCTGGGGTTTTCCCACTCCGCCCTTGGCCTCATGATGATGAACGTGTCGGAGATGTTGGGCGGCATCGGGTCAGACGCGAGTTCGGCAGTACCCGTCTTGGAGAAGACGAACCGCACTTCCGGAATCTTCGCGATCACCTGCTCGATTTGGCTTTGCATCGCCTGGCTCTGATCGACGGAGGTTCCCGGAACGCGCAGCACCTGAACGGTCATGTCGCCTTCGTCGAGCTGCGGCAGAAACTCCTGCCCCAGCGTCGTGAACGCCAAAATCGCCGCCAGGAATGCGCCTATCCCCATGCCCATCGTCAGTGTGGGACGCTTCATGGCATTGCCGAGGCTCGGCTCGTACTTGCGCTTGAGCCAGGACATGATGCGTCCTTCCTTCTCCTCCACCGGCTTCGAAAGCCAGATGGCGAGCATCGCTGGCACAAAGGTCAGCGACAGGACGAACGCAAAGGCCAGCGCGAGAATAACGGTCAGGGCCATCGGCTGGAAGGTTTTGCCCTCCACGCCGGTCAGTGTGAGCATCGGCACATAGACTAGGATGATGATCGCCTGGCCGAACACGGTCGGACGGATCATCTCGCGCGACGCGCGAGCGACCGATTCAAGCCGTTCGTGCACCGTCAGGTTGCGTCCGAGATGATGTTGCCGCTCGGCGATGCGTCTCAACGTATTCTCGACGATGATGACCGCACCGTCGACGATCAGACCGAAGTCGAGCGCGCCGAGGCTCATCAGGTTTGCGGAAACCCCGCCTTGCAACATGCCGAAACTGGTCATCAGCATGGTGACCGGGATCACCAAAGCCGCGATCAGCGCCGCGCGGAAATTGCCCAGCAGCAGGAACAGAACGACGATGACGAGCAGCGCGCCTTCGGACAGGTTCTTGGCGACGGTCTTGATCGTCGAATTGACGAGCGCCGTCCGGTCGAGCACCGGTTGAACGGTGACGTCTTGCGGCAGTGATGCGTTGATCTCCACCAATCGGTCGGCGACCGCGGAGGCCACCGTGCGGCTGTTTTCGCCGATCCGCATGATCGCGGTGCCGACGACGACTTCCTTACCGTTCTCCGACGCCGAGCCATAGCGGATCGCCTGACCTAACTGGACTTGAGCCACCTGATCGAGCCGGATCGGTACGCCTTCGCGCGTCGCGATCACGGTTCCCGCCAGCTCGCCCGCGTTGCGAATGCGCGAATCCGAGCGCACCGCCAGCCCCTCGCCACCGCGATCCACGACGCCAGCGCCGACGCCGACATTGTTCGCCTCCAATGCGGTGGCGAGATCGGTCAGGTTCATGCCGATTGCCGACAATTGCTGGACGTTGGGAATGACCTGGAACTGTTTGACGTAGCCGCCGATCGAATCGACGCCCGCCAGCCCTTCGGTGTTGCGAAGCAGCGGCGAGACGATCCAGTCCTGGACCGTGCGGAGATAGGTCGCCTGATCGGCTTCTCCGACCAGCCGATCGCCTTCGGGCGTGATGTAGCTGCCATCGGGTTGCAGGCCGGGCTCGCCGGGCTTGTGGGTATCCTCCTCGCGATGTTCGAAATGGACGGTCCACATATAGACTTCGCCCAGGCCGGTCGCGATTGGCCCCATTGTGGGCGTCACGCCTTCGGGCAGGTTTTCCTCGGCGGTGCGCAACCGCTCCGCCACCTGCTGGCGGGCAAAATAGATATCGGTGGAATCGTCGAAGACCGCAGTGATCTGGGAAAACCCGTTGCGGCTGAGCGAACGGGTGTATTCGAGGCCTTGGATGCCCGAAAGCGCCGTTTCGATCGGGAAGGCAACCTGGGTTTCGACCAGTTCGGGCGACAGCGCGGGAGCGCTGATATTCACTTGAACCTGATTGTTGGTGATGTCGGGCACCGCGTCGATCGGCAGCCGACTCAAAGAGACGGCACCGATGACGGCGGCGATGAGCGTGATCAGCAGGATGAACCAGCGACGCTCGACGGAAAATGTGACGATGCGATCGATCATGGTCTTAGTGCCCGTGCTCCGCTTCGCCCTTTCCGAGCTCAGCCTTGAGGATGAAGCTGTTGGTGCCGGCGATCTGCTCGCCGCCCTTCAGTCCGGAAGTGACGACGACATTGTCGCCGCTCGGCTGACCAAGCGTGACGGACACGACCTGAAACCCTTCTTCGTTGCGCACGAAGACGCTGGGGCGACCCTCGACCGTCTGGATGGCGCGCTGTGGCACCAGCACGCTGCCGCCGCCGGTCGTCCCCGGCAGGCGGATCGAGGCGGTGACCGCCTCTCCGACCCGCCATTGGCCACTGCGATTGTCGATGACCGCGATGACGTTCACGAGCCGCGTCGTCTCGTCGAGCACCGGCGAGACGAAATCGATACGGCCAACCGAGCGACGATCGCCCGACACCACTTCGATTGTTGCGCCCGGCTGCACGCGTCCTGCATCGTTCGGCGACAGCGACAGCGTGACCGCAACCTGCGACAGGTTTGCGACGCGGAACAGCTCCGCGTCCGCGGCGACCGTCTGACCCAGTGTGACGCTGCGGGCGACGACCTGGCCGCCCAGCGGCGAGGCGACGGCGACGCGGTTGAGCGCACCGCCCCCCGCACCGGCTGCCGACAATTGCTGCTGTGCGAGACGCAGCGCGATGCGAGCCTCCTGCGCCGCCGTGCGCGCCGCAATTAGATCCTGTTCGGGCGACACTCGCTCCGCAAATAGCCGCTGTTCGCGCCCGAGATTGCTCTGCGCCAAGTTCAGCCGCGCTCGAGCGGCTTCGATTTCGGCATTGAGCTGCGCGGCCTCACGACTCTCGATCACGGCCAGCGTCTGGCCGCGCCCGATCGACTGACCGAGATTGCGAGTGAGCGATACGACACGCCCCCCGATCGCGGCCGACACGACTTGCGTGGCCTGCGGATCGCCTTCGATCGTTGCCGGAAGCGTGATCGCACCGCCGCCGCTTTGCAGCGTGCGAACAACCTCTACCCCTGCGGTCTGGATCTGTTGGGCCGTCAGGTGGATCGCGCCTTCCTCGTCGCTGTGACCGGCTTCTTCGCCGGCTTCGGCATTCTCGGCCTCGGTCGCGGCGTTTTCATCCGCCCCAGTAGAGCCACACCCCGCGAGCATCGCGGCAAGCGTCAGCGGCAGCGCCGCTTTCCAGATCGTATTCATCGAATATCCCCCAAGGTCGGCGCGGGCGTGGTGAGCCGCCGCAATCGCGCCTGTGCATTGTGATAGGCAGCCAGCGCATCGATCGCATCGGCGCGCGTATCGGCGAGCGTGCGTTCGGCATCGAGCAGATCGAGCTGGCCGAATTTGCCTTCGCGATAACCGATACGGGCGATGCGAGCGGCTTCCTGTGCCGCCGCCAATGCGGGGCCATTCGCCGCTGCGGCGGTAGTGGCGGCATTGGCCGTCTCCGCCTGCGCGCGAGCGATCGCGTCTTCGACTTCGATCACGGTCACCCGCCGTTGCGCCTCGGTACGGCTCCGCTCGGCACCTGCCTGTTGAATCGCCGCGCGTCCGTTGTTGAACACCGGCAGTGGCACCGACAGGCTGAACAGGAACGCCGCATCGCCATTCTCGAAACGCCGCGCGCCTGCGCTTACCGAAAGGTCCGGCAGCCGCTGTGAGCGTGCGAGCCGAACCCGCGCATCGGCGGTCGCCAGATCGGCGTCGGCAGCGGCAAGCGCGAGCGTGCCGCCACCACCAATCCGCGCCAGCGGCCCGATCCCGCCCGACACCCGGTCGAACCAGGCTTGGTCGAGCGGCGCCGTTACCGGCTGGCCGATGCGCTGCGCTAGGCGGAAGCGCGAAACCTCCACCTGACGCTCGGCACGTTCCAACTCGGCATCGGCGTTGACGCGCACCACGTCGGCGCGTTGCACCTCGATCGGCGATGCACGTCCCGCGCGGACCCGAACATCGGCACCACGCAACGCCTCGCCCGCGATACGCGCCTGATCGCGCGCGGTGACGAGCCGCCGTTCCGCGGCGATCGTCTCGACATAGGTTTCGGTAACCTCCAGCCGGAGATCGGCACGCAGAATCGCCGACTGAACCGCGGCGCGCGTGCTTTGCGCATCCGCGACCGCAATGCGAGCTGAACGCTTGCCCCCTAGTTCGATCGGCAACGACAAGCTGCCGGTCGTCTCCAGTGCCTGGACACCGGCATAGGGGCCAGTGCCGAACACATTCTCCGTCTCGACCGACACCGATGGGTTGGGACGGAGGCCAGCGATGGTCCGCCCAGCGGCTGCGATCCGGCTTTCCGATTCGGCCACGTCGATCGTGGGCGAAGCGCCTTCCGCAACCGCGATTGCGCGGTCGAGCGTCAGCATGGGGGCGGTGCTCGATACCCCAGGCGGCGTATCGGGTACCGTTTGCGCCTGTGCGATCGATGCGCAGGACGCGGCAGCCAGCAAGGCTGCGACGAATCTTTTCATTTTGCTTGATCCTGACGAGTCAAATCAGCCCGTCTTCAACAGACGAGCGGCTTCGATCTGTCAGGCGATAGGAGGCCGGATATCCAGGCGGATCAGGTCCAGCGGCAACCGGGTCGCGACACGCACCAGCCGGTCGCGCGTCGGCGCGACGAACAAAGGCGACGACGCCGTGAACTCTGGCAATGACGTTGCCGGGGCGTGGCAAGTGGCGTGCTGAGGGGGAGGTGATTTGCCTGCCGGCGCTTCGTCCGCGTCGCCTGCCATGTCGAGAGCCGCGCTCTCGTCGGCAGACTTGTCGGCAACGCCGCTGCACTCGATCGTCGCCATGCCAGGAAATTCGCGTGCGTGAACGGTCGACGTCGCTACCAGCGACACCGCCAGGATGCCCAACAGCAGCAAGAAGCTCCAACGCAGCATGGGACCGCCCTTACGCGAGTGCCGTGCGATTGTCATGGCGTTAATCCCGGTCCGGCCGCCTTCGCATCACGCCAGGCAGGAACCGCCTCACGCAATACGCCGATGGCGGAGCGCAGGAAGATGACGGCGATGACCATGGCAATCGCAATATCGGGCCAGACCGATCGGGTGACTCCGACCAGCGCTGCCGCCACCAATACCCCGACGTTCGACACCACGTCGTTGCGCGAACATTCGAAGGTACTCGACATGTTGATGTTGAGCGTGCGGAACCGCCATAGCAGGGCAAGGCAGAACAGGTTGGCGGCGAGCGCGAGCGCACCGACGCCCAGCATCAATCCGCTCGACGGCGGTACGCCGCTGACGATCTTGTCGGCGATCTGAGCGATGACGACCACGCCGAATGCGAGAATGATCGCGCCCTTGGCGATCGCCGCGCCCGCTTCCCAACGAGCACCGCGATGCAGCGCGTACAGGCTGAGCCCATAGATGAACGCATCGCCCAGCATGTCGATCGAGTCCGCCATCAATGCCGACGAACCCGCGATCACCCCGCCTGTGAACTCGACGAAGAACATCGCCAGATTCACGAACAATACGGTGACGAGAACGCGACGCTGATCGCCCTTCGCCGCCAGTGCGGTCAGGGTTTCGCCTTTCTTCGAACAGCAATCGTCAGCCATGGGTCCAGTCCGATTCGCATCGACAGGATTGGACCTGTGCACCCTCATGTCGCTATAGGGTCAAGCGGCAATTGTCGGAGATTGGATCGCGATATGAAGATCGGCGAATTGGCGCGCTCGACCGGGGTCAAGGTCGAGACGATCCGGTTTTACGAAGCCGAAGGCGTATTGCCGCGAGCGGCGCGGACCGACGCAAACTATCGCATCTACGATCAGACGCATCTCGACCGCCTGTCGTTCGTCAAGCGCTCGCGTGATCTAGGGTTCACGCTCGATCAGGTGCGCACGTTGCTCGGCCTGGCGGATGATGCGGCCGCGCCCTGTGCGGCGGTGGATGCGATCACCGCCACGCACATCACTGAAATCGACCGCAAGATCGCCGATTTGCAGGCGCTCCGCAGCGAATTGACGCGTCGGCTCGACCGCTGCGAAGGGGGGAGCATTTCCGACTGCCGGATCATCGAGGCGCTTGGTGACGGTTCGTCTGTGATGCGGGACGGTTGACGCGGGGACGGTTGAACGCCCGTCGCCCAACTGCGGACCTTATCGACCGCTAGAGATATCTGGCGATCCGCCGAAAATCTTCGACCACTGACACCGCGTCATTCTCGTTGCCTGGCGTCAAGCAATGGTCGATATGATCCTGGTCAAAGCGCGCTTTGCGCTACCGATCACCCCTTCGACGGCGTACATTTGTTGCGCAATTTCGGCGCATGGTCGTCCGGCTTTGCCGGAACCGCGGTTGGGTTCGTCTGCTCGGCATTACTGGTCGTGACGGTCGCGCTGCCGACGGTCAAGCGTGCAAGATATGCACGGATGGGCATTTATGAGAAAACCAGGTGCGAGCTCCGCATCTATCTGAAAACGAACCAGTTATTTCGTTTCACGGCTATGACAAGGGACGCGAGTCGATCGGCGAACAAGGCACGTTGGTCGCGACGTTCGACGACAGCCATGGCTGGTTCTGGCGGAATCGGTCGGGCGCACCGGTACCCATGACGCTCCGCACCGACGGTGCCTGCACCGCGATCAAGCGCGTAGTTTGATGGTCTGGCGGGGAGCTTCGCGATCGACATGATACTGATCGGCTATGCCGGACTGTTCGTCGCGGCATTTGTCGCCGCGAACCTGCTACCCGCCCAATCAGAACTGGTGCTCGCCGCGATGATCGCGGCTGGCCGTAACGACCTGGCGGTATTGCTGATCGTAGCGACGATCGGCAATGTTTTGGGATCGGCCGTCAACTGGGCGAGCGGTCGCTTCCTTTCGGCGCATCGCGATGCCAAGTGGTTTCCGGTGTCGGCACGCGCGCTCGACCGCGCCGAGCAATGGTTTGAAAAGTGGGGATCGTGGATCCTGTTTCTGTCGTGGGTTCCGATCGTCGCCGTGCGGGCGCTTCATCGCGATCGTCACCATTGCCAAAAGCGTGCGCTATGTCTTCGTCACGATGGCGGTACTCGGTTTCGTTTCATCCTTATCGCGCGATGCGCGACCGATGATCGATCCCGCTCCCATACCTAGCAATATCGCGATCGTCGTGAGGGGATGGCGGCTCGCTTGCGTAATGTACGCTGAAGAGCCGAAACACGGCTTGGCATGAGGGGATATTCGATGCGCTTTGGTCTCATTATTTCGGCGGCGGCTGTCGTCGCGATTTCCACGGCCCCCGCGGCGGCCCAGCTTCATCCCCCGGCATCGGCAGCTTCCGCCCAACTCGAACCCGAAGTGCGCGAGGCAGCGACGGTCGTCGATGCCTTCCACCAGGCTTTGCAGTCGGGTGACAAGGCGGCGGCGCTGGCATCGCTTGCCCCCGACGCGCTGGTCTATGAAGGCGGGCGAGCCGAGCGCGACAAGGCCGAATACGCCTCGCATCATCTGTCCGCGGACGCTGCGTTCGCCAAGGCCACAAAACGCTCGGTGACGCGCCGGGCGGGTCATGCCGCCGGCAACATGGCGTGGATCGCCTCCGAAGCGAAGACGAGTGGCACGTACAGGGATCGAGCGATCAATAGCATGTCGACCGAAACGATGGTGCTCCGTCGGACGGGCGATGCGTGGCAGATCGTTCATATCCACTGGTCTTCCGCGGATGTGAAGTAACTCGGCACAAACCGGCCCGCTCGCCCGGCTTAGCGATCAGCAAGCCCATCCAGTATCGGGCAGTCGGGTCGAATGTCTCCAGTGCAGCGTTCAGCGAGGTGGAGCAGCGTGGCCTGCATCGCGCAGAGCGCCCGTGCCTTGCGTCCGAGCTCGTCAGCGCGGGCAAGTGCCAACGCCTTCACCTCGGCGCTTTCTCGGCGGTCGTTGGCCCACAAGTCGAGCAGACTGGCGATCTCGCCGATCGGGAAGCCAAGATTGCGGGCATTGGCGATGAATCGCAATCGGTGAAGGTCAGCCCTGGAATAATCGCGATAACCACTGTCGCGCCTTTGCGGTGCGGGGATCAGGCCTATTGCCTCATAGTGTCGTATCATCCGTTGCGACACGCCGCTTGCGCGTGAGGCCTCGCCGATGTTCACAGCTTGACCCGGTTGAGACGCAGCGCGTTGGCGACGACGGTGAACGACGAGAGCGCCATCGCTGCCCCTGCGAACATCGGTGACATCAGGATGCCGAACGGCGGATAGAGCACACCCGCTGCGATCGGCACGCCGATCCCGTTGAACAGAAAAGAGAAAAACAGGTTCTGGCGCACGTTGCCCATTGTCGCGACAGCAAGCTTGCGTGCCCGCACAATGGCCGAGAGGTCACCGCTCGTGAGGGTCATGCCGGCGCTTTCGATGGCGACGTCAGTTCCCGTGCCCATGGCAAGCCCGACGTCCGCGGCAGCGAGCGCGGGCGCGTCGTTGATCCCGTCGCCAGCCATCGCCACGCGGGCACCGGCGGTCTTGAGCTCGCCCACGATCTTGGCCTTGTCTTCGGGTCGCAGGTCGGCACGAACCTCATCAAGGCCGCCGACTGCGCGAGCCACCGCTTCGGCGGTCGCCTGGTTATCGCCGGTGAGCATCACGATCTTCAAGCCTTCGGCGCGCAACGCCTCCAGCGCCTCGCGTGCATTGTCCCGGATCGGATCGGCAACAGCGAGCAGACCGGCGGGCGCGCCATCGACAGCAATGAACATCACGCCCGCGCCCGCTTCACGATGCGGAGAAGCCGCGGCTTCGAGCGCCGTCGGATCGGCGCCAACACGCCGAAGCTGGGCGGCATTACCAATGACCACCATTCTGCCATCTACCGCAGCACTGACGCCAAGACCCGTCTGGGACTCGAAATTCTCCACCCGACCGATCGCCAGTTCGCGTTCCTCCGCCGCGGTGACGATCGCGTGCGCAAGTGGATGCTCGGACTGTCCCTCGACCGCGGCGGCAAGCGCCAGGAGCGTGTCCACATCAAATTCCCCGAGCGGTTCGATGGCGACGAGTTTCGGTTTGCCCTGAGTGATCGTGCCGGTCTTGTCGATTACGAGCGTATCGACTTTTTCGAACGCTTGAAGCGCTTCGGCATTCTTGATGAGCACGCCGGCGTGCGCACCACGACCGGTCCCGACCATGATCGACATGGGTGTAGCCAGGCCAAGCGCGCACGGACAGGCGATGATTAAAACCGCGATCGCGTTCAGCAACGCATGGCCGAAGCGTGGTTCGGGACCGACGAAGTTCCAGACGATGAATGCGCCAAGCGCAATCGCCACGACCAGCGGCACGAACCAGCCAGAAATGCGATCTGCCACCGCCTGGATCGGCGCGCGGCTGCGTTGCGCTTCGGCGACCATCCGCACGATCCGGGCCAGCATCGTGTCTGACCCGACGGCGCGTGCCTCCATGATCATGCTACCCGTTCCATTGACGGTGCCGCCGGTGAGCGCATCGTCCACGGTCTTGCCTACCGGCACAGGTTCGCCGGTTAGCATCGATTCATCAACCGTTGAGCGACCTTCGACCACAACGCCGTCGACGGGGATCGCGTCGCCCGGCCGGATACGCAGCCGGTCGCCGCCAACCACTTCCCCCAGCGGCACTTCTTCGTCCGATCCATCGGCACCGACCCGCCGCGCGGTCTTGGGTGCGAGGTCCATCAGAGCACGGATGGCTCGACCGGTTGCGGCGCGCGCACGCAATTCCAGCACTTGCCCAAGCAGCACGAGCGTCACGACCACGCCCGCCGCCTCGTAATAGACCGGCACCATCCCACCGTGCATTCGGAAGGTCGGCGGAAAGAGGCCCGGCGCAAACGTCGCGACAAGACTGTAAAGGAAGGCGGCACCGACGCCGATCGCGATCAGCGTAAACATGTTGAGATGGCGCGTCCGGATCGAAGCCCAGCCGCGTTCGAAGAAGGGCTTGCCCGCCCACAGCACGATCGGCGCGGTCAGCGCTAGTTGAACCCAAGGCGATGCGGTCGAGCTAACAATTTGAAGTCCCAGCATCTCGGCGATCATCGACACGATCAACAGCGGCACCGCGAGGACCGCCGACACCCAGAAGCGCCGGGTGAAATCGACCAGTTCGGGGTTGGGTGCGTCGTCGAGCGATGGCTCCTCCGGCTCGAGCGCCATTCCACAGATTGGACAAGTGCCCGCACCCTCCTGCCGGATTTCGGGGTGCATCGGGCACGTCCAGATTGCGCCGGGCGTGGCCTTGGGTTCGGGACGCGGCGCATCGCCGAGGTAAGTCTCGGGATCGGCGACGAATTTGGTGCGGCATCCGGCGCTGCAGAAATGATAATCACTGCCATCATGCGCCGCATGATGGACCGTTTTAGTGGGATCGACGGTCATCCCGCATACGGGATCGGTTACCAACGGCGTGGAGGTAGCGGCATCCTCCATCTTGCAGCAATCGTGTCCCGAATGGCCGTTGTGGTCGGAATGGGTCATCGAGTCGTCCTCCATGACGCCTCAGATACGGTCTGACATCATGTCAGGGTCAAGGCGTCTCACTCCGAGCGGCCAACCATGCGTCGATCTGGGCGATTTCGGCACGTTGCTCACCGATTATCTTTTCCGCCAATTCGCGCGCTTCAGGATCGGTGCCGTGTTCAAGCTCGGTTTGCGCCATCGCGATGGCGGAGCCGTGATGCACCTTCATTTGGCGCATAAAGTCTTCGTCCGGTTCGCCGGTGAACGCGGGCATATTCGCCATCATGTCGTTCATCGACTGCTTATATCCTTGGGTGGCGGGCGAATCGCCTGGAGCGGGAGTCATTCCCATCGTCATCATCCCGTTTTCCGGCATCGCCATCGCAGAATTGCCTGCGCTCGCGTCACCACGCTCGCCCGAACAGGCCGTCACGAATAGCGCTGCGATAAGCGATAGCAGGATTGAGGGTCGAGCCGTCATAGTTTCCTTCTTTAAGGGTCGAACACAGAACGCACGCGACGAACGTTCGGGTGCGTTTTCAGCCAACCGGAGACATTGTGCCAAGGATCGCGACCGCCGCGAGGACGAGCACGCCAAGCAGGGTTTCCGTCAGGACGGCTACCCGCAGAAGCCGCACGGCGACTTCCTGCGTTTTTGCCCCGACCATCGCTCGGGCACCGGGGACAAATCGCCAGCGATTGAGCGCCGCCAGCCCCACCATCCCGCCGAAAAGAGCGATTTTCAGTAACAACAATTGGCCGTAATCGGTGCCGAATGATGCAAAAAATCCCTCAAATCCGACAATCGCCAGCAGATTGACTATGCCCGTGACCACGATCGCGCCCACCACGATTCCGCCGATGCCCGAAAATCGATCGAGTGTGGCAAGCGCCGACGCGAGCCCTTCGGGCGTTCGGCAATTCAACAGCAGGATGCGTGCGAACATTACCAGCGCTGCGATCCACAGCGATGCCGCCACGAGGTGAACGACATCGCTGGCGCGATGCGCGAGACCGAGGGTGGATTCCGATGCCCCCGCATGCCCGTTCCATGCTAGCGACGCGAGCGCGATGACCGCGAGCAGACCGCTCAAGGCTCGTGGCATCCGAACGATGGCCGAAATCATCAACAGGCCCAACACTGCGACCCGCACGAGATGTGACACGCCCATCGGCGTTTCCAGCGCGAGAAACCTGACCATATCGCGGTCGAGCGCGGCCATGTCGTTGCCCGTCATTGCCAGCGCGGTCGCCCCAAATTGGGCGATGGTGATGATTGCGCCAAGCGCAGCCAACCAAGCCATGATGCGCCGATCGACGACCGGTGCATATCGACCCAGTCCTCCGCCCAGCGCTAACCCCGCCAGCAGCAAAAGATCGGCATAGGCGGCGAAGCGCAGACCGATCGCCGCCCACTCGCCCATCATCAACGGATGCTGAAATTATGTTTGCCGGTGATCCGGTGCGTGTCGGCACCGACGACGACCCAGTCAGCGCGGTAAGCCCCGGCTGGCAATGGCTTGGCCGATGTCAGCACGATCGACTTGCCATCGGCAGAGATCGCGCTGGTTATGCCCGTCATCTTCATGTCGGGATGATTGGCCATCCCCGGCATACCCGTCATTGTGAGCGTAGCGTTTGAAAGCTTGGGCATCAGTCGTTCGCTGAAGTTTAGTCGAACGACGTTGGTGCGTGCCACGGTGGCATTGGCCGCGGGGGTGGCGCTGACCAGCTTGGGATGCGCGAAAGCGGCGGTTGGGGTCAGCAGCGTCGCCAAGGTGGCGATGACAGCGGCGGTCGGATTGAATTTCATCTCGATCTCCTGTGGGATGTCGCATTCTATACGCATCCCGCGCACACATCCCTCATTTGGAAATTGAGGGGCAACCTCGCGCGATGCGTAAAGGGAGTAAGGCAACAAGTGAGACCTGCCATGCATACTGATATCGACGAAGCGCTTGCCGCAATGAGGCGGCAACCATCGCATAACGGCCTTGTCGGACTGGAGGATCGCGTTCTGCGCGCAATCGAGAACCAGCCGGCGACGACGGTCGGGACTGGCATGACCCTGACGGCGGTCACGCTCGCGCTTGCGCTTGGCGTGTTCAGCAATGTCGTTCCTTCCACTAAAGCCAACGCCGCACCAAGTCTGGCACCCTTCGGTACGCCAAGCGCACTGGCACCGTCGACGCTGTTGGGCGAAGCGCGATGAGGTCACGTCGGTTCCTGCTTGTCGCGTTGCTTGCTTTTTTGGCAGCGATGGCTGGTGTGATCGTCGGTCGACAATTGGTTGAACCCGAGCCTCATCCCGGAACCGAGCTTCACGCCGTTCTACATGAACAGATGAACCTCGACGCCGATCAGGAGCGCCGCTTGCACGAACTCGAAGAAGCGTTCGCGGTTCGCCGGCGGGCACTCGAAGCCGAAATGCGCGCCGAGAACGCCATGCTTGCCGAAGCGATCGCGGCTGAACACGGCAATGGTCCGCGCGTTGCGGCAGCGATCGACGCTTCGCACCGGACCATGGGCGAGCTGCAAAAAGAAACGCTCGTCCATGTCTTTGCAATGCGCGCACTTCTCCGGCCCGATCAGGCGGCAAAGTTCGACGCTGCCGTCACGAAGGCGCTGACCGAAGACGTTCGGTGACCGAAGTTCTTGCCGACCAACCGGACGGCCAGCTTGTCGCCCTTTCGCTGGCAGGGCGACAAGTCGCCTTTGCTGAACTCGTGCGGCGCTACAAGGGCGGACTTCACCGGCTGGTTGCCCGGATCGTCGGCGACGAGGATGAGGCACTGGATGTGGTCCAGGAAACCTTCGTGGCCGCACATCAGGCATTGGCAAATTACGACGCTGCACGCCCCCTGAGCGCCTGGCTTTCGCGCATTGCCATCAATAAGGCACGGGACTGGCGCCGCCGCAAGGCTGCGCGGCGATTCATCTCGATGTTTCTACCGCTTGAGCATGTGCTTGATGCCGTCGATGAGACCCCATCTGCCGAGACCCAGACGTCAGACCGACAGGAATTGACCAACCTTTCGAGGGCTCTTGCGAAACTGCCTGCCAATCTGCGAGAAACGCTGATCTTGCGCACGGTTGAGGGATTGACCCAAGCCGAAACGGCCCAAATATTGGGCGTGAGCGAGAAGGCGGTCGAGACGCGCCTCTATCGCGCACGGCAGAAGCTGACGGCAATCCTGGCCTGAGGTTCCGGCGCTAGGTAACGGCTTGGGGTATTTAGTTCGTGATTATGGTGAATCATGGGACCGCCTTAACGCTGGACTAACAATTTCCTTCGCCGTTGCGCAGGTTGCCAATGAATTTGACGGAACCCTATCATTGGAGTCAGGCGTAATCCGTTAGCTGCCTTTCGGCCGTCGCGCGGAGTTGTGCATGCTGATAATTCGCCAGCGGCCGTCAAATTTTTTCAGAACGCTGGTCGCGACGCCAAGCCGCTCGGCGGCTTCGCCAGATTTCGGTTCGATCCGATAGCGATAGGTTTCAGTGGCGAGCGCGACCGGGCCTTCGAAGCGCACATCGACCTTGTAATCGGAGAATTTAAACGACCTGAAATGACCCAGTTCCGGACCCAAGTGATGGGAAAGGTAATTGGTGTAGCTTCCTTCGGAACCACCGGTCTCGAATATCTGCGAGTCTGTCGTGAAGAGTTCCTCCGTGCCGTTCGCATCCAGCCTCTCGATCGCCGTCTTATACTGACTGAGCACAGCTTCGACGGCCTGCCGCTCACTTGCGGGGCTCGCTTCCTGGCCGAGCGCTGCGGTAGGTATGACCGCCATGGCAGCGACCATCATCGTGTTGAGCTTAATCATTCGCTTCCCCCCTCTAGTGGCCATTATCAATTCTGGTAGATCGACGTTACGTCGGCCGTATGCAGCGCAACCACTCGAAACTGCTGCTTGGCTCCGCCCGGCAACTCCAGCATCTTTCAGGTTCGAAGCTCGCTTGCGACGAAGGCGATCGACCTGATCCAAGCGGGCACCGATCAAATCCCTTGGCACGACAATTCTAAGTAAAGCCATAACGCTAAAAAGCCAGGTGATTGATGCCGCCATGCATGAAGGTTCCACCAAGCCATCCTTGAATGGCGATGGCAAATGTCATCACTCCAAGTAAGATCCAGTACAGCCTCCGCGGCGCGTCAGTCGCCCGTTGCGCCGTAATCGATAAATAGAGCAGCACTAAACCCACGATCGCGATCGCAGTGCCGAGCCAACGATGTGCGGTTAAAATCGGGTTGCGGTCGCTAAGGTAAAGGCCACCGGCAAACCATCCCAGAGACGCGGCCGCCACCGCTCCGACCGCGCCGACAATGAGCATCACATGCGCAATCCGTCGATAATCGCGGCGACCTTTCCACAAGCCGAATAGCTCAACGCCGACGGCCCCAAGGAACATTGCGATCGGGAAATGGACAAGGAGCGAGTGCATCCGGCCCAGCCAACTGATCAAACGCTGTCCGAAACTCCCGTTCGCGGCGGCATGATCGTCCATCGCCGCGCCATGTGCGGCCGTCATATTGTCGTGAATCCCGACCGCTTCCGCCGGGACCGTAGTGGCCAAACCTTGCTGGGTGACCGGACCAGGTCCCGCGCCGAGTGCTTCATGGTTTTCGTGCGCCGCAATGGGCGCTGCGAGCATGAGGAAAGCTAAGGCTGCCCCAAATATTACAACTCGTTCCGACATAGCTCAGCTGCCTCCCTCCATCCCATACGCAGCTCGCTTGTTTTCCCCTCGCTCACGATGCCACGTGGGGATGATGTAGACGCAGTTCCACGGATGATTTGTTGTGGCGACAATTCGCGCGACCGAAGCTTGAGCGCCTCTTTCACTCGGCGATCACCCGGGGATTGACGCCGTGGCGCTAAGCCAGCGTGCTCACGCTCGCTTCGCTATCGTGTACCACCTCACGGACCCGTCTGTGTTCGGGTGCTCCCGTTTAGAGCCCGGCCCATAGCGATCCGTGAAACTCAGCCGTGCACGATTCACCATCAGCCACCGGGACGAAACACTTAAAGTTTATCCTTCATGAGGGATATGCGCCGGGGCTGCGTATCGGTCACATGGGGGACGAAGATCGCAGAGGCGGCCAGCCATCGCGAACAGGCGCATATGTCGTCATGGACGCGATGCGGTGCATACTCGCGGTCGCTGTGGCATTCGCCCATGGCTGGTATCTCCTGATCGAGGATTACGGTGAGCGCGTCTCGCTGTTTGCGTCCGCAGGCTATTTCCTCGCCGGATTTGCTCATGCCAGCGTCATCCTGTTTTTCGTTCTCAGCGGCTATTGGATCGCGAGCAGCGTCAACCGCCGGTTGGAGCAGGGCTGGCGATGGTCGAACTATCTTGTCGATCGGCTTTCGCGACTGTTGATCGTTTTGGTGCCGACATTGGTGATCGGCGGTACGCTCGATGCATTGGGATTGTATGTGCTCGAATCGACCACCCATGCCGGTGCGACCGACACCTATGTTTTGCGTACCGACGTCGACACGGCCCTCGGCTGGCAGACGCTGATTGGCAACCTCCTGTTTCTACAGGACATTATCGTTCGGCCCTACGGCACGAATGGACCGCTGTGGAGCCTTGCCTATGAATTCTGGTTCTACATTTGGTTTCCGGCGCTGCTGGTAAGCGTGCGCGCCCGGCGTCCGTCACTTTTTCTACTCACATTGGGCCTTGCCTTCGCCGCACCGGGTTTGCTTGTCGGTTTCGCATGTTGGCTGTCCGGTGCCCTTCTATTCTGGGTGACGAGCACAAATGGATGTGGCGCCTCATCGCGTCTGAGGGGTCGCGCATGGTTAGCCGCCACTGGCGCGGCGCTCGCCGCAATGCTGGTTTTTGTTCGTATGACCGGTTTAGTGGGGAAAGAGGTGCCTCTCGCCGTGACGTTCGCGGGATTTCTTTTCGTCTTGCTGAACACAGAGATATCAGTCCCCCGCTCGCTGAAGCTGCTCGCATCTTATGGCGCAAAAGCGAGCTTCTCGCTTTATGCGCTCCATTTTCCGTTGCTCGCGATGGCCGCCGCCCTGATGATCGATGGTCAGCGCCTCGTGCCTTCTGCCGCGAATATCGGGTTATTGGTGGCGACCTTAGTAGGAGTGATCGCAATCTGCGGTGTTTTCGCTAGGCATACGGAACGCCACACCGGTCGCGTACGTGCCTTCTTTGCGAACGCTTTCCATATCAGGCGCGCGCGCCGGACCGAGTGAGTGTCATTGGCTATCGACGTCCGTCGCCAGAAAAGTGGTGAGGGTAATCGCGCTGGCGTGCGTAGTAGATTGAAACCATCCGGAGCTTTTTGCATGTCCCTTTCACTTGACCGTCGCAACCTACTGCGCGGCGCTGCCCTGGGCGGAGGCTCGGTCGCCCTCGCTAGCTGGTTTCCCGCTTGGGCTCAGCCGGTTTCCGCAGGCATCGTGCGGCCGCTTCCTACCGTCTCCGGCGAGGATATCCGCCTGAAGATCGCACATCAGATGATGACGATCGACGGTCGCGAAAGCCATGCGATCGGCATCAACGGAACCGTTCCCGCCCCGCTGGTCCGCCTGCGCGAAGGGCAGAATGTCCGGTTGCACGTTGAAAACGCGCTCGATGAGGACAGTTCGATCCACTGGCACGGGCTGATCCTGCCGTTTCACATGGACGGTGTGCCCGGCATCAGCTTTCCCGGCATCAAGCCACGTACAACCTTCACTTACGAATTCCCGATTCTGCAAGCTGGCACGTACTGGTATCACAGTCACTCAGGTTTGCAGGAGCAGCTCGGCCATTATGGTCCGATCGTCATCGATCCAAAGGGTGAAGACCCGATCCGCTCGGACCGCGAACATGTCATCGTATTGTCCGATCACAGCGAAATGCATCCGCATATCATCTTTAAAAAACTCAAACAGCAGGGCGGATATTTCAACTTTCAGAAGCAGACGCTTCTCGACCAGCTTCGCGGCGAGGGTCAAACCGCGAAGGAGCGCCTCGATTGGGGCAAGATGCGGATGGACCCGACCGACGTGTCAGACGTGACCGGCTCCGTCTATAGTTTCCTGGTCAACGGTCATGGCCCGCGCGACAACTGGACTGGCTTGTTCACTCCCGGGGAGCGCGTCCGGCTGCGTTTCATCAACGCCTCGGCGATGACCACCTTCAACGTTCGCATTCCGGGCCTGAAACTGACGGTTGTTCAGGCCGATGGCCTGAACGTGCGACCGGTCGCCGTCGATGAGTTTCAGATCGGTGTTGCCGAGACATATGATGTCATCGTCGAGCCGACCGACGATCGCGCCTATACGCTTGTCGGCGAGAGTGTCGATCGTTCGGGCATGGCGCGCGCGACGCTTGCCCCGCGTGAGGGCATGGCGGCGGAGGTTCCGCCCTTACGAAAGCGACCTCTCGCCGACATGAAGGACATGGGGATGGGCGACATGGCCGGCATGGATCATGGCGCAATGGGCGGTGCAGCCACCGGTGCCGCGGCAGCAAATGGCGGTTGTGCGCCCGAACATGCCGCGATGGGGCATTGCACCCCTACGCCCGCTGGCGATGCCGGATCGATGGCCGGGATGGACCATAGTGGCGCGGCCCAGGGTGCGACGGGCGGTGCGATGGCGGGCATGGATCATTCGATGCGCGATTTTTCTGTTGCGCCCGAGGTCAAGAAGACCCCGACCGTGCAGACGATCTCGCCGATGCCGATGGATCGAACCGGGGAGCCGGGCCAGGGCCTGGAAGATGTCGGTCACAAAGTGCTGGTTTACCGCGACCTGATGGCCGTCGATCGCAATCCAGACGTACGTGCGCCCGAGCGGGAAATGCGCATCCACCTCACCGGTAATATGGAGCGTTACATGTGGGCCTTCGACGGCGAAAAGCTTAACGAGGTCAAGGAGCCCATCGCGTTCCTGCAGGACGAGCGCGTGCGCGTTACCCTCGTGAACGACACGATGATGGGGCACCCCATCCATCTGCACGGCCATTTCTTCGAACTGGTCACCGGCCACGGCGAATATGCGCCCCGCAAACATACCGTGCAGGTCCAGCCGGGCGGCACGGTCACGTTCGACGTGACGACCGACGCGGTTGGCGACTGGGCGTTCCACTGCCACATGCTCTATCACATGCACGCGGGCATGATGCAGGTCGTCACCGTTCGTCCGCGCGGGGGAGAAGCAGCATGAAGACGCTCTTGCTCCTCACCGCCGCCTCTGTGATCGCACTCGCGACGCCCGCCATCGCGCAGACGATGGATCATTCGAACATGCCTGGCATGAAGATGCCTGCCAAACCGGCACCAGCCGCAAAGCCGAAACCGGCCGCTAAACCACGAGCAGCGGCGCCCCAGCGACCTGCACCCCGCGCGGCACAAAACAAGCCGAAGGCTGCCCCGGCTGCGGAAGCCTGTCCGGCAGAGCATGCAGCGATGGGCCATTGTAAACCCGAAGCCGCAGCCCCGCCGCAAACCAGCGAGCCTGGCGCTGATCCCGAGCAGCGGGTGGGGGGTGCACAGGATCCGGCACCCAGCCCCGCAGACCCCAACTGTCCGCCCGAGCACGCCGAGATGGGGCATTGCGTCCCACAAGCCGCAGGCGCTCCAAAGCCCGGCGGCGCGATGCAGGACATGGCAATGCCAACCGAAGATGCGATGGGTAGCCTTGGCACCGCGCTCCCAGCGGGCGACGCACCCGCACCGGCAGCCCCCGAGCCTAATTATGCGGATCGTGTCTGGGGACGTGATGCCATGTCGGTGGCGCGCTCCGAGTTGCGACGCGAACATGGCGGCGGCACGTTCAGCCAAGTGATGATCGACATCGCCGAACTCCAGATCCGCGACGGCAAGGAAGGCTATCGCTGGGAGGGCGAAGGCTGGTTCGGTGGTGACATCAACCGACTGGTCGTGAAGACCGAAGGCGAAGGGACTTTCGGCGAACCGATTGAAGGCGCCGAGGTACAGGCGCTCTACAGCAGGGCAATCGGACCCTACTTTAATTTGCAGGGCGGTGTTCGCCACGATTTCGAACCAAAGGCCCGATCCTATGCCGTTTTTGGCGTGGAGGGTTTGGCACCGTACTGGTTCGAGGTCGAGGCCCATGGCTTTGTATCGACGCAAGGCGACGTGCTCGGAACCGTGGCGGCCAGCTACGATCAGCGCATTACCCAACGGCTGATCCTCCAGCCACGCGCCGAGTTTAATCTGGCGGCCCAGGACGTACCGGAGAGCGGCATCGGCGCGGGCTTTTCGGACGCCGAGCTCGATCTGCGCCTGCGGTATGAGATCGCGCGTGAGTTTGCGCCCTATGTCGGGATTTCGTACTCAGCCAAATTCGGTCGCACGGCCGACTTCGCCCGCGCCGCCGGAGAGGGTGCATCGAGTACGAGCCTAGTCTTCGGGATCAGGGCTTGGTTCTGATCTCGAATTTGACCGTCAAGGGAGAAGCCGAATGAAGGGATCTTATCGGAGCTTGGTTCTGCAAACCGTCATCAGCGGCGTGATCATGTACCTTGTGATGTTTGTGATGATCGACGGCTTGTCGAGCTTCTATAACAATCTCAACATGCTCTACATGACGTTGATGATGGTCGCGCCAATGGTGGTGCTCATGATCATCGCGATGCGCGACATGTTTCCCTCCAAGCGGCTCAACGCGCTTCTGCTCATTGGCTCAGCGGTTGCATTCTTCGGCAGTTTCGCGCTGATTCGCACCCAGGAAACCATCGGCGACACGCAATTTTTGCGGTCGATGATCCCTCACCATTCCGGCGCCATTTTGATGTGCGAACAAGCATCGTTATCCGACCCCGAACTCGTCACACTATGTCAGGACATCATTAAATCGCAGCGCGAAGAGATCGCGCAAATGAAAGCGATGTTGGCGCGCTAGTCGCCCTGAAGGAGTAAATTTATGAAGATCGTACGTACATTGGCCATCGCGTTTGCAATTGCAACCCCAGCGACAGCGATGGCCGCCGACCCGATCATCATGCATCGCGATCCCGGATGCGGTTGCTGCGAGCAATGGGCGCGCCAAGCGGAAGTCGCATTTAAGCGCGACGTGCGAACCGTCGATAATCCCCGCCGCGATGCACTAAAGGCGCGGATCGGCATTCCCGCTTCGCTCGCCTCCTGCCACACGGCGATCGTCGATGGCATGGCGTTCGAAGGCCATGTACCCGTCGCCGATATGAAGCGCGCGCTCGCGTCGCGTCCAAAGGGCATCAAGGGTCTTGCGGTGGCAGGGATGCCATTGGGGTCGCCCGGTATGGAAATGCCGGGAATGCAGGCCCAGCGTTATACTGTCATCGCCTTCGGACCTTCGGGACAGAAGGTGTTCGCGCGGCACTGAGCGAAACCGGTCGAACGAAGCGGGAGAGGCGCGAACGCCTCTCCCGCGGTAGCGCTTAGTTCTTTGGCTCGGGTGACATGTCGTGATCAGCATGCCCATCGCCCGGTACATCCTGTTTCTCCTGCTTCATTTTCTCGCAGCAGCCCGGTTTCTCCCCGTCCTTCTTGCAGCAGCAGGACTTCATTTCCTTGCAGCAGTCCATGCCCTGCGCTGCAAACGCAGCGGTCGAAAGGGTAAGGGCGAAGCCGGCCCCGATCAGCTTGATCATATTCATCATAATCTCCGAAATTTTTGATTTATGCCATCAGTGGAGTGATGCACGGGTGCGCGGCGGCGGCGGTATTGGCTCATCGACGACGCTGACCAACTTCGAAACGGTGGCCCGTCGAACGGGTGCCGGAACGACGGCTTGTTCGGTGATGCCAAGTCGGATGTCAGGCAGACTGACTACGCATTTCGAAATGCAGGTAGTCCGGAGCGGTTTCGACGGATCCTGCGTCGAATGGTCTTGGCATGCGACGCTAGTTGCGACTGAAAGGTCAGGGCAGTTTGGCGACAGGCTCAAGGTTACAAACGACATCGTCAGCGTCATAATGAACAGCCAAAGCCCGGAAGGCGCGAGTCGTAGACGGTCCATAATTGACAGGCTTTATCCCGCAAACGCGTATCGAGATAGCGCAAAGGTCTGCACCGTTCCTGTGCGCACTTTTGAACCACGGGTCAAACTGCTCTCGGCTGGTTCGCGGCTTCTAGCGGTATGTCGGCGAGAACCCAAATGGGCAAAGGTATCCTGATAACGCAGCTCGTTATCTGTCAGCTGCGCATTTACTGGTGAAGCACTGACAAATTTCGGCCCGATCCAGGCATTTAACGATATCTCCACCTACCCAGCCATACTCTCTCGCTAAAATCGCGGTTCCGTAGCGAGGTTGCGATCATTCGAGGAGCAAATGGCAAAACATAAGTACGATATTTCCGCTGACCGAATTTCAAAATGGTGGTCGGAAGGTCGCGGAAGTGGTCGTGGTAAAGACTATCGCCCTTGGCTGCGCATCCAGGACCTATCGTCGCGCGGTCGGTCTTCTCGAATGCCAGGGAAAACCACAGGACGGACACATGAATTGCTGTCCGACCTCGAGCGCGCGGTGCTGCTTGAGCTCGATGGGATCGATAGTGTCGTTGATATTCGGGAGCAGTATCCGCTTCCTCAGTCCTCAACGCTGCGCTTAGCCAGCCAAGCAGGCATTCGACACCCTCAATTTCGCGGTATCGACACCGTGATGACGACCGATTTCGTTGTCGATTGGAAAGCCGGTCGACGAAACGAGATGCTCGCCATTTCAGTTAAGTATGCCGATGGTCTGGATAATCATCGTACCGTCGAGAAACTCGAGATTGAGCGACGGTACTGGGTTGAAGAGGGCGTGCGGTGGATACTCGTTACCGAGCTCGACCTCTGCTCCGATCAAACTGCCCTCTCGCTTTGGGGGCATGGCTGGCACAATTTCGAACATTTGGACGGAGACGAAAGTTATTGGGCCGTGCGGTGCGACGAGTTTTTGGCAGCGCTGGCCAAGAACGAGCAAAGCTCACCGCTCCTCGACGTTATTCGACAGCTTGAAGACGGCCGAGACTTTTTGCCCGGCGATGGAATGACTGTGGTGCGACATCTCATAGCGTCTGGAAAACTGGAACTGACAGTTCCGGGTAAATTCGATCCGCGCGCGCCGGTGTCTCAATTTAAGCCACTGCTGCGCCAAGCTATTAATGAGCGGAGAGACGCCGCGTGAACACTTCGCTTGTCGATCTGCACGATATTCTCCGTTTGGCTGGAGAACCACCACTCCGTAGTCGAGTTCTATGGGCGTCCGTTGGCAACGACATGGTCGCGACGATCGACTTGGACAACGAGTCTGCCTGGCCGGTGCTTCAGAAACTATCGCACATCCTTGATGATTTAGAGGATGGCGGATTGACCGTGGAACCATTTGCTGAATACCGAAATTTCGAACTTGATAGTGACATAGATGAAAGCCGGCGTTTTCGTCGTGATCAGCGGTTCGAAATCATCCAAGAGTTTGTTCAGAACACCCCCTTTTGTTTTGAGAAGAAAGCACGAACAAACTTCATCGCTAGAGCGATTTTGGACCACGATGTATCCCGACCGACCGTCGTAAAATTGCTTCAAGATTATTGGCGCTGTGGAATGACGCCTAACGCGTTGTTGCCCCGTTGGGACTTGCGTGGGGGCAAAGGCAGGCCAAGGAAACTGTCTGGCGCCAAGTTGGGACGGCCGCGTCTGCCAGTTCCCGAGGGGATGACACCTCCCCCCTCGGGCATCAATATCACAGCGGATATTAGACGTTTTTTCGCAATTTCGATTGACCGTGAATATGCGATCAATCGACGGCTATCGTTGAGCGACGCATACAATCGGTGCATCTCGACATTCTTCGCAGAGCCAACTGAGAGGTCTCGCCCCGGTCAGATCGAGTTTCGCCCACGCGAAGAATATGCCGAGACCGGCTGGCCAACATTAGAACAATTCAAATATTGGGTAAGAAAGGATAAAAATCTTACCGCAATCGCCCGACAACGTGAGACACCGCGAGTCTTTGATCTTAAAAATCGTGGCTTGAGCGGAAGCGCGTCCGCTGAAGCGTGGGGACCAGGTTCAAGATTTGAGATCGACGCTACGATTGCAGATGTTTATCTCCTCTCGCGCCTTGACCGTAATCAGATCATTGGTCGCCCGGTCATTTATGTCGTAATCGATGTATTCTCTCGATTAATTGTCGGCGTTTATGTTGGTCTAGAAGGCCCATCCTGGGCTGCGGCAATGATGGCGTTGGCCAATGCTGTTGAAGACAAGCAGGCGTTTTGCGCATCGCGCGGGATAACAATCGAGCCAGAAGAGTGGCCCGCTCACCATCTACCATCAATATTGCTCGGCGACAGGGGCGAATTGGAAGGCAATGGCATCGCTCAGACACTGAAGCTTTTTCATGTGACGTGCGAAAATGCCGCAGCTTACCGAGCTGATTGGAAGGGCACTGTCGAATCTCGTTTTCGTATCTTACAGCACGCGTTCAAGCCTTACACGCCTGGGTATGTCGATACAGACTTCCGGGCGCGTGGCGCACGCGACTATCGTCTTGATGCAGTCCTAACGCTGGATGATTTCGAACAGATCATCCTGAATCTGGTGTTGTATTTCAACAATCATCATGAACTTACGTCCTTTGACCGACATAAAGGAATGGTCGAAGACCGTGTTCGGTCAATTCCGATAGAGATGTGGAACTGGGGCATTTCGTCAGTAGGCGGCCTGCCACGTAGGCCAGCGCCGGAACGGGTGCGCTTCGCGCTTCTCCCTCGCGACGTGGCATCGGTCACCGACCGGGGGATTCGGTTTCAAGGTAGATACTATGAATCAGCGATGAGCCGACGGGAGGACTGGTTTGGGAAGGCTCGGACCACCGGAAAACGATGGAAGGTCGAGGTCGGCTTCGACAAGCGTGACGTGAACCGAATTTACATAGCCGATAGCTCAACCGAATTTGGCTTTGACGTCGCAGAGCTTACGTCAAGGAGTCGGGAAGTTGAGGGCGGCAGTGGATGGGAGGCCGAAGCCATCACGCGTGTTTCCCAAGCTATGTCTCGAGAAAGCAAGCAGCGGGATGACTTGCGTCGGGCAGAAATGGTGGCTGAAAACGAGGCCGTGGTCAAAGCTGCCGCTGAAAAGTCTGGATCGGCCGCGTCCAAAAGCTCAGATGCATCGAAAGTTCGAAACATTCGCGGTAATCGCGCCCAGGAAAAGGGAGTTCGGCGAGAGGAAGAGGCCAGCGAATTCCGCCCGAAGGCGCTGCCGACCCAGACGACTGCGGAAGTTCATGTTCTCAGACCGTCAGGCGCAGCCGCCCGACCATCGTATGACACGCTTCGGGAGCAAAGCGACAAATGAGTGCTGTAGATCCGGAAGACAACAACCCTTTCGTTCGGCGTTTACCCGCCCGCATTGGCAAAGCCGCGCAATTTCAATTGCTGCGGCGTCTTCCCTATCATTCCGACGACGAACGGACCTTGTCGCATGTTGATCGGCGCTACCGAGTGCTTCGACTGTTAGACTATATGGATCCGCTCAACGAGCAGCTAGATTTGGTCGAGCGGTTCGACATGGCGATGCGGCAGGGATACCGGGGTCGAAATCCCGACACATTATCCTTCCGCAAATCGCTGCTGCAGTCAGCCGATGACATGGAGGCAGGCCGCGATCCGCTGAGCAACCCAGAATTCAATGAGATTCGCGGGGACGGCTTTATTGCCACCTATGCCAACGGCGAGCCTCGCGCGCCCAGAATGCCAGGGTTTTCGATCTTGGGTTGCCCAGGCATGGGAAAGTCGGCGACAATCGAACGTATCCTGCACAGCTATCCGCTAACGATCCGTCACACCGATACGCGGGACATGATCGTGCAGGTTCCGGCGCTGAAGATTGAATGTCCATCGACGGGATCACGCAAAAGCTTTTGCATCGAATTTTTTCGCCTGTTGGACGAACGCCTCGAACAAGATGGCAGGCTTGTACAACGGTATGGTAGCGCACGACGGACGGTCGATGCGATGCTTGCCGATGTACAACATTTAGTGCGGCTCCATGCCATCGGCGTCCTTGTTGTAGATGAAATTCAGAACCTCAATTCCAGTAAGGAGGGCATCGAGCCGCTAATCAATTTCCTCGTAACGATGGCAAACAAGATTGGCGTGGGCATCGTTACCATCGGAACGATGGCAGCAAAGGAAATCCCGCAGGCTGCATTTCACTCAGCTCGGCGCGCATCAGGGCTTGGTGCATCAATTTGGGAGCCGCTACGCCCCAGCCACGAATGGGATACCTTTGTAAAGAGCATGTGGAAGTTTCAGTGGACCAGCTGCGCAACGTCGTTTGATCCAGATATTGATGCAACGCTTTTTCATCACAGCCAGGGCGTGGTCGATATTCTGATCAAGCTGTTCATACTAGCCCAGCTTCGCGTGATCAGCAATTCCGAACTCACCGGAACGCCGGAAATGATCACCTGTGAGGTAATTGAAGCGGTCGCCAAGGAAGACATGGCGATGGTTTTACCCATGATCGACGCCCTAAGAACCGGAAATATCGGAATGCTCGACCGCTTTGAGGATCTTAAGCCGTTCCATGACTATTTTCACTCTGTTGTCCGTAGCGCCGTTGGATCTGATATCACCGAAATCCAGTCACGCTTGGCGGCTGAAGAGGCTGCTGTAAGGGCTCGTGCTGGTGATGGCGGTACCGAAAAAGAGCGTTTCTACGTTGAGATGCTGAAGTTGCAGGGTGTTCCGGATCAACACGTACATCGCGTCTTAGCCGAGATCTTAGCTCGGGTGGGACCGGACGATGTATCGGCGATCGCTCGTGCGATTGGAGAAGCCGCTCTTGCAGTTGAAAAGCTGGTCGTTCCCAAAACAAAGGTCCGGCCTGTGGCTGAACGGGTAAAAATGCCGAACGATTTGCGCGACATTTTTTCCGGTCTGCCGGAGGGCAAAACGATGCATGAGGCGCTAGTGGCGGCAGGGATCGCTTGCTCGCCCCGCGACGCGATCGCTGCGTAGCAGCTCGTGGCAACGGTTACTCTCGATTATTTCCCCGAAAGATATCCGGACGAGCTTCTGTACAGTGTTTTGGGTCGCTGGACCCGCCATACAGGTGTCTCGAGCCCGAAAGCCGCAGCAGATGCGTTGTTCGGAGACCGATTTGCCCCTGCAACCTGGGATTTGCCGTGTCGGCTTGGAGCTCTAGCTTCCAGACTGAACCCCGCTCTGAAGCTTGATGCCGCAACTTTGATTTCCGACCTGACGCTGGAGCCATACTACACAGCGTTTGCTTCCGATTCGGTGCGGCGATCAATCCGAACCTCTATGACTGGAAACGCAGCTGCCCTTCATATTCGATTGGGACTAGTCGCTTCCCCGGTGATCCGCCCCCCGACGGCACGGTATTGCGTGGATTGCAACCAGGAAGCCTTCTCGCAATACGGGGAGTATTATTGGCATCGAGTCCATCAACTACCCGGCGTTCTCGTGTGTCCGACGCATCGACGTCCGCTATGCATGTCTGACCTGGGATTGGACAGGCTACGCTGCGCGTATCATCCCGCTGACCAAATGACCTGCCCTGTCGATGGTTTGGCTGCCTATGAAGCCTCAACCAATACCACGCTCCACGATACACTGACGACCATCGCGCAGATCAGCAGTGAGACGCTGTCGAATCCACCTGCTGGAAAAAGTCTCGAGGATTTACGGGAAGGCTATTGTGACCTGGCGCGCCGAGCAGGTTTGTTCAGGTCCCAGGCGAAGGTTGATGTTATGCGATTGACCGAAGGTTTTCGCACCCGATTTCGCGCTGTTCTGCCACACTTGGAAGGGGCAGATCTCACAGGTGAGGAGTCGAACTGGCTCTGCTCGATGCTTAGGAAGCAGCGAAATGCTGAACAACCGTTACGTCATCTTTTGACAACGCTGTACTTGGAAGGACTGCCGAGGCCAACAATCACAGCAAAGTTGGAAGATCAACCCTACGGCCATGGACCATGGCAATGCCGAAATCCCCTCGCCGCTCATTTCGGCAAGGATGTCGTAACCGATCTGAAAACCTATCGAAACAAATCATCAATCGTTGGAATTTTTTCTTGCCGCTGCGGCTATGAATATACGCGCGGCGTAATGCCGAATGGCTCTCTAGGAAAACCCAGGTATCGCCACTTCGGCCCTCTTTTACGGCCCGTCCTTGTATCGGCGATATCGAACGGGAAGAGTTTGCGAGATATTGCCAGATCAACCCGCCTTGATCCAAAAACTGTCGCTACGGAAACAGCGGCATTAGGGATTGCGACGCCATGGTCATGCGGTCGAACGAGACGGGCGCGCGGGACGCGAAGGCAGCCGCGGAGTCGGCAAGTAATGCGGCGGCCGAACCGGCCTCGTAGGGATTGGCAAACCATTGATCGCGAGATGACAAAAACCGTTCAGGAAATTGCCAAAGATATTAGTTCTGAAGCCCCGCCGGTTCGCGTAAGTATTGCAGAGATTGAACGCCGACTTGATCGACACGGGGCGGTGCGTCGGCGAAAGCGAGTTCTATTTGAAACCAACAAGGTAATCTCGACGCTGGCGGAATCTACGGAAGCATTCCAGCGTCGCCGGCTCCAATGGGCAGTCTCTCGATTGGAGGCGGAGTACGTCTACCCACCAGCTTGGCGAGTTTTGAAGTTGGCGGGTTTGCAATCGGCTTGGCGAGACGAAGCATGTCGCCTTTTGACCAAGCCAAACTGCAGCCCCAGCCGAACGCAAAATGAAGGTTAACTATTTTCACCAAAAGTGAAAGCTAACTGAAAAACAAAGCTAACTATTCCTCTGAAAGCTAACTATTTTCGTTACACATCGGTTCCGTGACGATCAGTCCGGCTATTCCACCGTCACGCTTTTCGCCAGATTCCGCGGTTGGTCGACGTCCGTGCCCTTGGCGACCGCGACGTGATAGGCGAGCAATTGCACCGGCACCGCATAGACGATCGGCGCGATCAGCGGGTGGACCTTGGGCATCTCGATCGTCGCGACCGCGTCGTCGCCGGCCTGCGCCAGCCCTTCCGCGTCGGAGATCAGCACGACCTGCGCACCGCGTGCCTGCGCTTCCTGCATGTTCGACACGGTCTTGTCGAACAGCGGGCCGGATGGCGCGATGACGATCAGCGGCACATGCTCGTCGATCAGCGCGATCGGACCATGCTTCATTTCACCCGACGCGTAACCTTCCGCGTGGATATAGCTGATTTCCTTCAGTTTTAATGCGCCTTCCAGCGCCAGCGGATAGTCGGGACCGCGCCCCAGATAGAGCACGTCGCGCGCCGCGGCGATGGTGTGCGCCATCGCCTCGATATCGGCGTCATGGCCAAGTGCTGCGTTGATCGCGGCGGGCACCTCGGTCAGATGCTCGACGATGTCGCGTTCGTCCTCGGCGGACAATTTGCCCTTGGCGCGGGCGAGATTGACCGCAAGTGCCGCCATCACCGCGAGCTGGCAGGTGAACGCCTTGGTCGATGCGACGCCGATCTCGGGGCCGGCATGGGTCGGCATCAGCAGATCGACTTCGCGCGCCATCGAACTGGTCGGCACGTTGATGATCCCCGCCGTAGTCACGCCGCCATTCTTCATGTGGCGCAGCGCCGCGAGTGTGTCCGCCGTCTCGCCCGACTGGCTGACGACGACGCCCAGCGTGTTGGGCAGCAATACGGGGTCGCGGTAGCGATATTCGGACGCGACATCGACCTCGACCGGCAGCCGCGCGAATTGTTCGATCCAGTATTTGCCGATCATCCCGACATAGCTCGCCGTTCCGCACGCAACGATCACCACGCGCTCGACCGTGGACAGGTCGAATTCCATGTCGGGGAGCGCGACCTGCGCCTCCAGCGGACGGAGATACGAACGCAGCGTCTGGGCGACGACGACCGGCTGTTCGTAGATTTCCTTCTGCATGAAATGGCGATGATTGCCCTTGTCGATCAGCGCCCCCGTGATGCCCGACAGCGTGATCGGGCGATCGACGGGATTGTTCTCGACGTCATAGACCTGCGTCTCGCCGGGACGGATCACGACCCAGTCGCCCTCGTCGAGATAGGCGATCTTCTGGGTGAGCGGCGCAAGCGCCAGCGCGTCGGAGCCGAGATAGGTCTCGCCCTCGCCCTGCCCCACCACCAAAGGCGATCCCAGCCGCGCGCCGATCAACAATTCGGGGTGATCCTCGAACAGGATCGCCAGCGCGAACGCCCCGTACAAGCGCGGCAGCACGTCGCGCACCGCTGCGACCGGATCGCCGGTTTCGCCATAGGCGCGGTCGATCAGATGGGCGACGACTTCGGTATCGGTCTGGCTGTGAAACTGCCGACCATCGGCGACAAGTTCGTCGCGCAAGGGTTTGAAATTCTCGATAATTCCGTTGTGGACGACGGTGACGCGACCCGCTTGATGCGGATGGGCATTGTCCTCGGTCGGCGCGCCATGCGTCGCCCAACGGGTATGCGCGATGCCGATCGTGCCGGGCAGCGGCTCCTCGATGAGCTTCTTCGCGAGATTCACGAGCTTGCCCTGCGCGCGGCGGCGCTCGATCCGGCCGTCATGGATCGTCGCGATCCCGGCCGAATCATAGCCGCGATATTCGAGCCGCTTCAGCCCGTCGAGCAGACGATCGGCAACGTCCTCGCGCCCCAAAATACCAACGATTCCGCACATGGATCAGCTACCCTTTTTCTTCGCGGTCATCGCGTCGCGGAACCGCCTTGCCCAGCCGGGCTTCGATTTCTGTTCGGGACGGACGAGCGCGAGCGCGTCGGCCTCCACATCTTTGGTCAGCACCGATCCGGCGGCAACAATCGCGCCTGCGCCGATATTGACCGGCGCAACCAGTGCCGAGTTCGATCCGATGAACGCACCCTCGCCGATCACGGTCTTGTATTTGAAAAAGCCGTCATAATTGCAGGTGATCGTGCCCGCGCCGATATTCGCGCCCGCCCCGACCTCGGCATCGCCGATATAGCTCAGGTGATTGGCCTTGGCGCCCTTGCCCAGCACCGCCTTCTTCACCTCGACGAAATTGCCGACCTTGGAGCGCTCGCCCAGCAGCGCGCCGGGACGCAGCCGGGCATAGGGACCGACCTCGGCATTCGCGCCAACGGTCGCACCTTCGAGATGGGAGAAAGCACGAATGGTCGCGCCATCGGCGATGGTCACGCCGTGGCCGAACACGACATTGGGTTCGATCACCACGTCGCGGCCCACGACCGTATCGTGCGCGAACCAGACGGTATCGGGCGCGACCAGCGTTGCGCCCTCGGCCATCGCCCTGGCGCGGCGGGCCGCCTGCCATTCACCCTCCAGCGCGGCAAGTTCGCCGCGGCTGTTGACGCCGGTGACTTCGGTCGCGTCCGTTTCGATGACCGCAGCATGGCGACCCGCTTCGCCCGCAAGCATGACGATGTCGGGCAGATAATATTCACCCGCGGCATTGTCGTTGCCGACTTTCCCAAGCAGCGCGAACAAATCTCGCGAAGCGACTGCCATCAAACCCGAATTGCACAGCGTCTCCGCGCGTTCGGCGTCCGATGCGTCCTTATATTCGACCATCCGCGCGATGCGGTCCGAACCGGAATCGACGATCACCCGGCCATAGGCACCGGGCTCCGCCGGACGGAAGCCCAGCACCACCGCGGCGGGTGCGTCGTCGCCGTGCAACCGGTCGAGCATCCGCCGCATCGTGTCGGCCGACACCAACGGCACATCGCCGTACAGGATCAGCACATCGCCTTCGAACCCGGCCAGCGCGGCCTCTGCCTGTGCGACGGCGTGACCGGTGCCGAGCTGCTCCGCCTGATGCGCGGTCAGCGCGCCGTGCGAGGCGACCGCTGCCTCCACCTGCTCGCGCCGGGCACCCACCACCACCACGGTGCGTTCGGGAGACAGAGACGCCACGCTATCCACCAGATGCAGCAGCATCGGCCGCCCGGCAACCGGGTGCAGCACCTTGTGCAAATCGGATTTCATCCGCGTGCCCATGCCGGCGGCAAGGATGATGGCGGCAACTGGACGCGTGGACACGATTTCCTCCCGGACGTTCGCCGCGCCCTGCCATGTTTGACGAGGCATTTCCAGAACTTCAACCGGGCGGACGATGGCCCTTGCGCCATTTGGTCCACAGGTGCTGTACAAGCATCGCAGGCGGCATCCGCAACCCGTGCGAGCGGAGATAGAAGACCAGTTCGGTCAGCTTGCGGGTCTGGCGGCCCCAACCGTCGCGCGCAGTCAGGCGACCTAGGAAGAGTCGATCCAGCCCGCCCAAATCCGTCCGTGCTGATTGGGTGTAGAGCGCGTTACGCAACCGCAGAGCACGGGCGACCTCCCGCTCCAGCCCGTGCAACCGCGCCCGCTCCGCCAATCTCACCTCGAACCCCTCGACTGCAAACTCGTCGATCAGGCAGTGAATGTCCCACAAATTGCGCAATCCCCCCGCCAGATCGCCATCGGCGAACAGATGCGCGACCGAATGGCAGATCATGTCCTCCGGGTTCAGCATCCGCAGCCCATTCCCCAGCGCCACGCTGTCCGCGATCAGCGCCCCCGCATCGGGCGTGATCCGCGCGGTCAGCGGCAGGATCGTGTGATGCACGTCGATCATCCGGTCCCGCTCGCGGTGAATCAGCGGCGGCAATTCGTGCATCCATTGCCGGTAATAGGCGTCGTCATAGGGATCAGGCTTCACCCATTCCCACCCCGCCGCGAGCAACGCCGCCTCGACCGCCTCGATCGCGTCGCGCGGCACCAGAATATCGAGATCGCCGATCGACCGCCCCTGCCCCGCCGTCAGTCCCGCGGCGACATAGGCGGTGCCCTTGAGCAGCACCACCGGCACGCCAAGCGGCGCCAGCGCGCGGCGGGCCATTTCGGCTTCCCACAAGGCGGCGGTGCGGCCTTGCGCGGCGGAGGCGCGATGATCGGCGAGAATGCGCGCGGCGCTGGCGGGCATCGCCAAGCCGTCGAGCCGATGCGCGAGCGTGCCCACGATCTGCTCGGCGCGCGCGGCGGCGATCAGCGCGGCCCAGCCTTCGGAATCGAGATCCTCGGCGAACGACGGGTCGCGCAGGACTTGGGTGAGGAGGAGGCCGCTCATGCAAGCTCCCCCCACAACCGCTCGACCAGCGCCACTGCCGCATCGGTATCGGGATAGTCGATCGCCCGCGCCGGCACGCGTTGTACCAGCGCCGTCAGCGCATCGAACCCGCGCTCTGCCATCGCGACGTAATTGGTCGACGCCTGGGTCAGCCGCACGAAAATCTCGCTCGGCAGCACCGGGCGATCCTCTGCGGCAAAGCCAAATCGCGGGAACAGGATCAACGCCGGTTTCGCTGGCGCGTCCATCGTTGCGATCGCCCGCGCATCGGGCACAACGTGGCGAATGTCGCCCTTGGGCGTGGCCGTTAGCAGCGGCCCGAACCGCGCGTCGGGCATCAACCGCTCGACGACGCCGACGCTCTCGTTCTTCAGGCTGACCAGCCGGGGGAAGGCGTGAAGCAGCCCGGTTTCGGGATCGAGCAGCGCGAATTCATCGCCCATGAACCGCCAGCCCCGCGCCATCAGCAAGGTCGCCAGCGTCGATTTTCCCGCCCCCGACACGCCGGTCATCACCAGCGCCTTGCCGTCGCGCTCGACCGCCGAGGCATGGAGCAGCAGGTAACGCCGCTGGGCCAGCGCCATCTGGAGATTCATCCCCATTTCCGCCGCCAGCAGCCCCAGCCGAAGCGGCAGCGGCAACGCATCGGGAATGGTATAATCGCCGCCGATCATTACCGCAGGCCGCACGAACCGTCGCCACGGCCGGGCCGCGAACAGCCGCACGTTGAAATCGGCGATGCCGTCCTCGGGCCTGGGATAATCGCGGTACAGCTGGTCGAGTTGCTCGATCGGCGCGCGCCAGTCCGATCCGACGCGAAACCCGACGGGTCCGATCCGCAGTCGCGTCGAATATCTCATGCCCGCACGACCAGGCCGATATCGGCCAGCTCGTCGAGCCGCGCCGCCAACGCTGCCGCATCGGGATCACCGAGATCGAACTGCTCGCTCAGCCGCGCGAGCAACGTCGCGACATCGCAGGGCGTTTCGTCCAGCACCTCGATCAATTCGGGTACCGGCGACGCCACGACATGCGTCTGCCCCGATGCCCGGTGATAGATCAGCGTCATGGCATCGAGCGGCACGATCCGCAGCGTCGGCAAGGGCACGCGCGCGTATCGCTTTTGCTTGCCCTCCGACATTTCGCCACTCCCTTGCTGACGCGTAGACGAACCGTTTAACGTCAATGCGTGTGCAAGTGGTTTAGGCGGACCGAGCAGCAGGGAAATGCCGCCGGTCAAATCTTTGCGCCTTGGCTCACCAACGCGGCAGCCGCGCGATAGCGATAGCGGCGTATCGAAATGCTGCCCCGCCTGAAACGAACGAACGGCAATTCGGCAAGCTCAGAACGAAGGGATTTGCCCGAGACCTGACGGTCAGGTGCGCGCCGCGATCGCCGCCTCCACCGCGGCAAATCCCTCGACGCTCGCAGTCGCCAGGTCGATCGGGCGTCCGCCCAGCGCATCGTCGTGTGCGTTGAGCCAGGCAATCGCTCCGCCCGGTTCGCGCATCTTTTCCCATGCGATTGTGGTGATCTTGCCCTGACGCGCGACGGCGTCGGCGGGCATCAGATTCTTGGTATAGGGTTTGCGGAACGGCCGCCTGAACGGTTTGCTCAGGTCGGCCTTCTGAACGTCGGGCCCGCTCAACGGCCCGACACGCTGCGCGGGCGCAGGCTGGTACGGACGACTTCGCCGGTCAGGACCCGCTTGCCGAACGCCTTGGTCAGCGTCGCGGCATCGTCGCCGTTCATATAGACGACGCGCGTGCCGCTGGGATGTAGCGGCTCGATCGCGCTGATTGCGGCATTGTGCTTGGCAGACAGAACTTCGACTTCTTCGCGGGTAGCGGTGACGTTGACGGCGCGCGACATGAAAGATTTCCTCCTGACGGGATCGAAAAGCGAAAAACGACATGCCGAAACAGGTCGGATTTCTCGGATTTCGGAGCGGGAGCGCAAATCATCTCTCAGTCGCGCCAGCTCATCGGGGTCAGGGTGCGATGCTTTCAATGTGGGGGCGAACCCATCGTTTCGCAAGCGCTTCGAACCGCCAACCCGGCGCTGAGCAAGGAAGTAACCGTAACGACCGGGCCCAAATGTTTGAGATTGCACTGCGGTTCGGCTAGCGGAGCGCGATGCGCGCAACCTATCAGGAATGGAGCCACTGGATCGGCGACGGCACCGGCCTGCCCGACACCATCCTGCATCTGCATGCCGGGATGGCCATTTTCCTGATCGTGCGGGTCATCAGCGGACGTTCGCTGGGCAGTTGGCTGCCGATCACGATGGTGTTGATCGCCGCACTCTGCAAGGAAGTCGCTGACCGGATCGTTTATGGGTCATGGCGCTGGCACGACACGCCCTATGACGTGCTGGCCACGATGTTCTGGCCGACGATGCTGTGGCTGGGCATCCGCATCCGCCCGCTGATCGCCCGCGCGCACGAGCGGATTCACCCGCACCCGCACGAAGATACCGACGAAAACTAACCGCGCGGCATCTGGAGCGAGGCGTAGCAGGTGAAGCCGCTCGTCCCCGACTGAAGCCGCCGGATATAGTTGGTATAGGCGCGGCTGCGTTCGTAATCGGTGCCCGGCAGCGTACCGCCGTTCAGCGCCGCACGCACTTCCTCGCCCTTGAACACGCGGCCGGCCGGCGGCACCGCGCCGGGCGTGCCGGGGGCGACCAGCGTGCCGTCGGCGGCGATGTAATTGCCCGCACGCCCCGGATCGGGAACCGGAATCTCGCAGGTCGACACCGATGCGGCGGTCTGCGCCAGCGCCGGTCGGATCGACACCACCGCCGACGCGCTGACCGCGCCCAGCATCAATGCGCGGCGGCCCATCTGCGGGGCGACGCCGTTCGGCTCGGTTCGATCGGACTGGATTTCGCTCATGGTGCCTATGTTCATCGCCGATCATGGTTGAGCAACCGTAAATCGTGGTTACCGCAACGCCGCATCCCCCCTACCGCCGCGCCGCTCCGCACGATAACGAAGGGCGCATGAAGCAATTGTTCGGCCTGCGCGCGGTCATCGCGCTGCTGCTTGTGGGGGTAAGTTCGGCGGCGGGGCTGTTGCTCGGCGCGCATGTCGATTCGGTGCTGATCGCGCTGGTCGGCGGCGCGGCGGCGGTGCTGATGGCGGCGGGCACCCGTGGCGACGAAGAGGAAGCCGCCCCGCCCCCCGCGCCGCCGCAGTCCGCCCGTACCGCCGACGAACCGCGCATCGCCGACGCGATCGAGGCGATCGGCGAACCCGTGCTGATCGTCGGCGACAACCGCGTGCTGGCCGCCAACGCGCCGGCCCGCACATTGCTGGGTGGCCACGTCATCGGTGAGGACGTGCGGCTGGCCATCCGCCACCCGGCGGCCGCCGAACGGCTGATCACCGCGCTCGACGGTCAGGATGACATCTCGGTCCATCTAGTCGGACTCGGCACCCGCGACCAGCGCTGGGAAATGCGGATGCGCGCGCTGCCCGGCGGTCGGCGGATCGTGCATCTGTCGGACAAGACCGGCGCCCACGCGACCGACAAGATCCGCATCGATTTCGTCGCCAATGCCAGCCACGAACTGCGCACCCCGCTCGCGTCGCTGCTCGGCTTTATCGAGACGTTGGGCGACGAAGCGGGCGACGATCCCGAAACCCGCGCGCGCTTCCTGAAGGTGATGCACGACGAAGCCGTCCGCATGCAGCGGCTGGTCGACGATCTGATGAGCCTGTCGCGGATCGAGGCAGAGAAATATCGCGAGCCCGATCAGGCGGTCGATCTGGGCGCGATGATCGCCGCGCTTGCCACCGAATATGCGTCGACTCAGGGCGCGCGCGGCGGAGAGGTCGTCACCCGGCTCGATCCGCTGGCGCCGGTCAAGGGCGATTATCCGCGCCTGTCGCAGTTGCTCCACAACATCGTCGGCAATGCGCTGAAATACGGCCGCCCCGGAACCCCGGTGACGATTCGCCTGAGCCGGGACGGCCAGATGGCGCGCCTGTCGGTCAGCGACGAAGGCGAAGGAATCGCGCCCGAACATCTCCCCCGCCTGACCGAGCGGTTCTATCGCGTCGATTCGGGGCGCAGCCGCGCGCTGGGCGGCACCGGCCTCGGCCTGTCGATCGTCAAGCACATCGTCGAACGGCACCGCGGGCGGATGGATATCCATTCGATTCCGGGCAAGGGAACCACGGTGACGGTCCTGCTGCCGCTGGACCCGACCGCGCGTTAAGACGGGGCACCGTCGTCCTCCTTCCGTCATTGCGATCGTAGCGAAGCAATCCACGGCGGCAAACGCGTCACTGGATTGCATCGCTACGCGCGCAATGACGATGCCAATCTTGGGTACTTTGGCACTCAAAGGTCCGTCCATTGGCCCCGCCCGGACCCACTGTCATCAAGGCGTAACCTGATTGAAACAGAGGAGCGCCGGGTCGGATGCCACAACGCATTCCGACGCTTCGACTCCCACCGCTCCCCGATCAGGAGATCGCTTCGATGTTCCGACCGCTGGCATTTGCCGCTCTCGCCACGCTGACCCTCACCGCTTGCGGCGGCGGCGGCGGCAGCCAGGCATCGCGCGATCAATTGAAGATTGTCGGCTCCTCGACCGTCTATCCCTTCACTACCGCAGTCGCGGAACAGTTCGTCAATTCCCGCGGGCTGAAGGCGCCGGTGATCGAATCGACCGGCACCGGCGGCGGCTTCCGCTTCTTTTGTGCCGGCGTCGGCCCCCAGCATCCCGACATGACCAACGCATCGCGCCGCATGACGCCGAGCGAGTTCGACCTGTGCGCCCAGAACGGCGTGAACGAGATCATGGAAGTCCAGGTCGGGCTGGACGGCATCGCGCTCGCCAATGCGACCGGCGGCCCGGCATTCAGACTGACCCGCGCCGAAGTCTATCGCGCGCTCGCCGCGCAGCCGATGGGCCAGCCCAACACGGCAAAGCTGTGGTCGGACATCAACCCGTCGCTTCCGGCCATCCCGATTTCGGTGATGGGCCCGCCCTCGACCAGCGGCACGCGCGATTCGCTCGCCGAACTCATCATGCATCCGGGTTGCGAAGCGGCGTATCCGGAAGTGCTGGAAATCGAAAAGACCGACAAGGACCGCGCCGAGGAACTCTGCACCCGCGTCCGCGACGACGGCGTCTATGTCGATTCGGGCGAGAACGACAATCTGATCGTCCAGAAACTGGTCGCCAACCCGAACGCGGTTGGCGTGTTCGGTTTCTCCTATCTCGAGGAAAATGCCAGCCGCCTGAAAGGCGTCGTCATCGACGGGGTCGAGCCGACCTATCAGACCATCGCCGGCGGCCAGTATCCCGGCGCGCGTCCAATGTTCCTCTATGTCAAGAAACAGCACATGAAGGCGGTCCCCGGCATCCCTGAATTCCTGGCCGATTATGCCAGCGCGTGGGGCGATGACGGCCCGCTGACGCGCCGCGGCATGATCGCCAGCGGTGCGGAGGCGCGCCAGCGTTCGCAAGCCATCATCGATGCGCAGACCGTAATTACAAAGGCCGATCTGGAACAGTAACGCGCTCCTGCGCACCTGCCCCGACGCATCGTTCAAAGGCACCGGTCCGAACCCGTGAACATCTTCGCCCTTCTTTTCATGATCCTGGGCCTGGGCCTGATCGCCTGGCTGACCGCGCGGGCGCGCGCCGCGCGGTTCACGCGGGCCGGCAATGCCAAGCGGCTGCATTCGCTGCCCGGCCAGCATGGCTGGTATGTCGCGACCTGGGCGGTGATCCCGGCGCTGATCTTCCTTGTCCTGTGGGGATCGCTCAGCCCGTCACTGATCACCGAACAGGTGCTTCAGTCGCCCGCCGCCGCCCAGCTGCCCGCGTTCGGCTTCGAACGCGACACGATCCTGGCGGAAGCGCGCAGCATCGCCGAAGGGCGCAGCTTCGGTGCCTTCTATCCCGAATCCGAAGCCCTGGCGCCTGCCTATGACGCGGCGATCTCCCGCTACAACTGGATGGGCACGGGGATCGCCCTGATCCTGTCCTTTGCGTTCGGCCTGTTCGCCTTCACCCGCGTCAAGCCCGATTTCCGCGCCCGCACCCGGTTCGAACGCGCGGTGATGATACTGCTGCTGGTCGCCTCGCTGATCGCGATCCTGACCACGCTCGGCATCTTTCTGAGCCTGGTGTTCGAGAGCTTCCGCTTTTTCCAGATGGTGCCGATCACCGATTTCCTGTTCGGCACCAACTGGAGCCCCCAGGTGATCCGCGCCGACGATCCGGGCGAGACGTTGGGCGCGGTGCCGCTGTTCTGGGGCACCTTCTTCATCGGCGCGGTGATCGCCATGCTGGTCGCGATACCGTTCGGACTAATGAGCGCCATCTATCTGACGCAATATGCGCCCCCCGCCGTCCGCACCTGGATGAAGCCGATCCTTGAAATTCTCGCAGGGGTGCCCACCGTCGTGTACGGCTATTTCGCCGCGCTGACCGTCGCGCCGTTCATCCGAGATCTCGCGGTGTCGATGGGCTATACCTATGCGTCGAGCGAAAGCGCGCTCGCCGCAGGCGTCGTCATGGGGATCATGATCATTCCGTTCGTGTCGTCGATGGCCGACGATTCGATCGCCGCCGTCCCCACCGCGATGCGCGACGGTAGCCTGGCGATGGGCGCCACCACGTCGGAGACGATCAAGAAGGTGCTGCTCCCCGCTGCCCTTCCCGGCGTCGTCGCGGGCGTCCTGCTTGCGGTCAGCCGCGCGATCGGCGAGACGATGATCGTCGTCATGGCGGCATCGGGCGCGGCGACCATCTCGCTCAACCCGATGGAAAGCGCGACCACCGTCACCAAACAGATCGTCGATCTGCTGACCGGCGAAACCGCGTTCGACAGCCCCAAGACGCTGGCGGCCTTCGCGCTGGGCCTGACCCTGTTCATCATTACCTTCGTCCTCAACATCGTCGCGCTGCGCGTCGTCAAAAAATATCGTGAAGCCTATGAGTGAGAGCCTGGTCCCCGAGCTTCCCACCGGTCCGCAGGAACCGGCGGCGCGCGCGCCCACCGACTGGAAGACCGACGTCATGCAGAAGCGCATTCGTGCGCGCTATGCGAAGGAACGGCGTTTTCGCTTCTGGGGTCTGGCCGCGGTCGTCGGATCGGCCGGCTTCCTGGCCTTCCTGCTCGTCACCATGCTCTGGCAGGGGATTGGTGGGTTCCAGCGTGCCGAAATCGCGCTGCCGATCGATTTCCCGACGCTCGCGCTCGAAGTCACCCCCGACCAGCTCGACGATGCGGGCGCCGATCTGGCGCTGGCGAGCGCGGGGTTGCAGGAACAGGTGACGGTCGCCGCCATCGCCGCGTTTGGCGAGGACGGCGCGGGCTACATCTCCGACAGCGCGTGGACCTCGGTGCGCTCGGCGATCAAGTCCGACCCGTCGATCCTGCAAAAACGCGTGTCGATCGACGTCCCCGCCTCGCCTGCCATCGCGCTCGCGGTCAAGGGCGACGGCAACAACCCGGACGCCACTCAGGCTGCCGCCCGGTTGAAGGCGGACGGCGTGCTGTCGAACGGGTTCAACGTGGATTTCCTGACCGGTTCGGACGCGACCGATCCGACCGCGGTCGGCATCTGGGGCGCGCTCAAGGGATCGTTGCTGACGATGCTCATCACGCTGATGATCGCGTTTCCGATCGGCGTGTTCTCGGCCATCTACCTGGAAGAATATGCGCCCAAGAACCGCTGGACCGATTTGATCGAGGTGTCGATCAACAACCTCGCCGCCGTCCCCTCGATCATCTTCGGCCTGCTCGGGCTTGCGGTGTTCCTGTCGTTCATGAACCTGCCGCGGTCCGCGCCGCTGGTCGGCGGCATGACGCTGGCGCTGATGATCATGCCGGTCATCGTCATTGCAGGACGCAACGCGATCAAGGCGGTGCCGCCATCGATCCGCGACGCCGCGCTCGGCATCGGCGCCAGCCGCATCCAGGTCGTGTTCCACCACGTCCTGCCGCTCGCGCTGCCTGGCATCCTGACCGGCACGATCATCGGCATGGCGCGCGCGCTGGGCGAAACCGCACCGTTGCTCATGATCGGCATGCGCGCCTTCATCGCGACCCCGCCGGGCGGGGTGTTCGACCCTGCGACCGTGCTGCCGGTCCAGATCTTCCTCTGGTCGGATCAGGTCAGCCGCGGCTTCGTTGAAAAGACCTCTGCCGCGATCATCGTGCTCTTGGTGTTCCTGCTCGCGATGAACGCCGTCGCCATCTACCTCCGCAACCGTTTCGAGACCCGCTGGTAATGAATGAAATGACTCACAACCCGCCGGCCGCAGAAGCGCCCCAGCCGGTGACGCATCCCAAGATGCAGGCGCGCGGCGTCAACGTGTTCTACGGCGACAAGCGCGCGATCAAGGACGTGTCGATCGACGTCGACATGGACAATGTCGTCGCATTCATCGGTCCGTCGGGCTGCGGAAAATCGACCTTTCTGCGCACGCTGAACCGGATGAACGACACCATCCCGATCGCGCGGGTGGAAGGCGATATCAGCCTGGATGGCGAAGACATCTATTCGTCCGACATGGACGTGGTCCAGTTGCGCGCCCGTGTCGGCATGGTGTTCCAGAAACCCAATCCGTTTCCGAAATCGATCTTCGAAAACGTCGCTTACGGCCCGCGAATCCACGGCCTGGCGGGATCGAAAGGCGACCTCGACCGCATCGTCGAACAGTCGCTGCGTCGCGCCGGTCTGTGGGAAGAAGTAAAGGACCGGCTAGAGGATTCCGGCACCGCGCTGTCCGGCGGCCAGCAGCAGCGGCTGTGCATCGCGCGCGCCATTGCGGTCGATCCAGAGGTTATCCTGATGGACGAACCCTGTTCGGCGCTCGATCCGATCGCAACCGCCAAGATCGAGGAACTGATCCACGAACTGCGCGGCAAATACGCCATCGTGATCGTGACCCACAACATGCAGCAGGCCGCGCGCGTCAGCCAGAAGACCGCGTTCTTCCATCTCGGCCATCTGGTCGAATATGGCGACACGTCAGAGATTTTCACCAATCCGCGTCAGGAGCGGACCAAAGATTACATTACGGGCCGTTACGGCTGAGGATCAATATATGAACGAGCATACGGTAAAGGCGTTCGACGAGGATATCGGCCAGTTGCGCGGCCTGCTTGCGCAGATGGGCGGACTTGCCGAGGAAGCCATCGACAACGCGATGGATGCGCTGAAACGCCACGATCTCGACGCGGCGGCAGCGATCGTCGCGGGGGACAAGCGCATCGATGCGCTTGAGGCCGAAGTCGAGCGCCTTGCGGTACGCCTGATCGCGCTGCGCGCGCCGATGGCCGACGATCTTCGCGAAGTGGTCGCCGCGCTCAAGATCGCCAGCGTCCTCGAACGCATCGGCGATTACGCCAAGAACATTGCCAAGCGGGTCAAGGCCATCGACGGCAGGAACGTCATCGAGCCGCTGTCGCTGCTGCCGTCGATGGCGACGATGGCCAACGACATGGTGCGCGACGTCCTCAACGCCTTCGCCGCGCGCGATGCCGATGCCGCGCGGCGGGTGTGCGAACAGGACCGCGCCGTCGATGATTTCTACAATTCGATCTTCCGCACGCTGGTCACCTTCATGATGGAGAACCCCGCCTCGATCAGCCAGGCGGCGCACATGCTGTTCATCGCCAAGAATCTCGAGCGCGTCGGCGACCATGCCACCAACGTCGCCGAGATGGTCTATTACACCGCGACCGGCGAACATCTGGGCGATCGCGACGGCGGCGATATCATCGCCCCCATGAAGGGATAAGCGAGTATGCAGGCGAGGATGTTGCTGGTCGAGGATGACGCGGCGCTCGCCGAACTCCTCACCTATCATTTTAAGCGCGAGGAATTCGCGGTCACCCACACCCCCGATGGCGAGGAAGCGCTGCTGCTCGCCAGGGAAGCCACCCCCGACATCGTTCTGCTCGACTGGATGGTCGAGGGGCTGTCGGGGATCGAGGTCTGCCGCCGCCTGCGGCGCGCGCCCGAGACGGCGAACGTGCCGATCATCATGCTGACCGCGCGCGGCGAAGAAGAGGACCGGGTTCGGGGTCTGGAGACCGGTGCCGACGATTACGTCACCAAGCCGTTCTCGCCGCGCGAACTGGTCGCGCGCGTTCAGGCCGTGCTTCGCCGCGTCCGCCCCGCACTGGCGGGCGAAGGGCTGAGCTATGCCGACATCGAAATGGACACCGTCGGGCACAAGGTGAAACGCGCCGGAAAGACGCTGCAACTTGGCCCCACCGAGTTCCGGCTGCTCAAGCATTTCCTCGAACATCCCGGCTGGGTCTTTTCGCGCGAACGGCTGCTCGATGCGGTCTGGGGGCATGGCTCGGACATCGAGTTGCGCACCGTCGATGTGCATATCCGGCGGCTGCGAAAGGGCATCAACATCGACGGCACGCGCGACATCATCCGCACCGTGCGGTCCGCCGGATACGCCCTCGACGCGGGGGATTGAGCGCTCGCGGCGACCAGTCGTTACGGGAATGAGGGATAGATTCGCGGCTCCGCTCGTTGAGAAGGCCAGCGCATATGCGTTGACCCCGTAACGAAATCCAGGAGTTACGCCATGAAACTGATCGCTTTGGCCGCCGTGCTGGCGATGGGCGCCCCCGCAATCGCCCAGGATATGCCCGAACAAGATACGATGACCGAACAACCGGCAGGGACCACCGCAAATCCCGTCCCCGGTCAGGCCGCACCGCCGCCGCCCATGTCGCAGCAGGCGCCCACCGACGCGCCGATGCCCGCGCAGACGACACCACCCGCGTCGCAGCCGATGCAGCAGCCCGCGCAACAGCCGATGGCGAATGCGCCCGCAGGCGAGCCCACCGGCGGCTATCAGCCTTCCGCCCCGCCGCTGTCGGGCAGCCCGATGGCCGGACAGCAGGTAATCTTCCAGCCCGGCCCCTCGCCCGACCAGGCCTATCCCGCCCCCGCCCCGCTCGCCGAATATCCGGTGTGCAAGCGCGGCCAGACCGACAAGTGCCGCAACCCCGGCGGGCGTTGATCGGGCATTCCCACACCTGAAGGAGCGGGCTGTCCCGATGGGCGGCCCGTTTCATTAGAACCTCTCCGTTCGTGCTGAGCCTTCGACACGCTCAGCACGAACGGTTTTGGTTTTTACATCCCACCCTTTCGCATTAAGTAACCCCGCAAACATCCACCGGGGAGCGCACATCCATGTCCATCCGTTTCGACAACCGCGTCGCGATCGTCACCGGCGCAGGCGGCGGGCTGGGCCGCGGTTATGCGCTCGAACTCGCGCGGCGCGGGGCGAAGGTCGTGGTCAACGATCTGGGCGGATCGCGCGACGGCACCGGCCAGTCGGACGCTGCGCTCAAGGTCGTCGAGGAAATCGAGGCGATGGGCGGCGAAGCGATGGCGAACGGCGGCAGCGTCACCGACTATGCCCAGATGGTCGAAATGGTCGCAAAGGCCAAGGAACGCTTCGGCAGTGTCCATATCCTCATCAACAATGCCGGCGTCTTGCGCGACAAGAGCTTCGCCAAGATGGAGCCAGAGGATTTCACATTCGTCGTCGACGTCCACCTCAACGGATCGGCGAACTGCACCAAGGCGGTGTGGGACACGATGCGCGACCAGAATTACGGCCGCATCCTGATGACCGCATCCTCGACCGGCCTGTTCGGCAATTTCGGCCAGGCGAATTACGGCGCGGCCAAGCTCGGCCTCGCCGGGCTGACCAAGACCCTCTATCTCGAAGGCGCGAAATACAATGTCCGCGTCAACACCATCGCCCCGGTCGCGGGGACGCGGATGACCGAGGATATCTTTCCCGAAGCCGCCTTCGCGCTGTTCAAACCCGAAGCCGTCGCCCCCGCCGCGCTCTATCTGGTGTCGGAGGACGCGCCCTCGAACGCGATCGTCGGCGCGGGCGCCGGCGTGTTCCACGCCAGCTATGTGACGATGACCAAAGGCGTGCGGCTTCAGGGCGACGATCTGACACCCGAGGGCATCGCCGCGCATTGGGAACAGATCACCGACCGTTCGGGTGAGATCGTGCCCCAATCGGGCGGCGAACAGGCACAGGTGATCTTCGGGCATTTGCAGGGTTAAGCAGCACCACCCGCCGTCATTGCGAGCGCAGCGAAGCAATCCAGGGGTTTCCGTGCCGCGCTGGATTGCGTCGCTCCGCTCGCAATGACGCGATGCGCTGGCAACGCTGCTCAACGCCCTGGTGTATTGCCCATATAAACCACCCCTGCTATACCACCCTCCACAGGGAGGACATCATGTATAGCGAAAGCGATCTGAATGCGGCGGTGAAGGCCGGGGTGATCCCAGCTTCCGCCGCCGATGCGTTCCGCAACCATGTTGCCGCATCGCGCAGCACGCCTGCGGTCGATGAGGAACATTTCAAGCTGCTGACCGGGTTCAACGACATTTTCGTCGCGGTGGCACTCGCGCTCGTCCTATTCGCGATCGCGCAGGTCGGCGGATCGATCACCGAAGCGCTGGCGGGGGCGGGCGTTGCGGGGGCGAGCTGGTTCCTGGCCGAATATTTCACCCGGCGTCGCCGGATGGCGCTGCCGTCGATCCTGCTGCTGCTCGGTTTCGTCGGCGGGGTCGCGGCGACGCTCGTCGGCGCGGTGGTGGCGATCAATCCGCAATTTTCGGACCGGGTGGACGCGATCATCGTCGCGGGCATCGCGCTCGTCACCGCAGGCGCGGCCTGGCTGCACTGGACGCGGTTCATGGTCCCGATCACCGTCGCCGCCGGCGCCGCAGCGCTTGTCGGCGTGCTCGTCGGGCTGGTCAATTTCGCGGTGCCAGGACTGGACGAGGGCAATTGGCCGATCGTGCTGCTTGGCGGGCTGGGCGTGTTCGCGCTGGCGATGCGCTGGGACCTTTCGGATCGCGAACGCCGCACCCGGCGGTCGGACGTCGCCTTCTGGCTGCACCTCGCCGCCGCACCGATGATCGCGCATCCGATCTTTCAGATGCTGGGCGTGTTCGACGGGACGATCGGCGGCGGGATCGCGGTGCTCGTGCTCGCGCTCTACGTCTTCTTCGCGTTCGTCGCGCTGGCGATCGACCGCCGCGCGCTGCTCGTCTCCAGCCTCGCCTATGTCCTCTACGCGATGTACGCGCTGTTCCAGCAGGCGGGCGCGCTTGAACTGGGCGCGGCGTTTACCGGGCTCGTCATCGGCTCGGCGCTGCTGATGCTGTCGGCGCTGTGGCAGACGATCCGGCGCGCGGTCGTCGGGATGCTGGGGGATATGGGCAATCGCCTGCCCCCGGTTGCGCAAACGGTCTAACGAAACCCTCCCCCGTTCGCGCTCGTCGAGGCGCGAACGGGGTTTGAGATCGAATGCTTAGCTCTTGAGCATCGTCCGAATGAACCCGATCAGCCCGGTCTGGCGCGACCGCTTCAGCCGTTCCGCCGCCAGAATCGTCTTCACCTTTTCGAAGCACTGCTCGACATCGTCGTTGACGAGCACATAATCATAGCCGTCCCAGTGGCTGACCTCGTTCGCCGCGCGCGCCATCCGCGCCTCGATCACGGCCTGCGAATCGGTCGCGCGCTTTTCGAGTCGCTCGCGCAGGATCGGCATCGACGGCGGCAGGATGAACACGCGGACGACGTCGCCGCCTTTCAACTGGAACAATTGCTGCGCGCCCTGCCAGTCGATGTCGAACAGCACGTCCTGCCCCGCCGACAGCATTTCCTCCACCTGCGCGCGCGGCGTGCCGTAGCGGTGGTCGAAGACGTGCGCCCATTCGAGGAATTCGTTGTTGGCGACCGATTCGCGAAAGGTTTCCAGATCGACGAACTGGTAATCCTTGCCGTCGACTTCGCCAGGCCGCATCGGCCGCGTCGTCGCCGATACCGACATGCCGAGCGTCGGGTCCGACGCCAGCAGCTTGCGCGCGATGGTCGATTTTCCCGCGCCCGAGGGCGAGGAAAGGATGAACAGCACCCCACGGCGCTTGAATCCGTGCGGGTCGGTCTCGGGGATGGCGGCCATGCGCGCTAGTGGCGCGACCAAGCCCCCCGCGTCAAGCGCGAGGGGGGATGTCCGACATTATCGCATTGGAGTGTTGCGCGGCGATCAGGCGCGCGGCGGAACGCCCTTGCCCTTGCGGCGGTCATAGGCCTTCTTGGCGACATAGCCGCCACCCAGGATCAGGCCGAGCGGACCCATACGGCGCATCGCGCTCCCGGCGAGCCAGCCCAGTGCGGCACCCTTGGTCCCGCCCGATCCGCTGCGTCGATCCATTTCACGCCCGACCAATGCGCCGATGATCCGTCCGAACATGCTCGTTTCCCTTTGAGAATGACTTGGGTCCGATAGCGCATGATCGAAATGAAAGTTCCCGGTTGATCCTTGGCCCCAACCAAACTCCTGCGGATCAGGCTTCCCCCGCCGCCCAGCCCTTAACCCGACTTTCCACCACCGCCAGCGGCGCGGAGCCCCCCAGCAACACCGCATCGTGGAAATCCTTGAGCGCGAACCGCGCACCCATCGCCGCCTTCGCCTGCTCGCGCATCCGCGCGATCTCGGTATGACCCAATTTGTAGCTGGTCGCCTGGCCGGGCCAGACGATGTAGCGGTCGATTTCCCGCTCGGTCTCGCCCAGCGCCTGGCCGGTGACGTCGATCATGTAATCGATCGCCCGTTGCCGCCCCCAGCCCTTGGCATGGAGGCCGGTGTCGACGACGATCCGCGCGGCGCGCCACAGGAATGCCTGGAGATAGCCGATCCTGCCCAGCGGATCGTCGGCATATTCGCCGATCTCGTCACCCAGTTGCTCGGCATAGAGCGCCCAGCCCTCATTATAGGCGGAAAAACCCATCAACGTGAACAGCAGCGGCGTCGCCCCGCCCGACTGTTCCTGAACGGTCGCGCCCGCGAGCAGATGCCCCGGCACCCCTTCGTGATGGGTCAGCGTCGGCAGGCTCCATTTCGGCCAGTTGTTCATGTCCGCCAGGTTGATGAAATAGGTGCCGGGCGTGGACCCGTCGATCCGCCCAGCGCGCGCATAGGCGCCCGGTGCGCCCAGTTCGATCTCCACCGGCACGCGCTCGACGGTCATCGCGCCCGAGGGTGGGCGGTTGAACACTTCCCTCATGCGACCGCGCAGATGCGTCATCCGCGCACGAATATCGGTCAGGCATTGCTGCCGCCCCGCATCGGTGTTGGGATAGAGGTGCTGCGGGTCTTTGCCGAGCGCCATCAGCCGCGCGCCGACGCTGCCACGGGTCAGACCCTGCACCTTCAACAGCGCATCGGCCTGCGCGCTGAGTTCGGCGACCTGTTCGAGGCCGACCGCGTGTGCCGCCTCCGCGTTGAGCGAGGTCGTGGTGTGCCACGCCAGGCAATCGTCATAGAAGCGCGCGCCATCGGGTAGCGTCGAGACGCCCGTTCCGCCGGGCTTTGCCTTCAGCGCGACAAGCATTTCGCCTTGCCGGGCCAGCGCGCGCATCAGCCGACCGTCGACGATCGACGCGGCGCGGCTGCCCCAGTCGCCCGCCAGCCCGGCGGCGGCGGACTTTTCGACCAGCGCTTGCACCAGCCGCGACCGGTCGCCGCGCTGTTCGCCAAGGCTGCGGGTCTGTGCAATCGTCTTGTCGAGGATGAAATCGGGCGGCGCGACGCCCATCCCGGCATCGCCCGCGATGCGATCGCATTCCTGTTCGACGAGCCGCGCAAACCCATCGAGCCGCGCGAGATAGGCCTCCGCATCGGCAGCGGTCGCGACGGTATGCGAATCGATCAGCGTATTGGGGACCGATTGGTATGCGCCGGTCAGCTGGCTGACGACATAAGGAACCGGATAGCCGAAGCCGCCATAACCGCCGTAACGGTTGCGCACGAGACGCGCGGCAACGTCGGTGGTCCATTGCACGGTCTGCAACTGCTCGCTTACTGCCGGATCGAGCCCGTCGGCATCGAACCCGGCAAAGGTCGGCTGCGCCCTGGTGAAAACGCTCAGCACGTTGAACCGCCCGGCAGGCGACCCGTCCGCGACCTGCGATTTGAGCGCCGCGCGTGCGCCTGTATCGAGTCCACGTCCGGTCGCGCTCGTCGGGTTCACTCGCAAAATCTGTTCGGCCAGCACCGCGAACTGCGCCTCGAGCGACCCTTGCGCGCCCCGAAAGGCGAAAGCGCGCGCGGGAAGCGCGGTCAGCGCCGCGCTGCCAAGTGCGGATGCAATGAACTGCCGGCGGTCGAACAAGAAAAAACCTCCCGAAATGCGATGATTGCGGGAGGGTAGAAGGCTTGACGTCAGGGCGCAATCACGCGTCGCGCGCAGGCCTCGGTTCGTCGCCGCCCGTTACCGCATCGCCCAGCCGGTCCGCGCCCTCGCTGATTCCTTTCAGCACCAGCCAGCCCACCGCATAGGTAAAGGCGATCGGCGCCACGACCTTGACCAGCCCGCCGATGACAGCGCCCTTGATCGCGCCGTCCAATGGCGAATCGTCGCCGCTCGATGCATCCAGCGCGCCGCCGATCAGCGCACCCCATTTGATTCCGACCATTTTGACCGTTCCTGTTCCGTTGACTTGCGACTTCACCAACCAACCCCAGCCCCGTTCGTTTCTCGACTACGCTCGAAGCGGACGGAGATAAGGTGGATTCAGGCCAACAAAGCGATGGGAAGCGCGGTCAGTTCCCGACCATATGTGCCGGGCGCACCAGCCGGTCGAACGTCGCCTCGTCGACCAGCCCCAACTCCAGTCCCGCTTGCTTGAGGGTCAGGCCATTCTCGTGCGCGTGTTTGGCGATCTTTGCGGCATTGTCATAGCCGATTTCGGGCGCGAGCGCGGTGACCAGCATCAGCGATCGATCGACCAGTTCGGCGATGCGGGCGCGGTTCGGTTCGATCCCCTCCACGCAACGCTGCGCAAAGCTCTCCATCCCGATCGTGAGCAGTTCGATCGAGCGCAGCACGTTCGCGCCGATCAGCGGTTTGAACACATTGAGTTCGAGATGGCCCTGCAACCCGCCGATAGTGACTGCCTGATGGTTGCCCATCACCTGGGCGGCAACCATCGTCAGCATCTCGCACTGGGTCGGATTGACCTTGCCCGGCATGATCGAGCTGCCGGGTTCGTTGGCGGGCAGATCGATCTCGCCCAGCCCCGACCGCGGGCCGGAACCAAGCAGACGGATATCGTTGGCGATCTTGGTCAGCGCGACCGCCAGCGTGTTGAGCGTGCCCGACAGGTGAACCAGCGGATCGTTCGACGCCAGCGCCTCGAAGCTGTTTTCCGCGGACATGAAGCCGATGCCGGTAATCTCGCGCAGTTCGGAGCAGAAGTCCCGCGCAAAGCCGGCGGGCGCGTTCAGTCCGGTGCCGACTGCCGTCCCGCCCTGTGCCAGCCGGTTGGTGCCATGTTCGATGCCCGGTTCGATCCGCCGCTTCGCTCTGTAGAGCTGGTTGGCATAGCCTGAAAATTCCTGCCCCAGCGTCAGGGGCGTCGCGTCCTGCAAATGCGTGCGCCCGATCTTGACGATGTCCGCCCAAGCCTTCGCCTTCGTATCGAGCGCGGCGTGCAGCCGGTCCAGCGCGGGGAACAGCCGCGTGGTCGCGGCTATAGACGCGGCGATGTGGATTGCGGTGGGGAAGCTGTCGTTCGAGGACTGGCTGCGGTTCACGTCATCATTGGGATGCACCGGCAACTTGCCGCCGCGCGTGCCGGTCAGCATCTCGTTGGCGCGGCCCGCGATCACCTCGTTCAGATTCATGTTGGTCTGGGTGCCGCTGCCCGTCTGCCAGATGACAAGCGGGAACTGGTCGTCGAGCTTGCCCGCCGCGACCTCCGCCGCCGCCGCTTCGATGGCATCGGCCTTGGCCGCGTCCAGCCCGTGCCGCCGGTTCACCCGCGCCGCCGCCTGCTTCACCAGGCCCAGGCCGTGGACGATGCCGATCGGCATCCGTTCATGCGGCGGGAACGGGAAGTTGGCGATCGATCGCTGGGTCTGCGCGCCCCAATAGGCGTCGGCGGGGACCTCGATCGGGCCGATCGAGTCGGTTTCGGTGCGGGTGGTCATGAGGTTCAACCTGGGGCTTCGATCATGAAGCGCAACCCCGGGTTCATTCACCTCTCCGTTCGTTTCGAGCGAAGTCCAGAAACGTTGCGCTTGGGTCGCGTTTCTCGACTTCGCTCGAAACGAACGGAGAAGAACCGATTCTATTTCTTCCGCTTGAAATCCACCGCCACCACGTTCGACCCGTCCTCGGTTTTTGCGACCGGCTCGTCATTCTCCGCCGGATCGTGATGCGGTTCCTCGACCGCGTCATTGGCCTGGAAGCGCAGCTCGAAATTGACCGCCGGATCGTGGAAACCGGTAATCGCCGCAAACGGGATGTTCAGCATCGACGGCACCTGATTGAAGCTGAGGCCGACCGAGAATTTCGATTCCTCGACCTTCAGATCCCAATAGCGGTGCTGGATGACGATCGTCATTTCGTCGGGGAAGCGCTCGATCAGGCGATCGGGGATATCGACGCCTGCGGCCTGGGTCTTGAACGTGATGTAGAAATGATGCGTGCCGGGCAGCGCGCCCGACGATTCGACTTGGCGCAGCACGCGACCCACCACCGCGCGCAATGCCTCCTGCACGATTTCGTCATAGGGAATCAGGCTGTCGGGCAGGGTGTCGCTCATGCCCCCGTTGCTAAAGACTAGAGCCTGCGCGTCAAGCTGTGCGTATGCCTTATGCTTGACAGCAAGCGGCACCGGCCCCCTCCCCCACCCGACCTCCCATTCAGCATATTCTGTGGGAGGTCGGGTGGGGGAGCGGGCCGGTGCCGCAGGAATGCGCCTCGGCGCATTCTCAAATGACTCGCTCACAAGCAGGGCTACGTTGCAAGCGCACACGCCCACGCTATGTGGGTGCCCATGCGCACCGCCACTGTCACCCGCAACACCGCCGAAACCGCGATCGACGTCACCGTCAACATCGACGGGACGGGCCAATATTCGGTATCCACCGGCATCGGTTTCCTCGATCACATGGTCGAGCAACTGTCGCGCCATTCGCTGATCGACATCGCCATGACGGTGAAGGGCGACCTGCATATCGACCAGCATCACACGGTCGAGGATTCGGCCCTCGCGCTGGGCGAAGCGGTGGCCAAAGCGCTGGGCGACAAGCGCGGCATCCGCCGCTACGGCGACGCGCTCAGCCCGATGGACGAGACGCTCACGCGCGTCGCGCTCGACATTTCGGGGCGACCCTATCTCGTCTTCGATGTCGCGTTCTCGCAACCCCGGCTGGGCGAGATGGATACCGAGATGTTCGAACACTGGTTCCACAGTTTCGCACAGACCGCCGGGCTGACCCTCCACGTCGAGACGCTCCACGGCAGCAACAACCATCATATCGCCGAGGCCGCCTACAAAGGCCTCGCCCGGTCGCTCCGCGCGGCGGTCGAGATCGACCCGCGCAAGGCCGATGCGATCCCGTCGACCAAGGGGGTGCTGTGATGGCGATCCGTCCGATGGCACCGTGCTCGCTCGTACTGCTGACTTATGTGAAGCCGATCGAGGAAATCGACCGTCTGCGCCCGGCCCATGTCGAATGGATTGAACGCGCGATGGCGGAAGGTGTGATGCTGCTCGCCGGACGACGCACGTCCGCAACCGGCGGCGTGTTGCTGTTCCGCGGCACACCGGAGATGGTCGAGCCAGTCGCGAAATCCGACCCGTTCGTGACCGAAGGCGCGGCGACGATGGAATTGGTGTCGTTCACCGCCAGCTTTGCCGCGGACGCGATGGACGGGCTGTTCGAGTGACCCTGGCGCTGATCGATTACGGCGCGGGCAATCTTCATTCGGTCCACAACGCGCTGAAGGCGGCCGGCGGCGATGCAACGATCACCGCCGATGCCGATGGGGTGCGTCGCGCCGACCGCATCGTCCTGCCCGGCGTCGGCGCGTTTGCGGCGTGCATGGCCGGGCTGACGGCGATCCCCGGCATGGTGGGGGCGCTGCGCGCGCGCGTGCTCGCGGACGGCGTACCGTTTCTGGGGGTGTGCGTGGGGATGCAGTTGCTCGCCGACGAAGGGCACGAGCATGGCGTGACGCCGGGACTGGGCTGGGTGCCCGGCAAGGTCGTCGCGCTGACCCCGACCGACCCCAGCGTACGCGTCCCGCATATGGGGTGGAACGACGTGCTGCCCACCGCGTCGCACCCGCTGGTCGAACCGGGCGAAGCCTATTTCCTCCACAGCTACCAGTTCGACGCCGCCGATCCCGCGCAGGTGATCGCGACGACCGATCATGGCGGCCCGGTGGTCGCCGCGGTCGGGCGCGACAACGTGCTTGGCGTCCAGTTCCACCCCGAAAAAAGCCAGCGCTACGGGATCGCGCTGCTCGAAAGGTTTCTTGCATGGCGGCGCTGACGATCTTTCCCGCGATTGACCTCAAAGGCGGTCAGGTCGTCCGGTTGGCCGAAGGCGATATGGACCGCGCCACCGTTTACGGCGACGATCCGGCGGCACAGGCGGCGGCGTTCGCTGCTGCGGGCGCGGATCACCTGCACATCGTCGACCTCGACGGCGCGTTCGCCGGCCAGTCGGTCAATGGCGATGCGGTTGCCGCCGCGATCCGTGCCTTTCCGGGGCGCATCCAGGTCGGCGGCGGCATCCGGGGTCGCGATCAGGTCGAACGCTGGCTGGCGCTGGGCGTGGCGCGCGTGGTGATCGGCACCGCAGCGTTGACCGATCCCGATTTCGTGCGCGAAGCCGCCGCTGCCTATCCCGGCCAGATTGTCGTCGCGGTCGATGCGCGCGACGGGTTCGTCGCCACCCAGGGCTGGGCCGATGTGTCGGACGTGTCCGCGGTCGACCTGGCCAGGCGGTTCGAGGATGCGGGGGTGGCGGCTTTGCTGTTCACCGATGTCGGGCGCGACGGATTGCTGAAAGGGTGCAATGTCGAGGCAACGGTGGCGCTCGCCCGCGCAGTGTCGATTCCCGTGATCGCCAGCGGCGGGGTCGCGGGGATCGAGGATGTTCACGCGCTCGTGCCGCATGTCGTGGACGGTGTGGAAGGCGTGATTACGGGCCGTGCGCTGTATGACGGGCGGCTGGACCTGGCCGAAGCGGTTCGGGTAGGCAGAGGGTGAGCCACGTACCCCCCACCAACCGTTCGTTTCGAGCGAAGTCGAGAAACGCATTTCGCGCGCCAAGCTCAGGTTTCTCGACTTCGCTCGAAACGAACGGGGTAAGGCTGGGCCATCCATGACCGTACGCGCGCGCGTTATCCCCTGTCTCGACGTGGCCGATGGCCGCGTGGTGAAGGGCGTGAACTTCGTTAACCTGCGCGACGCGGGCGATCCGGTGGAGATCGCGCGCGCCTATGACGCGGCGGGGGCCGACGAACTCTGCTTCCTCGACATCTCCGCCAGCCATGAAGGGCGCGGCACCCTGATCGATCTGGTGCGTCGCACGGCAGAGGTCTGTTTCATGCCGCTGACGGTCGGCGGCGGGGTCCGCACCGTGGACGATGCGCGCGCGCTGCTGCTGGCGGGCGCGGACAAGGTCGCGGTCAATTCCGCCGCCGTCGCCAACCCCCAGGTCGTCGCCGACATCGCGACCCGCATGGGCAGCCAGTGCATCGTCGCCTCGATCGACGCGCGGCAGACGGCCCCCGGCACATGGGAAATCTTCACCCACGGCGGCAGGCGCGCGACCGGCATCGATGCCGTCGACCACGCGCTCAACCTGACCGAACTCGGCGCCGGCGAATTGCTCGTCACCTCGATGGACCGCGACGGCACGCGCGACGGCTATGACCTCGCGCTCGTCCGCACCATCGCCGACCGGGTAAGCGTGCCGGTGATCGCCAGCGGCGGCGTCGGCACCCTGGCGCATCTGGTCGAGGGGATTCGCGACGGCCATGCCAGCGCGGTGCTGGCCGCCTCGATCTTCCATTTCGGCGAGGCGACCGTGGCCGATGCGCATGCGGCGCTTGCCGATGCGGGGATACCGGTGCGCGGGAAGATTTAACGCATCGCCCGGACAAGGCCTGCGACGAACAGCCCCCACCCCAAAGCCATCGACGCGCTACTGCCCAGCACGATGATCGAAACCAGCGTTTCCGTGAGGCGATCCGCGCTGTAACCGGCACCGGCAATCGGCAGGCTGCTGCTCGCGCCGGTCGCAGCCGACAGCGTCAGTCCGATCCACAATCCGAACATTCCCACGATGATCGTCCATTTCCCCGCAGCGGCAACACGCTGGCCGAGATTCGTCGCCTGCCATGCGACCCCGGCAATCATCATCGCCATGCCACTCTGCACGGCGGTCAGGTGCGCGGATAGCGCCATCCGGGGATTTGCAAAGGATTGAACGAGAGCGCCCTGAAGCAATCCGAAAAGGAACAGGACGGCGCCTGCGGCTATCAAGGTTCGCTGTGCCGTGGTGAAGCTCATCCGCCGTCCCCCTGCCTGCACTCTATCGCCGGTCTGGTCTGGAGTCGTCCGATTTAGACGGTTTTACCGTCACGCCCCTTCCCTTCCGCATTCCGGCGCTAAACCTTTCCGCAACCCCTCCACGCTAGCATATGGGTCATGTTCCGCCCGCCTGTCCTGGCCGCCATCGCCCTCGTCGTCGCGCCCGTGCACGCAAGCGCGCCGCATGTCATCGAACGCAACGGGTTCGAACTGTCGGATCTCGCCATGTTCGTGGTTGCCGCGGGCGGCGTCTGGTTCGCCCGCGCGGCGATGCGTCGCCGGAAGCGCAAGTCGAAGGATTGACGCGCGCGGCGGTCCGCGCCACGCACCCCCTCATGTCCGACCCCCTCGACCGCCTCGAAGCCACGATCCGCGACCGCCTGAACGGCGATCCTGCCTCATCCTATGTCGCGCGCCTGTCGGCGGGCGGCACCGCGCAGATCGCTCAGAAGGTCGGCGAGGAAGCGACCGAGACGGTGATCGCCGCGCTGGCCACCCCGGACAAGCTGGCGTCGGAAGCCGCCGATCTGGTGTTTCACCTCCTCGTGCTGCTGGCCGATCGCGGCCTGTCGCTCGACGATGTACGCGCCGAACTCGCGCGGCGCGAAGGGGTGTCGGGGATCGAGGAAAAGGCCGGACGGGCTGCCACTTAGGCCCACACCCCTGCTTTCCTTCATCGTCATTCCCGCGAAGGCGGGAATGACGGCTAAAAATCCCGTAAAGGATCGGCGCTGGCATCTCAGGCCGCACGCGTTAGGTTCCCCTCGCCTGATACCCAAGCCTTCGCTGGGTGACGGACACTGTTCAAGAGGAAGCCCATGCCGATCGACGCCACCCAACCCTATGACGACGACAATATCTTCGCGCGCATCCTCCGCGACGAAATCCCGTCGAAGCGCGTCTATGAGGACGACCATGCCGTCGCGTTTCACGACATCAATGCTCAGGCGCCGACGCATATCCTCGTCATTCCGCGCGGACGGTACGTGTCGTGGGACGATTTCACTGCGACCGCCTCCGACGCCGAAATATCGGGCTTTATCCGTGCGGTAGGCCATGTCGCGCGCGAAGCGGGGTTGGTCGAACCCGGCTATCGCCTGCTCGCCAACACCGGGATGGATGCGCATCAGGAAGTGCCCCACCTTCACGTCCATATCGTTGCCGGAAAACCACTCGGGCCTATGCTTTCGAGGTAAAGCCGGTTAGCAATGCCCGCACAAGACGGTAACGGGAGAGCGTAGGAATGGCGATTTCGGGCGCGCAAGCAGGTTCGGATTCATCTTCCACAGCGAAGCCCCTCTGGTCTTCCAAATTCGCGTTTATCATGGCCGCCGTCGGTTCGGCGGTCGGTCTGGGCAATCTCTGGCGATTTCCTGCCGAAGCGGGCGCGAACGGCGGAGGCGCGTTCGTTTTATTCTATGCAATCTGCGTCGCACTGATCGGGTTGCCGCTGTTGATCTCGGAAATCCTGATCGGACGGCACGGCCAAAGCTCGGCGGTGGAAAGCACCATCCAGACCGCTCGCGATTCCAATGCGTCGCCGAAATGGGCGGTATTGGCGGGGATCGGCGTCCTCGCCGCCTTCATGATCCTCAGCTTCTATTCGGTCGTGGCGGGCTGGGTTCTCTATTATATCGGCGTGTTCGTCGGCGATGTGGGATCGGCGATCACCGACGGCACGATTGCCGGCGGTGCGTTTGCCGGGCAACCCGAAGGCGCCGTCGAAGCGTTGCTGCCGCGCCTGTTCGGCGATCCCGTCTTGCTGATCGTGCTGCACGGCGCATTCATGGCGGTCACCGCCTTCTTCATCGCGCGCGGCGTGTCCAATGGGATCGAGTTCGTCGCCATCTGGCTGATGCCGGCGTTTTTCGTGATCTTCCTCATGATCACGCTCTACGGTGCGTTCACCGGCGCTTTTTCCGAAGCGGTCGCGTTCCTGTTCGCGTTCGAACCCGACCGGCTGTTCCACGGCCCGGTGATGCTGTCGGCGCTGGGGCAGGCGTTCTTCTCGCTGTCGCTGGGGTCGGCGATGATGATCACCTATGGCGCCTATGCCGGACGCGGCACGAACATCGGCCAGTCATCGGCGATCATCTCGGTCGCCGATACCGGCGTTGCGGTGATTGCCGGGCTGGCGATTTTCCCGATCGTCTTTGCCGCCGGGCTGGATGTGGCGGCGGGTCCGACGTTGATGTTCCAGACGCTGCCGGTGGCGTTTCAATCGATGCCGTTCGGGTCGGTCATCGGGTTGTTCTTCTTCGTGATGGTCGGTTTTGCCGCCCTCACCTCGTCGATCGCGCTGCTGGAGGCACCGGTATCCTGGGCGATCAAGCGGTTCGGGATCGCGCGGCCGACGGTTGCGATCGCCCTCGCTCTGCTGGCCTTTGCGATCGGGGTTTTGTCGGCGCTGTCGTTCAACAGCCTCGCCGATTTCCGCCCCCTGGGTTTCTGGCCGCTATTTGCCGAAGCGAATTTCTTCGACGCGGTGGACGGGGTCACGAGCAAGATCCTGCTGCCGCTGTCGGGATTGCTGACCGCGATCTTCGTCGGCTGGATCGCCGATCGGCGACTGACCGATGCGGAAAACGGCTTGTCCGGTCCGCTCCAGCCGCTGTGGCGCTTTCTGGTGGCATGGCTGTGCCCGATCGCACTGACCGTCATTCTGATCGCCGGCATCTTTCCCGGCATTGCGGGCTGACAAGTCGGTTCGCGTTGGATAGCGTGACGATCGCGTAACAGAGTAAGGGGGCAAGGACATGGCGGCAGCACAGGCCGACGAAGCGGCAACGGTCGGATTGATCGATCGCGTCACCAACGTCTCGGACTTTATCTGGGGCGGGACGTGGGACGGGGTTCAGGTCATTCCCCTGCCGCCGATGGTCGTCATCCTGTTCGGGGTCGGCATCTATCTGATGCTGGGTCTGCGCTTCTATCCGCTTCGCAACCTGTGGCCTGCACTAAAGGGGCTGTTCGCCAAATCCCCCGACAAGAAGGGCAAGGGCGAAATCTCGTCCTTTGCCGCCTTGTCGACCGCGCTGTCGGGCCAGGTCGGCACCGGAAATCTGGCGGGGGTCGCCACCGCGATCGCGCTGGGCGGTCCGGGTGCGATCTTCTGGATGTGGATCACCGCGCTGATCGGCATGGCGCTGTCCTTTGCCGAAGGGGCGCTGGCCATCCGCTACCGCGAAATCACCCCCGAAGGTCATTATCGCGGTGGCCCGATGAGCTATATCCAGTTCGGCCTCGGCCCCAAATGGAAATGGCTCGCCATCGTCTTTTCGATCGGCCTGATGTGCTCCGCGATCGTGACCGGGAACATGATCCAGGCCAATTCGGTCGGTGCCAGCTTTACCCAATTGACCGGGTGGGATGCCTGGGTCGGCGGCGTGATCACCGCCATTTTCGTGCTGATCGTCATTCTGGGCGGCATCAAGTCGATCGGTACCGTGGCCGAAAAGCTGGTGCCGACGATGGCGGCAGCCTATCTGCTGCTTGCGCTGATCGCGATCCTCATCAACATCGACGAAATTCCGGGCACGTTCGCGCTGATTTTCCACGGGGCATTCAACCCGCAATCGGCGGCCGGCGGCTTTACCGGGGCGATGATCATCATCGCGTTGCGCGCGGGCGTCGCGCGCGGACTGTTCTCGAACGAAGCCGGGCAGGGCTCGACCCCGATCGCACACGCCGTGGCAAAGACCACCGATCCCGCGCTGCAGGGCCGTTTCGCGATGATGGGCACGTTCATCGACACGATCGTCATCTGCACCATGACCGCCCTCGTCATCCTGACGGTGGAGGGGTCGTTCACTTCGGTCGATCCGGCGACCGGCGCGGTGCTGTCCCAGCCTCATGCCTGGATGTCGGACCTCAAAGGATTCGACATGACCGCCGGTGCGATGTCGGCGGCCTTCCCGTTCCTGATCGCGGGCATTCCGCTGGGCGCGCTGATCGCGTCGGTCGCGCTGATCCTGTTCGTGTTCACCACGTTGCTCGCCTGGGCCTATTACGGGGAGCGGGCGGTCACCCATGTGCTGGGCGAATGGGCGATCCTGCCGTGGCGGCTGCTGTGGTGCGTGATGATCTGGGTGGGCAGTTTCCAGGAGCTCGAACTGGTCTGGCGAATGGGCGACATTTCCAACGCGGCGATGGCGTTGCCGAACCTGCTGGCACTGGCGCTGTTGTCGGGCGTCGTGTTCCGCCTGGCCAAGGGCGAACGGTCGGCGGGGATCGATCATGGACGCGACACGCCGGACGAATTGATCGACGACCCCGCGCAATCCCCTCAAACACGGTAACGCGCCGACGACCTGCCCCTGACGGCAACCAGAATTGCGGATCCAAATGCGGACCGCACTCGGACGCCGAAATTTTGGATTGCGCGCCGTGCAATTCGGAGTAGCGTCCGCCGCTTCGGAATTGAAGGCAGGCGTATGGAACGCCGCCGTCCGGGGGGAAGTCTGCTCATGCTATTCGGGCGCGTAAAACCTTTGGACGCCATCTTGGCGACCGCAAAAAAGAAATCCTTGGAACGCACGCTGGGCTGGTTCCAGCTGACGCTGTTCGGCATCGGCTGCGTCATCGGCACCGGCATTTTCGTGCTGACGTCGGCGGGCGCGCAAAAGGCCGGACCCGGCCTGATGCTGTCGTTCGCGGTTGCAGGCGCGATCTGCATCGTCGCCGCACTCTGCTACGCCGAAATCGCATCGATGATCCCGGTCGCGGGGTCGGCCTATACCTATACCTATTCAGTCATGGGCGAAGTGCTCGCCTGGTCGGTCGGCTGGGCGCTGGTCCTCGAATATGCGGTGGCGGCGTCAGCCGTGTCGGTGGGGTGGTCCGGCTATTTCTCCGGCACGATCTTGAACGAGTTTTTCGGCATACAATTGCCCGCGTTCCTCGCCGCAGGACCGCTGGCATTCGGCGGTGCAGAGGGTGGGTTCATCAACCTGCCCGCGGTCGTCATCGCCGGCCTCGTCACCTGGCTGCTGGTGATCGGCACCAGCGAATCGGCCAAGGTCAACGCGGTGCTGGTGGTCATCAAGGTGACCGCACTGACCGCCTTCATCTTCCTGACATTGCCCCAGGCCGAGATGGAGCGGTTCAACCCGTTCCTGCCCGCGGGCGTGTTCGGCGGATTCGGATCGGGCGTCGGCGTGCTGGGTGCGGCGGCAACGATCTTCTTCGCCTATGTCGGCTTCGACGCGGTCTCCACCGCGGCGGAAGAAACCAAGAACCCGCAGCGTAACGTGCCGATCGGCCTGATCGGGTCGCTGCTGTTCTGCACCGTTTTCTACATCCTGGTCGCAGCAGGCGCCGTCGGCACCATCGGCGGCCAGCCGATCATGGGGCCGAACGGCATTCCGTTCCCGGCGGGCTCGGCCGAACTGGCGCGCCAGTGCGGCCTGCCCGAATATTCGGACATGCTGGTCTGCTCGAACGAGGCTCTTGCCCACGTTCTGCGTCAGATCGGCTTCTCTGGCGTCGGCAACATGCTGGGCATCGCGGCGTTCGTCGCATTGCCGTCGGTCATCCTGATCCTGCTGTTCGGCCAGACGCGCATCTTCTTCGTGATGGCACGCGACGGCCTGCTTCCCGAAGGTCTGTCGGCGATCCACCCGAAGTGGAAGACGCCCTATGTCGTGACGCTCATCACCGGTTCGGTGGTCGCGGTCGCGGCGGCGTTCCTGCCGGTCGGCCAGCTTGCCGACATCGCCAACGCCGGCACGCTCTATGCGTTCTTCATGGTGGCGATCGCGGTCATGCTGCTCCGCAAGCGCGAGCCCAACCGCGAGCGTCCGTTCCGCACGCCGTTGCTGTGGCTGGTCGGTCCGGCGACTGCGGTCGGCTGTCTGTTCCTGTTCTTCAACCTGCCGTTCGAAGCGATGATCGTGCTGCCGGTGTGGAGCACGATCGGCCTGGTGATCTATTACGCCTATGGCTATCGCCACAGCCATCTCGGCCAGGGCCGGGTCGAAGTTCACGAACTGGACGAAACCGAACCCGACGTTCCCGGCGCGCATTGAGCGCCGGGGCCACGGGGCCACAAAGAAGGGGCCGGGAGAGCGATCTCCCGGCCCCAATTTTTTTACCCTCACCCTCGCGAAGGCGGAGGACCATCTCCCAGATGTGCCGCTGGATGCGACGGCGGGCGATGGATTCCCGCCTACGCGGGAATGACGTGTCTTACGCCAGCTTGCTGGCGACCAGTACCTTGAGGTCGGCTTCGGGCCGTGCGCCATAATGCGAGATGACTTCCGCCGCGCAGATCGCGCCCATGCGCAGCGAATCGGCGACGCTGCGGCCGACCGCCTGACCGTGAAGGAACCCGGCGGCGAACAGGTCGCCCGCGCCGGTGGTGTCGACCACCGCGTCGACCGGCTCGGCCGGGCATTCGACGCGCTCGCCCCCGCAGACCGCGATCGCGCCATGTTCGGAACGGGTGACGACCAGCACCGGCACCTTCGCCGCCGCATCGGCGAGCGCGGCTTCGAACTCCTCGGTCTGGCACAGCGCCAGCAGTTCGTTCTCATTGGCGAACAGGATGTCGATCAGCCCGTCGGCCATCAGCGCGCGGAAATCGTCGCCATGACGCGAGATGCAGAAGATGTCGCTCAGCGTGAAGGCGACCTTGCGCCCCGCTTCGCGCGCCACGTCGATCGCCTGGCGCATCGCCGCGCGCGGTTCTTCCGGATCCCAGAGATAGCCTTCGAGATAAAGGATCGCCGCATCGCGGATCAGGTCGAGGTCGAGCGCGGACGCGGGCAAGAACTGCGACGCGCCCAGAAACGTGTTCATCGTCCGCTGGCCATCAGGGGTCACGAAGATCAGGCAGCGCGCGGTGGTGGGATCGCCTTCGCGGACGTCGGTGGTGAAGGTGATGCCGCCTGCGCGGATGTCGTGCGCGAACACCTGGCCCAGCTGGTCGTCGGCAACCTGGCCGATGAAGCCGCATTTGCCGCCCAGCGCCGCGATCCCCGCAACGGTGTTCGCCGCCGAGCCGCCGGAGACTTCGCGACCCGGTCCCATCTTGGCATAGAGCGCGTCCGCTTCCTCAGGCGAGAAGATCAGCTGCATCGAGCCCTTGGTCATGCCCTGTTCGGCGATGAAGGCGTCGTCGGTCTTGGCAAGGATGTCGACGATGGCATTGCCGATCGCGACGACGTGATGGGTGGGTGCGGTCACTGGGGTCTCCGAAATGCGTGAATTGCTGGCGCGCGTAGAGGGGTGCGGGGGGCGATGCAAGGTTGGGGGGGATGAGACGCGCCTGTCGTCACCCCCCCGGTCACCCCGGACTTGTTCCGGGGTCCACAAAGCCGCTTGTGCAAGTTGCGATCCTCTTTCGTTGTCGCTTGCCGACAGGTGGACCCCGGAACAAGTCCGGGGTGACGAGTGGATTGGTGGTATGAGGGCTCCCCATCCCATCACATCGCACCACATCCCCTGTTGACCCCCCGCCCCTCTACCGGGCACCACCGCGAACGATGCTGCGCGCGTTTCTCCTTTCGATTCAGCAATGGGGCGACCGGGCGGTGCTGACCGTGCTTGCCAAATCCTTGCTCCTGACGCTGGCGGTGTTTGCCGCGCTTGCCGCCGCACTCGTGTTCGGCGTCCGCGCGCTGGCCGGAAGCTGGTTCGGGCTGAGCGGCGGCGGCGCCGATCTGGCGGGCGCCGCCGCGCTGCTGGTCGCCTTTATCGGCATGTGGTTGCTGTTCCGTGCGGTCGCGGTCGCGGTGATCGGGATCTTTGCCGACGATGTGGTGGCGGCGGTCGAGGCGAGACATTATCCCCATGCCATGACGACCGCGCGTCCCGTCCCGCTCAGCCGGTCGATGGCGATGGGGCTGCGGTCGGCCAGCCGCGCGATACTGGTCAACCTCCTCCTGCTGCCGCTTTATCTGATCCTGCTGGTCACCGGCGTGGGCACGGCGGCATTGTTCTTCATCGCCAATGGCTGGCTGCTCGGGCGCGACCTGTCGGACATGGTCGCGGCGCGGCATATGGACGATGCGAGCATGAAGGCGGCGCGCACGCGCGGGCGCGGGGAGCGTATGGCGCTGGGCCTGGGCGGCACCGGCCTGCTGGTCGTGCCGGGCGTCAATTTCGTGGCACCGGTGCTGGGCGCGGCGATGGCGACGCACCTCCATCATCAGAAGAAAGCGAAGATCGCATGAGACACTGGTTGGCAGCAGGACTGGGCGGCGTGGCGCTCACGGCATGTGTCGCTGCACCGCAAACCACACCGGGCGTCGCCCTCCCCGCGCCGGTATCCTATGGCACGGCGGGGCTGGAACGGGTGATGGGCGAGGACGCCGCGACCCTCACCCGCCTGCTCGGCAAACCCGACGCCGACCTGATCGAGGGCACGGGCCGCAAGCTGCAATTCGGCAGCGGTATCTGCGTGCTCGACGCCTATCTCTATCCCCCCGCGAACAACCCGCGTGCGACGGCAGTCGTCACCCATGTCGATGCCCGCCAGCCCGACGGCCGCCCGATCGACCGCGCCAGTTGCGTGGCGGCGCTGACGAGGCGCGAGGGCGGGCGTTAGGAGCGTCGCGAACCTGTACAGGTTTATTAGGTTTACACGATCGCGCCTTTTACGCGGGGTCGTGTCTTAGGGGTTTGCGTGTGGGATCGAACGCATCATCGCGCAGGGTAGAGCAAGGCAAGTCCGACATTTCCAGCCATTTGTCTGGTCTTGGGTGGTTAGCTGTCATTATCGAGCGAGCGGGACCAATTGATTATGACGACGCAGAAATACCTGATCGCACCGGCCGCGAGCATCATAGCCGGTGGACCCCACAATTCGGCAGAATCAGGTTGATTAGACGCACTAAAAATAAGTCTCGACACTGCGTCTAACCACACCAGGAAAAATATCAGGATGATCCCCCAGGATATCCACCTAATCTCCTTCAGCAGGCGCTGGGCATGGGCTTCCTGTCGACTCATTCTCTCTTTATTGCGTTGGGGAGTATCGTCCGCAGTGGGTTGATCGGTGACAGGCAGCTATCGTGTTGCCGATGGGACCGGGCCATGCCTCAAACTGGGTGGAATGCAGTCATTCAACAGCCCTAACGGAAATCCATATCGCTAATGCAAAGGTTGCAAAGCTTGCGATCATAACGGCAGCTTGCTGCCAGCTCAGACTAGCCTGTTCGCGACGGAATTTCTTGAACCACCAAGGAAGGTAGATCGCTGCTCCCACGCACCATGCAGCGAAGCCAATCAGCAGAACGAGCGCTACGCCTAGACTTCCCATGCGCGAAGCATGCCCGACCAAGGCAATGTCAGCAACGGGGTCGTTAGCCGTCATACGCTTGACGGGGGGGCAACGCCTAAATCTCTAACGACGACAGCGCGACCGGCTTAGTAGACACCGGCACTGGGCCGGGGTGACGGTCAAGTCGCTAGGCAGACGCGTTGCTACTCGACGCTTCCAACCGCGTGATCGCCCATTGCGCGGCATCGCTAACTACCGGATCGGGGTCATCGAGAAGTGCGCGCACGGTGTCGGCCAACGACTCATCCCCGCTGTTCCCCGCCGCGATCAGGCAGTTTCGGACCATCCGATCACGCCCGATACGCTTGATGGGGGAGCCTGCGAAGACCTGCCGGAACCCCGCATCGTCGAGCGCGAGCAGGTCGGCGAGCGCGGGGGCGGTGAGTTCGGCGCGGGGGGCGAAGGCCTTGTGCGCGGCGGCGGTGGCGGCGAACTTGTTCCAGGGGCAGACCGCCAGGCAATCGTCGCAGCCATAGATGCGGTTGCCGATCGCCTCGCGAAATTCGAGCGGGATCGGGCCTTTATGCTCGATTGTCAGGTAGGAGATGCAGCGCCGCGCATCGAGCGTATAGGGTGCGGGGAAGGCGTCGGTCGGACACGCCCGCTGGCAGGCGTCGCACGACCCGCAGCGGTCGCGGCCCGGCATGTCGGGCACCAGATCGAGCGTGGTGTAGATCGCGCCCAGGAACAGCCAGCTTCCGTGCTCGCGGCTGACCAGGTTGGTGTGCTTGCCCTGCCAGCCAAGTCCCGCCGCCTCTGCCAGCGGTTTTTCCATGACGGGGGCGGTGTCGACGAACACCTTGAGGTCGCCGCCCGCCTCTTGCGCCAACCAGCGACCGAGGCCTTTCAGCGCCTTCTTCACGACATCGTGATAGTCGCTGCCTTGCGCATAGACCGAGATGCGACCGCGATCCCCCTGCCCCTCCAGCGCCAGCGGATCGTGGCCGGGGGCATAGCTCATGCCCAGCGCGATCACCGAGCGGACGTCGGGCCATAGTCCGGCGGGCGAGACGCGGTGGTGGGCGCGTTCCTCCATCCAGATCATGTCGCCGTGACGGCCCTCGTCCAGCCACTCGCGCAGTCGCTCGCCCGCCCGCGGCGCCGCATCGGCGCGCGCGAAGCCGACTGCGGCAAAGCCCAGTTCGGTCGCTTTGTCGCGGATTTGCTGTTCGAGTGTCTTGTGTTCGTGCACCACCACCCGCTACCACGACATCATATCGGGTTCACCCCGTTCGTTTCGAGCGAAGTCGAGAAACGTGAAGCCAACGCTTTGCGCGCGTTTCTCGACTTCGCTCGAAACGAACGGTGAAAAAAGGCGGGTCGCTTGACACAGGAATATGCGCTGACCGCCCAGGGGCTGGTCAAGCTTTACGGCGGAAAGCGCGTGGTCGACGGCGTGGACATCGCGGTGCCGACGGGCTCGATCTATGGCGTGCTCGGCCCGAACGGCGCGGGCAAGACGACGACATTGCGCATGTTGCTGGGCATCATCGAGCCGGACGAGGGATCGCGCGAATTGCTGGGCCGCAAATCCCCGCGCGATGCCAGCGATCTGGTCGGTTACCTGCCCGAGGAGCGCGGGCTGTACCCCAGCATGAAGGCCAAGGAAGCGATCGCGTTCATGGGTGCGCTGCGCGGGCTCGATTGGAAAACCGGGCGCGCGCGCGCGGTCGAATTGCTGGAAGCCGCGGGCCTGGGCCACGCGGCGGACGAGAAAATCCGCAAGCTGTCCAAAGGCATGGCGCAGCTTGTTCAATTGTTGGGTTCGGTGGTGCATCAGCCCAAATTTCTGGTGCTGGACGAGCCTTTTTCCGGCCTCGACCCGGTCAATCAGGAGCGGCTGGAAAAGCTGATCCTGGCCGAGCGCGATCGCGGTGCGACGGTGCTGTTCTCCACCCACGTCATGGCCCATGCCGAGCGGCTGTGCGACCGGCTGGCGATCATCGCCAAGGGCAAAAGGCGTTTTGAAGGGACAGTCGCCGATGCGCGTGCCACCCTGCCCTATACCGCGCATTATGTGCCGCAATTTCCCAATGACGGCATCGCCGCGACGCTGCCCGCCGATGCGCGGCGCGAAGGCGATGGCTGGCGTTTCACCATGCCCGAAGGCGGGATCGAGGATCTGCTGTTGAAGCTTATCAACGCCGGTTACGGCATTTCCGGCCTGTCGATCGAACGCCCCGGCCTGCACGACGCGTTCGTCCGCATCGTCGGTGAGGCAGCGCACTCGGAGCGAACCGGCGTATCGGAGGACGCGGCATGAGCAATTTCCGCCGCACCGTCCGCCAGACGATAACCGTCGCCCGCCGCGATTTCGTGGCGACGGTATTCACCCCGACGTTCCTGATCTTCCTTCTCGCGCCGCTCATCATGCTGGGGTTCGGGGCGATCGGCGGGATGGGTGCGGCCAGCATGGCCGATTCGAGCGACAAGCAGGTGCGGATCGTCGCGATCGCGGGAGACGCCGATCGCGACGCGCTGATCGAAGCCGACAAGCGCGTCCGCGCCGTGTTCCGCGAAATCGACGCGCCGCCGCCCTTGCGAGTCGATGTGCCCGCTGGCGAAGGCGATGCGCAGGCCCGCAGCCTGATCGACGGCGACGAGATCGACGTATCGGCGGTGATGTACGGCCCGCTGAAAAAGCCGACCATCCTCTATGGCCCGCGTGGCGACCGCACCGCAGACTATTTGGCGACCCTCGCCAGCGACGTGTTGCGCGACCGCGCGGCGGGATCGCCGGGACCGATGAGCATCGCGACCAAAGAGCCGTTCGAGCGCGCCGGATCGTCGATCGGCGGGCGCGGCCAGGCGGCGTTCTTCACCGTATTCGGGCTATTCTTCCTGACGCTGCTGCTCGCCGGACAAGCCGTGGGCACGATGGCGGAGGAACGATCGAACAAGGTGATCGAAATCCTCGCCGCCGCCGTCCCGCTCGAAAGCGTGTTTCTGGGCAAGCTGATCGGGATGTTCGGCGTCGCACTGCTGTTCATCGCCTTCTGGGGCGGGATCGCGCTCAATTTCACTACCGTTCTTCCCGCCAACTTCGCCGCCGCCTTTGCCGAAATCGGGCCCGCAGTGGGCCTCGGCACCTTCGCGCTCCTGTTCCTCGCCTATTTCACGATGGCCTATATGCTGCTCGGCGCTGTGTTCCTGGGGATCGGTGCCCAGGCGTCGACGCCGCGCGAAATCCAGATGCTGTCGCTGCCGATCACCATTTTCCAGGTGGCGATGTTCGGATTGTCGGCGGCAGCGGCAGCCAGCCCCGACAGCTGGTTTGCGACCTTTGCCGAGGTGTTTCCCTTCTCCTCGCCCTTCGCGATGGGGGCGAAGGCGGCGAACGATCCGGCGCTGTGGCCGCATTTCGCGGCGCTGGCGTGGCAATTGCTGTGGGTCGCGATCACGGTGGCGATCGGCGCACGGCTGTTCCGCAGGGGCGTGCTGCAATCGGCGGGGCCGAAGTTCCGCTGGGCGTCGCTGATCGGGCGGTAATCCTCCCCGCTCGCGGGGAGGTGGCTGCACGATCGCCCCGACCCAGGGCGCCGGCATCGTAGCGCGGCGCTCATGACCCGCCCCCTCCACCCCGCGCTTCGCGAGCGGTCCCCTCCCCGTGCCGGGGAGGATTACTTATTGACACGCCTGTCAGCTAGGGCATTCTCTCCAGGATTAGGGAGAGATATGATGGCGACGCTCGCAACCGACACGGCAATCGAACCGGCGGTCGATCCGCTCGACGTGACGCGGGCGGCGCTGTACCGCGACGATGTGTGGCACGCGCCGTTCCGCGAACTGCGCGCCAAGGGCGGCGTGCACTATACCGAGCATTCCGACTTCGGCCCCTATTGGTCGATCGCCAGCTACAAGCCGCTGGTCCATGTCGAATCGCTGCCCGAGTTGTTCTCGTCCGAAGCGGGCGGGATCACCGTCGCCGATCGCCAGCCCGACGATGTGGCGATGCCGATGTTCATCGCGATGGACCGCCCCAAGCATACCGGCCAGCGGCGAACGGTCGCCCCCGCCTTCACGCCCAGCGAAATGGTGCGGATGACCGAGAATATTCGCACGCGGACGTCGGAAATCCTCGATTCGCTGCCGGTCGGCCAAACCTTCGACTGGGTGGACACGGTATCGGTCGAACTGACCACGCAGATGCTCGCCATCCTGTTCGATTTTCCGTGGGAAGACCGGCGCAAGCTGACCTTCTGGTCCGACTGGGCGGGCGATATCGAAATCGCCAAGGATCCGGTGAAGAAGCAGGAACGGCTGAAGCATCTGTTCGAATGCGCCGCCTATTTCCAGCAATTGTGGAACGGCAAGGTCGGCAAGGAACCGACCCCGGACCTGATTTCGATGATGATCCATTCCGACGCGATGGCGGAGATGGAGCCGCACGAATTTCTCGGCAATCTGATCCTGCTGATCGTCGGCGGCAACGACACGACGCGCAATTCGATGTCGGCCTATGCCTGGGGCCTGAATCAGTTCCCCGACGAACGCGCCAAGCTGGAAGCCGACCCGTCGCTGATCCCCAATGCGGTGCAGGAAATCATCCGCTGGCAAACCCCGCTCAGCCATATGCGCCGCACCGCGACCGCCGATGCGGAGGTCGAGGGGCACCGGATCCGCGCGGGCGACAAGCTGGCGCTGTGGTATGTCTCCGCCAATCGCGACGAGAGCGTGTTCGAGGATGCCGACAGCATCCGCGTCGATCGCCCCAATGCCCGGCGGCATCTGGCGTTCGGGCACGGCATCCACCGCTGCGTCGGCGCACGGCTGGCCGAATTGCAGATCGGCATCTTGCTTGAGGAAATGGGCAAGCGCCGCCTGCGCGTGAACCCGACCGGCGAGGTCGAGCGGGTCGCCGCGTGCTTCGTCCACGGGTACAAGAAAATGCCGGTGGAATTGTCGCGCTATTGATCGCGCTGGCGGCGGCGCGTCCGCAGTCCTATCTTTCGCGTAGCTGCTGCGAAGGAGATTTCGATGACGCCTGATCGCCGCCAGTTCATGACGCTATCCGCAGGCGGGCTGTTCGCGCTGACCCTCGGATGTTCGAGCGAGAGCGCAGCCGCACAACGCTTCGAGGTGCAGATGACCGAGGCGGAGTGGCGCAAGAAGCTGTCGCCCGATGCGTTTCAGGTGCTTCGCAAGGAAGGGACCGAACGGCCCTTCTCCAGCCCGCTCGACGCCGAGAAACGCGCGGGCATCTTCGCGTGCAAGGGCTGCGGACTGCCGCTGTTTTCGTCGCGGACCAAGTTCGACAGCAAGACCGGATGGCCGAGCTTCTACGCGCCGCTGGCCAATGCGGTGGGGACCAAGACCGATTACAAGATCGGCCTCCCGCGGACCGAGGTGCATTGCCGACGGTGCGGCGGGCATCTGGGCCATGTGTTCGACGATGGGCCGAAGCCGACCGGCAAGCGTTACTGCATGAACGGGGTGGCGATGGTGTTCCGGCCGGGCAGGGCATGATTGATCGCCCGTTTCGTCATTGCGGGCGCAGCGAAGCAATCCAGAGCGATACGCGCGACGCTGGATCGCTTCGCTGCGCTCGCAATGACGATTGATGGGTAATGACGTCCAACCGATATCCCAGCTTTCGCCGGGATGACGGTTTGGATCAATTCGTCAGTAGCCGGACCGAGCTTTGCGGAATGCTCATGCCGGCAATGATGACCGGGCCGAACGCGCTGTCGTCGCCGCCGACCGCGGCCGGCGCTTCGTCTGCATAGATAAAGCCATTGGCTGCGTTGGCGGAGGTGCCGAGGTCGCCCAGCGGACCCCACCAGATGCGGACCTGGCTCCAGTCGCCCTTTTCCGACACGTCGATTGCGCGAACGTCACGTTCGATGCCGCCGCGGCGCGACCAGTTGGCGTGCGTGAGCAGCACTTCGCGGTCGCTGACGACCTGCGACACCATGGCGACATGGCCGAGCGGCATACGGCGGCTGGATTTGAGGGAGAGGACCGCGCCTTCCCTGGGGGTCGATCCGCGTTCGTATTTACCGGCGGCCTGACCCCACCAGGTATGGGCGTTCCCGAAGATCTGAACGCCGGAGATTTCGCGGGCATAGGGAACGCATTGCCAGAACCGGGCTTGAGCGGGTGCGGCAAACGCCAGGCAACACGCCATCACCAGCGCGAAACGCGCTGCAAACCGTTGAATTGTCATGCGACCCCCTGGTCCTCAAACTCGGTGCTTGAAGAGGGTGCTGGCAGGGTTCGGTTAACAAAAAAAGGGGCCGAACGGCTGGCCCGGCCCCTTTTCCGATGAAGCGTTTGATCGCAGCGGTGACTAGCTGGAACCCGCCTGATACCCGACGATCGGATCGACCGTCCCGGTGGTGACCGAATGATAGCCGGGCCGCGCGGCGGTGTAGATGCGGGTCGCCAGCGTCTGGCCCCAATTCCCCTGCGCCATCAGAATCTGGAACAGCGGCTGGACGAATTTGCGCCGCCCCATGCTGGTGAGGAACTGTTCGGCGGAGCGCGTCGCGGGCGCGTACTGGTTGGCGAGCGCGAGTTTGAGCCAGGCGAAGCGGATTTCGCTGTTGCCCGCCGCGTTCAGCGAGAAGCGCCGGTCGAGCGCAGCCAGTTGCTCGTCGGTCATCTCACGCGGTAGCTGGTCGAGGAAGCGCACCATTTCCCAGGTCGTGCCCCAGTTCGGAATGGCCGCCGCCTGACCGCCCGCCGCAAACGTCTTCGCCGCGGCATCGACTGCAGGGAAGGCAGGCGACTGGACATGCACCGCGTTGGCGGGCAGCCCCGGCTGATAGACCCAGGCGTCGAGCCCGATCGCCTGCGCCGTCTCAGGATCGTTCGCGAATAGATGCTGGCGGATATCGGCCAGGAATCCCGCACTGGTCATCGGCTGAAACGCATGACGCGCGAAATAGCCTTTCAGATAGGCATCGAACCGCTGCCGCCCGACCGCCTGCTCGATCGTGCGAAGGAAGGTCGCGCCCTTGTCATAGGCGATCTGCGTCATGCCCTCGTCGGGATCGCGTTCGGCGCCCAGATTGAGCTGTAGCTGGGTGTCGACGGATTCCAGCCCGCCGACGTCCGCAATCGCCTCCTGCATCGCGGTCCAGGCGAGATCGGCCTCCATCGCCGCGCGCTCGCGGCCATAGATCGCCTCCATGATCCGGTTTTCGAAATAGCTGGTGAAGCCCTCGTTCAGCCAGAAATCGTTCCACGTCGCATTGGTGACCAGGTTGCCCGACCAGCTATGCGCCAGTTCGTGCGCGACGAGACTGGTCAGGCTCTTGTCGCCCGCGACCACGGTCGGCGTGGCGAACGTCAGCAGCGGGTTCTCCATACCGCCGAACGGAAAGCTGGGCGGCAGGACGAGGATATCGTAGCGGCCCCATTCATAGGGTCCGTACAGCCCCTCCGCCGCCTTGATCATCGCCTCGGTCTCGCTGAACTCGTCGGCCACCCGGTCGAGCTGAGATGGCTCCGCCCACACGCCCGAACGCGGCCCGGTCGGCTTGAACGCAATGTCGCCCGCCGCGATCGCGATCAGATAGGGGGCGACCGGCTTGTCCATGCGAAACGCGAAGGCGCGCTTGCCATCGCCCGCCGGTTCGCCGCGTGCGGCGCCGCCGTTCACGACATTGCCCTCGCCGCTCATCGTCGCGGTGATGCCGTCGGGCACGACGATGCGCGCATCCCAGGTCTGGCGGATGCCGGGGCTGTCCTGAGTCGGGATCCAGGTACGGTTGAGGATCGCCTGCCCCTGGCTGAACAGGAAGGGCTGGCGCTTGTCGGCGGTCTGTTCGGGGCTGAGCCATTGCAAAGCGGCGGCGCCGGGGGCGCTGGCATAGTTGACCTTCACCTGCTTCGCGCCGTTCAGCCGCACGATCAGCGGCGCGCCGTGGAGTGCGTCGCGCGCCTCGCCCAGTTGCCATTGCAGCGGCTGGCCCGCGGCGTTGGTGACCGATGCGATGTTGAGGTCGCGCGTGTCGAGAACGACCTGCTCCGCGCCCTCCGCCGCCAGCACGTCGAGCGTCGCGGAACCGCGCATCACCCTGCTCGCGAAATCGGCCTCCAGATCGAGCGAGACGTGGGTTACCCGCGCCTCTGCGGGCACGGCATAGCTGTGCACGTCGCGCGCGTCGGGGGTCAGCAGGACATTGGCGACCATGCGTTCGGGCGCTGGCTCGGCAGCGGTCTGGTTGTTGGCGGCCGGTTCGCCGGAACAGGCGGCGAGGCCAAGCGCGGCAAGGCCGAGCGCAGCGGATAATCGGATGCTCATGGGCGGGATACTCTTCGATACCGGAATGGAATGGCGGCGAACGTAACGGCACCTGCGCAAATGGCAAATGAACGGGATGGTCTTTGTCGCAAGCGACGGCTAGCCTTGCGCCCATGCGAATTTGGCCTGTCCTGCTCATCCTTCCGCTTGCCGCCTGCGATGGGCGCGCGCCGCTCGATGCGGAGAATTCGGCTGCGCCGCCGGTCGCGGCCAATGCGGCCGCGTCGGACAGCGTAGCGCCCAGCGCCCGACCCGTGCGGATCGGCGAGGCGGGGCCGAACTTTGCCGCGTGCGCGACGCGCGGGACGGTGGTGAACACGGGGGGCGAGCCGCTGTTGCCGGTCCGCGCCGCGCCCTTTGCCGATGGCGAGCGACTGGGTGATGGATTGGCCGAGGGGAGCCGGGTGATCGTCTGCACCCAGACCATCGACCAGCGCTGGATGGGCGTGATCGTGCCCCCTGCCGACGCGCCGGACAGCGATTGCGGCGTCGGCGTTCGTGTGTCCAGTCCGCGGGCTTATGACGGGCCGTGCGTGGCCGGGTGGGTGAATACCGCGTTCGTGCGGACCAGCGCGCGGTAAGGCCCGCCACCGTCATTCCCGCCTAGGCGGGAATCCATATCCTCCAGACTTAGCGAAAGAATCGCGACGTCAGCGGCAATGGATTCCCGCCTTCGCAGGAAGGACGGTTATGTTGGGGAGCGACCAGAGACCTACTCCGCTGCCTGCGCCAGTTCGGGTTCTTTCCACACCAGCACCGGTTTGCGCGCGGCAAGCGTTTCGTCCAGCCGTCGCCGCGGCGCGAAATGCGGAGCGGATTTCAAGGCCGCATCCCCCGCCTTCGCCCGTTCCGCGACGCTCCGCAGCGCGCCGATGAATTGATCGAGCGCCGCCTTGCTCTCGGTCTCGGTCGGCTCGACCAGCATCGCGCCGTGGACGACCAGCGGGAAATAGACCGTCATCGGGTGATAACCCTCGTCGATCAGCCCCTTCGCCACGTCGAGCGTCGAGAAGCCCTCGGCCAGATTCTTGTCGCTGAACAGCGCCTCGTGCATGCATGGCCCGCTGGCGGCGAACGGCGCGTCGAGCACGTCTTCCAGGCTGCGCAGCACGTAATTGGCGTTGAGCACCGCGTCCTCGGCGACCTGCTTCAGCCCATCGGCACCGTGGCTCAGGATATAGGTCAGCGCGCGCGTGAACATGCCCATCTGGCCGTGGAACGCGGTCATCCGGCCAAAGCTGTCGAGCGTGCCGCCGAAATGCTCGTTCGAGAATTCCTCGGCGCGCTCCTCCTCGATCAGGTGGATATGCCCATCGGCCGTCCGCGCGGTGTAGGGCAGCGGCGCAAAAGGCGACAGCGCTTCCGACAGCACCACCGGCCCCGAGCCCGGTCCGCCGCCGCCATGCGGGGTGGAAAAGGTCTTGTGCAGGTTGATGTGCATCGCATCGACGCCGAGATCACCCGGACGCACGCGGCCCACGATCGCGTTGAAATTCGCACCGTCGCAATAGACGTAGCCGCCCGCTGCGTGGACCGCGTCCGAAATCGCCTTCATGTCGCGTTCGAACAGCCCGCAGGTGTTGGGGTTGGTGATCATCACGCCGGCGACGTCGGGTCCGAGCCGTGCCTTCAGCGCCTCCAGATCGACGCGGCCTTCGGCGGTCGCAGGGATATCCTCGACGGTGAAGCCCGCGAACGCGGCGGTCGCCGGGTTGGTGCCGTGCGCGCTGGTCGGGCACAGAATGACCTTGCGACCGCCCTCGCCGCGCGCCTCGAGCGCCGCCTTGATGCACAGGATTCCGCAGAGTTCGCCATGCGCGCCCGCCTTGGGGCTCATCGCGACGCCGTGCATCCCGGTCAGCTCGATCAGCCAGAAGGCGAGTTCGTTGATCACGCCGAGCGCACCCTGCACCGTATCGACCGGCTGCAAGGGGTGCACGTCGGCAAAGCCCGGAAGCCGCGCCATCCGCTCGTTGAGGCGCGGATTGTGCTTCATCGTGCAACTGCCGAGCGGAAACAGCCCCAGGTCGATCGCATAGTTCTGGCGCGAAAGCCGCGTATAGTGGCGGACGGTTTCCGGTTCGGACAGGCCGGGAAGCCCGATCGGCGCGGTGCGCGCGAGACTGCCGAGGCGGCTCTCGCCCTTCGGCGCATCGGCGAAATCGACGCCCGTGGTGTCGGTCGATCCGATCTCGAAGATCAGCGCTTCCTCAAGCATCAGCGCGCGGTTGCCGGTGAAGGTCTTCGCCTCGCTCGCGCCTGCATCACCCATTTCGGGGCGCCATCCGCTCTGGTTGACCGCGTTCATGCCAGTGCCTCCTCAAGCGCCGTCGCCAGCGCGTCGATATCTTCATCGGTGACGGTCTCGGTGACCGCGACGACCAGCCCGTTTTCGAGTGCCTCGACACCCGGATAGAGCCGCCCGAGCGATACGCCCGCCAACACGCCCTTGTCCGCGAGGTCGCGGACGATCGGGCGCGCTTCCTTCGACAGCTTCACGGTAAACTCGTTGAAGAATGCACCCGTCACCACCTCGACGCCCGGCACATTGGCCAACCGGTCGGCGGTCGCGCACGCCTTTGCATGGTTGATCGCCGCCAGATCGCGAAGGCCGCGCTCGCCGAGCAAAGTCATGTGGATCGAGAAAGCCAGCGCACACAGGCCGCTGTTGGTGCAAATGTTCGACGTGGCCTTTTCGCGGCGAATATGCTGTTCGCGGGTCGATAGCGTCAGCACGAAACCGCGCTTCCCTTCCGCATCCACCGTCTCGCCACAAAGGCGCCCCGGCATCTGGCGGACATATTTTTCCTTGCAGCCGAACAGCCCGACATATGGCCCGCCGAATTGCAGGCCGACGCCGATCGACTGGCCTTCGCCAACAACGATGTCCGCACCCATTTCGCCGGGCGACTTGATCGCGCCCAGCGCCACCGGCTCGGTGACGACCGCGATCAGCAGCGCCTTGTTCGACTGGCACGCGGCGGCGAGTTCGGACAGGTCGCCGATCCGGCCGAGAATGTCGGGATACTGCACGACCACGCATGAGGTATCGCCGTCGATCGCGGCGATCAGGTCGGCGGTGTCGGGTTCGGCGGACAGCGACGGCAGCCGCGTTTCGACGACATCGCCGGTATATTTGGCCATCGTCGTCGCGACCGAGACGTAATGCGGATGCACCCCGCCCGAGACGATCGCCTTCGCGCGCTTGGTCACGCGGCGCGCCATCGTCACCGCCTCCCAGCAGGCGGTCGAGCCGTCATACATCGACGCATTGGAAACGTCAGTGCCGAGCAGACGCGCGACCTGCGTCTGGAACTCGAACAGCATCTGGAGCGTGCCCTGCGCGATTTCGGGCTGATAGGGCGTATAGGCGGTCAGAAATTCGCCGCGCTGGATCAGGTGATCGACCGATGCCGGGACGTGGTGCCGGTATGCGCCACAGCCGAGGAAGAAGGGCACCTCGCCCGCGACCATATTCTGGCGCGCCAGCTTGGTCATGTGGCGCTCGACACTGAGTTCGCTCGCGTGGTTCGGCAGGCCGCGCACGGGGCCATCGAGCCGCGCGGCTTCGGGCACGTCCACGAACAGGTCGTCGATCGACGCCGCGCCGATGAGGCTGAGCATTTCCGAACGGTCGGTGTCGGTCAGGGGCAGGTAGCGCATTCTATTCCTTCCCCCCTCCCCTTCAGGGGAGGGGCCGGGGGTAGGGCATCACCGCCAACGCGCGGCTTGTGGAGAGGCCCCACCCCAACCCCTCCCCTCAAGGGGAGGGGCTATTTGTCGTTAAAGCTTGCTGACGAAATCCGCGTATTTCGCTTCGTCCATCAGCGCGTCGAGTTCGCTCTTGTCGCTGATCGTCAGCTTGAAGAACCAGCCCTCGCCCTCGGCATCTTCGTTGACCAGGCCCGAATTGTCCTCGAGCGCCGAATTGCCCTCAAGCACCGTGCCCGACACCGGGGTATAGACGTCCGACGCCGCCTTGACCGATTCGACCACAGCGGCCTCGTCGCCCTTGGTCAGCGCCTTGCCCTCTTCGGGCACCTCGACGAACACGATGTCGCCCAATTGGCCCTGCGCATAATCGGTGATGCCGACGGTGCCGATATCGCCATCGACATCGACCCATTCATGGTCTTCGGTGAAATAACGGCTCATTTCGAAGCTCCTGCACGAACATAACGATGGGGAATGAAGGGCATCGCGGTGACGGTCGCGCTGTGGACCTTGCCGCGCTGCGCGAGTTTGACGGTGGTGCCGGGGACGGCGGAGGCGGCGGGGACATACGCCATCGCGATCGGCTGGCCGACCGAGGGAGCAAAGCCGCCGCTTGTCACCTTGCCGACTTCGCTGCCTTCGTCATCGACCACCATCGCGCCTTCGCGGACCGGCTGGCGACCCTCGACGATCAGGCCGACGCGCCTGGCGACCGGGCCTTGTTCGCGCTCCATCAGAATACGTGCCGAACCCATGAAGCCGCCTTCCTCGCGGCGGCGCTTCGACAGCGCGAAGCCGAGATCGGCCATCACCGGAGTCGTATCCGCGTCGAGATCGTGGCCATAGAGCGGCAGCCCGGCCTCCAGCCGCAGCGAATCGCGCGCGCCCAGCCCGATCGGCTTGACCTCGGGCTGATCGACCAGCGCATCGGCGAGCGCCTCGACCGCCGACGAAGCGACCGAAATCTCGAACCCGTCCTCGCCGGTATAGCCCGAGCGGCTGATCCACAGGGCGTTGCCCTGCCAGTCGAACGCGCTCGCGGTCAGGAAGGTCAGCGCGGCGACCCCCGGCACGAGGCGATCGAGCGCATCGACCGCCTTCGGCCCCTGCAACGCCAGGAGCGCGCGATCGTCGAGGTGATTGATCGTGATCGCATCGTCCAGATGCTCGCGCAGATAGCCGAGATCATCCCATTTGGTCGCGCCGTTGACGACCATGTAGAGGTCGCCCTCGCCCGCTTCGAACGGGTTGGTGGCGGTCAGGCTGGAGATCATCAGATCGTCGAGAATGCCGCCATTGTCGGCGAGCAGCAGCGAATAGCGCATCTTTGCAGGCTTCAGCCCGGTGATGTCGCCCGGAAGCAATGCCTCCAGCGCCTTGGCCGCACCGTCGCCGGAAAAGACGAGCTGGCCCATATGGCTGACGTCGAACAAGCCAGCCGATTCGCGCACCCACAGATGCTCGGCCATGATGCCTTCATACTGAACCGGCATCTTATAGCCCGCAAACGGCACCATGCGACCGCCCTTGGTCCGGTGCCAGGCGTCGAGCGGCAGCGCGTCGAGGGTTTCCGGTTCGGTCGGATCGGTTTCGGTATCGCTCAAAATCACGGACTCCCGGCATGGACGAGGGCGGTATCGACGACGGACCAACGCGCGGGCGTGCGTCGATGGTCCATCGCCCCCTCTGTCACGGGAACCTGAGAGCTTTGACCGGAGCTTGGGAGACCCGGCTTACCCCTTCGGTGGTCGCTGTCTGCACAGCGACGCTTTCCAGAGCGTCATGACCCGCGCGGTCCTTTTGCCTGAGAGATTCCGGGGCGGTTGCTCCTTCGGCGCCCCGGATCGAATCCAGGGCCTCTCCCGCGCGACTCCGGGCAAGCGAGCCTGCCCGATGACTGTGGCGAGCCTTGGCGGCGCGCCTTCGCCTAGTCAATCGTCAAACCGACCGACCGTGTCCTCTTTAACGCGTAACGTTATACTTAAGCTGCTCGTCGGTGAGCTGGAACCCAACCAGCGCTTCGAACGTCGCGCGCTGCACCGCTTCGCGGACGGCGGGTATGGTCAGCGGATCGACGGCCGCGTCCGTATCGCCCGCGCGGCGACGGCGGGTGAGCTGTTCGCGGATGTCGGCGGGGATCGTGGCTGCCGCGCGGCTCACCGTCGCGGTGCCGCCGCCGCGCGTCTGGGCGCGATCGGCACCGGCTGCGAAATCGAGCGCGACGCGGCTGTTGCGCTTGGCCGTCACCACGGTGCCGCCCTGAACCACGGTCACGAAATAGGGGAGCACGACCTGGCGCGCCTGCGCGGTCTGGGTTCGGCGCGCGAGCACGTCGAACGTAACCTCGGTAACGATGTCGGTTTCGGTTTCGGTGCAGGTCGTGCGGACATTGGTGATCGTCGCGGTCACGTCGATCGCGTTCGCGGTCTGCTGCGCGCCCGAGAACAGCGTGATGTCGCCCAGATATTGCGGCACGCCGACGATCGGGCACGCGCTGCGCACTGCCGAGATGCCGACCCCGCCTTCGAGGTTGAGGTCGCCTTCGCGTGCACAACCGGCAAGCACGGCAAGGGCAATGGCGGGGGCGGCGATACGGGTCAGCTTCACGAGGCACTCAACCTTTCGATACGGGACCAGCGCTTGGCAGCGCGGGCGCGGTGGACTTCATAGGAACCGGCTTTCGCACAAGCAAGCAATCGCGTAAGTGGCCACCCATGAGCCAGTCCGAAAAGCCGTGCCTCGAACTGCTGATCGCCGCCCCGCGCGGCTTTTGCGCCGGGGTGGACCGCGCGATCCAGATCGTCGAGGTCGCATTGGAGCGCCACGGCGCGCCGGTCTATGTCCGGCACGAAATCGTCCACAACAAATATGTCGTCGACAGTTTGCGCGCGAAGGGCGCGGTGTTCGTCGATGAACTGGATCAGGTGCCCGACGGCGTGCCCGTCGTGTTTTCCGCGCATGGCGTCCCCAAATCGGTGCCCGCCGCCGCGATCGACCGCGGCCTTGCCTATCTCGATGCGACCTGCCCGCTCGTGTCCAAGGTCCATCGTCAGTCCGAACGGCTGGTCGCATCGGGCCACCACATCCTGTTCGTCGGCCATGAGGGCCACCCCGAAGTCATCGGCACGTTCGGCCAGGTGCCCGAGGGCAGCATGACGCTGATCGAAACGGTCGAGGATGCCGAAGCCGTCACGGTCGCCGATCCCGAAAAGCTCGCCTTCCTGACCCAGACTACCCTGTCGGTGGACGATACCGCCGCGATATTGGAAGTGCTCAACCGCCGCTTCCCCAGTATCGTCGCGCCCAAGGCGGACGACATCTGCTACGCGACCTCCAATCGCCAGGAAGCGGTCAAGGCGATGGCGTCGTCCTGCGACCTGGTGCTGGTGATCGGCGCGCCCAATTCGTCCAATTCGCTGCGACTGGTCGAGGTTGCCAAGCGCGAAGGCACCGACGCGATGCTCATCCAGCGCGGCGACGAACTCGACTGGGATTGGCTCGCAGGCGTCGGCACGCTGGGGATCACCGCAGGCGCCTCTGCTCCCGAAGCGCTGGTGCGCGAAGTCGTCGATCACATCGCCACGCGGTTCGACGTGCACGAACGCGAAGTGAAGACCGCGGAAGAGACGATCGTGTTCAAACTGCCGCGCGGGCTGGAAGCGGCCTAGGCTCGCCAGTTCTCGACGTCCTTGCGAGCGCAGCGAAGCAATCCAGAAGGTGACGCGAGACGCTGGATTGCTTCGCTGCGCTCGCAATGACGAGGGTTTGCCAAAACGCGCGCGGACAGGGGGATAATGCATGGCCGTCTACACCCAGGTCTCCGCCGAGGCGCTGAGCGAATTCCTTGCCAAATTCGACGTCGGCGACCTCGTCTCCGCCAAGGGCATCGCCGAAGGGGTCGAGAACAGCAATTATCTGGTCGAAACCAGCCGCGACCGCTTCATCCTGACACTCTATGAAAGGCGCGTCGCGGCGGCGGACCTGCCCTATTTCATGGCGCTGCTCGGCCATGCGGCGGCGGCAGGCCAGCCGGTGCCGTGCGCGATCCCCGACCGGACGGGGGCGCTGATCCACGAACTCGAAGGCCGCCCGGCGTGCCTGATCGAATTTCTCCCCGGCGTATCGCTGTCGCGGCCCACGCCCGCCCAGGCGCTGAACGGCGGCAAGGCGCTGGGCGGGCTGCACGCGGCGCTGGCCGACTTTGCGGGCGTCCGCCCCAACAGCCTGGGTATCGAAGCGTGGCGACCGCTGCTCGACCGCTGCGGCAGCGCGGTAGACGAGATCGCGCCGGGACTGTTCGAGCGGGTTTCCGCCGCGCTCGGCCGGGTGGAGCATGACTGGCCGCGCGACCTGCCCACCGCGCCGATCCATGCCGATCTGTTTCCCGACAATGTGCTGATGCTCGGCGACCGGGTAACGGGGCTGATCGACTTCTATTTCGCCTGCACCGACATCCGCGCCTATGACGTGGCGGTGATGCACAGCTCCTGGGCATTCGACGCGCAGGGAGCGCCGCTCGCCCCCGGCGTCGGGCGCGGGATCGTCGATGGCTATGCGGCGCGCTTCGGATTGAGCGATGCGGAGCGCGCCGCGCTGCCGGTGCTGGCGGAGGGCGCGTGCATCCGCTTCCTGCTGACACGCGCCTGGGACTGGCTCAACACGCCCGCCGATGCGATGGTGACGCGCAAGGATCCGCTCGCCTATCTCAAACGGCTCGACTGGTACGGGCAAAACGGTCACAGCGCGTTTGCATGAGCGAACTGACCCATGTTGAGATTGCCACCGATGGCGCGTGCAAGGGCAATCCGGGGCGCGGCGGATGGGGCGCGATCGTGCGCTCCGGCCCGCATGAAAAGGAGCTTTCGGGCTCCGAGCCGCACACGACCAACAACCGCATGGAAATGACGGCCGTGATCCGCGCGCTTGAGGCGTTGAAGCGGCCCTGCCACGTCACCCTGTCCACCGACAGCCGCTACGTGATGGACGGCATGACCAAGTGGATTCACGGATGGCTGAAGAACAGCTGGCGCACGGCGGACAAGAAACCGGTGAAGAATGCCGATCTGTGGCAGGCGTTATGGGCAGCGGCAAAACCGCACCGCATCGACTGGGTCTGGGTGAAGGGCCATGCCGGACACCCCGACAACGAGCGCGCCGACAAGCTGGCGAGCGATGCGGCGGTGGCGCAGTAGCCACGCCCCTTGCCGCCGCGCAGCGCCAGCCCTAGATAGCGGCGCGTGAGGCCACGTCCTCCCCCTTCATGGGTATCAAGTCCGGGACGGCCCGGCCCTTTTTGCGAAAGGAGGGCCGATCGTCATGGCCTGGATTGCATTGTTCGTCGCCGGACTGTTCGAAGTCGTCTGGGCGTTTTCCATGAAATTGTCGGAAGGGTTCACTCGCCCGGTCGCAAGCGCGGTGACCATCGCTGCGATGATTGTCAGCTTCGGACTGCTCGCCTGGGCGATGCGCAGCCTGCCGCTGGGCACCGCCTATATGATCTGGACCGGGATCGGCGCGGTGGGCGCGTTCATCGTCGGGATCGTCTTTCTGGGCGAAGCGGCGACACCGATGCGGATTACCGCCGCGTTGCTGATCGCGAGCGGGATCGTGCTGATGAAGCTATCGACCAGTTAGTCCTGCCCCCCTCCACCGTTCGTTTCGAGCGCAGTCGAGAAACGTGAACTTGGCGTTTGGGTCGAGTTTCTCGACTTCGCTCGAAACGAACGGGTTGGAATGACTAGGGTCAGGCGAAACGTGCGGGCGCATAGCGTCCCGCATCGATCCCCGCGATCGCCGGGTCCGGCGCGCGTCCCAGCAACAAAGTCGCACCGATCATCGCGGCGGCGGGGGCGGTCTGGATGCCGAAGCCACCCTGGCCTGCGAACCAGAAGAAGCCGGGGGCGTCGTCCGCAAACCCATAGACCGGCAGACGGTCGCGCGCGAAGCTGCGCAGCCCCGCCCATTTGCGCTCGACGGCCATGATCCGCCAATCGACCGCATGTTCGAGTCGGTCGATGGCGATCGCGACGTCGAGTTCCTCGGGTTGCGCGTCGCACGGGTCGGTCGGGATTTCGTCGTGCGGGCTGAGCCACAGCTTTCCCCCTGCCTCGGGCTTCCAGTAGAAGCTGCCGTCGATCGCGGCGACGTGTGGCATGGCGGGCGTCGTCGGAGGGTCGGTGCGGAGCTGGACCAGCGTGCGGCGATAGGCGGCGATGCCGATCGGTTTCGCTCCCGCCGCGCGGGCCACCTCGTCGGCCCATGCGCCTGCTGCGTCTACAAGGATATCGGCTTCGATCACGCCGTCTTGGGTGGCGATTCGCCAGCGCCCTCCGGCGCGTTCCGCCTGACGTAGCGCCGCACGGGTGCGGAGTTCGCCGCCTGCCCTGCGCATCCGCGACAGGCAATCGGCGTGGAGCGCGGCGACATCGATATAGGCGCAACTGGGCTCCCAGATGCCGAGCGTCCAGTCGGGTCGCAATCCGGCGACCTGCGACTGCGGATCGACCGGCTCCAGCGCAATCGGCGTGTCCGCAAACTCGGCGAGGAACGCGTCATAGGCGGCGCGGTCGCCCTCGCGCCCGACATGGAGCGAACCGAGCGGTTCGAGGAAACCGCCATCGCGCAGCGCCGCGCCGGATGCGGTGGTCAGCGGCTGTACCCCCGCCCCGCCGTACGTTTCGGACCAGAAAGCCGCCGATCGCCCGGTGGCGTGATACCCGGCCTGATCCTCCCCCTCCAGCAGCACGACGCGCGCATGCGGCGCGACCTCAGCCGCCAGGCTCGCGCCCGCGATCCCGGCGCCGACGATCGCGATGTCATGGGTCATGTTGCGGGCGCTCGCGCGTTCAGAAAGGCATCGATTGCGGCGATGGCGCGGTCGCGGACGGGGTCGGCCTCGCGCAGGATCTCATGCGCCGATTCGCTGTCGAAGCGGATCACCTGTGCGTCGGGCAGTTCGGCGAGTTGCTTCAGCGCCGCTTGCGGATCGACCAGCCCGTCGGCTTCGGCCACCAGCCCCAGCACGGGAACGCGCATCCGCGACAGCGTGCCGCCGCCCCCCAGTTCGCGAGTCGAGCGGAACGCGTTCAGCACCCATCGCCAGCTCGGCGGGCCGGTAACGATTTCGGGCTTGGCCTCATGCCAGAACAATTCGTCGGCATAGCGCGAGGCGTCGTGGGTCAGCAGCTTCTGCCGCGATTGCAGCGTGTGGGGACGCTCATTGCCTTTCCATGCGGGCCGGGTGACCGGGCCAAAGCGCGCCATCAGCCTGGCGAACGCCTCGCCGATTCGCGCGCCGCCCGGCCCTTTCAGTCCCAGCATCGGCGCGACCAGCACGGCAGCATCCGGCACGAACCCGCCCTCCGCCATGCCCCGCAACAACAGATGCCCGCCCATCGAATGACCGATCGCGACATGCGGCCCCGGCCCGCTCGCCAGCCATTCGCCACCGAAGCCGCGAAGATCGTCGATGAACATCGCGAAATCGGGAATGTCGCCGCAGCGCGAGTGATCGGTGGTCCGCCCGGACCCCGCCTGCCCGCGCCAGTCGATGCTGGAGATCGCCCAGCCCGTTTCGTGCCAATGCGCGAAACTTTCCAGATATTTCTCGAAGATGTCGCCGCGCCCACCCTGAAACAGCATCGATCCGCGCGTCTTGCCCACGGGGGCGGCCCAGTCGAACCGGCGCAGTCGCCAGCCGTCGGGCGCGGTCCAGGTGGAGACCACCGCCCCATCGGGCAGCGCGCGGCGAATGGGGGCGGGCGACAGCATCCCGGTCTGGTTACGGTTTCGTAAGGCGCGCCGTCTAGGCTTAACGCGACATGGGGGATGTTTTCGCCACGATTCTGCTGGTCGCGCTCGGCCTGTTGCTGGTTTCCGCCGGTATAGAGGACGCACGCAAGCGGACCATCGCCAACTGGAAAAACGCGGCGATCGCGGCACTTGCGCCATTGTGGTGGATCGCCAACGGGCTGGATGTGTGGCCCGACATGGCGTTGCTGCTGCTGTCCGGCGTCGTCGTGTTCGCGCTGTTCGCACTTGCCTTTCACTTCGGAATGATGGGCGGCGGCGACGTGAAGATGCTCGGCGCGCTCGCACTGTGGCTGCCGCTGCAACCGTTGGTGTGGCTGCTGATCCTGATGTCGCTGATCGGCGGGGCACTGACCGTCATCATGATGATCGAGCATCGCTGGAAGAATTCGGAGACCCCGCTGGAAATTCCCTACGGGGTCGCGATCGCGATTGCTGCGATCGTCGTGTTTTACCAACCGAACCTTAACCATTTTGGGTGATGACCGGGGACTGAAAAAGAACCCGGCTTCATAAAAAGGCCAGAAGCGTCATGGATGGAAAGAAGATCATTTTGCTGGTGGGCGCGCTGATCGTCGCCGCCGTCACCGCGTTCATGGCGCGGAGCATGATCATGGGTGCGTCGGCCCCGGTGGCGGACGCCAACGTCGCGGGCAGCAATGTCCCGGTCAACGGCCCGCAAGTGCTGGTCGCGACCAAGGCGCTGCCGGTCGGCACCATCCTGACCGCCGATTCGCTTCGCTTCCAGCCCTGGCCTCAGGAACTGGTCGAGGGCGCCTATTATCTGAAAGAGGGCACCGACATGGCGTCGCTGGTCGGCACCGTGGTCCGCTTTGCGATCCCGGCAGGCCAGCCGCTGACCCAAGGGTCGCTGGTAAAGCCCGGCGACCGCGGATTCCTTGCGGCGGCGCTTGCCCCCGGCATGCGCGCGGTAACGGTGCCCGTATCGGCACAGTCGTCGGTCGCGGGCTTCGTCTTTCCGGGTGACCGCGTCGATCTGATCCTGACGCAGGAAGTCGCAGGCGGCGGCGACGGCCCTCCGCTCAAGGCATCGGAGACGATCCTGCGCAACCTGCGCGTGCTGGCAACCGATCAGCGGACCGACAAGAAAACCGACGAACAGGGCAATACCGAAGTCGTCACCTTCTCGACCGTCACGATCGAAGCCACGCCGACCATCGCCGAACAGATCGCGGTCGCCCAGACCGTCGGTTCGCTGTCCCTGTCGCTGCGTTCGATCGCCGACAATGCGGGCGAGTTGGAAGAGGCGATCGCATCGGGCACCCTGGAAGTCAGCGACGACCCGAATGCAGAGCGCGCCATGCTGGCGGGAGCATCGAGCCGTCCGGTAATCGGCGCAACCAGCGTCTCCACCGGCGCGGACGTGTCGCGCTATCAGCGCCGCACCGTGCCCGGCAAGCCTGTCGAAGCCAATATGGGGCCGATGATGGCCGCGGCACAGGCGCCTGGCGGCAATTATCCGGGGGGTGCCGCGCCCATCGTCCAGGGGCCGGTCGTGCGCGTCGCACGCGGCAATACCGTGACGGATGTCGCGGTTGGGGGGAAGAACTGAAATGCGCATGAAGCATGACATCCGCCGCGCGCTGGCCGCGACGGTCGCGACGGCGGTGGCGCTGTCGGTGCCGGGGATCGCCCCCGCACAGAACGCGCCCCGCGCACGCGTCGGCGAACCCGCCGGCGCCCAACGCCCGCCGCAGGAAGTGCTGCTGTCGGTCGGCGAAGGCGAACTGGTGACGCTGCCCGCGACGGTGACCAGCGTGTGGACCTCCAATCCCGGCGTCGCCGACGTCTATGTCGCCAATCCGCGCCAGATCCATCTGTTCGGCAAGGAATTCGGCGAAGCGACGATCTTTGCGACCAATGCCGCAGGCACGGTCGTCTATTCTTCGAACGTCCGCGTCAGCCAGAACCTGACCTCGATCGACCGGATGATGCGCGCGGCGATGCCCGAAGCAGACGTGAAGGTGACGACGGTCGGCCAGCTTGCCGTGCTGAACGGTGTCGTGGCGTCGCCCGAAGCGTCGGCCGAGGCCGAACGCCTGGCGACGATGCTGCTCAACCCCGGCGTCAACATCAACGATCCCGAAGCCTCGCTGAAAATCGGCGTGGTCAACCGGCTGCGCATCGCAACGCCGCTCCAGGTCAATCTGCACGTGCGGATCGCAGAAGTCAGCCGCAGCTTCGTCAAGAACATCGGCGTCAATGTGACGACGCGGGATACCACCGGCGGGTTCAATTTCGGCCTGTTCCAGGGTCGACAGAGCGGCACCATCTCCGGCCCTCCCGGGGCACCGATATTCACCTATCCGACGGCGCCCGAAATCGGTTCGACGATCGGCGCTGCCGGCCGTCTTCTCGGGCTCGACCTGCTCGGTTCGCTCGATTTGGGCGAAACCCAGGGTCAGGTATCGACGCTGGCCAATCCGACGCTGACCGCTCTGTCCGGCGAAACCGCGACCTTCCTGGCGGGCGGCGAAATTCCGATCCTGATCGCTCAGGGGCTGGGCGCGGTGTCGGTCGAATACAAGCAATATGGCGTCAGCCTGGCCTATACGCCGACCGTGCTGGCCGACGGTCGCATCTCATTGAGAGTGCGTCCCGAAGTGTCGCAATTGTCGGCGGCAGGCGCGGTCACGCTTGGTAACAACACCATCCCCGGTCTCGTCACCCGCCGCGCCGAAACGACGGTCGAACTGGGATCGGGCGAAAGCCTGGTGATCGGCGGCCTGCTCCAGAACAACCACGACAATTCGATCACCAAGACGCCGGGTCTGGGCGACGTTCCGATCCTGGGTTCGCTGTTCCGTTCGAACGGGTTCAAGCGCAACGAAACCGAACTGGTGATCGTGGTCACGCCATATCTGGTGAAGCCGGTCAACGCCAACCAGATCGTGCTGCCGACCGACGGGTATCTGGCACCGACCGATCTGGGCCGTGTGTTCATGGGTCAGCTTCAGTCGGGCGATGCCAAGGATCGGCCCAAGCCCAGCGTCATGGCGCCCAATGCCGCGCCCGGCGTCACCGGTTCCGCGCTGCCGCTGCCTTCGGGTCCGACGCTGCCGCCCGCGCGTCAGGAAGCGCGCGCCAATCCGAACCGCCAGGCCGCCGCGCCCGGCTTCAGCAATTAAGGGATCGAGGGAAATGAAGATGACGACGCGTTATCCGGTCCTTGCCATCGCCGTGCCGATGCTGGCGCTTGCCGCCTGCGGTCCGGTCACGTCCAATCGCGGTCTGGAGACGGTGCATCAGCCCGTCGTCCAGCGTACGGACTATTCGATCGACCTGACGACTGCGGGCGACCGCTTGGCGCCGGGCGAATCAAACCGGCTGGCCGGATGGATGGAGGCACTGCGCGTCGCCTATGGCGACCGCATCAGCGTCGACGATCCCAGCGGCTACGCACCCGGCGCGCGTGCCGATGTCGCAAGCGAAGCGGCGCGTTACGGCCTGCTGCTGGCCGACACCGCACCCGTCACGCAGGGGCGGATGCAGCCCGGCACGGTTCGGGTCGTGCTGAGCCGTTCGAGCGCAAGCGTGCCGAGTTGCCCCGATTATTCGGATACCTATGCCGCCAATTTCTCCGGTCGCACGACTGCCAATCATGGCTGCGCGACCAATTCGAACCTGGCGGCGATGATCGCCAACCCGAACGATCTTGTGCGCGGCCAGCCCGGTGCGGCGGGCAGCGATCCGGGCACGTCGACCAGGGCGATCGGCAGCTATTGGCGCACGGCGCCGACCGGCTCTCAGGGTTTGAAAACCGAATCGACGGGGAACAAGTGATATGAACGCACCCTGGACCCCCGCCCGCGCCTCCGTGCGTGAGCCGTTCGTCGCATTCGTCTGCGACGAAACCACCGCAGAGGCGCTGCGCCCGATCGCGGTCGAAATGGGATGGGCACCCGAAAAGGTGAACAAGGGCGGGCTTCGCAACGCCGTCCAGACGCTGTCGGTATCGGCCAGCCCCAATATTCTGTTCGTCGATCTGTCCGAAAGCGGCGATCCGCTGAACGACATCAACGCGCTGGCCGAAGTCTGCGAGCCCGGCACCGTCGTCATCGCCGCGGGCCAGGTCAACGACGTGCGCCTGTACCGCGATCTGGTCGCGAGCGGCATTCAGGATTACCTGCTCAAACCGCTCAACCCCGACGTGATGCGCGAAGCATTTTCGAGCGCACAGGCGATGCTGAGCGCGCCCAAGAATGTCGAGGCCTCGCCCGATCGTCCGCACTGCGGCGTCGCCGTCATCGGCACGCGCGGCGGCGTGGGGGCATCGACGCTCGCCACCTCGATCGCGTGGCTGCTGTCGGAAAAGAACGCGCGCTCGACCGCGCTGCTCGACCTCGACGTGCATTTCGGCACGGGTGCGCTTGGCCTCGACCTGGAACCCGGTCGCGGCCTGACCGACGCGATCGAAAACCCCAGCCGCATCGACGGACTGTTCATCGAGCGCGCGATGGTGCGCGCATCCGAACGGCTGGCCGTATTGTCGGCAGAGGCACCGATTCACTCGCCGATCGTCACCGACGGTTCGGCATTCTTCCAGTTGCAGGAAGAAATGCGCGGCGCGTTCGAATGCACCGTCATCGATATGCCGCGCAACATGCTGGTTCAGCATCCGCACCTGATTACCGACGTCCAGACCGCGGTCATCACCGTGGAATTCACGCTGGCGGCGGCGCGCGACGCGATCCGCATCCTGTCGTGGTTCAAATCGAACGCGCCGCAAAGCCGCGTGATCGTCGTCGCGAACCGCGTCCATCCGACCGCGCAGCAGGAAATCAGCCGCAAGGATTTCGAGGGGTCGATCGAACGCAAGGTCGATTATCTTATCCCCTATGACGCCAAGCTGACGGCGCAGGCCGCCAAGCTGGGCAAGCCGATCGCAGAGGCCGGCAAGGGATCGAAAACGGTCGCGCCGCTGGCCGAACTGGTGCTCGACATCCTCGATGCCAGTGACTCGTCGGACGAGGAACGCGCCGCGAAGAAGGGCAAGGCAGCCGCCACCGGCGGATCGCTGCTGGGCAAGCTGTCCGGCCTCACCGCCAGGCTGCCGGGCAAGGCCGCGAAGAAGTGAACGTCGCGCGCCGCAACAATGCGGTGCGCAAGGGTTAGGAAGGCAGGACGCGCGTGAACCTGATGCCGATGATCTTGCTGCTGGGCGGCGCCTCGCTGGTGATGGTGCTGATGCTTCTTGCGCTGTCGGGGCCGTCGGCGGCCAAGGCCAGCGTACGCCGGTTGAGCGATGTCCGCGTGCGTCATTCAGGGGTGGCGAGCGCCGCGTCGATGGAAGCGCAGATCCGCAAGGTATCAGCCAGTCGCGCGACCCGCATGGATCTGGCCGCTACCCGTTTCCTGCCCAATCCCGCACAGTTGAAAAAACGGCTGGCGATGACCGGCAAGGACAACTGGACCGTCGGGCGCTACGGCATCGCGACGGTCGTGGTGTTCATGCTCGTCACCGTCGCCATGCTGCTTCAGGGAATGCCCTTCCTGTTTGCGCTGTTCCTGGCGCTGTTCATGGGTGCCGGGCTGCCGCATCTAATCGTCGGCATGGCGATCAAGCGGCGCGTGGGGAAATTCAATTCGAAATTTCCCGACGCGATCGAGCTGCTGGTCCGCGGCCTTCGTTCGGGCCTGCCCATTACCGAGACGATGGGTGTCGTCGGCAACGAAGTCGATGGGCCGGTTGGCGAGGAATTTCGCAGCGTTTCCGACAAGATGAAGATCGGCAAGACGCTGGACCAGGCCCTTCAGGAAACCGCCGAGCGCTTGGGCACGCCCGAATTCCAGTTCTTCGTCATCACCATCGCCATTCAGCGCGAAACCGGCGGCAACCTCGCCGAAACGCTCGCGAACCTGGCCGATGTGCTGCGCAAGCGCATGCAGATGAAGCTGAAGATCAAGGCGATGTCCTCGGAATCCAAGGCTTCCGCCTATATCGTCGGGGCACTGCCGTTCATCGTGTTCGGGCTGATCACCATGATCAACCCCAATTACATGGGCGAATTCTTCGTCGACCAGCGGCTGATCGTCGCGGGAATCGGTGGCCTGATCTGGATGTCGCTGGGCGCGTTCATCATGGCCAAAATGGTCAGTTTCGAGATTTAAGCGGGGGTATCAGACCATGCAATCCTCCCCCACCCTGCTCGGCATCGACGTCATCTGGGTCGGCACGATCCTGTCGGGCGTCGCCGCCCTTGCGGTGATGATCGCGATCTACGCCGCGCTCAGCGTGCGCGATCCGATGGCCAAGCGCGTCAAGGCGCTGAACGACCGCCGCGAACAGCTGAAGGCCGGGATCACCGCATCGACCAGCAAGCGCCGCGCGAAGCTGGTCCAGAAACACGCCACCGCCGATCGCATTCGCGGCATGCTGTCGTCGATGAAGATTCTTCAGGACGACCAACTGAAGACCGCGCAGATCAAATTGCTCCAGGCCGGCATCCGGTCGAAGGAGTGGGCGCCTGCGGTCATCTTCGGCCGGTTGGTGCTGCCGATCGTGATCGGCCTGCCGATCCTTTACTGGGTGTACGGCACCGACGGCTTTGCCGACTGGGGTCCGCTCAAGAAATACGGGCTGGTCGCTGGATCGTTGATCCTGTCCTACAAGGCCCCTGACCTTTGGCTGAAGAACAAGATCACCAAGCGCAGCGATGCGGTCAGAAAGGGCCTGCCCGATGCGCTCGACCTGCTGGTCATCTGCGCCGAGGCCGGTCTCACCGTCGATGCCGCCTTCCACCGCGTCGCAAAGGAACTGGGCCGCGCTTACCCGGAACTGGGCGAGGAATTTTCGCTGACCGCGATCGAACTGGGCTTCCTGACCGACCGCCGCCAGGCGTTCGAAAATCTGGCGATGCGCACCGACCTCGATTCGATCAAGGGCGTGGTCACCACCATGATCCAGACCGAGAAGTACGGCACGCCGCTGGCCTCTGCGCTGCGCGTGCTGTCGGCCGAATTCCGCAACGAACGCATGATGCGCGCCGAGGAAAAGGCCGCCCGGCTGCCCGCGATCATGACGATCCCGCTGATCCTTTTCATCTTGCCGGTGCTGTTCATCGTCATCCTTGGCCCTGCGGCCTGTTCGATCAGCGACTCGCTCATCAAATGAGCGCGCATCGCCCCATGGCGGTGCCGCTGGTGTCGGCGCCTTCGGAACGTCGCATCCGCGTGGCGATTGCCCAGCTGCTCATCGCCAGCCGACTTCACCCCCGCACGGAACGCGAAGCCCGTATCGATTGTTGACCTCGCGTAATCTTCGGGAGGAAATCGAGATGCTGTTCGAAACGCCGACACAATTCGCGGTGCTGGCGCTCGCGCTGATCGCGGGCTGGTTCTTCGGGCTGGCCAGCCATCCGGGCGGCAAGAAGTGGAAGCAGAAATATCGCGACGAGAAGGCCGCGCACGAGGCGGTGATGAAGGAGCGCGAAGGCGTGTTCGCCGAACGCGACGCGCGGGTGAAGGAACTGGAGGCGGAGAATGCGCGGCTGACGCGCGAACTCGACCGCGCGCGTCCGCACGGGACCGCGACGACGGCTGCGGCTGCCGGTGCGACCGGCGCTGTGGCGGGCACTGCGGCCACGAGCACGCGCAGCAGCGGCATTCGCGGCTTTTTCGGCTGGGACCGCGACAATCTGTCGCGCATCAACGGCATCGACGAAGCCGCCGAAAAGGCATTGGTCGCCGACGGCATCAAGAGCTTCGAGCAGATCGCTTCATTGAGCGATGCCGAGGCGCATGCCCTGGAAGACAAATTGGGCTTTGGCCGCGACCGCATCGACCAGCAGCAATGGCGCGAACAGGCGCGGCTGATGATGGAAAATCACGACCGCGATCACGGGATCGCACGAGCCTAAGGTTGACCCCCTCCAAAATCCGTCATGCCAGCGCAGGCTGGCCTATCAGGCCGTATCGCACGATGCCTGATACCCCAGCCGTTGCTGGGGTGACGGTATCGGGAGCAGCTTAGCCGTTGCGCGCCTTCAACGCCGCCTGCGCCGCCGCCAGTCGCGCGATCGGCACGCGGTAGGGCGATGCCGACACGTAATCGAGCCCTACGCGTTCGCAAAAGTCGATCGACGACGGATCGCCACCATGTTCGCCGCAGATGCCGAGCTTGATCTTGGGCCGGGTCGCGCGACCCCGTTCGGCGGCGATCGAAATCAGCTCGCCGACGCCCTCGACATCGATCGAGACGAACGGGTCGCGGTCGTAGATGCCCTTCTCGACATAGGCTTGCAGAAAGCGCCCCGCATCGTCGCGACTGACGCCAAGCGCGGTCTGGGTCAGGTCGTTGGTGCCGAAGGAGAAGAATTCCGCCGCCTCGGCAATGTCCCCTGCCCTGAGCGCCGCGCGCGGCAGTTCGATCATCGTGCCGACCAGATACTCGATGGTGCGACCCTTTTCGGCGAACACGTCCTTTGCGGCCTTGTCGACGACCGCCTTCATCAGTTCGAGTTCGCGCTTGGTCGCAACCAGCGGGATCATGACTTCGGGGATCGGCGCCTCGCCCGAGGATGCCGCGACATCGCACGCCGCCTCGAAGATCGCGCGTGCCTGCATCTCGTAGATTTCGGGATAGGTCACGCCCAGCCGGCAGCCGCGATGGCCAAGCATCGGGTTGAATTCGTGGAGTTCGGCGGCGCGGCGCTTGAGCGTTTCGACCTCAACCCCCGTCGCCTTCGCGACTTCGGCGAACTCGGCATCCTCATGCGGCAGGAACTCGTGCAGCGGCGGATCGAGCAGGCGGATCGTACAGGGCAGCCCCGCCATCACCTCGAAAATCTCGGTGAAGTCCTTGCGCTGTTCGGGGAGCAATTTCTCGAGTGCGGCGCGCCTGCCCGCTTCGTCCTCGGCGAGGATCATCTGGCGCACCGAAGTGATGCGGGCTGAGTCGAAGAACATGTGTTCGGTGCGGCACAGCCCGATCCCCTCCGCACCGAATTCGCGCGCGGTGCGGCAATCGTTGGGGGTTTCCGCGTTGGTGCGGACGCGCAGGCGCCGGACCTTGTCGGCCCATTCCATCAGCACGCCGAAATCGCCCGCCAGTTCGGGCTGCACGGTCGGGACCGCGCCGACCATGACTTCGCCGGTCGACCCGTCGATGGTCAGGATGTCGCCTGCACGCACCTCTCGGCTACCGACGCGCATCACGCCTTCCGCCGCCTTGATCGACAGCGTGCCCGCGCCCGAGACGCAAGGGCGCCCCATGCCGCGCGCGACCACCGCCGCATGGCTGGTCATGCCACCGCGTGCGGTCAGGATGCCCTTTGCCGCGTGCATGCCGTGAATGTCTTCGGGCGAAGTTTCGACGCGGACGAGGATCACGTCCTCGCCGTTCGCCGCCGCCTTTTCCGCCGCATCGGCATCGAACACCACCTTGCCGGACGCCGCGCCGGGCGAGGCGGGAAGCCCCTTGGTCAGCACGTCGCGCGTCGCCGATGGGTCGAGCGTCGGGTGGAGCAGCTGGTCGAGCGCGGCAGCATCGACGCGGGCCACGGCCTCTTCCTGAGAGATCAGGCCCTCGTTCGCCATATCGACCGCCATCTTGAGCGCGGCCTTGGCCGTACGCTTGCCGCTACGCGTCTGGAGCATCCACAATTTGCCGCGTTCGACGGTGAACTCGATGTCCTGCATGTCGCGGTAATGCGTCTCGAGCGTGTCGAAGACCTTGGCGAGTTCACCGTAAACCTCCGGCATCGCCTCTTCCATCGACAACGGCTTGGCCCCTGCCGCCTCGCGCGCCGCCTTGGTCAGATATTGCGGCGTGCGGATGCCCGCCACCACGTCTTCGCCCTGCGCATTGATCAGGAACTCGCCGTAATAAGCGCGGTCGCCCTTCGACGGATCGCGGGTGAATGCCACCCCCGTCGCCGACGTGTCGCCCATATTGCCGAACACCATCGCCTGGATGTTGACCGCGGTGCCCCAATGGCCGGGAATCGAGTTCAGGCGGCGATAGACCTTGGCACGTTCGGACTGCCACGATCCGAACACGGCGGCGGTCGCGCCCCAAAGCTGATCATGGACATCCTGCGGAAACGGCTTGCCCCACATCTCGTCCACCAGCGCCTTGTATTCGGCGACCAGCGCCTGAAGGTCGGTGGCGCTGAGTTCGGTGTCGAGGTGGAAGCCGCGATCTTCCTTGGCGACCTCCAACGCTTCCTCGAACCGATCATGGTCGAGGCCAAGCACGACGTCCGAATACATCTGGATGAAGCGGCGATAGCTGTCCCAGGCAAAGCGATCGTCGCCCGATTTGGCCGCCAGCCCCGCGACGGTTTCGTCATTGAGGCCGAGGTTCAGGACGGTGTCCATCATGCCGGGCATCGACACGCGCGCGCCGCTCCGCACGGAGACGAGCAGCGGGTCGGAAGGATCGCCGAACTTCTTGCCCGTCACCCCCTCGATATGCGCGATGCCGTTGGCGACTTCGGCGCGGACGCTGTCGGGGAAGGTTTCGCCTTCCTCGTAATAGCGCGTGCACATTTCGGTCGAGATGGTGAAGCCGGGGGGCACCGGCAGGCCGATTCCGGCCATGCCGTCGAGGTTCGCACCCTTGCCGCCGAGGAGATTCTTGTTCCCTTCTCCGCCGTCGGAGACACCGCCGCCGAACCGATAGACATAGCGTGTCATGGGCAAACCCCTTCATCATGCGCGGCCTGTCGAGCGGCCTTTGGCGAGCGCCCTACCGCAGGTGCGAACAGGGGGAAAGGGGAGTCTGGGTTTGCGCGCCGCGTGCTTTTGTTTTGTGCGGGGGTCGGGGCGGAAGGTTAGCCTAAGGTTAGTCCAATGGGGATGGTCCCGTTCTCGCCCCCTCCCCGTTCGTTTCGAGCGAAGTCGAGAAACGCTTGGCACGCGTCTGGATCATGTTTCTCGACTTCGCTCGAAACGAGCGGGTGTGTGGAAGCGGAATGAGGACGAGCCCCCTACCCGTCGATCTTCGAAAAATCCGCAACCCGGTGCACCGCTGCGCGCATCCGGGCGAGGAGCGCGAGGCGGGCTTCGCGCTTGGCCGCATCCGCGTCGTTGACCGTCACCTTGTCAAAAAACGCATCGATCGGCGCACGGAGCGTTGCGAGTGCCGCCATCGCGCCTTCGAAATCCTCCGCTTCGATCGCCGCCGCGGCCTTGGGCTCGGCAGCGTCGAGGGCGGCGATGAGGGCAGCTTCCTCGGTTTCGGGCGTGTAGGAAAGCGGTTTTTGGGTGGAGCCGCTCTCCCCACCCACATCGTCACCCCGGACTTGTTCCGGGGTCCACTGACCCTCTGGCGACGGCGTTTGTGAGTCGGTGGCCCCCGGCACTGCGGCCGGGGTGACGGTTGTGGAGGTCCGCGCGTAGCCCTCCTTCTTCAGGATATTCGCCGCGCGCTTATACCCGGCGAGCAGGTTCGCGCCGTCGGAAGTACCGACAAAGGCTTGCAGCGCATGAACCCGCGCGAGCAAGCGGACAAGGTCGTCCTCGCCCCCCAACGCGAACACCGCGTCGATCAAGTCGTGCCGAACGCCCGCTTCGCGTTGCTGGACTTTGAGGCGGTCGGCGAAGAAGTCGAGCACGGTCAATGCTGACCTAGGCGCGTTATCGGCCGCAAAGCGTGTTGAATCGGATTGTCGATCCTGATGCGCGGCCACTACGGCGTTCAAAACTTCTTCGTGGCGACCGTCGGCCGACGGCATTATCTGGTTCAAGCCAAAAGCCAACTCTCGAGTGTTAATGCCGCGGCTGGCCAGCAGGGCTTGCGCAGATGCAAGCGTGAGAGGCCGGATCAGATTCACTCGCAACTTGCTGGTCAACAATACAGCCAAGATAGCAATCGCGGCACGCCGCAAGGCGAACGGATCCTTCGATCCTGTAGGCTTCTCATCAATCGCAAAAAACGCGGCAATCGTATCCAGCTTATCCGCCAGCGACACCGCGACCGTCACCGGCGCGGTCGGCACCTCATCGCCCTGCCCGACCGGCTTGTAATGGTCGCGGACGGCTTCCCAGACTTCACGGGGTTCGCCTTGCGCGGCGGCGTAATAGCCGCCCATCAGGCCTTGGAGTTCGGGGAATTCGCCGACCATGCCGGTGACGAGATCGGCCTTTGCCAGACGCGCGGCGTGTTCGGCCATTTGGGCCATGTGCTCCTGCGAAGGCAGGAGCGTCGGATCATGGTTCGCTTCGCTCGCCAGCGCTCCTGCTTTCGCAGGAATGCGGGGCTGGACGATCCCCTCCTCAACCAGCCACCGCGCCAGTTTCGCTACGCGTTCGACCTTGTCATGAACGGTGCCGAGCTTTTCGTGGAAGACGATCTGGCCGAGTTTCGTCGCGTGATCGTCAAGCGTACGGCGCGTCGTTCGCTTTCGATCGGGGCCCAAGCCTTCGTGATGCCACTGGTCTTCTTCGAAGAAATGCCAAGCATCGCTCAGCCGTGCGGCGAGCACCTTGCGGTTGCCCTCGACGATCCTGTCGCCGCCATCCTCGGCGTCGATATTCGCGACGCAGATGAAGGCGTTGGCGAGCGTTCCGTCGGCATCGTTGCAGACGAAATATTTCTGGTTCACGCGCGCGGTAAGCTGGATCACCTCGGGCGGAACGCTGAGAAATTCCGCGTCGAAGCGGCCGAGCAACGGCACCGGCCATTCGGTAAGCCCCGCATTTTCGTTGAGCAGGCCGTCGTCCTCGATCAGCGACAGCCCCGCGCCCTGTGCGGCCATCTTGGCGCCCAGCGCGATGATCCCGCGCCGCTCTCCCTGATCGACGATAACGTGGCAGGCGCGCAGCTTTTCGACATAGTCGTGCGCGCCGCCAATGGTGATCGCGCCCGGATGGTGGAAGCGGTGGCCGACCGTGGCATAGCCGCTGGTCACGCCCGCGATGTCGCACGGCACCAGCTCTTCGCCGAGGATCGCGACGATGCCCTGCAACGGGCGCACCCAGCGCGGGCTTTCGGGGCTGAGCGAGGCGGCGCCCCAGCGCATCGATTTGGGCCAGGGGAAGCCGCGGACGATCGCGGGGATCGCAGCCGCCAGCACATCGGCGGTCGCGCGGCCGGGCTTGTCGATCACCGCGAACAGGGTCGCGCGGCCTTTGACCTCGCGGGTCTCAAGCGCGTCGCGGGTCAGGCCAGCCTTGCGCAGGAAGCCGTCGATCGCGGCGGCGGGCGCGCCGGCGGGAGGGCCTTTGAGTTCCTCGCTGACGGCTTGCGTGGCGGTCGGCAGTCCCTTTGCGATCAGCGCGAGGCGGCGCGGGGTGGCGTAGGTGACGATGCTCTCTGCCTTGAGGCCAGCGGCGGCGATTTGTTCGACGAACAGCCATTCGAGATCGGCCCGCGCCTTGTCCTGCATCCGCGCGGGGATTTCTTCGGAGCGGAGTTCGAGGAGGAAATCAGCCACGGGCGAACCTTCCCGCCAAAACCGTTCGTGTCGAGTAAGGTTCGAGCGAAGTCGAGAACCCGTATCGAGACATCCCTCGATACGCCTTCTCGACAAGCTCGAAGGCTACTCGGGACGAACGGGTGGGGTTAAGGTTGGTGAGGGTTCGCATCACGCCGTCCACCCGGGAAACGCGGCCTGCCATTTGGGCGTCTGCGTCTCGATCCATTTCTCGCAACTCGCCTTCGCCAGATCGCGGACGCGGCCGATATAGGCCTGGCGTTCGGCGACAGAGATCACCCCGCGGGCCTGGAGCAGGTTGAAAACGTGGCTCGCCTCGATCGCCTGTTCATAGGCCGCGAGCGGCACGTCAGCGGCGAGGCTGTTCTCGCACTCGGCAGCAGCCTTTTTGAACTGGTCGAACAGCGTGTCGGTGTCGGCGACCTCGAAATTCCATTTCGACATTTGCCGCTCGTTTTCGAGGAACACGTCGCCATAGCTGACGCCGGCATCGTTGAACGCCAGGTCGTACACGCTGTCGACATTCTGGATGTACATGGCGAGGCGTTCGAGGCCGTAGGTCAGCTCGCCCGCGACGGGTTTGCAGTCGAAGCCGCCCATTTGCTGGAAATAGGTGAACTGGGTGACTTCCATCCCGTCGCACCAGACTTCCCAGCCGAGACCCCAAGCGCCCAGCGTCGGCGATTCCCAGTCATCCTCGACAAAGCGGATGTCGTGGACGGTGGTGTCGATGCCGATCGCCTTCAGCGACCCCAGATACAGCTCCTGCAAGTCGGGCGGGCTGGGCTTCAGGATCACCTGATACTGGTAATAATGCTGGAGCCGGTTGGGGTTTTCGCCGTAGCGGCCGTCCGTAGGACGGCGGCAGGGCTGGACGAACGCCGCGTTCCAGGGCTCCGGCCCCAGCGCGCGCAGCGTGGTCGCGGGGTGAAAGGTGCCCGCGCCCATCCGCATGTCATAGGGCTGGAGGATCACGCAGCCCCGCTCGCTCCAATAATCGTGGAGCGTCAGGATCATGCGCTGGAAGCTGAGCGGCGTGCCCTTGGTCACTGGTCGGTCTGCTCGCCTTTTTCGGAAGCGCCTTCGTCAGCGGCTTCTTCGTCCACGGCGCCTTCGCCCGCGTCACGGTAGAATGCCTCGGTTTCGCCCGACAGCTTGATGGTCAGCGGCTGGCCGTGGCGATCGACCTTCTTGCCCAGCGCGACGCGGATCCAGCCTTCGGAAACCGAATATTCCTCGACGTCGTTGCGCTCGGCGCCCTTGAAGTTGATGCCGACGCCGCGTTCGAGGGCGGCCTGGTCGAAATGCGGGCTGCGCGGGTTGATCGACAGCCGGTCGGGGGGAGTATCGCTCATCCCAGCGCCTCTGACGCAAATCGGGGGCGATTTCCAGAGCCGACATGAAAAACGGCGCGGCTCCGTTGGGGAACCGCGCCGTCAGTGGCGTAGGTCAGCCTGCCGGGAGCTTATCGGCAGTGACGCACGCGAACATAGCGACGGGCATAGCCGTCCCACACGCGCTGGGTGCGGCACTGCTGCCGGTAATTGTAGCGCGGCTGATAATAGTTGTAGCGGGGCGCGTAATTGTAGCGCGGGCCACGGTCGTAATAATAACGATCGTCGTAATAGCGGTCGTTGCTGCTCGACGCGATGGCCGCGCCGATGGCGAGCCCGGCGATACCGGCGACGATCGCGGTCCCGGCATCGCTGCCACGGTCGCGGTGATAATAACGCTGCGCTTCGGCGGGCGCGGCGACGGTCAGCGACGTGGCGGCGAGTGCGACGCCCAGCCCGACCTTGGTCAGAACATTGGTCATGACGAACCTCCTCAAATAATCCAGCGCCAAATGCTTTCGCGTGACGCGAGTCGTGCGCTTGAAGATCAAATTAGGCGCAAGCGGCTGAACGGGTTCGGAATTGGGCGTTTAGCTGGGGTTCAGTTGAGCAGAGCGAGGATGACACTGGCTCCGTTCGTTTCGAGCGAAGTCGAAAAACGTGATCCGGGCGCGCCCAAGCGTTTCTCGACTTCGCGCGAAACGAGCGGGTATGGGAGCGCACGATTTGCGCTTTTCCAACGGAGATTTCACGAGATGGCCTATTGGCTGATGCGGTCCGAACCCGATGTCTATGGCTGGGACGATCTGGTCCGCGATGGCGGCACCGAATGGGACGGGGTGCGCAACTATACCGCGCGCAATTTCCTGAAGGACATGGCGGTCGGCGACCTCGCGATCTTCTACCATTCGAACAAGGAAAAGGCCGCGGTCGGGGTGATGGAAATCACGCGCGCGTGGCAGCCCGATGGCGAGGATGGCAAATGGGCGAGCGTCCGGGTGGAGCCGCGCGACAAGCTCGCCAATCCGGTGCCGCTGGCCGACATCAAGGGTGAGAAAAGGCTCGAAAAGCTTGAGATGGTGCGCCAGTCGCGGCTGTCGGTGACGCCGGTGCGGGAAGAAGAGTGGAAGGTGCTGCTGGAGATGGCCAAGGGCTGAGCGCCTTCGCGCTCAGCCCTTGTGTTCCTTCCCTCAGACCCGGACGACGGACATCGTCAGGACGGCGGCGGTGCCGGTGGCCGAGCCGCCGCCGATGGCGTGACACGCCAGATCGTGTTGGAGAGGTCGTCGGCGATGTAGAGCGCGCGTGTCGGCGCATGGAAGGTCACGCCGACCGGGCGGCCGCGCGCCTTGCCATCCACCAGAAATCCGGTGACGAAATCCTGCTGTTCCCCGGCGGGACGGCCATTGGCGAAGGGCACCCAGCTGACCTTGTATCCCGACAGGTCGGATCGGTTCCAGCTGCCGTGCTGGCCGACGAACGCGCCGTCGCCATAGCCCGAACCCAGCGCGCCGTTGCGGACGAAGGTCAGGCCGAGCGCGGCGACATGCGCGCCGAGCGCATAGTCGGGCGCGATCGAACGCGCGATCATGTCGGGGCGTTCGGGCCGCGGGCGCGGATCGACATTCTTGCCCCAATAGCTCCACGGCCATCCGTAAAAAGCCCCCGGCTGGACAGAGGTCAGGTAATCGGGAACCAGATTGGGGCCGATTTCATCGCGTTCGTTCACCACGGCCCACAAACCGTTCGTCCAGGGATTGATGGCGAGTGCGGTCGGATTGCGGATGCCGCTGGCATAGGTGCGGCGCGCGCCGGTCGCCCGGTCGATTTCCCACACGACCGCGCGTTCTTCCTCGATCGCCATGCCGCGTTCGCCGACATTGCTGTTCGATCCGATGCCGACATACAGCTTGGTGCCGTCGGCGCTGGCGGTCAGCGCCTTGGTCCAGTGATGGTTGACCTGCGACGGGAGTTTGGTGACCTCGACGCCGGTGGAGCGCGGAATCGCGGTCTGTCCGTCGGTGTATGGGAAACGCAGCAACGCATCCTGATTGGCGACATAGAGCGCGCCATCGACGAAGGCGAGGCCATAGGGCGCATCGAGCCCGTCGATGAAGACGGTGCGAACCTCAGGCGTGCCGTCGCCATCCGCGTCGCGCAACAGGGTCAGGCGGTCGCCCCCCTCGACCTGGGTGTTGCCCAGCGCCTTGATATAGCCGGCGATCACGTCCTTGGGGCGCAGCTTCGGCGCGTTTCCGCCGCGCCCCTCGGCCACCAGCAGGTCGCCATTGGGAAGCACCAGCATCTGGCGCGGGATGCGAAGGTCAGTCGCCAGGGGCACGATCGTGAACCCCTCCGGGACGGTTGGCAGCGCGCCTTCCCATCCGGTGGGCGATGCGATCTTGATCGTCGGCACCAGGCTTTGCTGGATGGCGGGCAATTCCGGGTTCGGTCCGGTTTCCCGAACCGTGTCGGAGCCACCACAGGCGGCAAGCGACAGCGCCAGCGCCGTGGCGGCGGTCCAACGAATGGCCGTCATGCGTGCTCTCCTTCGGCAACCATGGGTCGCCCGATACCGGCATGCGCGACCCAGCCGGCGGCAAGCGCCAGCGCGGTGCACAGCACTGACAGCAGCACGCCGGTCGTGCCGACCGAACTCCATGCGTCCTGGCTGTGCTTGAACGCGTTGATCAGGCCAAGCACCCACATCGCGGCGACCAGCACGAAATAAAGCATCGGGCCGCGGTGCAGGCTGCGGTCGCGGCTGCGAAGCGCGTCGATCGCGGCCCAGATCGCCACCGGCGCGCCAAAGATCAGCGCGCCCGTGATCGCCCATTGCGACAGGTTGGACCACTGGATCTCGGCGGAGTTGAGATAGGCGATGTCGGAGGCGAGACCGGCCGAGAACAACGCAATCGGAAAGGAGAGGAGAATGGCGTGGACCGGATGCAGGCCGGTATGAACGGTGCGAGGGGGCAAGGACAGTCTCCCGTATGGCGCCGCTCGGCGGCAGTCGTACAGCCTGTCCAATGAGCGACGCGCCGGATGGTTGCAGCCGCGCAACGGTTAACGGGCGAGAATTCGCCAATGACGGTGGCCGTTGCTGAAACCACGCGAACATTGAGCGCAAGCGGTGGGATGCCCGGGGTACCGTCTGCTGCTATCTCTTGACCGTTCGCTTCGCATAACGCGCATCGACGTGCGAACAGAGCGAAGCCAGAGCAGGGAGCCGAAGCGATGCCGCTGTCTTTCACCACGACGCCCTCTGCAGTCGGAGAATTGACGCTGGTTGCGAGCGACGCCGGACTGGTCGCCGTGCTGTGGAGCCACGACGATGTCGACCGGGTGAGACTGGGCGAGAGGGTCGCGGATGACGATCATCCGGTGCTGATCGCCGCCGCTACGCAACTGGACGACTATTTCGCGGGCAGGCGTACCGCGTTCGACCTGCCGCTCGATTTTCGCGGCACCGATTTCCAGAAGAGCGTGTGGGCGGCGTTGCTGACGATCCCGTTCGGTGAAACGCGGAGCTATGGCGACATCGCACGCCAGATCGGGAGACCGACGGCATCGCGCGCGGTGGGTGCCGCGAACGGGCGCAACCCGATCTCGATCATCGCGCCCTGCCACCGTGTGATCGGCGCGAACGGTTCGCTGACGGGCTTTGCGGGCGGGATCGAGGCGAAACGGCTGTTGCTGGCGCTGGAGAATCCGACGCTGGTTTGAGCGCGGCGGCGCATCGTTGTGACGTCGAGCCTTATTGCCACGGATCGACCAGTTTGACGCCACAACCTTCGAAATCGCGAATGTTTCGAGTGGCGACTTGTGTGCTCAGATCGATTGCGATCGCGGCAATCTGGCCGTCGGGCAATGACATCGGCCTGCCACCCCGTTCGCGTTGCGCCATCAGTTCGCCGTAACGAAGCGCGGCCGACGCGCTGAACGGATAGGTGCGGTCGGCATAGCGCACCCGCCATTCGACCAGCCGCGCGGCCAGATCGCCGCGACGCGCGCCTTTGGGCAATCGCGCAATGCCATAGGCGAGTTCACCGAGCGCGACTGCGGTCAGGCCGGTGTCGTCCGAATGGGCCAGATACCAATCCTCGACGCGTTGGTCGGGTCGCGATTTCATCAATTCCGACACGACATTGGTGTCGAGCAGGATCAAAGCGCGATCCCCCCATGCGGTTTGCGGTGCGCGCCCATCGCGTCGCCCAACGCATCGAACGCGGCATCGTCCGTCCCGCCAATCGAGCGCATCCGCTTCAGAAAATCGGCGGCGGTTTCGACATCATGGCGACGCGCATACTCGATCAGCGCTTCCTCGACGATCGCATGGATCGGCCGCCGCTCACGCCGCGACAAGGCGTGGGCCAGATCGCGCGCCTTGGCACTGCGGACGGAGAGTTGCGGGGCGTTCATGCTGGCAAGCTAGGCCGCTGATGGCATGATGGCAAGGGCGGGTGCGCCTGCCAAAGAATAGGGGCCGTCGATCGCTCGGCAGCCCCTTTGTCTCGGTCATTGTTCGACGACATCCCCGCCGCGGCGAAGCCGCGCCGTCGGTCGGCGCTCGCAGCGCCGCGGGCCGGGCCGGGCCGGTGCGCTTGCGGGCAGCTTGCGCTGTCCGCGTTGCCGCCCGGCCTTACGCCGCCGCCTTTGCCCGGCTTGCCTTCTTGCGCTCGTGCGGGTCGAGGAAGCGTTTGCGCAGGCGGATGGTCTTCGGCGTGACTTCGACCATTTCGTCGTCGTCGATATAGGCGATGGCCTGTTCCAGCGTCATCTTCTTGGGCGGAGTCAGGCGGATCGCGTCGTCCTTGCCGCCGCTCGCGCGGAAGTTGGTCAGCTGTTTCGCCTTCATCGGGTTGACCTCAAGGTCTTCCGTCTTGGCGTTCTCGCCGATGATCATGCCTTCGTAGAGCGTCTCGCCGTGGCCGACGAACAGGATGCCGCGATCCTCGAGCGGGCCGAGCGCATAGCCCTGCGCCTCGCCCGCGCCGTTCGAGATCAGCACGCCGTTCTTGCGGCCTTCGATGTTGCCCTTGTGGGGGCCGTATTTCTCGAACAGCCGGTTCATGATGCCGGTGCCGCGCGTGTCGGACAGGAATTCGCCGTGATAGCCGATCATGCCGCGTGACGGCGCCGAGAAGGTGATGCGGGTCTTGCCGCCACCGCTCGGGCGCATGTCGGTCATTTCCGCCTTACGGATGTTCATCTTTTCGACGACCGTGCCCGAATGTTCCTCGTCCACGTCGATGATGACGGTTTCATAGGGTTCGGTCTTGTTGCCGTTTTCGTCCTCGCCGAACAGCACGCGCGGGCGGCTAATGCCGAGTTCGAAGCCTTCGCGACGCATCGTTTCGATGAGCACGCCGAGCTGCAATTCGCCGCGGCCTGCGACTTCGTAGCTGTCGCGGTCGGCGGCTTCGGTCACGCGGATCGCCACGTTCGATTCGGCTTCGCGGAACAGGCGGTCGCGGATCATGCGGCTGGTGACCTTCGATCCCTCGCGCCCCGCCATCGGCGAATCGTTGACGGCAAAGCGCATCGACAGCGTCGGCGGGTCGATCGGCTGCGCGTGAAGCGGTTCGGTGACCGAGATGTCGGCGATGGTGTTCGACACGGTCGCGACGGCGAGGCCCGCCATCGAGATGATGTCGCCCGCGCGCGCTTCCTCAACCGGAACACGCTCAAGTCCGCGGAACGCCAGAATCTTCGACGCACGACCGGTTTCCACGATCTTGCCGTCATTATCGAGCGCGTGGATCGGCTGGTTGAGCTTAACCACGCCCGAATTGACGCGACCCGTCAGGATGCGGCCCAGGAAGTTGTCGCGGTCGAGCAGCGTCACCAGGAAGGTGAAGGGCGCGTCCTCGTTCAGCTTGGGCGGCGGGACGTGCGAAACGATCGTCTCGAACATCGGGATCAGCGTGCCTTCGCGGCGGTCCATGTCGGTCGAGGCATAGCCGTTGCGGCCCGAGGCATAGAGCACGGGGAAATCGAGCTGTTCGTCCGACGCCTCCAGGCTGACGAACAGGTCGAACACTTCGTCCAGCACTTCCTGGATGCGCGCGTCGCTGCGGTCGACCTTGTTGACCACGACGATGGGGCGCAGGCCCAGCGCCAGCGCCTTGCCGGTCACGAACTTGGTCTGCGGCATTGCGCCTTCGGCCGAATCGACCAGCAGGATCACGCCATCGACCATCGACAGGATGCGTTCCACTTCGCCGCCGAAATCGGCGTGGCCGGGGGTATCGACGATGTTGATGCGAACCGGCTCGCCGCCCTCGGGTGCCCAGTCGACCGAAGTCGGCTTGGCAAGGATGGTGATGCCGCGTTCCTTTTCGAGGTCGTTCGAATCCATCGCGCGTTCCTCGACGCGCTGATTGTCGCGGAACGTGCCCGATTGGCGAAAGAGCTGATCGACGAGCGTGGTCTTGCCGTGATCGACGTGGGCGATGATCGCCACGTTGCGAAGGTTCATTACATTTTCCCGGGAATAGGTGTTCGGGCGGGCGCATAGCGCAATTGCTGCGAACGCGAAAGGGGGACATATCCGCGACCATGTGTATTATTTCAACGATACACTTGAACCCGCACGCCAACCCCTGCATCTAGAATGAACGACAAAAAGGGCTGAGACGCATGGCGACGACCACCACCACCGCAACGGAAGAACCCGTCATCAAGCTCGACGCGCCCGAGCCGGTGCCCGTCGTCGCCGCGGAAAAGGCGGCGGGGCTGGTGCCGGTCGATGCCGAGAAGCGGTCGAAGCTCGAGGAAAAGGTCGACGGCTTCATCACCGACCTGGTCGCGCAGGACGTGAACTCGCCCGAATTCGGCAAGCGCGTCGATCAGATCACGGCGATGGGGCAGAAGGAAATCCGCGACGCGGCGGGTCAATCCAACCGCTTCCTCGACCGCCCCGTAAAGGCGATGGACAAGGATTCGAGCGTCGGCACCGATCTGGCCGAACTGCGCCGCACGATCGAGGATCTCGATCCCGGCAAGCAGGGCAATCTGCTCCAGCCCAAAAAATTGTTCGGGGTGATCCCGTTCGGCAACAAGCTGCGCAATTATTTCGACGGCTATAAATCCGCGCAGGGGCACATCGCCTCGATCCTGAAACGGCTGCAATCGGGCAAGGACGAGCTGTTGATGGACAATGCCGCGATCGACGTGGAGCGGCAGAATCTGTGGGCGGCGATGGGTCGGCTCGAACAGATGATCCACATCTCCAAGACAATGGACCAGCGGCTGGAGGACAAGGCCAACGAGCTGGATCACACCGACCCGGCAAAGGCCAAGGCGATCCGCGAAAGCGCGCTTTTCTATGCCCGCCAGCGGACGCAGGATCTGCTGACCCAGATGGCGGTGACGGTGCAGGGCTATCTGGCACTCGATCTGGTCAAGAAGAACAATGTCGAGTTGGTGAAGGGCGTCGACCGCGCGTCCACCACCACGGTCGGCGCGTTGCGTACCGCGGTAACCGTGGCGCAGGCGCTGGGCGCGCAAAAGCTGGTGCTCGAACAGATCACCGCGCTCAACACCACCACCGCCAACATGATCGATTCGACGGGCAAATTGCTCAAGACGCAGACCGCGACGATCCACGAACAAGCGGCGTCCTCGACGATTCCGGTGGAGACGCTCCAGCGCGCGTTCCAGAATGTCTATGACACGATGGATGCGATCGACACGTTCAAGCTGAAGGCGCTCGACAGCATGAAGACCACGGTCAACACGCTGTCGAACGAGGTCGAAAAATCGCGCGGATACATCGCGCGGGCCGAGGGCGCGTCGCAGAACCGGGTGTCGGGGCCGGCCACCAACGATGCGATCAAGCTGGAGGCGCTGTAAGGTTCCGTGATGAGCGAAGTCGATCAGACGATTGCGCGGGCGCAAGGGACGCTCGACCGGATGCGCGAGCGCAGCGGCGATCGCGCGCACCGATCGCGCAAGCGGCGCCAGCAGCAGATCGGCAAGCGCATCGTGCGGATCGCGATCGCGGACACCGCGATCATCGTCGCGGCGATCATCATCGGCTGGATCGTCCCGCTGGGCATGTTCGGCGCGCTGGCGGTGATGGCGGCGCTGATCGCGGCAACGTTGTTCTTCGCGATCTTTCCGGTGGAGCCCGAGGCGAGTCCTGAGAAATTCCACGAAACGCCGGTCAAATATCTGCCGCGCCAGACCGAGGCGTGGCTTGAGCGTCAGCGCCCTGCGCTACCCGCGCCCGCCGCCAATCTGATCGATTCGATCGGCGTGCGGCTCGACACGCTGGGGCTACAGATCGCCAATCTCGACGAGCGCGAACCGGCGGCGGCGGAAATCCGCAAGCTCGTCGGCGAGGAACTGCCCGAACTCATCAACGGATACAAGCGCGTTCCCCAACCGCTGCGCCGCGTCGATCGCCACGGGGTCACCCCCGATGCGCAACTGGTGCAGGGACTGAAGCTGATCGAGGAAGAAATCGGCCAGATGACCGCGCAACTGGCACAGGGCGATCTCGACCTGCTCGCGACGCGCGGGCGGTATCTGCAGATCCGCTATCGCGGGGATGACGAGATCGGTGGGCCGGCCTGACTCACTCCCGTCACCCCGGACGTGTTCCGGGGTCCACCGGGCGGCGAGTGGACCGCCAGCAATATCGGAAGCAACGCAAGCGGCTTTGTGGACCCCGGAACACGTCCGGGGTGACGAGGTGGGTTAGCGTTTCCCCAACGCCGCCACCGCCCGCTCCCGCAACCGCATCACCGCCGCGTCATGGATGCCCGGCGCCGTCGCCAGCACCCCGAACGCCTGTCCACGCGGGGTGTTGAAGCGCAGCGGCTTGCCGAGCGCATCGGTGACCACCGCGCCCGCTTCGCAGGCGATCAGCGTGGCGGCGGCGATGTCCCATTCATTGCCCCAGCGGATCGTCGCGAGCAGATCGGCCTCGCCCGCGGCCACCATCGCGATGCGCAGCGCGATCGAATTGGGTTTGAACACCGTCACCATGTCGCGATCGGCACGCGGCAGCGCGTCGGCGGGCGTGCGCGCACCCGCGAGCGTGGCGAGGTCGCTCGCCCGCAGCGCCGCGCCGTCGCGCCACGCCCCGCGCCCCGCAATCGCGGTCCAGTGTTCGCCGCGCGCGGGCGCGTCGAGGACGGCGATCACCGGCTTGCCCCGTTCGACCAGCGCGATCGACACCGCCCAGCCTTCGCGTCCGCGCAGATAGTCGCGGGTGCCGTCGATCGGATCGACCACCCAGATGCGCTCATGCGCCAGGCGGCGTTCGTTATCGACCGTCTCTTCCGACAGCCAGCCCGCGTCGGGGACCAGCGCGCTCAATCGCCGGTGCAACAAGTCGTTGACCGCCAGATCGACTTCGCAGACGAAGTTATTGGGCGACTTCTCCCACTTTTCGACCTCGGTGCGGAATTTCGCGAGCGCCAGCTGCCCGCCCTCGCGCGCGATATCGCCGACCGCAAGGGCGAGCTCTGCGTCAGTCACCCGCCACCGTCATGCCATCGACGCGCAAGGTGGGCGCGTTGGTCGCGTAGCGAAATTCCAGGTCGTTGGCGGGCGTCATGCCCAGGAACATCGCCTTCAGATTCCCGGCCAGCGTGATCCCGGCGACGGGCCGCGTCACTTCGCCGCGCTCGATCAGGAAGCCGGACGCGCCGCGGCTGTAATCGCCGGTCACCGGGTTGACGCCGTGGCCGATCAACTCGGTGACATAGACGCCGTGGTCGATGCCGCCGATCAGCGTTTCGGGCGGCTCGACGCCGGGGGCCATATAGAGGTTCGATCCGGTGGTGCCGCCGCCGCCCGATGCGTGGCCGGTCGGCGTCATGCCCAGTTGCCGCGCCGACGCGCTATCGAGCATCCAGCTTTCGAGCATGCCCCTGTCGACGAGCAAGGTCGGCGACACCGGCAGCCCTTCGCCGTCGAACGGCCGCGAGCCGAGCCCGCGCGGGCGGTGCGGGTCGTCGTGAATCGACACGGTGCGCGCGAATACCTGCTTGCCGAGCATGTCCTGAAGGAAGCTGGTCTTCTTGGCGATGCGGCTTCCCGAAATCGCGCCGATGAACGCGCCGAGCAAATGTCCGGCGACGCGCGGCGCAAACACGATCGGCATCGCGCCCGATGCGACGCGCGCGGGATTGAGCCGCGCCACCGCGCGTTCCCCGGCAAGCCGCCCGATCGCGTCCGCCGCGTCGAGCGCCGCGAAATGCCGCGCCGAATGCCAGGCATAGTCGCGCTGCATGGCATCGCCCTCACCCGCCAGCACGCTGGCCGAGATCGAATAGCCGCTGGCCGAGGTCGCGCCCGCAAAGCCGTGGCTGGTGGCGAGCGCGGAAACGCCGCGCCGGGCGGACGCTTCGCCGCCTTCACTGTTGGTCACGCCGGACACGCCGCGCGCGGCTTCCTCTGCGGCGAGCGCGAGGTCGCGCAGATGCTGTGGATCAGGATCGCCATGATCGTCGAGGTCGAGATCGGGCGCGGTGCCCTTCATCAGCCGGTCGGCAGGCGCCAGGCCCGCCCATTTGTCCTCAGGCGCCGCACGCGCCATCGCCACCGCGCGCGCCGCGGCATCGGTCAGCGCGGCGGGGGTGAAATCGGAGGTGTTGATGCTCGCCGACCGCTGCCCGACAAAGACGCGGAGCGACAGGTCGGCATCCTCGGACCGGCCGACATCCTCCAGCTTGCCGAGCCGCACGGACACGCCGAGCGCCGCGCTGTCCGAAAAACGCGCATCGGCGGCGTCCGCCCCGGCTCTGGTCGCGGCATCCACCGCCGCTTGCGCCTGTTCGAGCGCCTGTTCGACTGTTCGCATCGCTGCCACTTAGGAAGCGTTCGGGCGCGAAACCAGACCTTCAGGCGGTCGCCACCACGAAACACGCGGCGAACATCAGGAACCCCAGATCGCGGTTCGATCGGAAGCGCGCGAGCGCATTGCCGCCGTCATCCACGTCCAGTGTCGCGACTTGCCAGCCGAGGTGAAGCGCCGCAGGGGCAAGCGCGGCGAGCGCCAGCCAGTCGGGCCGTATGCTCCAGATCGCACCCGCCCAGAACAGGATCGCCGCGAGGTAAAACACCGCCACCCCCGGCTTCACCCGCTTGCCCAGCGCGCGCGCCGACGACCGCACGCCCACCAGCGCGTCGTCCTCGCGGTCCTGCAACGCATAGATGGTGTCGTATCCGATCACCCAGGCGACGCAGCCCGCATAGAGCAGCAGCATCGGCGCGACGAACACTTCGCCCCACCCCGCCCATCCGGTGATCGCCGCCCAACCGGTCGGCGCGGCCCAGGAAAAGACGAGGCCGAGCCATGCCTGAGGCCACCAGGTGATCCGCTTCATGAAGGGATAGGCGGCGACCAGCGCCAGGCTTGCCACCGCGATGATTCCGGCGATCCAGTTCAGCTGGACCAGCACCACCAGCCCGATCAGGCAGAGCGCGATGAGCAATACCCATGCGGCCTTGAGCGTTACCGCACCCGACGCCAGCGGACGGCTGGCGGTGCGCGCGACCTGTCTGTCGAGGTCGCGATCGACGATGTCGTTATAGACGCACCCCGCGCCGCGCATCGCCACGCTTCCGAGCAGGAACCACGCGATCAGATCCCAACGCTCGACCGCGCCGCCTGCAAGCGCGATTCCCCATGCGCCCGGCCAGAACAACAGCCACCAGCCGATCGGCCGATCGAACCGCGCGAGGAGCGCGAATGCGCGCAACGTCGGCGGCAAGCGACCAACCAGGCCGCGATGTTCGGTATCGGGGACGATTTCCATGGGCGTGCTGCTGCCACAGCCGGGCAGGAGAAGGACAGGGGTTTTTGCAGGTGGAGCGTTCTGGCAATCCTCCCACGACACCCTAGGGTCCAAACTCAATCAGGAGGTCGACGTGATCGCCCGGAGCGGCGGGTGGGCAAGGAAGGTCGCGCAGACGCGTAGCGGCGCTACGCGCAAGCGGCCTGACGCCGCCCAACCGTCGCTCCGGGCGACCGCTTTGCGGCGGGCCGATTTCGGCGCCAGGCAGCGTTGCTCGTCGGGCACGATGCTCAAGCATCGCGCCTTCCTCGCGCCTTGCCTGACACCAAAATCGGCTCCGTCACGTCGATCTCCTGATTGAGTTTGGACCCTAATCACCCGCACATCGTCATTGCGAGCGCAGCGAAGCAATCCAGTTCCGCACGCATCGATGCTGGATTGCTTCGCTGCGCTCGCAATGACGGGCGAACCGATGCACTGTCACCCCCTTTAGACCCGTCCCGCTCGGGACCGATTGGATCGCATATGCCCCCTGCCCCCCTTCGCATCGGGATCGTCGGTTTCGGCTTTGCCGCGCAGACGTTCCACGTCCCCCTGATCCGCGCGGTGGATGGGTTGGCGATCGTCGCGGTCGCCTCCTCGGACGCAGCCAGGGTCGCGACCGTCCTGCCCGATGCGCGGGTCCATGCCGCACCCCGAGATCTGATCGCCGACGACATCGATCTGGTCGTCATCGCCTCCCCCAACGAAACCCACGCGCCGGTCGCGCGCGCGGCGCTGAACGCGGGCAAGCATGTCGTGATCGACAAACCCTTTACGGTCACGCTGGACGAAGCGCGCGGACTGATCGCGCTTGCCGAAGAACGCTCCCTGCTGCTCAGCGTGTTCCACAACCGCCGCTACGACAGCGATTTCCGATCCGTGCGGCGCGCGATCCGCGAAGGCCGGATCGGCGAGCCCCGGCATTTCGAATCGCATTTCGACCGCTTCCGCCCGCAGGTGCGCGACCGATGGCGCGAACAGGCGGTGGCGGGCGGCGGTATCTGGTTCGATCTCGGCCCGCATCTGGTCGATCAGGCCTTGTGCCTGTTCGGACTGCCCGATGCGGTGAGCGGCGATCTGGCGGTACAACGTGCAGGCGGTCAGATCGACGATTGGGCGCATGTCGTGCTCCATGTCGGCGCGGTCCGCGCGGTGCTGCACGCATCGATGCTGGTCGCTGGCGGCAGCAACCGCTTCACCGTCCACGGCGACGGCGGATCACTGGTCAAGGCGCGGATCGACCAGCAGGAGGCACAGTTGCTCGGCGGCATCGTCCCCGGCAGCGATATATGGGGCGTCGATGACGATCCGCTGGTGGTGATCGACGCGAAGGGCGTGACAACCGACTACCCTGCCGAACGCGGCGACCAGACGCGCTATTATGCGGGCGCGCGCGATGCGATCCTAGGCCGCGCACCCAACCCAGTCGCCCCGGTCGAAGCATTGGCGGTAATGGCGGTGATCGAGGCGGCGGCGCGATCCGCGCGGGAGGGCCGCGTGGTACCGCTTTCGCTGACCGATGACGAACGTACGGCCTATGCAGCGGCGCGCCAGCACTCGACTTGAGCGATGACGCGCGGCAGACGGAGGAGATGATCGCTACCCCCGCCTGGCCACCCCAATCGACCCCGCGTTTGTACGTTGAAACGCCGCTTGCCGCGGGCGCGATGCTGCGGCTGGATGGTCCGCAGGCGCATTATCTCGGCTCGGTCATGCGGACGAAGATCGGCGATCCGGTGAAGCTGTTCGACGATGTGTCGGGCGAGTGGCTGGGGATCGCGCGCGACGTCGGCAAACGCGCGATCGATGTCGAGGTCACCGAATTGCTGCGCACGCGCGAATCCGTACCCGATCTGTGGCTGTGCGCCGCACCGATCAAGAAAGGCCGCATCGACTGGGTGATCGAAAAGGCGTGCGAGCTGGGCGTCGACCGCATCGTCCCTGTCTTCACCCGCCGCGCGGTGGTCGATCGGCTGAACCTCGACCGGCTGCGCGCGCACGCGATCGAGGCAGCCGAGCAATGCGGGCGCACCGCGCTGCCTCAGCTGGCCGAGCCGGTGAAGCTGGCGGCGTTGCTGCGCGACTGGCCGAGCGAGCGGGCCTTGTTCTTCGCCGACGAGACCGGGGGCGTGAACGCGCTAGAGGCGATGCAAGCGCATTCCGGTCCGGCAGCGATCCTGATCGGCCCCGAAGGCGGCTTCGATGCAGAGGAACGCGAGGCGATCCGCGCGTTGCCGCAAGCGGTCGGCATTGCGCTGGGGCCGCGGATACTGCGCGCGGAAACGGCGGCAGTCGCGGCTGTGGGCTTGTGGATGGCCGCAAGCGGCGATTGGCAGGAGTGAATTCCTCCCCCAGCGGGGGAGGTGGCAGCACATCGTGCTGACGGAGGGGGACTTCCGCGAATGCTGCGCAGTGTGGCTTTCCCCCTCCGTCAGCCGCTGCGCGCCTGCCACCTCCCCCGATGGGGGAGGATTGCAGGGCCGATTGCCACCCTCATTCGACAAGCGTAAGGCGCGAAAATGAGCACCAAGACCGTTTCGAACAGCAACGCACCTGTGATCGAGCAACGGTCGCAACTGATCGACTATTTCGCGTCCGGGGAAAAGCCCAGCGACCGTTGGCGGATCGGGACGGAGCACGAGAAATTCGTGTATTCGACCGCCGATTGCCACGCCCCCAGCTATGACGAGCCCGGTGGCATCCGCGACCTGTTGATGGCGCTGACCGAATTCGGATGGACCCCGGTCGAGGAAGGCGGCAACGTCATCGCGCTGTCCGGGCCCGACGGCACCGTCAGCCTTGAGCCTGCAGGCCAGCTCGAACTGTCGGGCGCGCCGCTCGAAAACCTGCACCAGACCTGCGCTGAGACCGGACGCCATCTGGAGCAGGTAAAGGCGGTCGGCGAACGGCTCGGCCTCGGCTTCCTTGGTCTTGGCATGTGGCCCGACAAGGCGCGCAGCGACCTGTCGATCATGCCCAAGGGCCGCTACGGCATCATGCTCAACCACATGCCGCGCGTGGGATCGCTCGGACTCGACATGATGCTGCGGACCTGCACCATTCAGGTTAATCTGGATTACGCGTCCGAAGCCGATATGGTGAAGAAGTTCCGCGTCGGGCTGGCCTTGCAACCGCTCGCCACCGCGCTGTTCGCCAATTCGCCCTTTACCGAGAAAAAGCCCAACGGCTTCCTCTCCTATCGCAGCCACATCTGGTCGGACACCGATCCGCACCGCACGGGCATGCTGCCCTTCGTGTTCGAGGACGGCTTCGGCTACGAACGCTACACCGACTATGCGCTCGATGTGCCGATGTATTTCGTCTACCGCGAGGGGCGCTATATTGACGCGGCGGGCCTCAGCTTCCGCGATTTCCTGCGCGGCGAATTGTCGGTGTTGCCGGGCGAAAAGCCAACGATGGACGATTGGGCCGATCACCTGTCCACCGCTTTTCCCGAGGTAAGGCTGAAGACTTTCCTCGAAATGCGCGGTGCCGATGGCGGGCCTTGGGGCCAGATTTGCGCGCTGCCCGCGCTGTGGGTCGGGCTGCTCTACGACAGCCAAGCGCTCGATGCGGCGTGGGACCTGGTCAAGCACTGGTCGATGGACGAGCGGGAGGCACTGCGGAATGCGGTGCCGAAACTTGCATTGGACGCGCCGCTACCCGGTGGCGGGCGACTGCGCGACATTGCGGGCGAAGTGCTCGACATTGCGGGTGCCGGGCTGAGTGCGCGGGCGCGCACCAACGCGTCGGGCGACAATGAAAGCGGCTTCCTAGACCCGCTGCGAGAGATTGTGCGGACCGGCAAGGTGCCCGCGCAATTGCTGCTCGATCGCTATGCCGGGCCGTGGGATGGCGATGTGTGCCAATTGTACGAAGGCTCGCGCTTCTGACGTCAAGGCGGGTGAACGACCGGAATCAGCGTCGACCTTGAACGACCGAAACTGGGTGGATTGCTGACGTAACTTCTAATTATAATCTTCGCCGCATTGCGGGCATTCGCGGATCACAAAGGGCCACGAAGCGCCCCATTTTCCTTGGACGATATAACCGTGACCACATGGTCGCTTGGTTGCGGCATTAAACATGGCAACGCCGATGAGACCGGCACACGCCGCAAGCCACGGTAGGATATAAGATTTCGGCACGGTGGGCGTGAACAGGAGCGCAATGCCACCAATCACCGCGAAAGGTAAAATGAGAAGCGTCTTTCGGGTTGCTCTCTTCGCCATGCCCCCCCGCTTAACGTTTCGACAAACCCCCGCAAAGGGCTTGTTCATCGGGCGGCAGCTAACAGGCGTGTGGTTCGTTGCGTTCGACGCCTTAAACTGGGTGGAAGGCTGTCGTTCAATCGACGTCGATAAGCCCGAAGAAGTCGCCTCCGACACCTGCTGACATGCATGGCCCGAGGCTACGCGCATCGCTTCCTCCCTGATCGTGATACACGGCCTCGCAATACCGCGTCACCCGTTGGAACGCGGCAGGATCGTTCTTGTGGGCTTCGGCAAAGGGGAATGTTGGATTTGCTTCAATTCGAAAAATTCGCATCAAACGGAAAGAGTTTGCATACGCAAATAGTGACAGGTCTTGCTCCCGCTCGCAGTCGGCGTTCGCACCCTGAAGCTTGCGTTGGCAGAAGGCGTAAGCGCGGTCCCTGATAGCTTGCACTTCGGCGGCAGGCACAGCAGCGTCCAAGTTCCATCGCTGCACCGGGCCAAACGGCGACCTCGCCTGCGCGTCTCGTAGGCTCTGACGGTTACGTGCTTCATCGTCACAAGCAACGAGCGCAATCAATGCGAAGATCAGCAGAGCGCCCTTCATCGGGAGTAAAGTGCCATGAAAGCTGCACGTCCGCTACGGGGTCGATCATCGACAGGCTGCTATCGGCGATGTCGCCCTGCTTGTCCTATGCCTGAAGCTGGGTGGTTACCTGACGCTCTGCACCCAATCGCGAAATACGCGGATGGCTTGGATCAGGTCGAGCGGACCACAGGCCGCTTCGAACGTTGTTCCATTTACCTCGGCAACCCACCAGCTACCGAGCCGTTGCCATCCTTCCAGATCGCTCGCCGGTTCGCCGTGTGACGTCTTGCTGAACGGTACACCCTCAAGAGCGGTTTCGCGCAGATCGATCTTGAGCGTCCAACCGGGGTTATCCAGCGTATTGATCTCCACGCCGTAGGAGTGTTCCCAATCCGAGTTACACTCCGCGGCATACCACTGCATCAACCAGCTTAGATGATCGTCACTCATTTTGGACTTGTCGCGGATGGGGTGCATGTCCGCAATTGAGCCGCTAGCCGTCAACCCCATTTCTACAACTGCTGCATCGGCGCCGTGACGCGCTTCTCACCCCGGATCCACGCGAACAGGCGCGGCACGGGACCGTTGCGCGCCATCCATTCGGCATAGGCGCGGTACGCCGGGTCCGCGCCAAGATGCCGTTCCTCGGTCCGCGCGCGCCAGTAATAGATGCCCGACACCGCCGCCATCAGCACGCAATTGCGCGCGGCATCGATGATCGATCCCGTGGTCGCAAAGATCGGCACCGTCGCCACCCACCAGAACAGGTTCTTGGCAAGATAGGCGGGATGTTTCGACCAGGCATAGGGGCCATGGGTCAGGATGCCGCGATGCGTCAGGTTCGAAAATCGCAAGCCGAACGCCACCGTCGCCCAGGCATAGATGCCGGTCAGCACCACCAGCAGCGCGCCGATGCCCCACAGCAACACCGGATAGCCCGCAAACCAGATCGACCAACCGGCATCGCCATGCGTGCCCGGATGATAATCGAGCGGCCCCGCCATCAGCGCAAAGGGCGGGTAACAGGCGAGCGCCGCCAGCCAGCCTGCGGCATAGGGATTGGCCGTACGGATATGCGCGTCGAGCGGCTTCATCGTCAGCGTGTAGCCGACGGTCGCAAAGGCGATATCGACCACAAACATGAAGGTGATGAGCCACATGGCCAGCGCCACCGGATCGCCCCAGATGCCGGTCACATCCCAGCGCACGAACGCGCCGAACGCGCCGGGCACGATCGACAGCATGAAGGCGAGGAAGAAGCCCTTCACCGCCCAGGCGCGCAGATGGTGGAAAATGTCCTCGCGGTCGTACTCGCCATCGAGGCTGAGCAGCCAGGTGCCGAGCGCCCAGGCGCCGTCCCTCGGCTCGCGCAGGTAACGGTCGAGCCACAGGACATAGGGCACGGACAACGCCACCACTGCCGGTGCCGCGACGGTCAGACACCACATCGCGAACTGGTAATTGCCCTGCCAGTAAAAGCGGCAGACGGCATAGATGGCGGCGATCCCCGCCCAGGTCGCCCACAGCCCGGCAAGTTTGACCAGGCTGGTGTCGAGCGTCGCCTTGAGCGGTTTGGGATTCGACCAGTCGATACCGGTCGAGGGATTGCGGTGCACCTTGTCCACCAGCAGCGACCAGGCGATCATCGGCATTCCGCACGCGACCACCGCGACCAGCGCTGCATAGGGGCCGTCCATGCCATAGCTGCGTGCGACGGCGATCCATGCGATCAGCCCGACCATCCCGGCCGCGCCACATGCGCCCGACACCGCCGATTTGGGCCGCGGATCGGCGGCGCGTTGTTTGGCCAGGGCGGGATCGTGATACATGCCGCCTGCTGTAACGCGGCAATGGTAAGCAAGCGGTGAAGCATTGCCCGGTGCGATCCCGCTGCCCCATCGACTAAACTGCTGCGTTGCACTATCCGCGCGGCAACCCTATTCGCGCCGCCATGCACGCGGCGCTCGCCGCTCAACAACAGGAAGCCCAGAACCAATGCGTATCGACATGGTGCCGGTCGGCAAAAACCCGCCGGAAGACCTGAACGTCATTATCGAAGTGCCCACCGGCGGCGAGCCCGTCAAATACGAATTCGACAAAGCATCGGGCGCATTGTTCGTCGACCGCATTTTGCACACGCCGATGCGCTATCCGGCCAATTACGGCTTCGTCCCCCACACGCTGTCGCCCGACGGCGATCCGCTGGACGCGCTGGTCGTGTCGCGATCGCCCTTCATCCCCGGTTGCGTCGTGCGCGCGCGCCCGATCGCGGTGCTGAACCTGGAAGACGAAGCGGGCGGCGACGAAAAGCTCGTTTGCGTGCCGGTCAACGACACCTTCCCCTATTATTCCAAGGTCGAGGGCAAGGACGATCTGCCCGCGATCGTGTTCGAACAGATCGAACATTTCTTCACCCATTACAAAGATCTGGAAAAGATGAAGTGGGTACGGATCGGCACCTGGGGCGACGCCGACGAAGCGCGCCGCATCACGATCGAGGCGATCGAACGTTATGACGCCGCCAAGGCGCAGGGCGAAGAACCGATGAACCACGAGGTCGCGGGCCGCGAGGCCTGAGGAACGGGTTACGAGTTTCGGGAACCCCGTCGGCACGAAAGTGTCGGCGGAGTTTTCCTATACCTTCAACCGTCACCCCGGACTGGTTCCGGGGTCCACCAGGCGGCATCCGCAGCGCCAATTCTTCTTGCAATGCGCAAGCGGCTTAGTGGACCCCGGAACCAGTCCGGGGTGACGGGAGAGTTTAAGCCACCGCGCTCTCCACCACCGGCTCCGCAACAGGCGGCTTGGCACGCGCCGCGAGGATGCAGCCCGCGACGATCAACACGGTCCCGGCGATCGTCGTCCACGTCACCGCCTCGTCGAACACCAGCCACCCCAGCGCCGCCGCCCAGACGAAGGCGGTATATTCGACCGGGATCAGCAATTGCGCTTCGGCGCGCGCATAGGCCCAGCCCATCGCGATCAGCGAAACGACCGCCAGCACGCCTGCGCCGACGATCGCGAGCCAGTCGGTGTCGCGCGGCATGTCGAGAAACCACGGCGCGGCGAGCGACAGCGTGGTCAGCACCGTCAGCGTCTGGAAGAATCCGATCTCCAGCGGCTTGGCGATCAACGCCTGCCGCCGCGCGAGGATCAGGTTATAAGCGAACAGCACCGCGGAAATCAGCACCGCGACGACGCCCAGCACCGCGCGCTCGTCATACTCGCCCGACAAGCGCCCGGCCAGAATCACGGCAACCCCCGCCAGACCGACCAGCGACGACAGGATCGCCGCCCGCCCGATCGTCTCCCCCAACAGGATCGCCGCCAGATACAGCGCAATCAGCGGCGCGATGAACGACAGCGCGATCGCCTCCGCGATCGGCAAGACGGCGATCGAATAGAAGAACAGCAGCGACATGCAGGTGACGACCACCCCGCGCCACAGGTGCAACCGAAGCGCCGCCCGGCTGGGCAGGCTCGGTCGCGACAGGCCCCAGAGCGTCCCCGCAATTACTGCCCCCGCCAGATTGCGCCACGCCACCGCCGAATAGACGCCGATGCCCAGCACCAGCCCCTTCATCACCACGTCCATGACCGAATACATCGCCACGCCCAGACACGCGACGAGGAAGGCGGCGATGGCGGGCGTCGGGCGGGACATGGAGCCGCGCTTAGCGGGGGTTTGAACGGGGGGCTAGCGGGGTCGATCCTCAGCCTATCCGTTCGGCGTTATCCGCTTTCCTCCGCGTTTAAATCCTCGTCCGACCGCTCATAGCCCAAAAGATCTCCCGGCTCGCATTCCAGGACGTGGCAAATCGCCGCCAGCGTGGAAAACCGCACCCCCTTCACCTTGCCCGATTTGAGCAGCGACAGGTTCGATTCGGTAATCCCCACCGCGCGCGCCAATTCGTTCGAGCGCATCTTTCGCCGCGCCAGCATCACGTCGAGATTGACGATCACCGGCATCAGACGAACCCACCCACATCGCGCGCCGCGCGACTGCCTGCTTCCAGCGCCCAGGCAACGACAAACGCGGCGAAGGCAATCAACAGATTGGTGAGCAGCGGTCCGCCGTCGAGTGAAAAGTAAATGCCCGGCCCGTGCGGTGTGCCGGGCATCAGGATCATCACTCGCGCGGCCGCGGCAAGTGGCGGGACGATCGCCAGCGCCAGCGCCGCGACCGACGCACGTTTGATCCAGGGAAGTGCTGACGCCATCGCGTCCGGTCGATCCTGCCCCAATCTCCGCATCGCCACCGCGACCAGGATCAGCAATGCCATCATCGGCGCGAGCTGTATCAAATTGACCAAGCCCAGCCCCGCCCAGATATGCGGCTTTCGGACATGTTGTTCGAATTGCTGGACGCTTTCGGGTGATGCCCGCATCTGGGCACGCAAATCGTCGGGCAAAGCCACTTCCGGCGTGCCGGTGGTAACGCACCCTGCGTCCGAACATCGCATATTATACTGCGCGCCCGGCACCGACCAGGAAATCGCCACAGCGATGACCTGGGTTAGCGCAACCAGCAGGAACAATGCCGCTGCCACCCGACAGATGCGCTGTTGCTTGATGGAAAGAGAGTATCCGGTTCGCATATAGTTCTTTCTGTTTTACAGAAATATGTTTCCCTTTTAGGGTATATTAGCATTCAAGTCGAATCGGGAGAGCCGGCAATGCGGACTGCGGGTGGAATCATGCTGGCATTCGTTGCCGACACGCTACCGACAATGGCGTCGGCGCAGACCGATGATCCCGTCGCGGCCTTTACCGGCGGCTATGGCGGGGTCGAGGCCGGTGTGCACGAGCATCATTTCTATATCGAGCGAACCGACGAGGCGACGGACCAGACCCAAGGTCGCTATTACCGGTCGTGGGGCGCGGGCGGCGGCGCATTCGCCGGGTACGACATTGCGGTTGCGCCGCGCATTCGTATCGGCGGCGAAGTCGGCATCAGCCTGGGCGGTGCCAGCCCGGTCGCGCATCTGCCCGTCGGCACCTATACCCAGCATCCGCAATGGGGATATCGGGCAACGGCCAGGGTCGGGATTCTGATCGGCGACCGAACGCTGGCATACGGGACGTTCGGCTATGGCGGCCATCGCTATCGCATCGACAACCGCGCCAATGTGCTGGGCGCCCATCCGTGGAGCAGCAGCTTCACGATCGGCGCGGGCGTGGAGCATCGGCTGTCGGGCCGCGCCGCGATACGGCTGGATTTCCGCCACCTCGACAATTCGATGAGCCATTTGCTCATCGGCGTGCCAATACGTTTCTGACTGGAGGCCCTCTGTGTCGCTGTTCCTGTTCGCCGCGCTTGCCGCCATCCAGACGCCGCCCATCGTGGAAAAGGCGCCAGATGAAATCGTTGTGATCGGCCACCGGATCCGCAACATCCGCGCATCCACACGCACCAACCGTAGAACCGGCGAAAAGACCTGCCGCATCCGTCGGTCGAGCGGCGACAAGGCTTTCGACCGGATATTCTGCGACGTCATGCTCGATTGCGCGAAGGCGGCGACGACGATCGACGAAATGTCCGGCTGCGTCCGCGCGGGTCAGACGATCATCGCGCGTCGGCTGACGGAAAGGCAGGCACAACCGGCGCGTTGACGACGCCGTTCCCAGCGGAATTGGGCACGCATTCTGCGGAGGGGACTGGCGCGGCAAGCCGATAAGCTCCATCTACCGGCACCTAATCCCCGCTACATAGCGCCACGACCCCCATCCAAAGAACGCCGAGGAACCCCATCGTGGACCTGATATCGACATCGCTGATCGGGCGCGGGGCGTGGTTGCTTCGCAAATGGAGTCGCCAGATCTGGGTTCGCGCCAGCCTGTTCAGCGTGGCGGCGGTTGGGATTGCGGCGTTTTCGGCGTTGGCGGCGCCCTATATCCCGGCCGAACTCGAGATCGAGCTGGCATCGGATTCGGTCGGCGACATCCTCAACATTCTGGCATCGAGCATGTTGGCGGTAACGACCTTTTCGCTGTCGATCATGGTGTCGGCCTATTCCTCGGCCACGTCCAACGTCACCCCGCATTCGACCAAGCTGCTGCTGAGCGACTCGGTCGCCCAGAATACGCTGGCGACCTTCATCGGCAGTTTCCTGTTCAGCATCGTCGGGATCATCGGTCTGGCCGCCGGGCTTTATACCGATTCGGGGCGAATCATCCTGTTCTTTGCGACGCTGGTGGTGATCCTGATCATCACCGCCGCCTTGCTGCGCTGGATCGAACAGCTCGGCAAATTCGGCCGCATGGGCGACACCATCGACCGGGTGGAAGCGGCGACCACGCCGCCGATGCGCCAATGGGGGCGCACCCACCGACTGGGCGCGCAGCCCGCGGTGCCGATCCCCGACGGCGCCCGTCCGATCAGGGCAAAGACCGTTGGCCATATCCAGCATATCGACATGGAAAAGCTGGCCAAGATTGCCGAGGCGCACGACCTGACGATCCACATCGCCGCCAAGGCCGGTTCCTATATCCATGCGCGCCGCCCGATGGCGTTCGTCGAGGGGCACGTCGATGATGAGCGCTGCGACGCGATCATGGCGTGTTTTTCGACCGGCACCGACCGCGAATATGATCAGGACCCGCGCTTCGGTCTGATCGTGCTGTCCGAAATCGCGTCGCGCGCGCTATCTCCTGCGGTCAACGATCCGGGCACCGCGATCGAGGTCGTCGGTGCGGGACTGCGCTGCTTTCTGGCTTATGCCGAGGCTTGTGACGACCGCGCCGAGGGCCGCTTCGACCGTCTGCATGGCCCCGATTTGAGCGTCGATGACCTGTTCGACGCCTTCTTCAATCCGATCGCGCGCGACGGCGCGGCGCTGATCGAGGTGCAGATGCGCATCCAGTTCGCGCTGGAGGCGCTCGCCGAAAACGCGCCGGATCTGTTCGCAGACGCCGCGCGACGACAATCCGAACGGGCCGTCACCCGCGCCAGCGAGGCGATGACCATCGAACATGATCGTCAGGTTCTGGCGAAACGCGCCGAATGGCACACGGCCGGATGACGGCTAGAAGGGCCGACCCGTTGTGTGCCGACTTACGTCGCCGCCGTCTTTGCGGCATCACCCAATATCCCACGTCCGGGCTCGCGACGAGGAAGGCGGCGATGGCAGGGATCGTCTAGGACATGGCCCGCCGCTCGGTCGAACGATCGGGTCTGCGTCAATCAGCACGCTCACTTGCGAGCCGCTTTTCGAGCCGCTCCAGCGCCTGATCGCCGAACCGGCGACACGCCGTATCGTCCGTCAGGGGTGGACGACTGCGTTGTGCAACCGTTGCTGCCATCCGCTTCAAAAGATCGCTATCGGGGTGGGACGTGATCAACAAATCGCACGGAAGCGTGCGCACCCTGTCGATGCTCTTTCGAAACCGCCTGACGTCCGCAGGACGATCGGTAAAGCGATAGCTGTCCGATGAGATCGGGTTCAGGCTGGATGCGAAGACCAAGGTCGCGCATTTGCGATCTTCGCAGGATTTCCACGACCAACTCATACTGCCCGCCGTGTGGCCCGGCGTCGCATGGGCAGTGACCACCATATTGCCGAGCCGGATCGCTTCGCCATCCCGAACCGCGCGCAGCTTCGCGATCCCCGGTATGGCCACCAGATCGTCATGCTGGGGATCGGCCCGATCCGGACGGCCAGTGCGCAATGCGGCAAGCGCCGGTGCGCCTGCCAGCACCGTCGCGCCGCTGTCACGGGCCAAAGCGGCCATACCGCCTGCATGGTCGTAATGCGGTTCGGTGCTGAGAATCAGCCGGATATCGGCGGGATCGAAGCCCAGTTTGCGGATATTGGCCTGAATGGTCCCGACCGCTTGCGGCACTGCGCCGTCGATCAGGATCAGCCCTTTGCTGGTGCGGATCAGAACGATGCTCAAACCCTGAAACCCAACGAAATAGCTTTGTCCATGTAGCCGAACCGGAGCCTGCGGCCCAAGCCATTGCTTGGAATATTCCTCTGCAACCGGGCGCGTAAGCGGATCGACCGAACCGGCGACCTGCGACGATGCGGGGGCCGCGATGCAGGCCAGCAGGAGTGCAAATTTCTTCATGTCCAATCCTCTCGAAATTTTCGCTGCGTTCGTAAATCGATGCGCAAGGTCGGGACAAAGGATCAATTCTGGACCTAGCGATGAATTAAACTAATGGTTCGAACATGGACCGTGCTCAATTGCCGCTAAACGCCCTTCGCGCTTTTGAGGCTGCGGCTCGGCATTTGAGCTTTACCCGCGCGGCCATCGAACTGTGCGTCAGCCAGGGTGCCGTCAGCCATCAGGTCGCGGCGCTGGAACGTCGGCTCGGCGCACCCTTGTTCCGGCGCCTTCCCCGCGGCCTGGCACTGACGGACGAAGGACAAGCGTTGATACCCGTGATCGGCGACTCGCTCGACCGGATCGCGGCAACGCTGGATCGCTTCGTCGGCGGCAGGATGCGAGAGACGCTTACAGTCGGCGTGGTGGGCACGTTCGCGCTCGGCTGGCTGATGCCGCGGCTCGACCGGTTCGCCACAGCCCATCCCGAGATCGACTTACGGCTGATGACGAACAACAACCGGGTCGATCTGGCGGGCGAGGGCCTGGATTATGCGATCCGGTTCGGCGACGGCACCTGGCATGGCACCCATGCCGACCTGCTGATGCCTGCCCCGTTCACGCCGTTGTGCGCGCCCGCGATTGCCGACCGTCTGGCAACCGAAGCCGATTTGTCCGGTGCCACGCTGTTGCGCTCGTACCGCGCGGATGAATGGCCGCGCTGGTTCGCGTCGGCCCGGTTGCCAGAGCCACGGCTGACGGGGCCTGTCTTCGACAGTTCCGCCGTCATGATCGCTGCAGCGGAAACAGGCTATGGCGTCGCGCTAGCCCCGTCCGTGATGTTCGGGCGCCAGCTCGAGAGCGAACAACTGGCCCGCCCCTTCCAGCATCAAATCGATCTGGGGCAATATTGGCTCACCCGGCTGCATTCCCGACGGGTCAGCGACGCCATGCGCAGCTTTTCCGCATGGCTGGAGCGAGAGATCCACGTCGGCTGACTACGCCGCCGCCACCGCCTTCGCCGCATCCTCCGCCTCGATCTGCGCCGCTTTCGCCTCCACCAGCCGAACGATGTGGTCGACCATGCCTTCGTCCTGGACATGGTGGTCGGTGACGCCCGACAGATAGACCATGTGCTTGCCGTTGCCGCCGCCGGTGATGCCGATATCGGTTTCGCGGGCTTCGCCGGGGCCGTTGACGACGCAGCCCAGCACCGAAAGGCTCATCGGCGTGCGGATGTGCTGGAGCCGTTCTTCCAGCGTCTGCACGGTGCGGATCACGTCGAAGCCCTGGCGCGCGCAGCTGGGGCACGACACCACGCGGACGCCGCGGTTGCGGATGCCGAGTGCCTTCAGGATTTCGAAGCCGACGCGGACTTCTTCCTCCGGCTCGGCGGAGAGCGAAACGCGGATCGTGTCGCCGATGCCGTACCACAGCAGGCTGCCGATCCCGATTGCGCTCTTCACCGTGCCGCCGACGAAGCCGCCCGCCTCGGTAATGCCCAGATGCAGCGGGCAATCCACGGCCTCGGCCAGTTGCTGGTACGCGGCGACCGCGAGGAACAGGTCGGACGCCTTCACCGCGACCTTGAACTCATGAAAGTCATGATCCTGGAGCAACTTGATATGGTCGAGCGCGGATTCGACCAAAGCCTCGGGGCACGGCTCGCCATATTTTTCGAGCAGATCTTTTTCGAGCGAACCGCCGTTGACGCCGATGCGGATCGCGCAGCCATTTGCCTTTGCCGCGTTCACGACTTCGCGAACGCGCCCGGCAGAGCCGATATTGCCGGGGTTGATCCGCAGGCACGCCGCCCCCGCGTCGGCGGCTTCCAGCGCGCGTTTGTAATGGAAATGGATGTCGGCGACGATCGGTACGCGGCTCGCGCGGACGATCTGCTTCAGCGCGGCGGTCGACTCCACATCGGGGCACGACACGCGGATGATGTCCACGCCCGCTTCCTCGCAGCGGCGGATCTGGTCGATCGTCGCCACCGGGTCCGACGTGGGGGTGTTGGTCATGGTCTGGACCGTGACGGGCGCATCGCCGCCGACGGGGACGTTGCCGACCATGATCTGGCGGCTTTGGCGGCGCGTGATATCGCGCCAGGGACGAAGGGACATGGGGACCGTTACTCGCTGTTCACCGGCGTCTTAGCCGTTTCCGCTCACCGCTTCCAGAAGGCGCCGATGCGCACCGGAAGGTTATCGCGGACATTCATATAGACCATGTTGTAGTCGAGATTGTGAAAGTTGCCGAACGGGATCACCAGATCGGTATAAATCTTTTGCCGCGGGGCCGAAACATAGAGCGCCCCGTCGCGACACCGCGCCGACACCAGCCCCGGCTCGAACCCACGCGGGGTCGCCCCCCCGCCATGCAGCCACGCCCCGCGATTGAGCCGCGCGGGCGCGACCGCGCCGTCGGTGCTCCAGCTCAGCGGGTTGATGCACACATAGGGGCGACGCTCGCGCTCGGGCGCATAGCCCGACGAGCGCCCCAGCGTCAGCCGCTGCGCGGTCGCGTTGCGCCCCTCGGCAAAGCTGGACCAGGTGATGACGCAGCCGGTGTCATAGGCCGTGCCGCACGCCCGCAACGCATCGGGCCGTTCGAACCATTCGGCCTCCATCCAATGCCCGACCAGATAGGCCGCGACCAGCCGGTTGGCGTGGGTCTTCCCCTCGATCCGCCGTTCGATCAGCGTGCGGAGCAAGCGGCTGCCCTGGCTGTGCCCGGCCAGGATGAAGGGGCGGCCCTTGGCGCGGCGGCTGACGAATTCATCGAAGGCGCGCTCCACGTCCGAATAGGCCAGCGCCATCGCGGCATCCGAGTTCTCCGACCATTTGACGAAGCCGCCCAGTGTCATCTGGCGATAATGCGGCGCGAACACCCGGCAGCACCCGTTGAACACGCTTGCCTGCCCCCGGAGCGGCCCGTTCGCCACCTGGTCGCGATAGGCGGCGTCGCGCCAGTCGGCATTCCACGCCTCACGCGACATGAACACGGTGGGATAGACGAAGAAGACATCGACCTGCGCGGATTTCGGATCGACCGGCTGGAGGTTGAGCGGCGCGACATCGGCCGCATCGCGCGTCTCGGGCAGCGCCGCCCACACATCGTCGCTGCGATAATCAGGCGCAGGCGCGGCGCGCGCGGGATCGAAGGCGATATCGGGCGGGCGATTGTTCCGCATGATCTGCAACGCCTTGACGATCTGCCCCTCGGCAGGCGGCGACCACAGCAGCGTCAGACCGAGTATCGCGCACAACAAGGATCGCATGAACCGCCCTCCCCAAGTCCGCGCACGATACCGCAGATTTGCCGAAGCGCGGAGTCATGCTTTCGGGCTAGTGCGCAGGCGCGCGCAAAAGCGGTCTGGCTGGAAGCGACCCCATTGCCGACATCGCTCGGTTCGGCTCTAATGTTGCAATGACAAAGGTTTTTCACGGTAGCTACGTGATCTGCGCACTGCTCGGACTTCTTCACCTGTTCATGTTCGCCGAGGCGTATTTGCGCGGTGAAATAGGAATATACCACCCAGCGCTTATCTTCATATCAGGCGCGACGAGTATGTTGTTGCTGGCAAGCATATTCTTCCCGCTAAAGAGGAAACTCGTCGTACTTTTTCTGTTCGCGGTATGCACAATCTCCACTTATATCTGGTCAATGAGCAGCTGGCCTATCGATCCAACCGGCATGTCGTTCTCTGATGTTATTCTTCATGGGGGTCTTTTGCTGATCCTTGCTTTCGTGCCGGTCATGGGCATGGTCAGCGGCGCGTTACTTTTGAGGCGGCATCCCAACAACAAAAAGCACAATGCGGAAGCGGGCGGCCTCTAACCTGAAGTCCGCTTCCCACCCACTTCCCGCCGTTCGACCCTTATAATAGCAGCAGTCGCCAAACGGCCCCGCACCCTGAACCGCACCGACTAGCGAGTGCGCCATAATCTGATATTGCCAGGCCATCCCATTTCGAGGAGCAGCCCGATGCGCCTGACCCTGACCCTTGCCCTGATTGCCGGAGCCTTTGCGATGACCGCCCCTGCCCCTTCCCACGCCCAGACGCCTGCGAAACCGCAATGGACGCTGGTGATCCACGGCGGCGCGGGCGTGCTGGAGCGCGAAAATATGACGCCCTCGCGCGAAAAGGCGGCACGCGACGGGCTCGACCGCGCGCTGGCGGCGGGCGAAGCGATCCTGGCCAAGGGCGGGAGCGCGCTCGACGCAGTGCAGGCAGCCGTGACGGTGCTGGAGGAAGACCCCAATTTCAACGCCGGGCGCGGCGCGGTGTTCACCTATGAAGGCACCAACGAACTCGACGCCTCGATCATGGACGGCCGCACCCGCGCGGCGGGCGCCGTCGCGGGCGTGACGCATACCAAGAGCCCGATCGCGCTCGCGCGCCGCGTGATGGAGGACAGCCCCCACGTCTTCCTGGCGGGCGAAGGCGCCAACATCTTTTCCAAGGAAAAGGGGCTGGAACAGGTCGACCCGAGCTGGTTCGCCACGCCCGAACGCCGCGAACAGTTGGAGCGAATGAAGGCCAATCAGGGCGGATCGGCAAGCTGGTTCGACGTCGATATGAAATACGGCACCGTCGGCGCCGCTGCGCTCGATGCGAATGGCCATGTCGCCGCCGCGACCTCGACCGGCGGCGTCACCGGCAAGCGCTGGAGCCGCATCGGCGATTCGCCCATCATCGGCGCGGGCACCTATGCCGACGACCGCGCCTGCGCGGTGTCGGCCACCGGCGCGGGCGAATATTTCATCCGTGCCGGCGTCACCCACGAAATTTGCGCGCGCGTGCGAATGAAGGGCGAAACGCTGCAAGCCGCCGCCGACGCGGTGATGGCAGAGGTGAAGGAACTGGGCGGCACCGGCGGCGTCATCCTGACCGGCCCCACCGGCGAAATGGCGTGGAGCTACAACACATCGGGCATGTACCGTGGCAAGGTGTCGGCAGGCGCCAAGCGCACGACCGCGATCTACGGGGATGAGGAGTGAGGCATCGTGCTCCTGCGAAAGCAGGAGCGTTGGCGGCTTGCGGAACGCCTGGCCTTTCCAAACGCCCGGTGGCCTGAATCTATACCTCCTCCAAACCCGTTCGTTTCGAGCGAAGTCGAGAAACGCCCGCGAGCGCCTAGTCAACGTTTCTCGACTTCGCTCGAAACGAACGGAAGGGGTGACCTAGCGCCTTGGCAGGGTCCCCAGTGCGCCCTAAAGCCCACCCATGATCCGCCGCCTCCTGCTCGCCGCCGCTGCGGCCGTCACCTTCGCCCTGCCCGCCCCCGCGCTTGCCTATTGGGAGTTCGGGCATGAGGCCGTCGCCACCATCGCGCGGCTGAACGTGAAGCCGGAGACGCGAGCGAAGATCTTCGCGCTGCTGCGCCAGCAATCCTTGCTCAACACCCCGACCTGCCCGGCGGGCACGATGGAGGCGGCGAGCGTGTGGGCGGATTGCGTCAAGCCGCTGGGTCAGCGGTTCAGCTATGCAAACAACTGGCATTATCAGAACGTCCATGTCTGCAAGCCGTTCGACATCAAATCGAACTGCCCCGACGGCAATTGCGTGTCGGCGCAGATCGACCGGATGACCGCGCTGTTGCAGGACAAGGCGGTACCCGAGGCGGAAAAGGTTCAGGCGCTCGTCTTCCTGATCCATCTTGTCGGCGACCTCCACATGCCGCTCCATGCGGGCGATCGCGGCGATCTGGGCGGCAACCGCGTGCCCGCCGCTTACGGCCTGTGGGCGCCCGAGCGGTTCAACCTGCACAGCCTGTGGGACGGCTATCTGGCCGAGCGCGCGATCACCACGCCGCCCGAAATCCGCCGCGCCTATTCGGCGGAGGAACGCGACGCGCTATGGGGCGGCACGGTCGAAGACTGGAGCCGCGAAAGCTGGCAGGCCAGCCGCGACGTCGCCTATGCGACCGCGATGGGTGGCGATCCCTGCGCTCAGATCGAAGGCCGCGCGGTGCATGACGACGCGATGATCGCCAGGATCGTCCCCACCGCCCGCGACCAGGTGATGAAGGGTGGCCTGCGCCTCGCCCGCCGCCTCGACGAAGCGTTCGACCCGGCCAAGGCATTCGACTCGCGCGAGCGTCGGCGGCGGTAGAACGGCGGAGCTGTTTTATCGCTCTCCTCCGTTCGTTTGGAACGCGCACTGCCCCCGCCCGTTGGTCGATCAACGCATTGAAGGACGGAGAAAATCATGGCGCGCAAGACCGACAAACCTATGAGCAAGCGGACGATCGGAATGGCTGCACTGGGAACCATCGTCGGCGCGGGCGCGGCGGCGTTCGCCGCTTTCAGGATGATGAAGGCGCCCGGTGAAGGCCATGCCGCCCCGGACCTCGCCCCCGACGCCGAACCGGCGGACCGTGCGCCGGAGGCGTTTCGCCCCGATCCGCAGGCACCGGTTTCCTCCGCCGAGCGCGAAGCGCTGCGGCCGGTCACGTCACCCGTTCCTGCACCCGTGGATCGCGAAAGCGTCCCGCTGAGCTAAGGCTGTGTAGATATTTCGGCTCGATCAGCCCACACCGGCAACACATGGTGCTTTCCGGTCGATGATCCGAACCATCTATTTTCAAAGCATCTTTCTGAAGCGACCTGCCACCATCTCAACCGATCGGTAACCAGCCGCACGCTATCGTCACCGCGTGAGTACCGAACCCGCATCCCAGTTCGCGCATTACCGCGTCGATGCACGCGCCCTTCTTGGCCTGCACGATCCGCCGGACACCTCCGATTGGGGGCCGATTCGGGCGGCGCAATTGCGCGCCGGGCGTCAGTTCTCGCTGTTTCTGCTGGCGACCAATCTGATCGGTGCGTCGTTCGTCGTGATGACGTTCCGGTCTATCGCGCCACTCTGGCAATTGGTCGGCTGGGCCGTGCTGGTCGGCATCGTCGCCACCTCCATCGCGATTCGCCGCCTGCATCGCCGTCACCAGCATGCGATCACCGCCACCGTTGCCGAAGTGCGCGCCAGTGCGATCGACGGCGTCGCGATGGCCGTGGTCTGGTCGATCGCCTGTTTCGTGTTCGCCAGCCAGTCGAACGCCGAGGCCGGACTCGCCTTTTGGGTTACCGTTTCGATCCTGATGCTGGCTGCCGCGGTGTCGATGGCGGCGCTGCCGCTCGCGACGATCACCTTCCTGGTCCTGCTCGGCTCGGCGATCGCGGCGACGATCTTTGCAATGGGCATCGCCCCGCTGGCCGGCGCGACACTGATCTACACCGCGCTGCTGGTCAATGTCTGCTATGTCCGCGGCCGGTCGCTGGTAGTAATCCGCGCCGACCGGATCGCGCTCAGCGAACGCGACGAAACCGTGTCGATGCTGCTGCGCGAATTCGATGCGGAGGACGATGGCGACTGGTTGTGGGAAATCGATGCCCAGCGCCGCGTCGTGCGCGCATCGCCCCGCTTCGCCACCTCGATCGGGGTCGATCCGAAAGCGATCAACGGCATGGGCTTCCTCGAAATCCTCGCCGGCCCGACCTGGGCCGACGGCAATTTCTCGAACGGTTTGCGCGCGATCGCCGAACATCTGAAACGGCGGGAGGCGTTTCGCGACCTGTTGCTGCCCGTCTATGTCGACGGGCAGGAACGCTGGTGGGAAATGACCGCGTCCCCGCGCTATGCCGACGATGGCAAGTTTCTGGGCTTTCGCGGCGTCGGCTCCGACGTGACCGAAGCGCGCCAGTCCGCCGACAAGATCAGCCGGATGGCGCGGTTCGACGCGCTGACCGGACTGCCCAATCGTTTGCTGATCAACGAAACGCTGGCAAAGGCGATGGCCGATGCCGAACAATGGGGCGCACGCTGCGCCTTCATGATGATCGACCTCGACCGGTTCAAGGCGGTGAACGATACGCTCGGCCACCCGATCGGCGACCGGCTGTTGGGCCGCGTGTCCGAACGGCTGGCGCGGCTGATCACCGAAAACGAGATGATCGGGCGTCTGGGCGGTGACGAATTCGCGGTTGTCGTGCGCGACGCCGGCGATCAGCAACGGGTCATGCAACTGGCAAAGACCATCGTCGAAACGCTGTCGCGGCCGTACGAGATCGATCACCACACCCTCTATATCGGCGCCAGCATTGGCATCGCCTTCGGCCCGCGCGACGGGCGTACCGCGGAAATGCTGATCCGCTCCTCCGATCTCGCGCTTTACCGGTCGAAGGACGCAGGCGGCGGCCATGTCCATGTCTATGAACCGCAATTGCATGTCGAGGCGGAGGAACGCCGCGTCCTCGAAATCGCGCTGCGCAATGCGCTTGAGAACGACGAACTGCATCTGACCTATCAGCCGGTCGTCGATGCCGATACCGGCGGACTGACGGGGTTCGAAACGCTGTTGCGCTGGACGCATCCCGAACTGGGGCCGATCAGCCCGGCCAAATTCGTGCCGCTTGCGGAAGACGCGCGGCTGATCGCGCCGATCGGCGAATGGGTGCTGCGAAACGCGTGCGCAGAGGCCGCAACCTGGGACGACGATGTCCGCATCGCCGTCAACGTCAGCGCCGAACAATTGCACAGCGCCAGCTTCGTCAATCTGGTCACCCAGACATTGGCGCAAAGCGGACTGCACCCCAGCCGCCTCGAACTCGAAGTCACCGAAAGCGTGTTCCTGCGCGAAGGCACCAGCGCGGTCAGCGTGCTCGAAAAGCTGCTCGATCTGGGTGTGCGGTTGAGCCTCGACGATTTCGGCACCGGATATTCGTCGCTCGGCTATCTGTCGCGCACGCGCTTCTCCACGATCAAGATCGACCGGTCGTTCGTGCAAAGCGCGTCGAAAGGCGAAAAGGAAGCAATCGCGATCATCCGCGCCGTCGTGGCGCTGGCCCAGTCGCTGGGCATGGCGACCACGGCCGAGGGCGTGGAAACCGAACAGGAACATCTGATGATCCGCGAACTGGGCTGCACCAAGGTTCAGGGCTATTATTTCGGGCGCCCGCTGCCGGTCGCCGAAGCGCGTTCGCTGGCGATCACCCGCACGACGAACGGCTGGGCCGCGGCGTAACGCCGCGCCCGGCATTCGCCCGCGCACACCGCGCTTGCACCGCCGCGCGACAGGCGTTAGGGGCATTTCGCGGCGGACGAGTGTAGCTCAGTTGGTAGAGCATCGGTCTCCAAAACCGAGGGCCCACGGTTCGAGTCCGTGCACTCGTGCCAGCCGCCTCCATTCCCTTCATGAATTATAAGTCTTTTCGCCTGCATAACGTCGCCGGGTCGATTTTGCGCGTGGATGGGGCGATGCATGTCGAAGATGGGCGAGCCGGGGGGCTTGCGGGATTCTTTCGGGACGGGGTTTGAGGCGAAGGACTGGCGTGCCACTCAGCACCTGGTCGCTCAGCCCGAGGTTCCCGCGCGGCGTGCGGTCTCCGACGCCGCCAAATGGCTGATTCGCGCCAAGCCGGGCAATCACGCGCAGGAATGCGTGCGCGCCCGCGCCATCATGACCGAAGCGCGCGGGCTGGTGAAGGGTATCCACGAGGGCGTCGCCAGCGGCGAGCGCATCGATCCCCGCACGCTCGATCCGGTGGTCGAGGCGATCGCCGCCTCGATTCAGCGCGATCCGACCGCGATCCCCAGCGTCACCCGGCTGAAGCTGCGCCATGAATATACCTTCTATCATTCGGTAGCGGTCTGCGGGCTGATGGTCGGCCTCGCGCGCGTGCTGCGCCTCGACGAAGCCGACATGCATCAGATCGGGCTGGCCGGGCTGCTCCACGACATCGGCAAGGCGCGCATCCCGAATGCGCTGCTCAACAAGCCCGGCCCGCTCGACGACCGCGAATTCGCGCTGGTGCGCGAACATACCGTGCGCGGTCACGAAATCCTGTGCGATGCGGGCGGGATCTCCAACCTCGTGCTCGACGTGGTGCTCAACCATCACGAGCGCATCGACGGGCGCGGCTATCCGGCGAGGAAGCCCGGCACGGCGCTGTCGATCCACGCGCGGATGGGCACCGTCTGCGACGTCTATGACGCCGTCACCTCCGCGCGCAGCTACAAGGCCGCCTGGTCGCCGGGCGAGGCGCTCGAATGGATGCGGGGGACCGAGGGGCATTTCGATCGCGCGGTGATGGCCGCCTTTGCCAAGACCGTCGGCGCGTTCCCGTGCGGATCGCTCGTCCGGCTGTCGGGCGACCGGCTGGGCGTCGTGCTCGATGTCGGCCAGGGCGATCCGCTCGACCCACCGGTGATGGTGTTCATGGACGCCAATTCGAAGCGTGCGCTGCCGCCGGTCCTGATCGAACGTGCCGGGGCGTCGATCGTCGCGGTCGAATTCGCCGAACGGCTGGGCATTCCCGACTGGCCGGCGACCCGTATGCGGATTCTGCGCGAACGCAACGCCGCCCTGCGCCCCGCCGCGTAAAAACCCAACAAACCGGACCAGTCGTCGTGCGAAAGCCACGGCGCGTCACCCTTTTCGTTGCGTGCAGGGATCGAATCCCAATGTTCCGCGCTCCCAACAGGGCAATATTTGGAGAATATCTCATGCGAGCAGCAACGCTCTCGATTTTCGCAACTGCCGCGGCGCTCGTCGCAACCCCCGCCATCGCTCAGGAAGCCATGACCCCGGCCCCTGATCAGGAAGCACCGATGGCCGGCGACACCACCACGACCCAGGCGACCGTCAGCGACGCCGAAGTCGATCAGTTCGCAACCGCCGTCGTCGCGGTCGATGCGATCAACAAGGACGCGTCCATCGCCGCCGATGCGAAGCAGACCCAGATGGCGTCCGCCGTCACCGCATCGGGCCTGACGCCCGAGCGCTTCAATTCGATCGCGACCCAGATGGGCTCCGACACCGCGCTTCAGGCAAAGGTCGGTGCCGCGATCCAGGCAAAGGCACCGGCCCCCGCCACCACACCCGCCCCGGCTCAATAAGCCACGGCGCACCCGGTTACCGCGACGGGCGGCTTTGTCCCCCTTTCCCGCCCGTCGCGGCACCACCGGCTGACGATCAAGGGCGGCGCGCCCGGTCCTCCTCCCCCTCCCTCGGACCGGCGCGCCGCCTTTTTGCTTGTCACTCCCCCCTCGCATCGCTAGATACCGGCCCCAATCCGACATCGTGGATGGGCCGCACCGACTTCTTCCAGCGAAGAAACGGGCAGCGGCCTCATGCCCGGCGTGGGACACGCAATTTCGCGAAGGACAGCTGCGGTGGCAAAGACCTCTCCCGTCGAATTCATCAACCAGGTAAAGGCTGAGACGTCGAAGGTCGTCTGGCCGACGCGCAAGGAAACGGTGATGACCGCGGTGATGGTGGTCATCATGGCCAGCCTGCTCGGCATCTTCTTCCTCGGCATCGATTCGATCTTCGACGCGATCGTCCAGTATCTGCTGAGCCTGGCGAACTAAGCCCGCTCGCGATCCCAAGCACATAAACAGACGGACAAGGCATCACATGGCGCGCTGGTACATCATTCACGCCTATTCGGGCTTCGAGAACAAGGTGCGGGAACAGATCCTCGCCGACGCGACCCGCCTGGGCCTCGATGCCCTGGTCGAAAGCGTGGAAGTGCCCACCGAAACCATCACCGAAGTCCGCCGCGGCAAGAAGGTTCAGTCGGAACGCAAATTCTTCCCCGGCTATGTGCTGGCAAAGCTTGAGATGAACGACGACGTCTATCACCTCGTCAAAAATACGCCCAAGGTCACCGGCTTCCTCGGCTCCTCAGGCAAGCCCCAGCCGATCACCGAAGCCGAAGCCGCGCGCATCCTGAACACCAAGGAAGAAGCCGCCGCCGCGCCCAAGCAGCAGATCAAGGTCGATTACGAAATCGGCGATTCGGTCAAGGTGCTGGACGGCCCGTTCGCGTCGTTCAACGGCGTGGTCGAGGAGCTGGACTTCGACAAGTCGAAGGTGAAGGTGTCGGTGTCGATCTTCGGGCGCGCTACGCCTGTGGAATTGGATTTCGAGCAAGTCGAACGATCGAAGTAAGGCGCAGCCTTAGCTTCGGCGCGGGCGCAGCCCCGCGCTAAATCGTGAGACCGGACGGCGGGCGGTGCGAGGCACCGACCCGGCCGACGACGCGGGATTTACTCCCGCGTACGACTTCTGGTTTGCGCCCTAATTGATCTTCGGTTTTACAATATCACGGTCCAAGAACCGGTCGCGCACTCGTTCGGATTGTATCGGACGGGATCGGTCATCTCGGTAAACCCACCACCCGCAGCATCGACGGATTAATAGATTTCGTCGCTGGCACCATATGTTGCCAATTGAATGCTTGGCAGGTCTAATGAAGGATCAACCCGCGTAACGCTGCTAGGTGGACTGCCTTGGACAATCTCTCTTCATTGCCAACACCTCTTCCCAAAACGGGAACTCATGACCTAATCGTAGATTACGATCCCGATAGCGAGATTGCGGAAGTCTTGTTGCGCGTTGCCCCGCATATCGAGGAGTTTGTCGCAAAGGCGTGGCATGATGGCGATCCGCCCAAACCTCGGACCTTGCTGCGCCTCGACTTCAAGGCCCGCAAAGCGCACATCTTTCCATTAGTTGCCTATAGAAACCAGAATCTTTATCAGCCAAAATACGATCAGGTTCGTGAGATCGTTTTCGATCTTAGTTTCACTGCACAGCCCCCGGAAACAGGCGAAGACGCACAGCGGATCATCAATGATACGATGCCCTTGGGCTTTATGATGCAAGCCGAATATGGCCTTGGCTTCGTAATGCTGATGCGGCCCGTGTTGTACAGCATCGAAGAAATTGCGGGCTTAACACGCATAGTGATCAGCAATTACGAGACCACACGCGTCGAGGGCGAAACCTACTATTTTAGCGCTGCTGATTATCGGACCCTCGCTGACGGCATGCATCGCATATCTCGCCGGTATCAAGTAGAAAGCCGCAAGGATCGCGACATGTTCGCTTTCAATGCGGTGTTGAGCCGGGCGCTTCCCGACGAATACCCCGAGCGGTCGCGCCCCTATCAGGCTGGGACCATTTTCAAGCTGTTGGGTGGCAGCAACGTCGAGACGACGAAGCTGATTGGTAAGGATCGCCGCAGTATGCTTTCTGTGGTCGCCAATAACGCCAAAGCTATTGCAAAAAAGATCTCAAAGAGTTTGTACAACTCCAGAAGGACATCGAAATCGTTAGCCTTGATGAGATGATTGAGGCTTTCTCGAAATTGCTTCGCCGCAAAACGGTTGAAGCAGACTGGCAAGAACTATTGGAACTTAATCCATTCATCCTTGCGATGCTGTTCGGCCAGCCCATAGTAGTTTTGCAACCTAGCGCATCGGTTGGCGGAATGACGCTGGCAGGATCAGGCAATAAGATCGCCGATTTCCTGTCGCAGAATGCATTGACCTACAACGCCGCCCTAGTTGAGATTAAGCGCCCTTCAACGGCGCTGATGCAGGGCGAATACCGAAAAAACGTGTTCGCACCCTCACCGGAGCTCATGGGTGCTGTAGTGCAGGTATTAGATCAACGATCAAAACTCGTGACCAGCTTACCGCTGCTAAAGCATTTTGGCGATGCAGGCGCTCTGCAGGCTTATAGCGTAGATTGTGTGATTATTGCTGGTCGAATTCCACCCGCCGAGAGAGTCGCCTCGTTCGAACTTATGCGCAGCCAATTAAAGGATGTGCGGATCATCACCTTCGACGAGTTGCTGGAGCGGCTCCATATGCTCCGCGAAATGCTAGCTGGCGATCGATATATCTCGCCCGTCGACGAAGAAGATTTCGATATATATGATATGGACGACGAGTTTGGGGAGTTTCACCAGGCCAGCAGGTCATGCCTTGGACAGGATGACGAGCCTGCCGACGAACCGTTTTAAGTGGAGAGCCTTAGCTCAAGTAATAATCGACTACCCAAGTTGCTATATCGAATATTTCTAACCTGATCTTACTGCTTACGCGTCAGCATCACCCCTTTTATTCAATTTGATCACTCTACTGCGCGCTGAACCGATCGGAATATTCGATCTGGTGACTAGCCGACCCAATAGCAGCCAATCCGCGACCATCCCAAAATGCCCCCCCTCAAGGCACCGAAACCGCCCCCTCCCGCACCTCCGGGAACCCCCGCATCACCGCCCCGGCCAGCTTCGCTGCCACTGCCCCCGGCGCATCGCCCGGCGTGCCGTCCGCCTGCGCCGTCAGCGCGCTGCCGCGCCACACCACCCGGCCCTCGGCGCGCGACACCAGTTCGATCGTCAACTCGGTAATCACCAGTGCACGAAGCTGCGACTTGGAAGAGGGCAAGGTCACCCGCAACCCTGCGCCCCAATTGCCGACCTGGGTCGCTGCACCCGCTTCCTGTCCATCGGCCGCTACCTCGCCCTGCGCGCGCCGCGACACCGCGATCCGCGCAATATAGCGCGCCTGCCCCGCCGCCCCCGGCAACGCGATGAAATTCGCATCGATCAGCGCCCGTTCGACCGCTTCGGCAAACACCGTGCGGACCTCGGCGGGTCCGGCCTCCTCGGCCATTGGCTCGACCGTCACCGTCCCCGGCGTCGGCACCGCATCGGATTGAACCGGCACCGGTGCCGTGGCAGGCGGCGGCGCGGCCACGGCCACGGCCTGAGCGGGCATCAGCGCAGCGGTCAGCATCATCAACGCAATCATGGCAATCAACCTCCCACCGCCCCGCCATTCGTGCGCGACGTGTCGGCGGCGATGCTCGGGCGTTTGCGGAACGGAGGCAAGCAATGATCGCTTGGCGACCACCCCTCCCCGTTCGTGTCGAGCGAAGTCGAGACACATTTTCGGGCGAAGCCGAGAACATGCCCCGCCTCGACTTCGCTCGGCAAAGCCCCTCGACTTCGGCATTCAGCCGAAGTTTATCCCAAGCGCCAGCCTTGGCAGGCAGTCGAGGGGCGCGGGGCGAACGGAATGGGACAACCGCTGGCAATCGGCACGGCAAGGTTGGTCGACATTGAATTCAGATCGAGGCGAGAGGGGTGATGTCCGAGCACCGGAGCACAGCGTGCTTCCGGCACGTGAGCACCGGAGCACAGGAAATCGCGCTTCGCAGCCCGGTATGGGTTCAATGACGGCCAGCCTTGGGTAATTTCCGCCAGCCGCCGAACAACGCCCGCCCCGGATCATGCGGCACCTTGTCCGGATCGGCCTTGCTCCACCCCGTCACCTGATCCAGCGCAGGCAGCTTGGGCTTGCGCGCCATCCGCCGCTCCACCTGATCCAACGCCTTGCTCAGCGCGCGATTGGTGTCCTGAATCTGCAACCGCTCGGCGATCCGCGCCTTGCCCGCCACATAATCGCGCCCGCGCCGTTCGGACCACTCGTCCGACGTCTCACCCTTGCGCCGCTTCATATAGGGCGCCTCCGCCCACAATTTCGCGGTCTTGTGGTGCAGGTACAGCAATTGCAGCGCCTGGTTCGCCGTCATCATCGGCACCGGCGGCGGGTCGTTGTGCCGCCATGCGTCGTCGGTCGCCGCATCGGGCTCGAACCCCGCGATCAGTGCCATTTCCAGCGCCTCATACCCCTGCTCCAGCGCGAGTTGCCATTCACGCGCAAAGCCCGGATGCCGACGTTTGCGGCGGTAAAATGCCGCCTCCGCCGCGCCCGCCGCGGCTGCCGACAGCCGCACGTTGCACGTCGCCGACAGCGCCGCCAGAAACGCCTGTTCGCATTCGCGCGTCAGCTTGCCCGGTTGCGCGCGCCGCAGTTGCAGCGTCCCGTCGCGCCGCTGCACCACCACTGCTTCGCCGCCCTGCGTCCGGTGGTCGCCCGGCGCCGCCTTCGCCCGCGCGCTGACCGCGCCCTTGCGCCTGCCGCTCGGCCGCTTCGCCCCGCCCGCCTTCGCCAGCCGCGCCTGCGCCACCACCAGCGCCGCGTCCCATTCGGCGGCAAACACCGGATGCGCGCGCCGCCGGTGCTGGATCGTCCCATAGTGCACGCCGATCTCGCGCGCTGCCTCGCGCACATTGCCCGATTGGGCCAGCGCCTTTACGAACGCCTGGTTCTGCAATCGCTGCGCGCGGTTCAGCGGACGGGCCATGTTCCCGTCTTGTTCGGCGAAATCCTACATTGCAATCCCTCGCGGCAATTGCGCTTGGGTGGGCGATGCGTTATGGGCGCGCGCTTCCAGCGGAATCATCGGTGGGAACCTTGCGGGAGGATGTCGGGCGACCGGCGTCTGCATGAACCGCTAAACTTGCACCGGGCCGTCGTCTTTCAGGCGAGCGGGTCCAGTAACAGAGTGAGAAACATGGCAAAAAAGATTACCGGCTATATCAAGCTGCAGGTGCCCGCGGGCGCTGCAAATCCGTCGCCCCCGATCGGCCCGGCCCTGGGCCAGCGCGGCGTCAACATCATGGAATTCTGTAAGGCGTTCAACGCGTCGACCGGCGATCTTGAAAAGGGTTCGCCGATCCCGACCGTCATCACCGTCTATGCCGACCGTTCCTTCTCGTTCGAAACGAAGACGCCGCCGGCTTCCTTCCTCATCAAAAAGGCCGCGAACCTGAAGTCGGGCTCGAAGGAGCCGGGCAAGGTGTCGGCCGGCAAGATCAAGCGCTCGGCGCTGTCGGCGATCGCCGAGACCAAGATGAAGGATCTGAACGCCAACGATATCGAAGCGGCAACCCGCATCATCGAAGGCTCCGCCCGCGCAATGGGCCTCGAAGTGGTGGAGGGCTGAGATCATGGCCAAAATTAGCAAGAAGCAGAAGAACTGGTCGATCGACGGCGAAAAGCTGCACGGCATCGACGAAGCCATCAAACTGGTGAAGGACAACGCGACGTCCAAATTCGACGAAACCGTTGAAATCGCCCTGAACCTGGGCGTCGATCCCCGCCACGCCGACCAGATGGTCCGCGGCGTCGTCACCCTCCCCAAAGGCACCGGCAAAACCGTGCGTGTCGGCGTGTTCGCCAAGGGCGCGAAGGCCGACGAAGCACGCGAAGCGGGTGCCGACGTGGTCGGCGCCGAAGACCTGATGGAAACCATTCAGGGCGGCAAGATCGACTTCGATCGCTGCATCGCGACCCCGGACATGATGGGCGTCGTCGGTCGTCTGGGTAAGGTACTGGGTCCCAAGGGCCTGATGCCGAACCCCAAGCTCGGCACTGTGACCATGAATGTCGCCGAAGCGGTCAAGGCAGCCAAGGGTGGCCAGGTCGAATACCGCGTCGAAAAGGCCGGCATCATCCATTCGGGCATCGGCAAGGCGTCGTTCCCGGCGGAAGACCTGCGCGCCAATTTCGATGCGCTGGTCGATGCGGTGGTCAAGGCCAAGCCCGCCGGCGCCAAGGGCAAATATGTCCGCAAGATCGCGCTCTCCAGCTCGATGGGTCCCGGCGTCAAGGTCGATACTGCGGACGTCGCGGTCGCCTGAACCTGACGCCATTCGGCCACAACCATCAAAGGGTCGGGAGCCAGTCTCCCGGCCCTTTTTGTGCGTTCAGCCTGGGTTCGGAGGAGAAATCCGAGAACTACGGCGTAGGACGCTTTGTGCTGACGGCGGCAAACCGCTATGGGAGGGCGGACAAGGCGTCGTCCGGCGTAACGGGGCGATGTGGCAAGGGAACGAGTTTGATGATCGGTACGAAGGCGCTGTGGTTGGTTTCGGTGGCGGGTCTGGCTGGCCCGGCGTTCGCGCAGCAGGCCGCACCACAGATACAGCCGCCGCGCGCACCGGCAACCGCCGCGAATCCGCAAATGGTACAAGCCGTGCCAGCCCCCGTGCAGATTCCACCGCTGTCGGACGCGCAGGCGACCGAACTGCGCGAATTGCTGGCGAACAATGCCCGCATCGAGGGATTGCGCTCGGCCAACGATACCCGCCTGCAACCCGTCTCCACCGCGCAGGACGCGCTGGTCGCCGCTGCGCTCGACCATGCCCGCGCGGTTCATGCCGGGCGGCTGGCGGAAGAGGATTTTCAGGAAGACTGGGCGCTGCGTCCGAAAGATTTCGACCCGCGGCCCGGCTTCGCGAAGGCCGTTGCCGAGAATCGGATCGGTCAGTGGTTTGCCAGCCTGCCGCCGCCTTGGGCGGGCTATGACGGACTGAAAACCGGGCTTCAGCGCTATCGCCAGATCGTCGCCGATGGCGGCTGGAGCAGCGTGCCCGCCGGGCCGGACCTGTCGGTTGGCAGCAGCGGGGCGCGCGTTGCCGCGCTTCGCAAACGGTTGGCGGTCGAGGACAAGACGGTGTCCGCGACCGGCGATCGGTTCGACGCCGCGCTCAAGGAAGCGGTGGTCCGCGCGCAACGCCGCTACGGCCTGAACCCCAGCGGCCTCGTCTCCACGCAAACGCTCGCCGCGCTGAACGTGCCCGCGCAGGACCGCGTGCGCCAGATCATGGCGAACATGGAACGCTGGCGCTGGATGCCGCATGAACTGCCCGCCAACCGGATTCAGGTGAACATCGCCGCCGCGGTCGTCACGGTATTCGAAGGCGACAAGCCGGTCATGTCGATGCGCGGCGTGACGGGCAAGGTCGGGACGGAAACGCCGATGCTGTCTTCGACCATTCATTCGATCGTGCTCAATCCGCCTTGGAATGTGCCCGCGCGCATAGCCCGCGAAGAACTGTTTCCCAAAGGCATGGCCTATCTGAAGGCCAATGATTTCCGCGTCATCGGCGAAGGCCCGAACCGTCGCCTGCAACAGATTGCAGGACCAAAGGCTGCATTAGGTCGGTTCAAATTCGATTTCGACAATGAATTTGCGGTCTATTTGCACGATACACCCGCAAAGGCCGGGTTCGGCCGGTTCGACCGGCTGGAAAGCCACGGCTGCATCCGTCTGGAAAAGCCGCACGAACTGGCCAATTACCTGCTCCGCACCTCATCCGAATGGAGCGAGGCGAAGGTTCAGGAAACGCTTGACAGCGGCAAGACCGTGCGCGCGCAACTGACCACGCCTGCGGAGGTATATCTGCTGTATTGGACCGCCTTCGCCAGCGCCAATGGCGACGTCAATTTCCGTGCCGACCCTTACGGCTGGGACGCAAAACTCGCCGACAAGATCGAGGCGCGCCAGACCCGCCAGATCGCCGCCCGCTGAGATCAGGAGATAGCCCAGTGAACACCCGCGCGCTCGCCGCCCTCGCCGTCCCCGCCCTGCTGCTCGCGGCCTGTTCGGGCGACAGCGATGTGGCGCCGGTCGAAGAGAATGTGACCGATTTCGAGGTGGAGGAGCCGATCCTCAACCGCCCCGATCCGATCGACGAACCGGCCCCACCGCCCATTGAAACGCCGGCGCCCGCGCCGACCCCGACGCCCGAGCCTCTACCCGACGAAGCGCAGATCCAGTTCGACGCAGAAGCGACCGGCATGACCGCGCGCGTCGATCGCAACGGGCAGCCTGAGGGAAGCCCCGAGGAACCGGTTCGGGATTAGGGTCCGGACCCCAGACGTTCGTCATTGCGACCGGGGCCGACCTTATTTCGGATCCAGATTTTCGGTCAGCCATCGACAAGGCGACTCGGCGCGGGACCATTTACGCTCTCACCGCCACTCATGGTCCACCGTGTAATGGACCGGATTCCCGGAACCCCGCGACAATTCGGCGGGTTTTGACGGCATGATCCACCATGTCTCCCTCGGTACCGCCGATATTGCGCGAGCGCGCGCCTTCTACGATCCGGTCATGCGCGAACTGGGCTTGCGCCGCACCTTCGACGTCGAAGAGGCGGTGGGCTACGGCGCGGGGATCACGGTATTCAGCCTCAATCGCCCATCCGATGGCGCGCCTGCGACGCCGGGCAATGGCGTGCACATCGCGTTCGAAGTGGAAAAGCGCGCGGCGGTCGATGCCTTTCACCGGGTCGCACTCGCCAATGGCGGCAGCAGCGACGGCGAACCCGGACTACGGCCCGAATATGACGCCAATTATTATGCCGCTTTCATCCGTGATCCCGATGGCAACAAGATCGAGGCGCTGACCTTCGTCGCTGCCTGACGGGATCGCCGCATCAGGCGCGGCGATAGATGTGCGGCATCCAGTTGCGAGTAACCGTGACCTTGGTCCCCAGCCCCGCCAGCGGATAGAGCTTCTCCGCGAAATCGACCGGCACGCCGACGCATCCGCGCGTCACTGCCCCCGGATCGACGTTGCTGCCGTGAATTGCGATGCCCGTCCAGGTAAGGCGCATCATGTACGGCATCGGCGCGCCGATATAGATGTTCGACGTGTGATCGACCTTCTTTTGCAGGATCGGAAAGGTGCCGGTCGGCGTCGGCTTGCGATCGGTGCCCAGGTTGACCGCCGCGCGCCCGATTTCCACCCCGCCGCGATAGACATAGATGCGCGCGACCTCCAGATCGACGACGATCCACAGCGGTCCCGTGGTGGCGCCTTCGGTGTCCCAGGCGAACTCACCCGGCTCCAGCGGCGACGGCAATTCCATCACGACGCGGACGTTGTTCGCATTGGCGGCAGCACTGTTGGCCGACACCTGGGGCGCGAAGCTGAGCAGAAACAGCGCAGCCGCGAGTTTCCATCCGCTTTCAAATAGCCCTTTCGCGTTAACCAACTGCATCGCCTGCGCCTCCTGTTCTGACACGCTTCATAACGCATCTTGGCTCGATTCGGGCAGGGGCTGATTTCGACTGTCCGTGATTGGAACAGATTGGAATGGCGTAAAGGGTTATTTGGTTAATGACGCCACCTCCCAGTCACCGGGCTCGTTCCGGGTGACGGGTGAGTCGGGAGAGGCCATCCCAAGTCCACCACCCTTGACTCCCCCGCCCATGTCGTTATTGCGCGCGGCTTGTCGTGTTCGGGTTCGCCCGTTCGCGATGCCGTCCGAGACAGCGAGTGGCTGGATTTTGCCAGCCTTGATCTCTCGCCTAGACGGGGAATGCGTTTTTTCCGATGCTGGGTAATCCCTGAGCGTTCGGGTCATGTGCCATATCCTGGCCGCGACGACCATGCCCCCTTGGACAACTACCGATCGACCGGGCCCTGGCGCCTGGCCGTTCGGCGTTACCCGGACCGGCTCATGGGGAGCCGGTTCACTCGTAAGGAGACCGGCATGGATCGTTCCCAGAAGACCGACGCCGTCGCCGAGCTGAACCGCACCTTCAACGAGGTCGGCGTGGTGGTGGTCACCCGCAACCTCGGGATGACCGTCAAGCAATCGACGGACCTCCGCAACAAGATGCGCGACGCCGGTGCGAGCTATAAGGTCGCAAAGAACCGCCTTGCCATCATCGCGCTCGAAGGAACCGATTACGGGTCGCTCGCCGACCTGTTGACGGGTCCCACGGCGCTTGCCTCATCGACCGATCCGGTCGCTGCCGCCAAGGCAGTGGTGGATTTCGCCAAGACGACCGACAAGATCGAGATCGTCGGCGGCGCGATGGGCAAGACCGTCCTCGACGCGAATGGCGTGAAGGCGCTGGCTTCGCTTCCGTCGCTTGACGAACTGCGCGGCAAGCTCGTGGGGCTCATCGCAGCACCCGCGACCAAGCTCGCAACGGTTACGCAGGCACCGGCGGCACAGCTGGCACGCGTGTTCGGCGCCTACGGCGCCAAGGAAGCCGCATAAGCGGCCTCGCGGACCTACCAGTATATTTATCAACTGATTGATTTGATTGGAGTTACATCATGGCAGACCTGAACGCGCTGGTTGACCAGCTTTCCGAACTGACCGTCCTCGAAGCAGCCGAACTGTCGAAGCTGCTCGAAGAAAAGTGGGGCGTCTCGGCGGCTGCCGCCGTTGCAGTCGCAGGCCCCGCAGGCGGTGGCGCCGGTGGCGCACCGGCTGAAGAAGCCAAGGACGAATTCGACGTCATCCTGACCGGCGACGGCGGCAAGAAGATCAACGTCATCAAGGAAGTCCGCGCCATCACCGGCCTGGGCCTGACCGAAGCAAAGGCGCTGGTCGAAGGCGCGCCGAAGCCCGTCAAGGAAGGCGTGAACAAGGAAGAAGCCGAGAAGCTGAAGAAACAGCTCGAAGAAGCCGGCGCGACCGTCGAGCTGAAGTAAGCCGCAACATCGTGCGGATCGGTTCGATCCGCACGGTGCGAGGCCGACCGGCAGCGAACTGCCGACCCCCGCCTTCGTGGGGGTCGGACTTTTACGGGATTGATCCCCGTCAAGGCCCCGGCCGCCTCAGCAGCCGAACAAAGCACAAGAAGGGGCGGTCCAGCGATGGGCCGCCCCTTTCTGCTTTACGGGCGCGAACGTCCGGGATCGCGCCGCCGCCGCCTTCAACGTATCCGAAAACGACGTCCGGCTTCCACGCTCGTCAACCCCGCCTGCTGCGACATTTCGAAGCGCACCAACACGACGCAACCGACATAGCCCTGGCGGTTTTCCGCTTTCCGGCCCGCGCGCACGATGCCTGCCGCCCGGTCGCCGAATTCGGCGGCGGGCTCGCTGGCCAGGACGCGGACGTTGCCGGTCGCTCCCCAGGGCGCGGTATCGAAGCCGACAACGGCCCATCCCTCGATCGCGCGCTGGCGAAAGGCGGGCGGGAAGGTCAGTGACAACTGGTTCTGCCACGGCTCGTGAAGCGGGCAGGTCGCGTCGCTGGGGCGAAAGCTGGCGACATGCGGCGCCTCGGGTGCGGCGAGGATTTCGGCGTTGCGCCAAAAGGGATAGGTGCAGCCGGATCGCGCACCATCGGAGAACCGCGAGTCGCGCACCGCCTGAACCGAGGCCCGGTTCAGCGCGGCATTGCCGCTATCGTGTTCGATGCGAGCATCGACGGGTCGGCCATTGGCGTCGAGATCATAGCGCACCATCGCCCAGTCGCGGTTGCCCGCCGATCCGGCAATTTGCTTGAAATCGGGATAGCTGCGGCGGAGCAATTGCGGGCGAGGTTCGTCCGCGCAGTTCGCCCCCTCCCCCTCGATCCGCGCCCATGCCCCGCGTGGCAACTGCCCTGCCGTCGGCCGCAACGAGTAATCAATCAGCGCCGCGACCGGCGCGTCGGCGTATGAGGATTGCTGTGGGCGATAGGTGATCGAGCAGCCGGAGCGTTGGCCAGCGACCTCGAACGTGGAAGCCGCCAGGGCGGGGAGGACATCGTCGCTGAAGGGAGAGAAACCGTTTCCCGTCCTTCGGATCGACAGCGGGCGACCGGACGCATCGAGGCGAAATTCGACCGTGATAGGTTGCAGCGCTGTCGATATATGCGACGCGACTAGGGCATTGGCGGGGGCCCGCAGGATCTTTGCCGCGACCGGCTCTACGCCGCATCGGGCATCTTCGGCAACCCATTGGAGCAATTGTCGCTCACCCGTCGCGGTGCGTATCGGCGGTGAGGTCTGCGCGGACAGCGCGGCGAGCAGAAGCAAGTCCATCGGCATGGGCGTCAGCGTGACCGCCAACGGTCGGACATTCAAGCGGATTTCCGGGTCGCGCGGGTATCGGCACCCACGTTTCGGCTAGAGCCGCCAGTTCGCGCGCACGCCGATAATGTCGAGCCCCGGATTCTGGCCGCCGAACAGCTGAGCGTGGCTGACATGGATCCAGCTGGCCTCGACCGAAAGGTGCGCGGTCGCCTGAATGCCGACCGCGATTTCAGGCTCGAACAACACCCGGCTGCCCAGATCGGTGCGCAGGTTGGTTGCCGGATCGACGCGGAAATCGGGACCGTCATGGATGGCGATGCCGATGCCGGGGCGCACATAAACGCGGTCGCCCAGTTTCCAGCTGAGTCCGGCGGCGAGCAGATTGGTCTCGCCGTCGAGATTGACCACCGCGACGACATAGGGTTCGGGCGATCCGATCGCCGACAACCCCTCGACGGGCGCGAACCGGTATCCCGCCTGGAGATCGGTGCCGCGCTCGCCAATGTCCTTGGTGAAGGGGGTATCGACGCCGTGCGCGGCGATGCCGCCCCACACTTCCTGCCCGGATGCGGGCAAGGGTGCTGCCAGCATGGCCGCAACGATAAGAACCGGAAACCTCAACGCCACTCTCCCGATCGTGTCGCCGCAGCATTGCAGCCATGGCGGAAAGTGCAAGCCCGACCGCGCGATCAGCTCGCCTTGCGCATCGGGACATGCAGCCGCGCACCGACTTCGCGCGTCACGCCGGGGCCGCGGTCGAGGAAGATGGGGCCGAGCTTGTTGGCATCCTGCGCGCCCTTGCCCAGGACGAAGGCGACCGATTTGCGCTCCTCGCGCCCATCGGCCCAGGTGTAGCGCGCGTCGATCATCATGATCGGCACGCAATAGCTGCGCCCGCCGGTCTCCACCGGATTGACCTGTCCCAGCGGCATCGACAGCTTGCCGTTCAGCCCGCTCGCCGTTTGCGGGCCGACTTCCAATGCGGTCGCGGGCGATGGCGGACGTTCTTCGAAGAAGCGCGCGATCTGGGCGTCCTGATCGGCATGCGCGGTCAGCATGGCGGTCGCCACATCAAGCGAGGTCACCGCGACATCGGTGTGGTTTTCGGCGATCAGTTCGAATTCGAGCATCAGCTGGGTCAGACTGACGGTGATGCGCTGGGCATTGAGGATGAAGCCCAGGCCACCGCCATTCGCCCGCGGGCGGGGTGAAGGCGCTGGCAGCGGCACGACGGAAGCGGCGGTGGGCCGGGGCACAGGCGGTGATGGAGGCGGCGGAGAGGCACGCCCCACCGGCGGGATGCGCGTGGTGATGAGCCCCTTTAGCAAGGCGGGGGCGCTGGCTGCGGGTTGCGGTGCAGACGGCGGCGGCACGGGTGCAGGTGCGGGCGCAGGCGCAGGCATGCCGGGCACGGCGCGACGGATATTGGGGTTGGCGACCTCGCCTGCGACGCGGCGCACCGGGACAGGGCCAGCCGGCGTCGTCGGCGCACGGGGCACGGGGGCAACGGGCGGCGGCGGTTCGGCCACGGGTTCGAGGACTTCGGGTGCCTGGTCTTGATGGACGGTATCGCGATCGCGGCGGCGAAGGAACAGCAACCACCCTGCCCCGCCCGCCAGACCGATCGCCGCCAGCGCGATCAGCCAGCGGGGAATGCCGCCCGATGGCTGGTCGGTGGTTTCGCGGGCGGTCGTCGTTTCGGGAAGCGGCTGAGGCGCAGGCGCAGGCGCAGACGTTTCGGATTGCGGCTGCGCGGTGGTGTCGGCCGGAGCCTCCGTTTCGGGCACGGTCGTCGGTGCCGGTGCCGCCGGTTGCGGGGCCGGTGTCGGGCTGGGCGCGGGCGCCGGAGTGGCCGTTTGGGGCTGTGCGGCGCGGGGTTGCGCGGGTGCTGGGGTGGGCGTGATCGTGGGAACGACGACGGGAGGCTGGGCAGGCGTGGGCTCTGCCTGATCCGCCGGCGCGGGCGTCGGCGTCGGGCTGGGCGCAGGCGCTTGCTGGCCGGAAGGGGGCAGCGACCAGTCGCCCATTGGCGGGACGAAGCGGTCCTGGCTCTGGGCGTGTGCGGGCGAGGCAGCGAACGCCAACAGGGCCGCGCCGGTCATCAGAACAGGACGCAACGCAGGGAATCGAACGGAACGGCGATTGGGCATGGTCCTCTCAACGAGCCAATCGCGGCTGAATGCCAGCGGAATATGGGGGAGGATGCGACGAAGCGAGGCCAGGCGACGGTGAAATGATTATCGGTGGATTTGGCTACCGCGTCCTGTTCCAATCTCGCCACGCCAGACCAGTTCCGGGGTCCACCAGACTGCTTTGTGCATCGGATGCAGTTTAAGGTGCGCGCCTGCTGCCCTGTCACCCTGGAACAAGTCCGGGGTGACGGGGTTTGTGGGAAAAGGCCATCGCCAAACTCCGTCTGTCAAATTGACAGACGCGCCCCTAGCGCTTATATCGCCGTCACACCCCAGCATGGATCGAGACAGGATGCGCCGTCGCGCAGTGCGTCCTACGGATGATCGGCCGGGTTCAGGACGCTGAAAAGCTGCGGTTTCCGCTAAGGAGGCACGCGGCTTTTTGCGTCTTTTCCTGCGTCTGAACTCTGTCCGCGAGGGCGGAGCACGACTTTTACGCACGATCAAGATCGAGGCAAAATTCTCTATGGCGACCAAGGCAACCGACAGCGGCGTTCAGCCGCGCGCAGGCGATCGCGGCACGTATCAGCGCCGCATCCGCAAGGTGTTCGGCGACATCCATGAAGTGGTGCAGATGCCGAACCTGATCGAGGTTCAGCGCGAATCCTACGAACAGTTTCTGCGCAGCGATCCGTCGATCGGTTACGTGTCGGGCCTGGAAAAGACGCTGCGCTCGGTGTTCCCGATCCGCGACTTCGCCGGCACCGCCGAGCTGGACTTCGTCACCTATGAACTCGAACCGCCCAAGTTCGACGTCGAGGAATGCCGCCAGCGCGGGATCACCTATGCCGCCCCGATGCGCGTCACGCTGCGCCTGATCGTGTTCGAAGTCGATCCCGATACCGATGCCCGCTCGGTCCTCGATATCAAGGAGCAGGACGTCTATATGGGCGACATGCCCCTGATGACGGGCAACGGTACCTTCTTCATCAACGGCACCGAGCGCGTCATCGTGTCGCAGATGCACCGCTCGCCGGGCGTGCTGTTCGACCATGACCGCGGCAAGACGCACGCGTCGGGCAAGTATCTGTTCGCTGCGCGGGTGATTCCGTATCGCGGCTCGTGGCTCGATTTCGAATTCGACGCCAAGGACATCGTCAATGTCCGCATCGATCGCAAGCGCAAGCTTCCGGTCACCAGCCTCCTGTATGCGCTGGGCCTGACGAGCGAGGAAATTCTCAGCCATTTCTACAACACCGTGACCTTCGTGCGCGGTCCCGATGGCTGGCAGATTCCGTTCGCCGCCGAAAACTGGCGCGGTGCAAAGCCGATGTTCGACATCGTCGATGCCAAGTCGGGCGAGGTCGTGTTCCCGGCGGGTCAGAAGATTTCGCCGCGTGCCGCGAACAAGGCGGCCAAGGACGGCCTGACCGACCTGCTGATCCCGACCGAGGAAATCTTCGGACGCTATTCGGCCTATGACCTGATCAACGAATCCACCGGCCAGATCTATATCGAGGCGGGCGACGAAGTGTCGGCCGATAATCTCGAACTGCTCGACAAGGCGGGCATCGACCGGATCGAACTGCTCGACATCGATCACGTCTCGACCGGACCCTGGATTCGCAACACGCTGAAGGTGGACAAGGCCGAGGAGCGCCAGCAGGCGCTGTCGGACATCTATCGCGTCATGCGCCCCGGTGAGCCGCCGACGCTGGAAACGGCGGAATCGCTGTTCGCTGGCCTGTTCTTCGATCCCGACCGCTACGACCTGTCGGCCGTCGGTCGCGTCAAGCTCAACATGCGTCTCGACCTCGACGCCGAGGATACCGTTACGACGCTGCGCACCGAGGATATCCTCGCGGTGGTCAAGACGCTCGTGGACCTGAAGGACGGCAAGGGCGAAGTCGACGACATCGACAATCTGGGCAACCGCCGCGTGCGTTCGGTGGGCGAATTGCTCGAGAACCAGTATCGCGTCGGCCTTCTCCGCATGGAACGCGCGGTCAAGGAGCGCATGTCGTCAGTCGATGTGTCGACGGTCATGCCGAACGACCTGATCAACGCGAAGCCCGCGGTCGCTGCGGTGCGCGAATTCTTCGGCTCGTCGCAGCTGTCGCAGTTTATGGATCAGACCAACCCGCTGTCGGAAGTGACGCACAAGCGTCGCGTTTCGGCACTTGGGCCGGGCGGTCTGACGCGTGAACGTGCAGGCTTCGAAGTCCGCGACGTTCACCCGACGCATTATGGCCGCATCTGCCCGATCGAAACGCCGGAAGGCCCGAACATCGGTCTGATCAACAGCCTGGCGACGTTCAGCCGCGTCAACAAATACGGCTTCATCGAAACGCCCTATCGCCGTATTGTCGACGGCAAGGTGACCGACGAGGTCGTCTATCTGTCGGCGATGGAAGAGCAGAAGCACACCGTTGCGCAGGCATCGGCAGAGCTGAACGCGGACGGTTCGTTCGCCGAAGAACTCGTGTCGGCGCGTCAGGCGGGCGAATTCCTGATGGCGCTGCCTGATCAGGTCACGCTGATGGACGTCAGCCCCAAGCAGCTCGTCTCGGTCGCGGCATCGCTCATTCCGTTCCTGGAAAACGATGACGCCAACCGCGCGCTGATGGGATCGAACATGCAGCGTCAGGCCGTGCCGCTGGTGCGCGCCGAAGCGCCGTTCGTCGGCACCGGCATGGAATCGACGGTCGCACGCGATTCGGGCGCGGCCATCGCGGCCCGCCGCGCTGGCATCGTCGATCAGGTCGATGCGACCCGCATCGTCATCCGCGCGACCGGCGAAGTCGATGCCACCGAAAGCGGCGTCGACATCTACACGCTGATGAAGTTCCAGCGGTCGAACCAGAACACCTGCATCAACCAGCGTCCGCTGGTGAAGGTGGGCGACGTGGTCAAGGCGGGCGAGGTGCTGGCCGACGGCCCGTCGACCGAGCTGGGCGAACTCGCACTGGGCCGCAACAGCCTGGTCGCGTTCATGCCGTGGAACGGGTATAACTACGAAGACGCGATCCTGATCTCGGAGCGCATCGCCAAGGACGACGTGTTCACCTCGATCCATATCGAGGAATTCGAAGTCGCGGCGCGCGATACCAAGCTGGGGCCGGAAGACATCACCCGCGACATCCCCAATGTCGGCGAGGAGGCGCTGCGCAACCTCGACGAAGCGGGCATCGTCTATATCGGTGCAGAGGTCGAACCGGGCGATATTCTGGCCGGCAAGATCACCCCCAAGGGTGAATCGCCAATGACGCCGGAAGAAAAGCTGCTCCGCGCGATCTTCGGTGAAAAGGCGAGCGACGTGCGCGACACCTCGCTTCGCCTGCCGCCGGGCGTGGCCGGGACCGTCGTCGAAGTGCGCGTGTTCAACCGCCACGGCATCGACAAGGACGAGCGCGCGATGGCGATCGAGCGCGAGGAAATCGAGCGTCTGAAGAAGGATTCGGACGACGAACGCGGCATTCTGAACCGTGCAACCTGGTCGCGCCTGAAGGACATGCTGCTCGGCCAGACCGCGACCTCGGCGCCCAAGGGCATCAAGAAGGGCTCGGAAATCACCGAGGACCTGCTTGATCAGGTCGATCGTCACGAATGGTGGAAGTTCGGCGTCGCCGACGACCAGATGCAGTCGAACCTGGAAGCCGTGAAGGCCCAGTATGACGAAGCCGCGAAGAAGATCACGGACAAGTTCCACGATCGTCGCGAGAAGCTGGAACGCGGTGACGAGCTGCCGCCCGGCGTCTTGAAGATGGTCAAGGTGTTCGTCGCGGTGAAGCGCAAGCTGCAACCGGGCGACAAGATGGCCGGCCGCCACGGCAACAAGGGCATCATCAGCCGCATCCTGCCGGTCGAGGACATGCCGTTCCTCGAAGACGGAACGCCTGTCGACCTCGTGCTCAACCCGCTGGGCGTGCCGTCGCGCATGAACGTCGGCCAGATCTTCGAGACGCATCTGGGCTGGGCCGCACGCGGTCTGGGCCAGCAGGTCGCCGAGTCGCTGGAGAAATGGCGCGAGGACAATCCGAACGCCGCGCCGGGCACCATGCCCGAGCCGGTCAAGGAACGCCTCAAGACCATCTATGGCGAACAATATCACGAGGATATCGACTCGCGGTCGGCAGACCAGATCGTCGAGCTGGCCGGGCATCTGAAGACGGGCGTGCCGATGGGGACGCCGGTTTTCGACGGCGCGCGCGAAAGTGACGTGTCGGCGATGCTCGAACTCGCCGGACTCGACCCCTCGGGTCAGTCGGTGCTGTTCGACGGACGCACGGGCGAAGCGTTCGACCGCAAAGTGACCGTGGGCATCATTTACATGCTCAAGCTGCACCATCTGGTCGACGACAAGATCCATGCGCGTTCGATCGGGCCGTATTCGCTCGTCACCCAGCAGCCGCTGGGCGGCAAGGCGCAGTTCGGCGGCCAGCGCTTCGGCGAAATGGAGGTCTGGGCGCTCCAGGCCTATGGTGCGGCGTATACCTTGCAGGAAATGCTGACGGTCAAGTCGGACGACGTGATCGGACGCACCAAGGTCTATGAAGCGATCGTCAAGGGCGACGACACGTTCGAGGCGGGCATTCCCGAGAGCTTTAACGTGCTCGTCAAGGAAATGCGCTCGCTGGGCCTGAACGTCGAGCTGAAGTCGATCGAGGAACTCGACGACGACGGCGTGGCGATCGCGGCGGAGTAAGGTGTCTGGCCTCTGCTCTCCCAGGCAGAGGCCCACGCTTTTAGCACGATGAATTTGACCCCTTAGAGGGACTGAAAAATGAACGAACTGACCAATTTCGCGAACCCGGTGGCAAAGCCGGAAACCTTTGACCAGATCCAGATCGGTATCGCGTCGCCGGATCGCATTCGCTCGTGGAGCTTCGGCGAGATCAAGAAGCCCGAGACTATCAACTATCGCACGTTCAAGCCCGAGCGTGACGGCCTGTTCTGCGCGCGCATCTTCGGTCCGATCAAGGATTACGAATGCCTGTGCGGCAAGTACAAGCGGATGAAGTACAAGGGCATCGTCTGCGAAAAATGCGGCGTCGAGGTTACCGTGTCGAAGGTCCGCCGCGAGCGGATGGGCCATATCGAACTGGCAGCCCCCGTCGCGCACATCTGGTTCCTGAAGTCGCTGCCTTCGCGCATCGGCCTGCTGCTCGACATGCAGTTGAAGCAGCTCGAGCGCGTTTTGTATTTCGAAAGCTACATCGTCATCGAGCCGGGCATCACCGCGCTTGAGCGCTATCAGCTGCTGACCGAGGACGAACTCCTCAGCGCACAGGACGAATATGGCGAAGACGCCTTCACCGCCGGGATCGGTGCGGAAGCCGTCAAGCAGATGCTGATGGACCTCGACCTCGAAGGCGAGCGCCGCGACCTGCTGGAAGAATTGTCGACCACCAAGTCGGAACTCAAGCCCAAGAAGATCATCAAGCGGCTGAAGGTCGTGGAATCCTTCATCGATTCAGGCAATCGCCCCGAATGGATGATCCTCGACGTCGTGCCGGTCATCCCGCCCGAACTTCGCCCGCTGGTGCCGCTGGACGGTGGCCGTTTCGCCACCTCGGACCTGAACGACCTGTATCGCCGCGTCATCAACCGCAACAACCGCCTGAAGCGCTTGATGGAACTGCGCGCGCCGGACATCATCGTCCGCAACGAAAAGCGCATGTTGCAGGAAGCAGTCGACGCACTGTTCGACAACGGCCGCCGTGGTCGCACGATTACGGGCGCCAACAAGCGTCCGCTCAAGTCGCTGTCCGACATGCTCAAGGGCAAGCAGGGCCGCTTCCGCCAGAACCTGCTCGGCAAGCGCGTCGATTATTCGGGCCGTTCGGTCATCGTGACGGGTCCCGAACTTAAGCTGCATCAGTGCGGACTGCCCAAGAAAATGGCGCTCGAACTGTTCAAGCCGTTCATCTACGCGCGCCTCGACGCCAAGGGCCTGAGCATGACGCTCAAGCAGGCGAAGAAGTGGGTCGAAAAGGAGCGCAAGGAAGTCTGGGACATTCTGGATGAAGTCATCCGCGAGCATCCCGTCCTTCTGAACCGCGCGCCGACGCTCCACCGCCTCGGCATCCAGGCGTTCGAGCCGGTGCTGATTGAGGGCAAGGCGATCCAGCTACACCCGCTGGTCTGCTCGGCGTTCAACGCCGACTTTGATGGCGACCAGATGGCCGTCCACGTTCCGCTGAGCCTTGAGGCGCAGTTGGAAGCGCGCGTCCTGATGATGTCGACCAACAACATCCTGTCGCCCGCCAACGGCAAGCCGATCATCGTGCCGTCGCAGGACATGGTGCTGGGCCTCTATTACCTGTCGATCATGAAGGAAAATGAGCCTGGCGAAGGCATGATCCTGTCGGGTCTGGAAGAAGTGCATCAGGCGCTCGACGCCGGGGCCGTGACGCTTCACACCAAGATCACGTCGCGCGTTCCTCAGGTCGATGCGGACGGCAACGAATATCTGAAGCGCGTGGAAACCACGCCGGGCCGCATGTTGCTGGGCGAAAAGCTGCCCAAGAGCCACAAGGTGCCGTTCGAAACCGTCAACCGCCTGCTCACCAAGAAGGACGTGGGCGACGTCATCGACGAGGTGTATCGCCACACCGGCCAGAAGGAGACCGTGCTGTTCGCCGACGGCATCATGGGCCTGGGCTTCAAACACGCGTTCAAGGCGGGCATCTCGTTCGGCAAGGACGACATGATCATCCCTGAAGCGAAGGTTGCTCTGGTCGATGAAACCCGGACGCTGGTGAAGGATTACGAGCAGCAATATCAGGACGGCCTGATCACCCAGCAGGAAAAGTACAACAAGGTAATCGACGCCTGGAGCCGTTGCGGCGACCAGGTGGCGAACGCCATGATGGACCAGATCAAGTCGGTGAAGAAGGACCCCGAAACGGGCCGCGAACTGCCGATCAACTCGATCTACATGATGGCGCATTCGGGTGCGCGTGGCAGCCAGGCGCAGATCAAGCAGCTTGCGGGGATGCGCGGGCTGATGGCCAAGCCGTCGGGCGAGATCATCGAAACGCCGATCATCTCGAACTTCAAGGAAGGCCTGACCGTCCTCGAATACTTCAATTCGACCCACGGCGCCCGCAAGGGCCTGGCCGACACCGCTCTCAAGACGGCGAATTCGGGTTACCTGACCCGCCGTCTGGTCGACGTGTCGCAGGACTGCGTCATCGTCGAAGAGGATTGCGGCACCGAACGCGCGCTCGAAATGCGGGCGATCGTTCAGGGCGGCTCGACCATCGCGTCGCTTGGCGAACGTATTCTCGGCCGTACCACGGCAGAGGATGTGGTCGATGCCAAGACCGGCGAGGTGCTGATTCCCACCGGCACGCTGCTCGACGAGGCGCATATCGTCCAGATCGAGGGCATCGGGCTTCAGGGCATGAAGATCCGTTCGCCGCTGGTGTGCGAATCGAAGATCGGCGTCTGCGGCAAATGCTATGGTCGCGACCTCGCACGCGGGACGCCGGTTAACATCGGTGAAGCCGTCGGCGTCATCGCGGCGCAGTCGATCGGCGAGCCCGGCACCCAGTTGACGATGCGGACCTTCCACATTGGCGGTGCGGCGCAGCTCAACGAAACATCGAACCTGGAAGCGCCGGTGGACGGCAAGGTCGAATTCCGCGACCTGCGCATCATCGTCGACCAGCGCGGTCGCCGCGTGGTGCTCAGCCGCTCGGGCGAAATGGCGATCGTCGACATGGACGGACGCGAAAAGGCGGTGCACCGTATTCCCTACGGCGCCTATGTCATGTTCGACGATGGCCATATCGTGACCCAGGGCGACCGGATGGCCGAATGGGATCCGTTCACCGCACCGGTGATCACGGAAACCGGCGGCACGGTGAAGTATCAGGACCTGATCGAGGGCAAGACGCTCACCGAACAGGCCGACGAAGCCACCGGCATCACCCAGCGCGTGGTCATCGAATTCCGCGCATCGGCCCGCTCGAAGGAGGATTTGCGTCCGCGCATCACCCTGCTCGACGAAGGCTCGGGTGAAACCGCACGCTATATGCTCCAGCCCGGCGCCGTGCTGTCGGTCGAGGATAATGCCGTGGTCCAGGCAGGCGACGTCGTCGCCCGCGTGGCGCGTGAATCGGCCAAGACCCGCGACATCACCGGCGGTCTGCCGCGCGTGGCGGAGCTGTTCGAAGCGCGCAAGCCCAAGGAAAATGCGATCATCGCCAAGGTCTCTGGCCGCGTGGTGTTCGGCAAGGACTATAAGGCGAAGCGCAAGATCGGCATCCAGCCCGAGGATGGCGGCGACGTGGTCGAATATCTGGTGCCCAAGTCGAAGGTGATCGACGTCCAGGAAGGCGATTACGTCAAGCGCGGCGACAATCTGATCGGCGGCTCGCCCGATCCGCACGACATCCTGGAAGTCATGGGCATCGAGCCTCTGGCCGAATATCTCGTATCGGAAATCCAGGAAGTCTACCGACTTCAGGGCGTGAAGATCAACGACAAGCACATCGAGACGATCGTTCGTCAGATGCTGCAAAAGGTTGAGATCACCGACGGCGGCGACACCACGCTGCTGGCGGCCGAACAGGTCGATCGCGAGGAAATGGACGCGATCAACGCCAAGCTGGAGAAGAACCAGGCTCCCGCACAGGGCAAGCCCATCCTGCTCGGCATCACCAAGGCGTCGTTGCAGACCCGCAGCTTCATCTCAGCGGCGTCGTTCCAGGAAACCACCCGCGTGCTCACGCAGGCGGCGGTCGAGGGCAAGCAGGACACCCTGCTCGGCCTGAAGGAAAACGTCATCGTCGGGCGCCTGATCCCGGCGGGTACGGGCGCAGGCATGAACCGCCTGCGCGTCGCGGCCTCGTCGCGCGATGCGGCGCTTCGTGCCCAGCAGCGCAAGTTGCAGGAAGCGATGATTGCACCGGCGTCCGCGGCAGAAGAGCATGAGGCCGAACTGGCCCAGGGGCCGGAAGCCGCGATCGGCGACAGCCCGCTCGCCGAAATGGCGGTGCAGGACGGCGAAGGCGAGGCTTAGGGTCAGGACTCATTAGCGGCGCGGGTCGTGATGTCGCCATGCGGGTTTGTGGCAAGGAAAAGCGCCGAAGGCGGGGCATCGCCCCGTCGAGGGGGTTTGAAGCGGCCACGGGCCTGCAGGGCGACACCCCAAAGGGGCGGGGCGGGAAAGCGGCCTGACGGCGTTGCGCGATTGCCAGATAGCGTTGCTATCTGCCGCACGCGCGCCTTGCCAGCCCACGTTCCCGCCACCGTCACGACCGCGCCGTTAATGGGTCCTGACCCTAAGCCCCTCGCCGGGTCCGCCCGGTACTGATTGAACAAAAAAACCGCCGTCGGGAGCGATCCCGGCGGCGGTTTTCGTTTCTGTGGTGCGGCACCCCCGCCCAACCGTCACCCCGGCCGAAGTGCCGGGGTCCACCTGGCAGTCTCCGCAGCGCTAGAGGTTCAAACGCTCGCAAGCGGCTTGGTGGACCCCGGCACTCCGGCCGGGGTGACGTGATGAGTTGGAAGCACCCCCCACCAAAGATTGACGCGCGCGTTCGTCGCGCTAACGGTCGCGGCCATGATCAAGCACGCTCTGACCGTCAAACGCGCCGACGATTTCGCCGCCTGGTATCAACAGGTCATCACCGAAGCCGATCTGGCCGAGGAATCGGGTGTGCGCGGGTGCATGGTGATCCGTCCCTGGGGCTACGGCATCTGGGAACGCATCCAGCGGCTGCTCGACGACCGAATCAAGGCGACGGGGCATGAGAATTGCTATTTTCCGCTGTTCATCCCGCTCTCCTATTTTGAGAAGGAAGCCGAGCATGTCGACGGTTTCGCCAAGGAAATGGCGGTCGTCACGCACCACCGGTTGATCCAGAGGGACGGCAAGCTGGTCCCCGATCCGGCGGCGAAGCTGGAAGAGCCTTTGGTCGTGCGGCCGACATCGGAAACCGTGATCGGCGCGGCGTTTTCGCGCTGGATCAAATCGTGGCGCGACCTACCCGTGCTCATCAACCAATGGGCCAATGTCGTCCGCTGGGAAATGCGGACGCGGATGTTCCTGCGCACCAGCGAGTTCCTGTGGCAGGAAGGCCATACCGCGCACGCAACCGAGGCCGAGGCGCGCGAAGAAACGCTCAAGATGCTGGAAGTCTATCGCAGCTTTTCGGAGGATTGCCTGGGCGTGCCCGTGATCGCGGGCGAAAAGCCCGAGCATGAGCGGTTTCCGGGCGCGGTCGCGACCTATTCGATCGAGGCGATGATGCAGGACGGCAAGGCGCTGCAAGCCGGCACGTCGCACTTTCTGGGCACGACCTTTTCCTCGGCGCAGAATATCCGGTTCCAGAACAACGAAGGCCAGCTCGAGCTGGCGCAGACCACCAGCTGGGGCGTATCGACGCGGATGATCGGCGGCGTCATCATGGTGCACGGCGACGATGACGGCCTGCGCGTGCCGCCACGGATTGCGCCGTGGCAGGTGGTGATCGTGCCGATGCTGCGCGACGTGCCCGAAGATGCGGCGCTGATCGATTACTGCACCGAACTCCATGCCCGGATCGCGCGCGAAACCGCATTGGGCGAGCCGGTACGCGTGCTGCTCGATCGCCGCCCGGCCAAGGCGGCGGCCAAACGCTGGGGCTGGGTGAAGAAAGGCGCACCGATCATCGTCGAGGTCGGCGGGCGCGACATGGCGGGCGGCCAGGTCACCGTGATCCGCCGCGATCGCCTCTATCGCGAGGATGGCAAGCTGGACAGCGCAGGGGCAAGCCGCGACGATTTCGTCGGATCGGTCGGCGCGCTGCTCGATGAAATCCAGGGCACGCTCCATGCCGACGCAAAGGCGCGGCTGGATGGCGGCATCACGCGCGGCGTCACCGAATTCGACGCGCTGAAAGCCCATTTCGAGCAAGGTGGAAAATATCCCGGCTGGGTCGAGGTTCAGTGGGCCAGGCCGACCGGCGATGCACTGGACAAGGTGGTCGCGCGGCTGAAGGAATTGAAGCTGACCGTGCGCAACGTGCCGAACGAAGCCGCGCCGGTCGATGGCGTCTGCATCTTCAGCGGCGAACCGGCGGTCGAGCGGATATTGGTCGCTCGCGCCTATTGATAAAGCCCCAGGGAGCCGCTCGCGAAGCGAGGGGTGGAGGGGGCTGGTCGAATGCGCTGCGCTTAGAGGTGCGCCCCCTCCGTCAGTCGCTGGCGCGACTGCCACCTTCCCGTGCCGGGGAGGAACATGATATTTGAACTCCGCCCCCATTCATGCGTATCCTTCCCTGTCCAAATCGGGAGAGACACCATGCGCCGCATCGCCCTGTTCGCCGCAGCCGCCGTCGCGATTACCGCGCCTGCGCTCGCGCATCACGGCTGGTCGTCTTATGATGAGACCAAGCCGATCACGCTTAACGGCACCCTGACCTCCGTAAGCTGGACCAATCCGCACGGCACCGCGACGATGCGGTGGCGCGGGCAGCAATGGGACGTGATCCTGGCCCCCGTCAGCCGGATGACCGCGCGCGGTCTTAGCGAGGCAGAAATCGCACCGGGCCAGCGGATCGCCATGACCGGCTATGCCCGGCGCGACGGCACGTCCGAAATGCGGATCGAACGCGTGATGGTCGGCGACAAGACGGTCGAATTGCGCTGATCAGCAAAACGTGGACGCGCTGATCCTGTCCGCCGCTCAATGGCTCGACGCCGTCGGCATCGGGCCGTGGGCGCGCGGCGGAGCGCTGATCTATCCGGTCGCCAACACGCTCCACCTGCTGGGCCTCGTCATGCTGGTGGGCGGGATCGGGATCGTCGATCTGCGCGTGCTGGGGTTCTGGAGCCGATTGCCGATCGAGGCGCTGTCGCGCGCCCTGACCCCGGTCGCGATCGCGGGGTTGATCCTCATGGTCCCCACGGGCGTGGTCTTGTTCGCCGCCGACGGCGTGGCGTTGTCGGGATCGGTCGCGTTCGAGCGCAAGCTGGTGCTGATCGCCATCGCACTGGCCAATGCGCTGGCGTTCCGGGGGATGTTCGGCAAGCGGATCGGCGGCTGGGGCGACCGGGCGCCCGCGCTGGCGCGGATCATGGCGGGGGCGTCGATCCTGTTATGGTTGCTGATCGGGACGCTGGGACGCTGGATCGCCTATAGCTGATCGGGGAACACCCACGCCGTTCGTTTCGAGCGAAGCCGAGAAACGAACGGGGGAAGAGAGCTTCAACCGTTATCCTCGAACCACGCCGCGATGCGCGCCGTCACCGCATCATTCATCGCCATCCCCAGTTTGGACCGTCGCCACAACACGTCGTCCGCCGTGCGCGCCCATTCCCTGTCCCGCATCCAGCGCAACTCGACCTCGGTAAGCCCGCCGCCCAGATCTTTGCCCAGTCCGGCGACGTCCGATATCCGGTCGAGCATTTCGAACAGCTGCGTCCCATAGGCATGCGTCATGCGTTCGGCCCGCATCGCCCCCAGAAACGGAAAGCGATCACGAACTCGCGTCAGCAATGCCTCGAAACCCTCGGCATCGCCGCCGGGCAAGGGTCGGCGACGCGTGTCGTCTGCCACTGGCCAGCCCATGACATCGCCCAGCCGGCGCATGGCATCCTCACCCAGCGCACGCGCGGTGGTGATCTTGCCGCCATAGACGGTCAGCACCGGCGGCCCGTCCTCGTCGATTGCCAGACTGTAGTCGCGGGTGACGGCGCGCGCCTGTTCCGCGCCGTCATCGACCAGCGCGCGAACCCCCGACCACATATGGCGCACGTCGTCGCGCGCGATGCGGCGGGTGAAGGACCGGTTGGCGGCATCGATCAGATAGGCGATCTCGGCTTCGTCGATCACCGCCTGTTCGGGCGTGTCCACCGCCACATCGGTGGTGCCGATCGCGGTGTAGCGATCGAGCCACGGCACCGCGAACACGATCCGACGGTCGGGTTGTTGCAGGATATAGGCGTGGTCGCCGTCGTAAAGCCGATCGACGACGATATGGCTGCCCTTGACCAGTCGCAGCCCCGGTCCCGGTTCGGCATCGATGACGCCTGCGACCTGGGGCGCCCAGGGCCCGGTTGCGTTGACCAGCGCCCTTGCCTCCACCACTCGCCCGTCCGACAGCGTCGCGCGCCAGCCCTTTCGCGTGCGGGTCGCGTCGACCAGCGCGGTTCGCGTGGCGATTTCAGCACCCATGCGCGCGGCATCGACCGCCATCGCCAGCGTCAGCCGGGCATCGTCTACCCAGGCATCGGCATAGACGAAGCCGCGCTTCGCCCCCTTGAGCGGCGCGCGGTAGAGCGAATCCGCTTCTCGCAACCCCCGCGACCTTGGCAGCGACGATCGCCCGCCCAGCAGGTCGTAGAGCAACAACCCCGCACGGACCAACCACCAGGGCCGCACCGCATGGTCGTGGGGAAGAACGAATTGCATCGGTCGGATCAGGTGCGGCGCAGCTGCGATCAGCCGTTCGCGTTCGTGCAGCGCTTCATGCACCAGCCGGAACTCGTACGTCTCCAGATAGCGCAGCCCGCCGTGGATCAGCTTGGTCGAGGCGGACGAAGTATGACTCGCCAGATCGTCCTTTTCGACCAGCAGCACCGTGCGTCCGTTGACCGCCGCCTCGCGCGCGATGGCGCAGCCGTTGATTCCGCCACCAATGATCAGGAGGTCGTACGCCACGCCGCGCACCCTAACCGTTTCAGCTCGCTGGCGTCACCCCGGATCGGCCATTGCGGAACATCAGCATCAGATTGTTGGCGGGCATCTCGACCAGTCGATCGAAATCCAGCCCCCTCGCGGCCGCTGCGGCGGTCACATCCTCGACGCTGCGCAGCCCCCATCGCGCATCACGCGACTTGAGCGAGGCGTCGAATGCCAGGTTGGACGGCGCGGTCGCCACGTCGCCGCGGAGATAGGGGCCGTACAGGATCAAGGGCGCACCGTCGGCCAGCACCACCGCCGCGCCGCTCATCAGCCCCAATGTCGCTTCCCACGGTGCGATGTGCACCATGTTGACGCACAGCAGCGCGTCGGCCCGATCGACCGGCCAGCCCGGATCGGTCGCGTCGATGGCGATGGGTGTGGCGACATTTTCCAGTCCGGCGGTCCACGACGCGATCGATGCGAGCGCGGACGGATCGGGATCGCTCGGTTGCCAGTCCAGCGTCGGAAATCGCTCGGCGAAATAGGCGATATGCTCCCCCGTGCCGCTCGCGATTTCCAGCACCGTGCCGCTGTTCGGAAGCACATCCGCCAGCACCGCCGCGATCGCATCGCGGTTGCGTTCGGTCGCCGGGGCATGGCGGCGCGCGCCGTTATCGGCTTCCCAATTGGACGACGTCTCGGGTGTGCCAACCGGCGATGTCACCGGCCGCACGCCGAGCGATCACCCGCTTCGCAGGCGACGACGCGCGCCCGCCAGTCTGCCATACGCGCCTGTTCGCGTTCGGCATGATCGGCGTTGATGCGTTCGACCTCGGCGCGGTACTCGGCCAGGCGGCGGGCGTTTTCTGCCTCCACCCGTTCGCGGGCTTCGCGGTTGAGCGTTTCGGCGCGCTGCATTTCCATCCGGTGCCGCTCGGCCTGTTCGGCGTAGAGCCTTGCCGCGACGGCGCGCTGCTCTTCTTCCGATGGCCCCAGCAGCGTTTCCATGATCGCATCGACGCGTCCAGCCGCGCTTTCCTCGGCGTTCGGCACCGTCTCTGCGGCTGCCGCTGCTCGCGTATCGCCCACCGCTGCGGCGCCAGCGGCCAGCGCCGGTGTCACGGACGTCGTCGCTGCCGACACCTCGGCATCGGGATCGGCGGGAGCGTCCAAGGCGTCGGCGGCTGCTTCTGCATCATCGACGCGCGAGAAGGGATCGCTGCTGACCGACACCGACGGCGGCAGGTCGATGGTCTGGATCGGATTGCTGGTTTGGGCCGTCGCGGGCGTTGCGCCCAGCGCCAGCGCCAGCGCCACGCCGCTCATCAACAGGATACGCATCACAAAATCCTCGTCTTTTATCCTCAAAAGCTGTGGTCGACGCGACGCCAGGTCAACCCGTCGCGCGCCGAACGACATCGTTCCCGGTTCAGAACGATCAAAACGGCCTGGGGTTGCCCGGCTTGGGTCGAGACGCATTGTTGCGCAAATATCGCAGTTTGGCGACATATTCACAAATGCGTTACGCTTCGTCGCAACCTTTGTTGCAACGCAACAGCTTTCGTGATTCCTTGATGAACGAGCAAAGACCGGGTTGTTCAGCAGGTTGTTAACCATGCTCTGCAATACTTGGCTTGGTTATCCACGGGGGTGGGAGTGAATGAGATGGGCAGTCGCATGAAACCGGCCGAAGGCGCAATGACGCTGGCGGAAATGAAGGAATTTGCCAGCTTTCCGTCATCGACCCAGCGCTATGTTCGCCGGTCGCTCGACATCGGTCTCGACCGCGACGACGCGCTGACGCGCTGGTCGCGCGACGTGGTCGAGGCGGCGAGCATCCGGGCGCAGGCGCGCATTTACGACCGCCTGCCCGATCTTCGCGCGACGATCCCCGACGACAGCGCGCTGGACGCGATCGAGCCGTTCATGGCGCCGCTGATTACGGTGTCGGCTTTCGATCTGGGTCAGGGTCGGCTGACCAGCTTTTCCGCCTATCGCTTCCTGTACGAGCGACTGGTGGGTGCAGAGGTTCGCCCGTTCCTGCCCGCTGCATTCTGCGCGGCGGCGGCGATGCCGCATCTGCATCCCGACCTGCGCCGCAAGTTGCTCCAGTCGATTTCGGAAGCGGCAGCGACCGCATCCGGCTGGTCCTCGCGCCAACCCGCCTTCTACCCCGCCTGGGTGGAAAAGGTGGGCGCGCAGCCGATGGCGCATTGATCGCGACAAATCTCTAAACCGTTGGTGCTGAGCCTGTCGAAGCACCAACGGTTTTGGGGACAAACGCGGTTACCGACACGCCCCGCCCATGCCGCGCCTCGCATGGTCGAAATGGAAATGGTCGGCGTGCGCCGCGTTGTAATCGGGTGACAGGACCGTGGTAAACAGGTCGCACGCCCCGTCGCGCACCTCGCGCAGGAACGCGCCCTTTTCGGCATCGTCCCAGTCGCGGATCAGCGTGATCCGCTCGCCATTTTCCAGCACGAAGCCAGCCACGTCGAACGCATTGGCGGTCGCATGTTCGCTCCACGCCCCCTCGTCGCGGCCATAGAGGCGACGGCAGCTGTAACTGCCGAAATGCTCGATCCGGGCAACCGGGCTGCCGAAATGCGCCTGTGCGGCGGGCTGGACGACATTCCATTCCCACATGGCCAGCGACGCCGCGACCGGGCAGGATACTCCGACCCCGGCAGGCGAAAAGCCGATGTTGCGCGCCCCGCCAGCGGCAAAGCGCACCGCATTGTCATAGCCGCACTGGGCGCTCGGATTGACGGGATCGAGCGCGTCATATTCCACGCCTGCGCGGTCGAGCAACGCCCGACACTGGCCGAAATCGTCGCCCAGCCCGTTGAGCTTGCCGCGCGTGAACAGCCCCACCGGTTGCGCCAGGTCGAGTTCGGTCCAGGGCAAGTCCTGCGGCCGGTCGCGTGCGAAGGAATAAAGAAACAGCCCCGCCCCCGCGACGACCGACAGCGCCACCAGCCAGCCGATCGTTCGCCTGAACGCCTTCAATCCGCGCGCCTGCCGCCTGCCCCGGCTCATGCCCGGTCGGCGTCTTCCATCGGTATGGCGGTGACTGGGTAACCCAGGTCGTCGGGGATGCAGAGATGATCGGTGCCGCGCCGCGCCTCCACCCAGGGGACGATCTTGCGGACGGGATGGGCATTGGCGTGGGTCATGGCCTCATCGAAACTGCCGAACTGCGCCAGACGTTCCAGATTGCGCCGTGTCGGAAAGATCAGCCGCGCCTCGCCGCGATCGGCGCTCGCCAGCACCTCTGCGGCGCTCGCCCAGAAAATGCGCGTATTCTCGGTCCCGTCCACCTCGGGCGGGGGGTGATCCTCATCCCAGCGTGCGAGATAGAAACGCGTGTCGAACACCCTGACCAGCTTGTGATGCGGGCACCAGCGCGACCAGGGCACCAGCATTTCCGGCGCCAGCGTCGCATCGATCGTCGCCAGCGCCTCAAGGATCGCATCGCCGTCATGCAGACGCGCGCGCACGCGCCCCAGCGCGTATCCGCCCTCCAGTCCGCTCACGCCGACCGCGACGCCAGCCTCCTCGATCGTCTCGCGCACCGCGGCGATCCGCGCCGCCATGTCATCGGGGTCGCCGTCGAACCCCGCCCCGGCCACCCGATCGCCCGGATCGATGCGTCCGCCGGGAAACACCAGCGCACCGCCCGCAAATCGCATCGTGCGTGCGCGTTCGACCATCAGCAACTGCGGCGGCGCCGCGGCACGGTCGCGCATCACGATGACGGTGGCGGCGGGAATCGGATCGGGGGGCGTCTCTGTCATCGCCGATGGGTGTAGCCTAGCCACGGCCTGCGGCAATCAGTCGATCGCGATTTCCGGCCCGTCGTCGATGCCTTGCGCGCGCCGGATCAGCAGATTGCGGATCCAGTCGGTCAGCGGGTTTTCTTCTGCCGGCCTGGCGCCATTGCCCGCGCTGTGCGGCCAGCGGCGCTGCGCCGACAACCGCACCGCCGTTGGCGACACGCCGAACGTCGCCTGAAACGCGCGGGTAAAGCTGGTCGCATTTTCATAACCGCAGCGCAGTGCCACCGCCGCCACTCGGGCACCCGACCCGTCGGCGCGCGACAATTCGAACAACGCCCTGCGCATCCTGACCAGCCGGATATAGGCCGCGACGCCGCCCGACGGTTCGAACAGGCGATACAGTGATGCGCGCGACATGCCACATTCGCGCGCGATCCAATCGGCGTTGAGCGCGGGATCGGCCAGGTTCGCTTCGATTACGCTGCGCGCGCGGCCCAGCACCGAGTCGATCGCAACCCGCTCGCCCTGCTCCGGCGCATGGCGCAAACTGGCGACCAGCAGCGAGAATGCGACATCGGCCGCAGCCTCTCCGTCGGCGACCTGCATCGATCCCACAAGCTGGTCGAGCACGGCCAGATGATTGCCCAGCAACTGGGTAATCGGATTGTCGCGACGAAATACCAGGCCGTGAAGCGGTTCGACATCGATCCCGGCCTGCGCCAGCATCGCGCGCGGCACGATCAGGTTCAAATTATCGAACGCATCCGACGCCACCGTTTCAAAGGTTTCGGCCAGGTCGAGCACACTGATGTCGCCCGGCTCGACCAGGATCTCGCCAGCCGATGTCGCCCCGCGATACCCGCCCGTCACGTAAAGCTGGACCAGCAGGTGATCGACGCCGCTGCGCGCGATAACGCTGTGATCGCGGACGAAATGCTGGGCGACGCTCTCCGATCGCCCGAACAGCAGCGGGCCGATCGCATAGGATCGTATCGCGCCGGTAAAGTTCGGATCGTCGGGCACCACGGGTGCGCTATCGAACAGGGCAGCCGTGGCCGCACACCACGCGGCCAGTTGTTCGCGGGGCGGATGGGCGTCGCGTTCCAGCATGAATATGGCAAGCGGCGCGGCGGCGCCCTCACCCGATCCGACCCCCATCGAGACCTCTCCCCCCTTCAACTCTGCACGACTAACTCACGGATAAAGCGCGCGCAATCGACACGATCCGGACACCCCGCATTATCGTGACGGGAGCAGAACCGAAACTGCTGCGTTTGTGGGCGATGAGAGAGGCATTGCTCGCGGTCGATACGCTGGAAATCACGCTGCGGCTCGACCTTGCCACCTTGGCCGGTGCCGTGCTCAGGACCGATCGCAAACGCTGCAGGCATCAACCCGCCGACAAAATGGATCCCCGATGTTCGGGACGCCTGAGCGAGCGGCCTGGCGGGCTTCTACTCTGATTGACGGTGCTGCGTAATACGAGGAGGCCAGTCGGCGCGACCTAAAGCTCGGCGTTCCCGGTAACAAGCTGACCTTCATCGATCCGCACCGGCCACGGCGTCAGCGCCTGACCCACGCACGGCCCGCCGACGCAGCGCCCGTCCACGATCTCGAACAACGCACCATGCCAGTTGCACGCGATCAGCGATCCGTCCGGGGTCAGATAGTCGTCGAGCGTCTGGGTCAGCGGCACGCCCGCATGCGGGCAACGATCGACATAGCCGAACACCGCGTCCCCGCGCCGCACGACGAAGCCGTGAAAGCGTCCGGCACGCATCTGGAGCACGAAGTTGCGCGCCTTGCCGTCGGCGATCTGATCGAGCGGGCCGAGCGCAATGCCCGGCGGCGTCGCGAAGAGCCGCGTCGTGGCGGGTGGTGCGTCACTCACTCGGGCAGCTTGGCCTTGGCGAACCCCGTCCAGACATCGTCGTAATCGAGTTGCATGGTCGGGCTCTCACTTGCCCACCGGGTCGGGCGGATGACGGCCCGCGTTTCGAACATGAACGCCATCGTGCCGTCGATCTTGACCGGTTTCAGGTCGGCGGCGACCGCCTTGTCATAGCTTGCCTGGTCGGGGCCGTGGCCGTTCATCTGGTTGTGCAGACTCGCGCCGCCGGGGACGAAGCCGCCGCCTTCCTTCGCGTCATACTCGCCGTGGATCAGCCCCATGAATTCGCTCATGACGTTGCGGTGGAACCAGGGCGGCCGGAACGTATCCTCGGCCACCATCCAACGCGGCGGGAAGATCACGAAATCGCAATTTGCAGTGCCGGGCGTATCGCTGGGTGAGGTCAGCACGGTGAAGATCGACGGGTCGGGATGATCGAAGCTGACGCTGTTGATCGTGTTGAACCGCGTCAGATCGTAACGGCAGGGCGCAAGATTGCCGTGCCACGCCACCACATCGAACGGTGAATGGTCGAGTCTGGTCGTCCACAGCCCGCCCTGAAACTTCTGAATCACTTCGCAAGGCGTATCGCGGTCCTCGAACCACGCCACCGGCACTTCGAAATCGCGCGGATTGGCGAGGCCGTTCGACCCAATCGGTCCCAGATCAAGGAGCCGGAACGGCGCGCCGTAATTCTCGCAGACATAGCCGCGCGCCGCGCCGTCCGTCAGCCGCACCCGGAACCGCATCCCGCGCGGGATGAGCGCGATCTGAAGCGGTGCGACCTCTATCCGCCCCAATTCGGTGTCGATCGCGAGCGCCCCCCGTTCGGGCACGATCAGCAATTCGCCATCGGCGGAAAAGAAGGCGCGCTCCATGTCGCGGTTCGCGGCATAGACATGGATGCCGACGCCGCACTGGTCGGCGACGTTGCCGGTCCCGCCATAGGTGGTCAGCCCGTCCACCCAGTCGGTCGGCGCATCCGGCATCGGCAAGGGATCCCAACGCAGCCGGTTGGGGCTGGGCGGTGTTTCATCGAAGGGGGCGCTGCGGATCAGCCTGCCGCCGTCATAAGGCTTGAACGCACCATGCTGTGCGGTGGGGCGCAGGCGATAGAGCCACGAGCGCCGGTTTTCGTGCCGCGGCGCGGTGAAGGCGCTGCCCGAAAGTTGCTCGGCATAGAGGCCGAAGGGGGTTCGTTGCGGAGAATTGCGCCCGATCGGGAGTGCGCCGGGAACCGCCTCGGTCGAGACATGATTGCCGAAGCCGGGGATGTAGTTGGTCATTTTTTGTCCCACCTCGCCATACTCATACCGTGCTCCCGCGAAGGCGGGAGCCCAGGATGGCGGGCGAGCCATTCCTTGTCACCCGCCTCCGCGTCAGACGCGGCAGAGCCGCGCCTTATGCAGCGGCTCGCCGCGCTGGCCGGTCGCGGGGCCTCGCCTTCGCTCGGCATCCGGCCGACGCTTATGCGTCGACCGTAATAACCCCGCGACGGATCTGATCCAGTTCGATCGATTCATACAACGCCTGGAAATTCCCCGCTCCGAACCCTTCATTCCCCTTGCGCTGAATGATCTCGAAAAAGATCGGCCCGAACATATTCTCGGTAAAGATCTGGAGCAAAATACCCTCGTCGCCCACATCGCCGTCGATCAGGATGCGGTTCTTCTTCAGCCGCTCGACATCCTCGCCATGCCCCGGCACGCGCTTGTCGATCAGTTCGTAATAGGTCTCGATCGTGTCCTGCAACTTCACGCCGCGCGCGCGCAGTTTCTCGACCGTGTCGTAGATATCGTCGGTGGTGAAGGCGAGGTGCTGGATGCCTTCGCCATTATATTCGCGGATATATTCCTCGATCTGGCTTTTGTCGTCCTGGCTTTCGTTCAGCGGGATGCGGATCGCCTTGTCGGGCGCGATCATCGCCTGGCTGAACAGCCCCGTCGCCTTGCCCTTGATGTCGAAATATTTCTGTTCCTCGAACCCGAAGATCGAATTGTAGAATTCGCTCCATACCCGCATCTGCCCGCGCCGGACATTGTGGGTCAGGTGGTCGAGCAGATCGAGCCCGACCGAGTTTTCGCGTTCGGCCTCTTCGGCGCCGGGCACCGCGTTCCAGTCGTCGTAAAGGCTGCCCTTCGCGCCGTGCCGATCGACAAGATAGAGCATCGATCCGCCGATCCCCTCCAGCGCATAACCGTCACCCAGCGCGCCCGTCGCCGCGTCTGCGGCCTTGGCCCCGCGCGCGATCGCGGCGTCGAACGCTGCCTTCGCGTCGGCCACCCGGAACGCCATACCCGATGCGGAGGGGCCATGATCGGCGCGGAACTGCGCCGCGTGCCCGTCGGTCATGCGGTTGAGCAGGATGTTGATGCGCCCTTGCTTGTAGCGAACGACATCGCGCGTCGGATGCGTCGAGGCCGCGACAAAGCCCATCTGTTCGAGCTGCGCGGCCATTTTGTCGGGATCGACTGAAGTGAATTCGCAGAATTCGAAGCCATCGAGGCCCATCGGGTTGACGTCCATATGCTCCACGGCGGCGCACTCCATTTTGGTAACAATTGATACCAGTTTGCCGTTTCGACGGTCCTAAGTCAACCAATGCGATCCACCCCCTTGCGCTCGCCGCGCATTTTCGCGAGTGAAGACACGCGCCTCCCCAGGCCCCGATCACGACGCGCCCTTGCGGCGCATGACAACGGAGCACAGGTGGATGACCCTACGCGCAGGCCTCGACATCGCTGATCAGCTCGCCGAGTTTCTGGATGGCGAAGCGCTGCCCGGCACCGGCATCGATCCGACCGCTTTCTGGCAGGGCGTGGCCGACATCTTCGCTGCCTTCACCCCGGAAAATCGAGCGCTGCTCGCCCGCCGCGACGCACTGCAAGCCGCGATCGACGCCCGTTATCAGGCAGGCGAGCCGGTGGACGAGGCGTTTCTGCGCGACATCGGCTATCTCGTCCCCGAACCCGAGCCCTTCGCGGTCGACCCCCATAATGTCGATGCCGAGGTTGCTACCACCGCCGGGCCGCAACTGGTCGTGCCCATCCTCAACGCCCGCTTTCTGCTCAACGCTGCCAACGCACGCTGGGGCAGCCTCTACGACGCGCTCTACGGCACCGATGCGATGGGCGACCTGCCCACGCCCGGCGCTTACGATAAGGCGCGTGGGGCGCGAGTCGTTGCCTGGGCGAAGGAGTTTCTCGACCGAGCCATCCCGCTCGAACGCGGATCATGGGCCGACCTGACAGACCCCGACGCCATCGCCCTGCGCGACCCCGACCAATATGTCGGACAAAGCGAAAACGGTCGCCTCTTCCGCCACAACGGCCTCCACATCGAAATCGCGATCGACCGCGACCACCCGATCGGCCGCGACGATCCTGCGGGCATCGCCGACGTGATCCTCGAATCGGCGATCACCACCATCTGCGACCTCGAGGATTCGGTGGCGGCGGTCGATGCCGAGGACAAGGTCGCGGCCTACGCCAACTGGCTGGGCCTGATGCGCGGCGACCTGTCCGCGCAATTCCAAAAGGGCGGAGAGACGCTGACCCGGAGCCTCGAGTCCAACCGCCATTACACCGCGCCCGACGGCCGCGACATCACCTTGCCCGGACGCGCGTTGCTGTTCGTCCGCAATGTCGGCCACCTGATGACCACCCCTGCGGTGCACCTCTCCGACGGCAGCGAAGCGCCCGAAGGCATATTGGACGCGATCGTCACCAGCCTGATTGCGCTCCACGACCTGCGCGGCGCGCGCTCGAACAGCCGCACGGGCAGCATCTACATCGTCAAACCCAAGATGCACGGCCCCGACGAGTGCGCCTTCACCGACCGGTTGTTCGATGCGGTTGAGGATTTGCTCGGCCTGACGCGCCACACGATCAAGGTCGGGGTGATGGACGAGGAGCGCCGAACCTCCGCCAATCTCGCCGCCTGCATCCATGCGGTGCGCCACCGGATCGTGTTCATCAACACCGGCTTTCTCGACCGCACCGGCGACGAGATGCACACCGCGATGCGCGCCGGTCCGATGATCCGCAAGGGCGAGATGAAAACGTCCGACTGGATCAAGGCCTATGAGGACCGCAACGTCCAGATCGGCCTGGCCTGCGGCCTGTCTGGCAAGGCCCAGATCGGCAAAGGCATGTGGGCCGCGCCCGATCGCATGGCGGACATGATGGACCAGAAGATCGGCCACCCGATGAGCGGCGCGAATACCGCCTGGGTGCCCTCACCCACCGCAGCGACACTCCACGCGACGCATTATCACTCGGTGGATGTGTTCGCGCGCCAGGCGACACGCGCCAGCGAGCCGGTGGCGCCGCTGTCCGCCCTTCTCACCGTCCCCGTCGCGCAGGGGCGCAACTGGCAGCCCGACGAGATCGCTCAGGAACTCGACAACAATGCCCAAGGAATCCTCGGCTATGTCGTCCGCTGGATCGACCAAGGCGTCGGCTGTTCGAAAGTCCCCGACATCCACGACATCGGCCTGATGGAAGACCGCGCGACGCTGCGGATATCGTCGCAGCACATGGCCAACTGGCTGCTGCACGGCGTCGCCACGCGGGAAGAAGCCGATGCCGCGCTTCGCCGCATGGCTGCCAAGGTCGATGCCCAGAATGCGGGCGATCCCGCCTATCGCCCGATGGCGGGCAATGAAGATACCAGTCTGGCCTTTCAGGCCGCCTGCGCGCTGGTGTTCGAGGGCGTCGCCCAACCCAGCGGCTATACCGAACCCCTGCTTCACCGTTTCCGGGCGCAGGCGAAAGCGCGGGGATAGAATACCTAACGCCTTAACATCCGTTCGTTTCGAGCGAAGTCGAGAAACGCGATCTGAGCGCTTCGGTCGCGTTTCTCGACTTCGCTCGAAACGAACGGGATCTGGGGTGAATGCTGACACCGTGTCCCCACGGAGGCGGGAATCCAGGGCGATATAACGCAATGGCCGCCACTCTGGACTCGGCCTTCGCACGAGCACGGGATCGGAAAGCACCTCCTTAACCCGCACCTGCTATCCCGCGCGCAATGCTCCGCGTTCTGACCCTCTCGACGCTATACCCCGACGCCACGCGCCCCAATTTCGGCGTGTTCGTCGAACAGCAGACGCGTGGGCTGGCCGGTAAATCCGATGTCGATCTGACGGTTGTTGCCGGGATCGGCGTTCCGCCCTGGCCATTGTCCCGGCATGCCAATTATCGGCGATTTGACGATGTGCCCGAAACGGAACGCTGGAATGGCGTCGCCATCCATCGCCCGCGCTTCACGGTGCTGCCCGGCACTGGAGGGCGTTTCCATGCCGCCGCCCTGGTTCGCGCAGCCGCCCGCGTGATCGATCCGCTCCACGCGGCCAAGCCCTTCGATGTCATCGACGCGGAATTTTTCTTCCCCGACGGGCCTGCCGCGATCGCGCTCGGCAGGCGCTATGGCATCCCCGTTTCGATCAAGGCGCGCGGAGCCGACATCCATCACTGGGGCCGAAGCGCTGCAACCGCGAGCCGGGTTCGCGATGCCGCGCGGCAAGCGGACGGCATCCTCGCCGTATCCGAAGCATTGGCCGACGATATCGCCGCGCTCGGCGTCGATCGGGGCAAGGTGACGGTCCACCGCACCGGCATCGACCGCGATCTGTTCGTTGTTCGCGACCGGGCGGCGGCGAAGGCGGCGCTCGGCATCGCCGGGCCGCTGGTGGTCTCGCTCGGCGCGCTGATCCCGCGCAAGGGACACGCGATCGTCATCGATGCGGTCGCGCGGCTGCCCGGCGTGACGCTGGCCGTCATCGGACAGGGACCGGAACAGGCCGCGCTCGCGACGCGGATCGCGGCGTCGGGGGTGGCGAACCGCATCCGGTTGATCGGCAGCGTCCCGCACGCGCAGCTCCCGGACTGGATGAACGCCGCCGATGTCATGGCGCTTGCCTCGTGGAGCGAAGGGCTCGCCAATGCCTGGGTCGAAGCGCTCGCCAGCGGCACGCCGATCGTCATCCCGGACGCAGGCGGCGCGCGCGAGATCGTCCGATCGTCTGCGGGGGGCCGGATCGTGGCGCGGGATGCAGACGCCTTTGCGAGCGCGATCGGCGAACTGCTTGCCGATCCCCCTGCCCCAGCGGACACCGCCGCGACCGTCGCGGCCTATTCATGGGACGCGAACCGCGATCAACTCCACGCGCATCTTTCCCGGTTGGTGGGGAGATGATGGTTCGCGCGAAGACGCGAAGGCGCAAAGAAGAGCGGGTTCACGCGGAGGCGCGGAGACGCGGAGGAATTGCGCTCGCCGCGACAGCGGCTCTCAACCTCCGATGCTCAGCACGAAGCGAGCAAATCCCCTACGCGGCAAGATAAAATCTTTACGTTCTCTTCGCCTCTGTGCGAAAAACCTTCTTCTCCGCGCCTCCGCGTGAAAAACCTTCTTTGCGTCTTTGCGCGAACCCATTTCCGCACCCGCCAAATCGCTTCAGTCGAGCGGATAAAGCGCCCCGGCGATCGCCCGCAGTTCAGCGCGCAGCACGCCCCAGGCCCGCGCGGCTGCGCGGCTGTCCATTATCTCAACGCCCACGCCCTTGGCCTCGAGCGCGACGATGAAGGATTGCGGCGGTCGCACCAGCCGCGATCCGGTGCCCAGCAAAATGAATTCGGGCAACGGTGCGGAAGTCAGCAGCGGCGCGACATCGCCCTCTGCCAGCCTGTCGATCGGCGGCGGGCTCCACGCGTCCGCGCGGGTGGCGGAGATCAACAGTCCTTCATACACCCCGTCATCGACGCGAAAGCCGCGCCCGACGATGCCGGAAATCACCGGCCCCTCGCCGCGCGCATCGCGTTCGATCTTCATGGAACGATCCCCGTCAGACCTCGGCGTCGCGCGCCCGCACCCGCTCGGCGCCAGCCGCCGCCGCGCCTTCGCGCGGGGCGAAAGTGCCGGGTCCGACCTTGAACTGAATGAGGATGCCGTTGCCGACGAACATCGACGAATAGGTGCCGATCGCGATCCCCAGCAGCATCGCGAGCGAGAATCCGAAGATCACGTCCGGCCCCAGGAACACCAGCGCCGACAGCGCCAGCACTAGCGTCAGCGACGTCATCACGGTCCGCGCGAGCGTTTCGTTGATCGACAGGTTGAGCAACGGGATAATTTCCATCTTGCGGTATTTCCGCAGATTCTCGCGGACCCGGTCGAAAATGACGATCTTGTCGTTCAGCGAATAGCCGATGATCGTCAGCAGCGCGGCGATGGTGTTCAGGTTGAACTCCAATTGCGTCGCGGCAAAGAATCCCAGCGTGACGATGATGTCCTGCGCCAGCGCGAGCAACGCGCCCACCCCGAACTGCCATTCGAACCGGAACCAGATATAGATGGAAATCGCGATCATCGCGAAGAACAACGCCAGAGATCCCTTCTGGAACAGCTCGCCCGAGACCTTGCCCGACACCGCCTCGACCGACCCGACCTGAGCGCCGGGGTAGCTGGTTTCGATCAACTGACGGATTTCGGTCGCGCTTTCGCTGGCGGCCGCTTCGCTGCCCTCGGGCACCGGCAGGCGGATCGCGATGTCCTGTGCGCTGCCGAATTGCTGGATGGTCGATTCGCCCATCCCCAGCGTATCCACGCGGCTGCGCAATTCATCGAGCTGCACCGGCTGGGCGAAGCTGACGCGCACCACCTGGCCACCGACGAAATCGATGCCGAAATTGAGGCCGCGGACGCCCAGCAGGACGATCGAGGCGATGACCATCAGGATCGAAAAGACGGTCGCCACCCGCCGCCACGCCATCCAGTCGATGTTGGTGTTGTCGGGAACGAGCTTCAAGGGACGCATCATATTATCCTCAGATCACCAGCTGCTTGGGCCGGGTCTTGAGCCAACCCGCCACCATCAGGCGGGTAAAGGTAACCGCGGTGAACACCGAGGTGACGATGCCGATGGTCAGAACCACCGCAAAGCCGCGCACCGGCCCCGCGCCGAAAATGAACATGATGGCAGCCGCGATGACGTTGGTGATGTTCGCGTCGAAGATCGCCCGGCTCGCTTCCTTGTAGCCGAATTCGATCGCGGTGTTGATCGTGCGCCCTTTTCGCTGTTCCTCGCGGATGCGTTCGTTGATGAGCACGTTGGCGTCGACCGCCGCACCGATCGTCAGCACGAAACCCGCAATCCCCGGCAAGGTCAGCGTCGCGTTGAAGATCGCCATCACGCCGATGATCATCACCACGTTCACGACCAGCGCCAGATTGGCGTACACGCCGAAACGGACATAGGCGAACAGCATCAGCAACAGAATCGCGACCGTACCGACGACGCCGGCGATGATCCCGCTTTCGATCGAATCGGCGCCGAGCTCGGGGCTGATCGTCGATTCCTCGATCACCGTCAGCGCGACGGGCAGCTTGCCCGAGCGCAGGGCGATCGCCAGTTCATTGGCGCTTTCGACGGTGAAACCGCCCGAAATCTGGGCGCGACCGCCCAGAATCGGTTCGTTGATGTTTGGGGCGGAAATCACCTGATCGTCGACGATGATCGCGAAAGGACGTCCGGCATTTTCCTGCGTCGTGCGCGCAAAGCGGCGACCGCCCTCGGCATTGAAGGTGATCGACACGACCGGAGCGCCGGTCTGCGGATCGAATTCCTGCCGCGCATCAGACAATTGATCGCCCGAGATGATCGTCGACCGGTTGACCGCGATCACCGGCACGCCGCCGGGATTGGTCGGATAGGGCAGGATTTCGCTGCCGATCGGCGCGCGTCCGGCGGTGATTTCCGCCGGATCGGCGTTGAAATCGACCAGCTTGAATTCGAGGACGGCGGTGCGGCCGAGCAAGTCCTTCAACTGTTCGGGATCGGCGAGGCCCGGCACCTGCACGACGATGCGGTTCGAACCCTGACGGATGATGGTCGGTTCGCGCGTGCCCAGTTCGTCGATACGGCGGCGCACGACTTCGGTCGCATCGACCATCGCCCGGTCGAGCGCCTGGCTCAGCCCGGCTTCGGTCTGGGTCAGGACGAAGCGCGTTGAATCGACGACTTCGATGTTCCAGTCGCGCTGGCCGGTCAGCCCGGCACCCTGCGTCATCGGCAACAGCCGCTCGCGTACCGCATCGACCTGGCTCGCGTCGCGCACCATGAACGTCAGGCGACCGTCACGCGTCGAAATGTCGCCGATCTGGATGCGCGGATTGGTCCGCATCGCTTGCTCGACGCTGTCGCGCATCGACTCCAGCCGTGTGGTGCGGACATCCTCGGGCTGCGCTTCGAGCAGGATATAGCTCCCGCCCGCGAGATCGAGGCCGAGGTTGACCGTCGGCTTCGCCCAGCCGGGAAGCTGATCGCGGACGCTGCCCGGCAGGAAGCTGGGGACGGCGCACAGGCACAGGACGACGATGGTGATCCACGTCGCCCAGACCTTCCAGCGCGGAAAGTCGAGCATCAGTCGTTCGCCGGCTTACCGGAGCCGAGCGGCATGATCTCGGCCAGCGTCGCCTTGACCGCGCGAACCTTGACGCCCTGACCCAGTTCCAGCTCGACGAACTTGTCCTCGACCTTGGTCACCTTGCCCAGCAGACCGCCGGCGGTAACGACCTGATCGCCCTTCTTCACCGCCTCGATCGACTTTTGCAGCGTCTTCATGCGGCGTTGCTGGGGGCGAATCAGCAGAAAGTAGAATGCGACGAAGATCAGCAGCAGCGGCAGGAACGAAACCAGCGCACCGGCGGTCCCCCCGGATGCCGCGCCGTCGGCGGTCTGTGCGAATGCAGGGCTGATGAACATGATGTCCCGATACGTTCGTGAATGGGTGTTGCGGAGACGCAAGCCGCCGCACAAGCGCCGCGCGCTATCACGCACGAAGGTTCCGGGCAAGGATATGCCGCAGCCAACGCACGCCTCGCCGTTTGCCTGCGCGCGAACACCGTCTTGCCAGACCGTCCCCGAGCGCCTAGAGGCACGCGCTCGGTCGGGACGTAGCGCAGCCTGGTAGCGCATCACACTGGGGGTGTGGGGGTCGCAGGTTCGAATCCTGTCGTCCCGACCAATTTCACCAAGTCTCTCTCATACCGCCGGTTGCGACCCGCTACGCGTCGTTTCCGCGCGCGGGTTCATCCGGCCAGGAGGGCAGGCTTGCCCCGCCTCCTCTGGATTTAGCGATTGGGAAAAGTTCCCGGTGCCCGCCCTACGCCCGGGTCGCAAAGGCTGGGGCTGAGGCACCGGGTTGTCAGCGGCGTGCGCCATCCGACAAATTTGGCTTTGGATTGTAAGGCTTCACGGTCTCGACCGAACGGTCGCTTCGCCTCCGCGTTTCCCCCAAAGCATTGACCTGTTCGCCGGACGCAATCGAGTCTGGCGATGCCCGGAACCTGCACTGGTGACGCCGAAAAGGCGATGTCGCAAATTGTTGCATTCTGTTGCATATGATCGGATCAGGAAATGGAATCGTTCGCCATTTCGCGTGTTTGCGTTGGAAACAGCCACTTTCCCGTCGCCGCATAGGTCGCGACCCGATGTAAATGCATGGAAGAACCAACTTCGATGCCCGATGCACCTGCCGACAAGCGACTCGATGGATGGAAGGCCATCGCGCATTATTTTCGGCGGGATCGAACCACCGTCATGCGCTGGGCACGCGACCGCGCGCTGCCCGTTCACCGGATGCCGGGCGGGGTGCAAGGTTCGGTATTCGCGTTCGAACATGAACTGGCGAGCTGGGCGCTTCGCCAGGTCGATGTCGAGGATCCCTCTTCGGACATGCCCGATGCAGCCCCTCCGCCGACGGATACCGCTGCGCCGCCACCACCCACAGACGCACCACCCGATGCCGAGCCCGGATCGGCATTGCCAACATCTGCGGCGCATGCGCGCATATGGGGTGCGCGCTGGGCCTTGTTTGGCCTGGTTCCGCTCATCGGTATCGGCGCCATCGCCCTGCACGGTCGCGAACCGGTCGCACCCTCCGTCGATGGAGTCCGCGCTCCTTCGCCGCTCCCCACCGACCCCGTCGCCGCCGCGGACTATGCCGCGGCGCGCGACCTGTGGGCGCAGCGCACCGCCGAGTCCCTGCGCCAGTCGATCGCACTTTACGCACGCGTCATTGCTCGCGATCCCGAATTCGCCCCCGCGCATGTCGGATTGGCGGAAGCCTGGCTGATCAGCCGGGAGTATGGCGATGCGACCGAAGCGCAAGCCTATGGTCAGGCGCAGGATGCGGTCGATCGCGCATTGCGTCTGGATTCCGGCCTGGCCAGCGCGCACCGCGCGCGCGGTTTCATCCAATATTGGTGGCACGACCGCGCTCAGGAAGCAGACGCATCGTTCCGCCGCGCATTGTCGATCGATCCGAAAGACGGGCTGACGCACTTCTGGTATGCCAACATGCTCGCCGATCGCGGCGACCATGCCAATGCCGCGCGCGCCTATGACCGGGCACGCGTGCTCTTGCCCGGAACCCCCGCGATCGAAGTCGAACGCGCCTGCGCCGACTGGCAGGCCGGACGCGACGCCCGCGCGATCAACCGGCTGAACGCACTGAAGGATCGCTATCCCGACGATGCGACGATCCGCAACTGCCTGGCCTGGGCCTATATTTCGGGCGGCGACATTGCGGGATATGCGCGCGAGTTTCGCGAAGCCGCCCGACTGCGTGGCGAACGACGGATGCTGGCGCTGGCCGACCGGCTGGACCGGGCGGTCGCCCGCGATCCATCGACCGCGCACCGCATATTGATTGCCGATGCCCGCCGCGAATTCGCCGAGGGTGCGCGCCAGACCCGGATTTCGCCGGCCTTCTACGCCTCGGCGATGGGCGACCGGGAAGCGATGGAGCAATTGATGCGCGAAGCCGCCATCCTCGGCGAACGCTGGCATTCGATGAACCTGGTGCGCCGGATGGCGACGCGGTGGCGCGGCGATGCGGAGGTCATGGCCTTGCTCGCCCGGCTCGATGCGAGCGGCAGCACGCGCGCTTCGGAAGGGGTCGCCGATTCCGTGCGGAGCGATTAGGGTCCGGCCCGATGGATAAGGCAGACAGCGACGACACACGCAAACCGGGCCGATCGGCGCGGCTGATCTGGTCGCTCAGGGCCGCGGGCGTAATCGCCGCCTTGCTCGTCTGGCTGGTGAGCGGCGGCGGTTCGATGCCCGAGGATGCGCGGATCGTCGCGGCGATCGCCGTGCTGATGGCGGTATGGTGGATGAGCGAAGCGGTGCCGCTTGCCGCGACGTCGCTGCTTCCGATCGTTCTGGTCCCCGCGCTGACCGAGCGGTCGGTGGCGGAGACCACCGCACCCTATGCCAGTTCGATCGTGTTCCTGTTCCTCGGCGGCTTCCTGATCGCGATCGCGATGGAGAAATGGAATCTCCATCGCCGTATCGCGCTTCTGACGCTGCGACGGGTCGGCGTGTCGCCGCACCGGATCGTGCTGGGCATGATGCTGGCGACGGGGTTCCTGTCGATGTGGGTATCGAACACCGCGACCACGTTGATGATGCTGCCGATCGGCTTTTCGCTGCTGGCGCTGGTTGCCGAGCGCCGCGACGGCGGCATTGCCCCGGCGACCGCGCAGCCGCATCGCAAGGGACAGGTCGATTTCCTCGACGGCGACGAGAATGTCCGCCGGTTCGGCGTCTGCCTGATGCTGGCCATCGCCTGGGCGGCGAGCATCGGTGGTCTCGGCACCCTGCTCGGCAGTCCGCCCAATGCGATCGTCGCGGGTTATGCCGCTGACGAACTGGGGCGTCAGATCGGGTTTCTCGAATGGATGATGCTGGGGGTGCCGCTGGCGCTCGGCTTCATCCTGATCGCCTGGGTGCTGATGACGCAGCTGCTCTACCGGTTCGACCTTCCGGCGCTTCCCGGCGGTCGCGCGATGATCGATGAAGAGATCGCGAAACTCGGACCCGCGAGCCAGGGCGAGAAGATGGTCGCGCTGGTCTTTGCAGGCGCGGCATTCCTGTGGGTCGTGCCCGGCCTGCTCGCGACGATTCCCGGCGTCGCCGACCGGTTGGGCGGGTTCGGGCGGATGGACGATACCGCGATCGCGATCGGCGCGGGGCTTGCCATGTTCCTGATCCCCGGTCGCGGTCGGCGCGAAATGCTGCTCGACTGGAAGGACGCCGAGGAAGGACTGCCCTGGGGCGTGCTGCTGCTGTTCGGCGGCGGATTGAGCCTGGCGAGCGCCGTGGCGGGCACCGGGCTCGACCGCTGGCTGGGCGATCAGCTGGGCGGACTGGGCGTGCTGCCGATCCTGCTGCTGATCGCGGTCGTCGTCGCGCTGGTCATCTTCCTGACCGAGGTGACCAGCAACACCGCGACCGCCGCGACGTTCGTGCCATTGCTGGGCGGTGTCGCGCTCGGCATCGGCGCCGATCCGATGACGCTGCTGATCCCGGTGGCCTTTGCCGCGACCTGCGCGTTCATGCTGCCGGTCGGCACGCCGCCCAACGCAATCGTATTCAGCACCGGCGCGGTCACCATCGCCCAGATGGCGCGCGGTGGCGTCGTGCTGAACATCGTCGGCATCGTGCTGATTACCGGGATTTGCTATCTGCTCGGCGGCTTTGCTCTCGGACTGCGCTTTTAGGGTCGGGCAGTCGAGGGTTCTGCGATCGGCTCGATCTCCCCTTCCCAATGCGCGACCGTGGTGGCGACCGCCAGATCGCCGGTCACGTTGACGACCGTGCGCCACATGTCGAGGATGCGGTCGAATGGCAGCAGGAACCCGATGATCAGCGCCGCCTGCCCCGGCGAAATGCCGATCACGTCCAACACCACCGCCATCAGGAACAGCGACGCCGACGGCACCGACGCGGTCCCGATCGACACCAGCGTCGTCGTCACCGCGATCATCGCATAATCGAACAGGCTCAATTCCACGCCGAAGATCTGCGCCCCGAAGACGGCAACCGCCGCGACATATAGGGCGGTCCCGTCCATATTGATCGTCGCGCCCAGCGGCAGCACCGATCCCGCCACCGGCGGCTTGATCCCCATCTTGATTTCGGCGGCGCGCAGCGTCGCAGGCAAGGTCGCCGCACTCGAACTGGTGGAATAGGCCAGCAATTGCGGCTCGCGCGCACCCAGAAAGAATTTGCCGATCGGCATTCCGGCCAGCACCCGCACCATCGTTCCGTGCGTGACCAGCATATGGATCAGCCCGCCGACATAGACCACCATCGCCAGAAGGAACACGTTGACGAACGCCCCCGGCCCTTCGGTGCCCATCACCCAGGCGACCAGCGCGAATACGCCGATCGGTGCCACTTCCATGACGATGTTGGTCACCTTCAGCATCACGTCGGCGCCCGCGTCGAACAGCCGCGTGACGGGGGCCGCGCGTTCGCCTGCGACCAGGATGCCGGCGCCCAGCAGCATCGCGAAAAAGATGATCGCCAGCACATCGCCCGCCGCAAAGGCGGCAAAGACGTTTTCCGGCACGATCGCCAGCAGGCGGTCGGCCATCGGCACCGGCTCGCCCAGTGTCAGCGCCTCCGCTCCGCTCAGATCGACCGTCGATCCCGGTCGCAGGACCACGGCCAGCACGATGCCGATCAGGATCGCGGCAAATGTCGTGGCCAGATACAGGCCGACCGCCTTTATGCCGATCGACCCCAGCCGCGCCGGCTCCTTCATCGACGCGACGCCCGATACCAATGTCACGAACACCAATGGCACGATCAGCATTCGGATCATGCGAATGAACAGATCGCCGATCCATTTGATATCGACCGCCGCTTCGCCCACGAACCAGCCGACGATCGCCCCCAAAACCAGGGCACCCAGGATGCGTTTCCACAAGGCGATGGCGAACCAGCGCCCGAATATAGCTTTCATCCGATTCTATCGCCCCACTTTGTGCGGTCGCGTCTGCCGCCTGTCGTTCATTCATCGCAACCCTCGCGGTCACAGCCACTCAGGTCAACCTTCGGTTGCGACGCACCCCCAGCGTGCCCGCTCCCTGCCGCCGACGCTAGGACGGCTTTCGCGTCCCCAGCAGCAGCCGCAGCTGCGTGCCCCAGCCGCCGACGAACACGTCGTCGATGCCGTCGCCATTCACGTCGCCCACGGCCATCGACCAGTGCCGCCCGGTGGTGACGGCGGGCACGACCCGATCGGTCGCGTCGTGGAAATGGCCCTGCCCGTCGTTCAGATAGGCGCGCAGCCGCGACGGTTTGAACCCCGGCACCTCGATCGCGCCGACGATCAGGTCGGGGTGTCCGTCACCGTTGACGTCCATCACCGTCCCGCCCCAGCTCGAAAAGCCGTTCTTGGGCAGGCGCCGGTCGGTTTCATCGACGAACCGGCCGTCGCCATCCTGGATCAGCAGCCGGTTCTGCGGGTCCATTTCATAGTCGCCCGCATTGCTCGTCAGGTTGAAGAACAGGATGTCCATGCGCCCGTCATTATTGGCGTCGAACACATGCGCCTCTCGCGTGTGGAGATCGGTGACGAGTTGCAACCGATCCGACCCTTCGGCGAACGTGCCGTGGCCGTCGTTCAGCAGCAGCCGGTTCCTGGGCACCTCGTTGCCGATCACCAGATCGGGGTGCCCGTCGCCATCGACATCGGCTAGCGCGAGCCCCTGCGTATCGTCGCGCCATTCGGGCAGATGGGTGCGCGTTGCGTCGATGAAATGGCCGGGCCGCGCGGGGTCGTTCAGCAGCAGAAAATTCTGCCCGTCGCCGTCATCGCCCTTGGCCCCAGACGTGCCGATGACGATGTCCGGCAGCCCGTCGCCATTCACGTCGCCGACCGCCAGCCCGTTCGCCTCGCCCTGCACCATGATCCGGTCGCTGGCATCGACGAAACTGCCGTCGCCGCGCCCCAGATAGAGTTGGTGTACGCGGTCGTCCTCGGTCACGAACACGAAATCGGCATGGCCGTCGCGGTTGAAATCGGCGGTGCGGACATGCTCGGTGTCCCGCTTTACGTTCGCGAACGCGCCCTGTTTCCAGGTAAATCGTCCCTGCCCGTCGTTCAGGTAGAGCCGGTTCGCCTCCCCCTCTACCGCCAGCACCGCGTCGAGATCGCCGTCGCCATCGACATCGGCGAGCGCGATGTCGAGCGCGTGGAGCGTCGGCGCAGACGGAACATGGGTCGCGGTCACGTCGCGGAGCAGCGTCGGGCTGACAGGCTCCTGCGCTTCGACTCCGCACCCCGCGACGCCCATCATCAAAGCCGCGCGGATCGTTGCGGAGCGAACTGTCGGTCGTCTGCTCATGGGATCGAACCTAACGGCCCGGTGACCAAACCGCAAAACTCACCCCAGCCGCACCGGCGCATCGCCCGCGCGCCACGGCGGCACGCGCAGCATCGCGCGCGCGAATCGGTCGGAGCCGACATGCTGGTCCAGCCAGGCCCGCACGCGCGGCAATTCCTGCGCCTCCCACCAGTTCCGGTCGGTCGCGGCGAACTGGCGCACGAACGGAAAGATCGCGATGTCGGCCAGTCCCGCCGCATCGCCGCACAGATTTTCGGCGCCCGCCATCCGCGCCTCCAGCCCGCCCAGCCACGCCAGCCCGCCGCCACGATGTTCGACCGGATCGCTGCCATGCCGGTCGGGATATTTATAGCGGTCGAGATGGTGTTTGAACGTCGCGTCGCAATCGGCGACCAACTCCCCGTCATCGCGCGCCAGCCAGTCGAAAGGGTCGTTCCGACCCAAGGCCCACCGCATGATCGAAAGGCTTTCATCGATCACCCGACCATCGGGCAGCACCAGCACCGGAACCGTTCCCTTGGGCGAGGCCGCCAGCATCGCCGCGGGCTTGTCGCGCAACACCACCTCGCGCAGTTCGACCTCGGTCCCGCTTTCCAGCAAGGCCATCCGCGCGCGCATGGCATAGGGACAGCGGCGGAAGCTGTAGAGGGCGGGCAAGCCGCTCACGACGCCGCGACCGCGCCCGCCGCCTCCGTCGGGTCGTCCATCCCCAGCGCCGAAAATGCTGCAACGGCATCGCCCAGCCCGGCGCCGCAATAGGTCGGCACGCCTGCGGCTTCGATGTCGGCAAGCAACACAGCTTTCGCCCCTTCGCGACAAGACCCGTCCACATCGCGGATGAACACCGCCGCCACCCGCCCCGGAAAATCCGCGACCGCCTGAGCATAGATCGCGACATCGGCCTGGCCATTGTCGCCGATCAGCACGAAACGGAAATCGGGATAGAAGGCGAGCACCCCCTCGATCGCTTCCAGCTTGTGCGCGGCGTGCCCGGTCGAGATGAACTTGGTCCGGTCGATTCCGTAATCTTTCAGGAACATCGGTCCGTGGGGAATATGGTTCAACGCCATGAACTCGGTTAGAAAGCCGTAGAGGTTCCACGGCGAGGACGAAACATAGAAGAATGGCCGCTTGGGCGCCGCATGATCGACTGCGATCGTGCGATAGAGCGTCGATGCACCCGGCACCGCCAGCCGGTCGCCGGGCTGTTCGACCAGCACGCGCCGCCAGTTCTTCAGGAAATTGGTCGCGCCGGTTTCGATCACCGTGTCGTCGATGTCGGAGATGATGCCATAAGGGTGATCCTCCCCCGGTGCCAGAATCGGCACCTCGACGGCGGGTTTCTGCATCTCGCGCTCGGGTGTGGACAGCATTGCCGATTCCCATGCGCTATGCGGCGGCAGCGGCGTGTCGATTGTCAGGTCGAAGTCGAAATAGCCCTCGCCATCGGTGCGGACGGTCACGTCATGCCCGTATCCCACCAGCCGCACCGCGACATCCGGTAGCTCGCGGCTGTTGTAGATCGCCAGCATCGCCCGGAACCGCGCCCATTTCCGCGCGGCGTCGAGCGGTTCCTGATACCGCACGATGCGCCCCTTGACCCGCAAGCGCGTCGCGTTGCGATACCCGGCATAGGCCAGCATCCGCACCTTGCCGTCATAGCCTGACGGCCCGGACACCCGATGCGCCGCGCGCTCCCCCCAGCGATCGAGCGCGGCGACGATGCGGTGCAGGCGGCGGGGGGCGGGCGTATCGGTCAATTCGGCTCCTCAAGATGGTCGCCCTTCACAGCACGCTCTCGGCTCCACATCCACCCCCTTCCCCATTCGAAATGTTTTTCTTTTGTTCTTTTTACTTTCCTACATCGAACCCTTCTGGTTAGTCTTTACTTTTCGGGGAGCATCCTATGTCAGCCATCGACCGACTCATCGACGAGGTCATCGACCGCGAGGGCGGTTATGTGAACCACCCGGCCGACCGTGGCGGCCCGACCCGTTGGGGCATCACTCAAGCGGTCGCCCGACAGCATGGCTACACTGGCGACTTGCGCACATTTCCGCGCCAGGAGGCCGTCGCCATCTATCGGCGGCTCTATTGGCTACGCCCGGCGTTCGACCGCATCGCGCAGCGTGCGCCCGCACTCGCGGCGGAGATGTTCGACACCGGCGTCAACATGGGTCCGGCGGTCGCCGCGACCTTTCTCCAGCGCGCCCTGAACGCGCTCAACCGGGGTGCGACCGATTATCCCGACCTGCGCGTTGACGGCGCGATCGGTCCGATCACGCTCGCCGCGCTCGACGCCTTCCTCGCCACCCGCGGCGCGAGTGGAGAAACCGTATTGGTTAAGGCAGTCGATGCACTTCAGGGCGAACGCTATGTCCGCCTCGCCGAACAGCGCCCCGCGAACGAGGCCTTTCTCTACGGCTGGCTGGCCCACCGGATCGGCTGAAAATCCCGCGAGAGTGTCAACCTTGCCAATTGTTGAGGAATGGAGCCTGCGAACATGAGCATCGTCACCGGCCTGATCGGTCCCCTCGCCCAGTTGATCGACAAGATCATCCCCGATCCCAAGGCGCGCGACGCCGCCAAGCTCGAATTGCTGAAGCTGGAGGGCAGCCAGGAAATGGAGGCCACCCGCACCCAACTGACCGCGATCGTCGCGGAAGCCAATTCGACCGATCCCTGGACCAGCCGTGCGCGGCCGAGTTTTCTCTATGTCATGTATGCACTGGTGCTGTGGTCGATCCCGATGGGCCTGATCGGCGCGGTCCAGCCCAGCATGGCGGAGGGGATCGCGCGGTTCATGACCGCCTATCTCCGCGGATTGCCGGAGGAACTATACGCGCTCTTCGGCACCGGCTATCTGGGCTACACCGCCGCGCGCACCTGGGGGAAGGTCAAAGGCGTAGAGAAATAAGCAAACACCCCCTCCCGCTCGCGGGAGGGGAGTGACCCTTGCCTCTCCCCCCGCCCCGCCCCCATATGGCGGCGATGAGCGAGAAACCTCCCGTGTGGCACGGCACCACCATCCTTTCCGTCCGCCGCAATGGCCGCGTCGTCATCGCAGGCGACGGCCAGGTGTCGATGGGCCAGACCGTGATGAAGCCCAACGCAAAGAAGGTCCGCCCGCTGGCGGGTGGCGACGTAATCGCAGGCTTTGCGGGCGCGACGGCCGACGCCTTCACCCTGTTCGAACGGCTGGAGGCAAAGCTGGAACGCCATCAGGGTCAGTTGCTGCGCGCCTGCGTCGAACTCGCCAAGGACTGGCGCACCGACAAATATCTCCGCAACCTGGAAGCGATGCTGATCGTCGCGGACAAGAATGTGACGTTGGTGGTGACCGGAAACGGCGACGTGCTAGAACCCGATAACGGCATCGCGGCGATTGGATCGGGCGGCAATTATGCGCTGGCGGCGGCTCGCGCGCTGGTCGAATATGAAGCCGATGCCGAGACGATCTGCCGCAAGGCGATGAAGATTGCGGCCGACGTCTGCGTCTATACCAACGAGAACCTCACCGTCGAAACGCTGGAGAGCGCCGCCTGATCTCACCCCCGCCTGCGCTTTACCAGCCGTCACCCCGGACCTGTTCCGGGGTCCACCGAGCGGCACGCGCACCGGTTCAAACTCAATCGTTGCTCAATCGGCGTGGTGGACCCCGGAACAAGTTCGGGGTGATGGAGCACAAACGGAGAGCGGCTGCCCAATGCTAGAACGCCGCGCCCTGCTGCGCACCGCACCGCTCGCCGCGACCAGCCTGCTCCTCCCCGGCTGCGCGACCACCCTCGCCACCCCGCCGCGCACCAGCGCCGCGCCCTGCCCCCCGCGGGTCAACGTCGCCGCCAACCGCGTCATCCGCACCGTTGCCGGCCTGCGTCCCTATCGCGCCTCGGGCTTCGTCGTCCGTGCCGAAGCGCTCGGCGCCAAACGCCTGATCCATAATTACGGCCATGGTGGTGCAGGCATCACGCTCAGTTGGGGGACCAGCCGCCTTGCCACCAATCTCGGCGTGCCCGGCATGACCGGACCTGTCGCGGTCATCGGTGCGGGCGCGGTCGGCCTCGCCACCGCCCGGCTGGCGCAGGAAGCGGGTTTTGCGGTCACCCTCTACGCAAAGGCGCTCCCGCCACACACCACCTCGGACATCGCGGGCGGCCAGATCGTGCCGACCGGTCATTATGACGAGGATCGGGTAAGCCCCGAATGGCAGCGCCAGTACCGCGCGGCGATGGACTATAGCTGGCGGCGCTTCCAGATCATGATCGGCGACGATTACGGCATCCATTGGGTGCCGACGTGGCAAACCGGCCCCATCCGCACCGATGACAACGAGGCCTGGTTGCTTGCCTATCAACCGGCGCTTGCTCAGTTTGCCCGGGGCCAGCATTCGTTCGGCGAAGGCATGATGCGCCGGTTCGACACCATGTATGTGGAGACCGGGCGTTACCTTTCCCGGATGATCGCCGATTTCCAGCGCGCAGGCGGACGCATCGTCGTGCGCGATTTCGCGAGTCCCGCCGATCTTGCCGCGCTTCCCGAAAACACGATCTTCAACTGCACCGGCCTGGGCAGCCATCAATTGTTCGGCGACACCGAACTTACGCCCGTCCGCGGCCAGCTTGCCGTGCTGCTGCCCCAGCCCGAAGTCGATTACGCGTACGGGGTCAGCGAAGGATATATGTTCCCGCGCGCCGATGGCATCGTCCTCGGCGGCACCTGGGAACGAGAGCAATGGGACGCGACCCCGCAAGCATCCGACATCGACGGCATCGTCCGCAGCCATGCCCGCGTCGCCGCGAACTGGACCTGCCCGGCTTGAACCGCGCCATCGCGGGGCCATCTTGTGCAGCAACGAACCAGAACAGACGGACCCCATCTCCCATCATGAACGAAGCCCTTACCCCCAAGGCGATCGTCGCCGCATTGGACGCGCACATCATCGGTCAGAAGGAAGCCAAGCGCGCGGTCGCCGTCGCGATGCGCAACCGCTGGCGCCGCCAGAAACTGTCGCCCGATCTGCGCGACGAGGTGTCGCCGAAGAACATCCTGATGATCGGCCCGACGGGGTGCGGCAAGACCGAGATCAGCCGCCGCCTGGCGAAGCTGGCGGACGCCCCCTTCATCAAGATCGAGGCGACCAAGTTCACCGAGGTCGGCTATGTCGGGCGCGACGTCGAACAGATCGCCCGCGATCTGGTCGAGGAAGCCGTGCGGCTGGAGAAGGAACGCCGCCGCGTCGCAGTAAAGGACAAGGCAGAGGCCGCGGCGATGACGCGCCTGCTCGACGCGCTGACCGGCAAGGATGCCAGCCAGGCGACGCGCGAAGCGTTCCGCCAGCGTCTGAACGACGGTCATCTCGACAATACCGAAATCGAAATCGAGCTGGAGGCCGCACCCTCGATGCCATTCGAACTGCCCGGTGCGGGCGCGCAGATGATCAATCTGGGCGAGATGATGAAAGGTCTGGGCGGCCCCCGCCTCCAGCGCCGCAAGCTGAACGTCCATGCCGCCTGGGCCAAGCTGGTCGAGGAGGAAGCCGACAAGCGGCTCGACCAGGACGAGGTCAGCCGTTCCGCGCTCGCCGATGCAGAGGCCAACGGCATCGTGTTCCTCGACGAGATCGACAAGATCGCGGTCAGCGATGTGCGCGGCGGCAGCGTCAGCCGTGAGGGTGTGCAGCGCGACCTGTTGCCGCTGATCGAGGGCACCACGGTTTCGACCAAATACGGTCCGATGAAGACCGACCATATCCTGTTCATCGCCAGCGGCGCGTTCCACGTCGCCAAGCCCAGCGACCTGCTCCCCGAGCTTCAGGGTCGCCTGCCGATCCGCGTCGAGCTGAAGGCGCTGACCGAAGAGGATTTCATCGCCATCCTGTCGGACACCAAGGCGTCATTGCCCCAGCAGTACAAGGCGCTGATCGAAACCGAAGGCGTCACCATCGACTTCACCGAAGACGGCATCAAGGCGATCGCCCGCATCGCCGCCGAGGTGAATGCGGAGGTCGAGAATATCGGCGCGCGGCGGTTGCAGACGGTGATGGAAAAGCTGCTCGAGGAAGTCAGCTTCGACGCCGAGGATCGCGGCGGCGAGACGCTGACGGTGGACGCGGCCTATGTCGACAAGCAGTTGAGCGAAGTCGCGCGGAACACCGATCTCAGCCGGTATGTGTTGTAATCGCGAATAACCCTACGCCGTTCGTGCCGAGCTTGTCGAAGCACGAACGGTTTTGACGCTACTGGCAATCAATTCCGCTCGTACGGCGTAAAACTGCCGAACCGGCAATGGCCCGACGGAATGCTGCTCCCGCGATCGACCACCCGGAACCGGTCGGTGCGGCACAACTGAGTGCCGAACACCTCCGTCACCATCACCCCGTCGCGGCGCAGCCACGGGCATTCGCCCTCGGTCCGTGCCAGCCAGATGCGCCGCCCGCTTTCCCGGTACAGCACCACCCCGCCGCCGATGATCTGCGGACCGTTGGTGCGATCGATCGGCATGCAGTCCTGGGCCACGCCGGGCGAATATCCGTCGAGCGCATCGGCCAGTTCGGCCGCGCGCGCGGACTCCGCCTCGGCCATCTGTTCGGGCGTGGCCGCGCATCCCGCGATCACCAACGCTGCCGCAGCTACCGCAATTGCGCTAGCGCGCATCGCGCTTCAGTTCGGTGAACTCGCCCAGGCTGCATGTGCCCGAGAAGAACCCGCCCGACCGCGACCGAAGCTGGACGATATCGCCGGCGCAATAGGAGGATCCGTTGACGCTCTTGAACACCAGAATGTCGTCGCGATTGCGCCCGCAACCCGGACCGACATCGCTGCGATAGACATGGTCGCGCGACCGTTCGAACAGGATCGCACCGTCGTAGAGCTTGGTCTGACGCACCTCGAACCGGGGCACGCAGCTGCTGGTGCGTCCGGTCGATTCAAACCCTTCGAGCGCTTCCGCCAGTCGCGCTTCCTCGCGCGCCGCAACGCTATCCTGCCGCGCCTGTTCGGCGGGAGACATGGCGCAACTCGCCAGCATGGCGGCGGCGCTGGCGGCAATCATCGAACGTAACATGGCGACCTCCTTCGGGTGGCTCGCCCCCTGGTGACAAGACGATGCTACACCGGTTTACCCGGAAAAACCATCTTTCGCTGCGCGCAGTTCCGCCAGTTTTTCGGCGCTTTCGGCGCGCAGGAACGGGTTGGTCGCGCGTTCGGCCCCGATGGTCGTCGGCACAGTCGGCTCGCCTGCGGCACGCGCCGCATCGACCTTTGCCATCCGGCGACGGATCGCGTCATTGTCCGGCTCGGCTACCAGCGCGAAGCGTCCGTTCGACTGGGTATATTCGTGCGCGCAATAGATGACGGTTTCGTCCGGCAGGCCTGCGAACCGCTGCATGTTCGCGAACATCTGGCCCGCCGTCCCCTCGAACAGCCTACCGCAGCCCATGGCGAACAGCGTGTCGCCCACGAACGCCACGGCGTCGCCCTCGAAATGATAGGCGATGTGCCCCGCCGTATGCGCTGGTACCTCCATCACCACGGCCTCATGCGCCCCCAGCGACACGCGGTCGCCCTCCGCCACCAGCCGGTCGGCGGTGGGAATGCGCGCCGCTTCCGCAGCAGGCGCGATCACGGTCGCGCCATGCGCTTCCTTGATGGCCGCGTTGCCGCCGGTGTGGTCGGGATGCCAGTGCGTGTTCCAGATCGCCCCGATCCGCCAGCCGCGCGCGTCGGCCGCCGCAAGCACCGGCACGGCCTCGGCGGGATCGACCACCATCGTCTCGCGGCTGGCGTCATCATGCACCAGCCAGACATAATTGTCGCTGAGCGCCGGAATGCGGACGATCTGGAGCGCGCTCACCTTACCATGTTCCCGTGTTGGGCATCGACTTCCACGGCTCGGCAGGGGCCAGGGCGCCGTCGAGCTGGAGCAATTCGATCGAGATATCGTCGGGCGTTTTCACGAACGCCATATAGCCGTCGCGCGGCGGGCGGTTGATCGTAACGCCGGCGTCCATAAGCCGCTGGCAGGTGTCGTAGATATTGTCGACGCGATAGGCGAGATGCCCGAAATTGCGCCCGCCGCTGTAGGTTTCGGGCGCGCTGCCATCCTCGGGCGGCCAGTTATAGGTCAGCTCGACCTCGGCGTCGGCGCGCTTGCCCTCGCCGTTCATCTCGCTCGGCGTCGCAAGGAAGATCAGCGTGAAGCGCCCCGCTTCGCTGTCCATCCGCCGGACTTCCTTCAATCCCAACAGCTCGAAGAATGCGACGGTCGCGTCCGGGTCCGATACGCGGATCATGGTGTGGAGATATTTCATGGCGGCACCTTTCGTTTCGTCGTATGTCAGCAACGGTTCATCGAGCAAATGTCAATCGAGTCGCGAACACTATCGGGAAGGGGAACGCGCGTGGAAAGGCGGATTTCCGACAAATCGACGATGACGCTGCTGATATCAGCGGCGATCGTCGCGCTGGGGCTGATCGTCGGCGGCTATCTACTCGGCAACGGGCTGGTCCGCGCCAAGCATGCCGACCGGTCGGTGACGGTGCGCGGGCTGGCGGAGCAGAATGTCACGGCGGATCTGGCGGTCTGGACGCTCAACTATTCGTCGCAGGGGTTGGACCTGGCCGCCGTGCAGGCCGATATCGACCGCGACACCCAGGCGATCCGGCAGTTCTTCGCGTCGCTCGGCTTCCCCGCCGATGCGCTGAGCCCGGCAGGGGCCAGCGTCAACCAGTTCTACAACAACGGCGTCCAGACGGTGACGATCAATCAGCGGCTGCAACTGCGCACCACCGACATCGCCCGCGCGCGGCAGGCGGTCGCGCGCCAGTTCGACCTCGTGCGGCAGGGCGTGGTGCTGCAAGAGGGGTCGGGGATCGTCTACAGCTTCACGCGGCTGAACGACATCAAGCCGACAATGGTCGCGGCGGCCACCAGGGATGCGCGTGCGGCGGCCGAACAATTCGCCAGCGACAGCGGCGCCGGCGTGGGCGGGATCAAGAGCGCGACCCAGGGCTATTTCTCGATCGAGGCGCGCGATGGCGAGCAAGGCGGTTACGGCGTCGCGGACACCCCGTTCAAGAAGGTCCGGGTGGTGACGACGGTCGATTTCTACCTGAAGTAGCTTGCATCCACCTCAAATCGTCATGCCTGCGAAGGCAGGGATCTCAAGCGGCTCCCGCGCAGCCTGATATCCGAGCTTTCGCTGGGATGACGTAACTTGATGCGCTACTTCCTCCGTTCGTGGGCAACGCCTACTCGCCCGGATTCGCCGCCAGCGCCGCCTTGGCCGACGTCGCCTGCGGGCTCTCCGGCGCAAGCTCGATCACCCGCTGCCACGCGCCCCGCGCACCGACATCCTCGCCCAGCCCGGCGGCGATGTTGCCGACCTCCAGCTGCACCGCCGGATTGTCGCCGTCACGCTCCGCCGCCTCGACGATATCGTCGCGCGCGCGTTCCAGATCGCCCATCCGCCGCGCAAGCGTCGCCGACAATAGCCAGCCGAGCGGGTCTTCGGGCGCTTCGCGAACGGCAATGTCCAGATCGGCGCGCGCCGACGGCAGTTCGCCCATACCGACGAACGCCCGCGCGCGGTCGATATGCGCCTGACCCAGTTGTAGGTCGCGCAGCAGCCCCGGATTGATCGCATTGTCGAGCGCCGCCTTCGCCCGCGTCGGCTCGCCCGCCGCCAGCCAGGCATTCCCGGCCTGCGCCCAGGTCGGATAGGCGACCGAATGCCGCGCACCTTGCGCCGCCTGTGCGGAAAATTCGAACATCGCCGCTGCCTGTGCCCATTGCCCGCCGGTCGCAAGTGCCAGTCCCTTGCAGCGATCGGCCAGAAACCCGCCACCTTCCTTCGCCCACGCATCCGCCGCCGCGACGCCCTTCGCGCCATCGGCCTCTGCAATGGCGGCACAGGCCCGATAACGCTGGGGATCGGCAGGCGCAGGCGCGGCTTGCGCGAGCAACATCAGGGCGGCGATCATTCGACTTCTCCGGAAACGTCCTCAATCGCTCGCAGGATCGTGTGAATATCCTGCGGGCGCGACAGCCGATGATCGCCATCCTTGATGAGCCAGGTCTGAACATCATCGCCTTCGATCAGCCCCGCGAGACGAACCGTGCGTTCCCACGGCACGTCCGGGTCGCGCTGCCCCTGCACCAGCCGCGTCGGAACATCGATCGGAATGGCGCCATGCATCAACCGGTTCGCCTCTCCCGATTGCCAGAAGGTCCGCGTGGTGACGGTCGGCTGGTCCGAATAGTCGGAAGGCTCCTCGATCCGCCCGTCCGCCAGCAGCGCCATTTTCTGCGCGTCGCTGAATCCCCAGTCGGTGAAGTCCGGCGCAGGCGCGATACCCACCATGCCGACGGTTTGTGCAGGCCGCGCCAGTGCCGCCAGCAGCATGATCCACCCGCCCATTGAGGATCCCACCAGCACCACCGGCCCGCCGACCCGATCGATCATCGCCAGCGCGTCGTCGCGCCAGTCGGCCAGTGCCTGATCCGCGAACGCGCCGTCGCTTTCCCCGCATCCGGCATAGTCGAACCGCAACGCCGCCCGCCCGTTCGTTCGCGCCCATTCCTCGACCGCCAGCGCCTTGGACCCGCTCATGTCGGACGCATAGCCGGGCAGGAAAAGGACGATAGGACCGCGTCCCTCGGTCAGGTGATAGGCGATACGGGGACGGTCGGCGCGTTCGTGATAGTGCATGGCCGCGCTTCTACGCAGGGCGGCCACTTGTTGAAAGGGCGCTGGCTTCAGTCGCGCGCCGGGTTGATGAAGATCGCCTCGATCGGCTGGCCGAATAGGTCGGCGATCCTGAACGCCAGCGGCAAGGACGGATCATATCGCCCCGTTTCGATGGCGTTGACGCTCTGGCGCGATACTTCGAGCCGCTCGGCCAGATCCTGCTGGCTCCAGTCGCGTTCGGCACGCAGAATTTTCAGCCGGTTCTTCATGCCGCATCCGCACGCTTGTCGCGCAATGCCAGCAAGGACTGGGCGATCCCCCATGCGCCGCACCAGATCGGAAAGGCCAGGAAAACGGGCAACTCGCCCACCAGCCCTTCGAACTGCAACATCCCGAGAATGCTCGACAACGACAACAGCACGCCCAGCCCGATCAGCATCGACAACACGATACGATCGCGAACGAATTCGTCGCTTTCCTCCCGCAAATAGATGCCGAGCACGATCAGCATCCCGACGATCGGCAGAGCGGCCACGATCGCCATCAGCCCGAGCACCGTCTGGGAGGGATCGAAAGCTCGACTGACCCCGACATTGGCGGCGATCAGCAGGATGTAGGCGGCGGTAACGACAGTGAAGCGACGCAGATAACGCTGTGCAGCGGGCGTTCGGTTCATGACAAGCTCCCTTTCAAGTTGGTAAAGGTAGCTTTACGTCAAGGTCGCTTTCCATGTCAAGCTAACCTGACAATTCGTCCAGTATCCTTTTCGCAAGCAGCGACAGCGTGTCGTCGCGGGCACCCATCAGGACGATGCGGTCGCCGGCCCGCGCCATCGCGATCAGCGTCGCCGCCGCATCGTCGCGCGCCGGGACATGGCGGGCGTCGCGACCGCTTGCCTGCACGTCGGCGACGATGTCCGCGCTGGTCACTTCGCGCGTCGTCGTTCCGCCCTGATAGACGGGATCGGGCAGGACCAGCACATCGTCCTCGCCGAGTTTCGCCGCGAACATCTCGACCAGTTCGCGGCGCATCACTTTCAGCGGGCCGTAACCGTGCGGCTGGAACATCAGCAGCAACCGGCCCGGATGGGCGTGCAGCGTGTCGAGCGTCGCCGCGATCTTTTCCGGGTTGTGGCCGAAATCGTCGATCACCGCGACGCCGTTTGCCTCGCCCACCAGTTCGAACCGGCGTTTCAGCCCCCCGAATCCCTCGATGGCTTTCGCCGCATCTTCACGCGGCACCCCTGCCGCGATCGCCGCGCCGATCGCGGCGAGCGCGTTTTCGACATTGTGGCGCCCCGGCACGCCAAGCCGCACCCGTAGCCGCTCGCCGCGCGACACCAGATCGAAAGCAATCGCATAGCGTTCGGGCACCAGATTCTCGGCGCGCAGGTCGGCGGACGCGTCGATCGCGACCGTCATCAGCTTGGCGCGGTCCATCGTGTCGGCCAGCGCCTCGGCTTCCGGATCGCCGACATTGACCACCGTCACGCGCGCCTTGGCGGCGAAATCGCCGAACAGCGCGCGCAATTCCTCCAGCGATTTGTGGTCGAGGCTGACATTGTTGAGCACTGCGACCTCGGGCGAATAGAGCGCGATCGACCCGTCGCTCTCATCCACCTCGGACACGAATGTCGCACCCTCGCCCACCAGCGCGCTGGCGAAGGGCGCTTCCGGGCTCGCGAAATTCTTCATCACCGCGCCGTTCATGACGGTCGGATCACGGCCCAGCGTATGCAGGATCCAGCCGATCATGCCGGTCACGGTCGATTTGCCGCTCGTCCCCGCCACCCCGATCCGGCTGACCGACGCGTTGAACAACGACGCCAGCAGTTCCGCGCGCGTCATTCGCTGCGCGCCCACCGCTTCGGCCGCGACCATGTCGGGCACGGTCGCCTCGACCGCGGCGGAGGCGACGACGATCTGGTCTGCCGACAAGATGCCGCTGCCGTCTTGGCGGTGGAGCGCGATGCCGCGTGCGGCGAGATCGCCGAACTTCGCAGGCAAGCGCCCCGAATCGAGGCTGCGGTCCGACCCCGCGACGGTCGCGCCGCGCCCGGCTAGGATCATCGCCAGCGGCATCATACCCGAACCGCCGATGCCGACGAAGAAGAAGGATTTGCCCGTTTCCATGCCAGCGCGCTATCGGCGGTCGGTGCGCGGGGCAAGGGCGGTTGCGATCGATCCATCCCATCACCGTTCGTGTCGAGCAGGGTTCGAGCTTGTCGAGAACCCGTGTCGAGACAGGCGCGAGCGTTCTCGATACACCGTCTCGACACGCTCGACGGTTACTCGAACCGAACGGAGGTTATGGGATATGCGGATCGGAATAGTCGCCCCCGGCAGGTCGATCGACGAAAGCGTCGCCCCGCGCGTGCAGGCGCTGGCCGCGATCATCGACCCGTCGGTGGAGGTCGTGTTCCACCCGCAATGCTTCGCCGAGGACGGCCATTTCGCCGGCGACGACGGCGTTCGCGCAGGCACCTTCCTCGAATTTGCCAATGACTCGGGCTTCGACGCCATCTGGTTCGCGCGCGGCGGCTATGGCTCCAACCGCATCCTCGACGCCGTCATGGGCCAGCTCAATTCGTCGGCCAGGGCCAAGAAATATCTCGGCTATTCGGACATGGGCTTCTTGCTCGGCGCGCTCTATGCCCGGCGCATCGGTCGCCCGGCGCACGGGCCGATGCCGACCGAGATCGGCCGCAAGGACGCAGGCGCCAGCGTCGCGCGCGCCTTGTCCTGGCTGATCAACGACGATCCCCGCTCGCTCGAACCCTCGACCGCAGGCGGCGTGCCTGCGGTCGCGTTCAACCTGTCGATCCTGACGATCATGATCGGCACGCCCTGGCTGCCCGACCTGACCGATCATGTGTTGATGATCGAGGACGTGTCCGAACCGCTCTATCGAATCGACCGGATGCTGTTCCAGCTTGCCAACGCGACGCAGTTGAAGGGGGTGGCGGGGGTGCGACTTGGCACTTTCAACGCCATTCCCGACAATGACGTGGACTTCGGCGAGACGCTGGAGGGAATGATCCTGCGCTGGTGCGGCGACATGGGCGTGCCCTATCTCGGCCCGGCCAAGATCGGACATATCTCCGAGAATTACGTGGTACCGTTCGGGGTGGCGTGACGCGCACCGCCGCCTTGCCTATAGGGCCCGGTGCGGCATAAGCGCGTGTCGCTCAAACCAACCGAAAAGGCGAAACTCCCCATGTCCCAGATGTTCCGCATCACGCTACCCGACGGCTCCGTCCGCGAAGTAGCGCCGGGGACTACCCCCGCGGACATCGCCGCCGCGATCGGGCCGGGGCTGGCCAAGGCGGCGCTCGCCGCGCGCGTCGACGGCGAACTGCGCGACATCGGCCGGGCGTTCGAGGGCGACGCGCAACTGGCGCTGGTGACGTCGAAGGACGAAGCCGACGCGCTCGAACTCGCGCGCCACGATTTCGCGCATGTGCTGGCGGAAGCGGTGCAGAACCTGTTTCCGGGCACGCAGATCACCTTCGGTCCGGCGACCGACGACGGCTTCTATTACGACTTCGCGCCGAAGGACCGCCCGTTCACCGAGGAAGACCTGCCCGCGATCGAAGCCGAAATGCGCGCGATCATCGCCCGCGACGAAAAGCTGATCCGCGAAGTCTGGACCCGCGCCGACCTGATCGCCCGCTGGCAGCAACAGGGTGAGACGTTCAAGGCCGAATGGGCCGCCGAACTGCCCGAGGGCGAGGAACTGACCGTCTATCGCTCGGGCGAGCGCGAGGACGCGTGGCTCGACATGTGCCGCGGGCCGCATCTCGCCTCGACCGGGAAACTCGACCCGCAGGCGTTCAAACTGACGCGCGTGTCGGGCGCCTATTGGCGCGGCGACCAGAAGAACGCGATGCTCAGCCGCATCTATGGCACCGGCTGGCTCAACAAGAAGCAGCTCGATGCGCACCTCCACAAGCTGGAGGAAGCCGCCAAGCGCGACCACCGCAAGCTGGGCCAGGAAATGGACCTGTTCCATTTGCAGGCGGAAGCGCACGGATCGGTCTTCTGGCATCCGAACGGCTACATCATCTGGCGCGAGCTGGAGGCCTATATGCGCCGCGCGATCGACGCGGCAGGCTATCGCGAGGTCAAGACGCCGCAGGTGATGGACGCCCGCCAGTGGGAGGCGTCCGGCCACTGGGGCAAGTATCGCGAGAATATGTTCGTCATCCCAGACGAGGTGCCGAACACCGAGGATGAAGGCCCGATCGTCAGCGACGATGCCGACTGGATGGCGCTGAAGCCGATGAACTGCCCCGCGCACGTCCTGATCTTTCGCCAGGGGATCAAGTCGTATCGCGACCTGCCCTTGCGCTTCTACGAAAATGGCTGCTGCCACCGTAACGAGCCGCACGGCGCGCTCCACGGCCTGATGCGCGTGCGTCAGTTCACCCAGGACGACGCCCACATTTTCTGCCGCGAGGACCAGATCGTCGCGGAGGTGCGCGCCTTTTGCGAACTCGCCGACCGCATCTATAAGGATTTCGGCTTCACCTACGCGATCAAGCTCGCGCTGCGCCCCGAAAAGCGGTTCGGCAGCGAGGAAATGTGGGACCTGTCCGAGGACGAACTGCGCAACGCGGTCGTCGAAGCCGGCCTCGCGACCCAGGACTATGGCTGGGAAGAACTCCCCGGCGAAGGCGCTTTCTACGCGCCAAAGCTCGAATGGCATCTGACCGACGCGATCGGCCGGACGTGGCAGGTCGGCACGATCCAGTCCGACCGCGTGCTGCCCGACCGATTGGACGCCAGCTATGTCGGCGAGGACGGCGAACGTCACCGTCCGATCATGCTCCACCGCGCGATTTTCGGCTCTTACGAGCGGTTCATCGGTATTTTGATCGAGCATTTCGCCGGGCGTCTGCCGACCTGGCTCGCGCCGGTGCAGGCGGTGGTCGCGACGATCGTCTCCGATGCCGATGATTACGCCAATCAGGCCGTCGAAAAACTGAAGGCTGCGGGCATCCGCGTCGAGGCCGACCTGCGCAACGAAAAGATCAACTACAAGGTACGCGAACACTCGCTGGCCAAGGTCCCGTATCTGCTCGTCGTCGGCAAGCGCGAAGCGGACGAAGGCACCGTTGCGATCCGCCGCCTGGGCAGCCAGGGTCAGGAAGTGATCTCGCTCGACGCCGCGATCGCGATGCTGCGCGACGACGCGACTCCGCCCGACCTCAAACCCGCATGACTCCGAAACGCTCGCAATCTACGCCGCTGCCGCAGTGGCGGAGATTGCGGGCTGTTTCGCCTTCTGGGCCGTGGTGCGATCGGGCAAGCCGGTCTGGTGGCTGATTCCGGGCATGGCGGCGCTCGCGCTGTTCGCCTGGCTGCTGACGCTTAGCCCGGCGGATGCGGCGGGGCGCGCCTATGCGGCCTATGGCGGCATCTATATCGCCGCGTCGCTCGGCTGGCTGTTGCTGGTGGAAGGGCACGCGCCGACGCGCTGGGATCTGATCGGCGTCATGCTGGCACTGGCAGGCTGTATCGTCATCCTCGCCCAGCCGCGTTGAATTCGACGTCAACCCCGCTTCCAAAATGCGCGCATCGCCCCTATATGAAGCGCTCGAACTGACGACAGGAGAAGCCAAGATACGTCCCCCCATGTCCCGGCGTGGCAACACGCCGCCGCCGATGAACGGCCCGCGCTACAACGAATTCATCCAGTCGCCCAAGGTCCGCGTGATCGATCACGAAGGCGAGAATCTGGGCGTCCTTTACACGCGCGAGGCGATCGAGCAGGCCGCCGAGGTTGGCCTGGACCTGGTTGAGGTATCGCCGAACGCCGATCCGCCCGTCGCCAAGTTCCTGGACGTCGGCAAATTCAAATACGAGGCGCAGAAAAAGGCGAACCTCGCACGCAAGACGCAAAAGACGCAGGAAATCAAAGAGATCAAGATGCGTCCGAACATCGACGATCACGATTACGATGTGAAGATGCGCAACGTGCACAAATTCATCGGCGAAGGCGACAAGGTGAAGATCACCCTGCGCTTCCGCGGTCGCGAACTCAGCCACGGCCAGCTCGGCATGGCGCTGCTTCAGCGCGTCGCCGAGGATTGCAGCGAAGACGCCAAGGTCGAAGCCTATCCCCGCATGGAAGGCCGCCAGATGCTGATGGTGCTGTCGCCGAAATAAATCGCGTTGCGGGGCGTGCAGTGTTCAGTCGCTGCCGCCCCTGGACCCGCAATCGTCTCCGTCCGTGTCGGGGTGGCAGCGTTATGGATCGCTAACTTCGCCAGCGCCATCGTCGCGTTATCTTATGTTCGCGCGCGATTTAAGCATTCGTGCAAGCACCGAACCAGTGCTTGCCAGAACCAACCGTTTCATGACTGCGGTTCTTCCCACAATTCGATCGCGTTGCCCTCAGGATCGTGGATGCGCGCAAAGCGACCCACTTCGGGCGAATCCCTTTTGTCGCGGGTTTCGATGGCGATGCCCGCGGCGTTTAGCTGTTCGAGCATTTCGTCGAGACCGGTGACGCGGAAATTGACCATGAATTGCTTGTCGGCAGCGAAATAGTCGGTGTCCGCCCTGAACGGCGCGAACACCACCGGGCCGCCCACCGTCTTCCACGCCCATTCGTTGGTGTCGTTGCCGGTCCCTTCGGCATTGCACCCCGCGCCGATGCCCAGATGTTCGCGATACCAGGCGTTGAGCGCATCGGGATCGCGCGCGCGAAAGAAGATACCGCCGATGCCGAGGACTGCCATATGGGGCTCCCGTGGTTGGACGCGGGCGAAGATACACGGGTTCGCGCTGATCGTCATGCCAGCGAAGGGTGGCGGACCGGGCGATGCTGAGGGCAGGCCGTCATTGCGAGCGTAGCGAAGCAATCCAGCGGTGCGGGTCACGCCCTGGATTGCTTCGCTACGCTCGCAATGACGAGTGGTTCAAGCCGCCTGCGCCGCTTCTCCCTCACCCGCCGCTTCGACCAGCCGTCGTTCGATGCCCTTCAGACGCCCGGCATTGTCGATCTTCTCGCCCAGCAGGTCGGTGACGTAGAAGGTATCCACCGCGCGCTCGCCATAGGTCGCGACATGCGCCGAATGGATCGTCACCTTCGACTGGAACAGCGCGTTGGCGAGGTCATAAAGCAGCGCCGGGCGGTCGCGGGCATTGACTTCGATCACGGTGAAGCGGTTCGATGCCTTGTTGTCGATCAGCGCGGCGGGCTGGATCGCGAACGCATCGGCCCGCGCGCGCGCCAGCGGTTTGCGGCGCAGTTTTTCGGTCATCTTGGCGCGGTTCGACAGCGCCTCGGTAATCGCGTCCTGCAATCGCGCCAACCGCGCGGGATCGTCGAACGGCTGGCCAAGCGGGTCCTGCACCAGGAAATTGTCGAGCGCGCGCCCGTCGCGGGTCGTATGGATGCGCGCGTCGATGATGTTGCCGCCCGCCGCATGGATCGCGCCCGCGATGCGGTAGAACAGCCCCGGATGATCGGCGGCATAGACCGTCACCAGCGTCGCATCCTGATCGGGATAGACCTGGGCGCGGATCGACAATGGTTCGTCGCCCGCCGCCATCATCTGGCGGGCATTGGCCTCCTGCACGTCGACCGGCTCGGCGATCCAATAGGGCTCGGCCAGTCGCCGCACGAACGTGGCGCGGGTGTCGGCATCCCAGCCCAGCGTCTCGGCCAGCGCATCCTGCTTCGCCGCGATGCGCTCGCTGCGGCCCTTTTGCTTGTGGCCCAGCCGCAGCACTTCCTCGGCGGAGTCGAACAAAGTGGACAGCAATTGCCGTTTCCAGCCGTTCCACACCCCCGGCCCCACCGCGCGGATATCGACGACGGTCAGCACCAGCAGCAGGCGGAGGCGCTGGACCGACTGCACATGGTTGGCGAAATCGAGGATCGTCTTGAAATCCGACAGGTCGCGCTTGAACGCGGTCGCCGACATCAGCAGGTGCCATCGCACCAGCCACGCCACCGTCTCGGTCTCGGCAGGGGTGAGGCCGAAACGCGGGCACAGCCGTTCGGCCACCCCTGCCCCCAATATTGAATGGTCGCCGCCGCGCCCCTTGGCGATGTCGTGGAGTAGCACCGCGACATAGAGCACGCGACGCGACGCGATCTGCTGGACGATGGTGGAGGACAGGGGATGATCCTCCTTCAGCACGCCGCGTTCGATCTGGCTCAATAGCCCGATGGCGCGGATCGTGTGTTCGTCGACGGTATAGTGATGATACATGTCGAACTGCATCTGCGCGACGACGCGGCCGAAATCGGGCACAAAGCGCCCGAACACCCCCGCCTCGTTCATCCAGCGCAGCACGGTTTCGGGATCGCGCGGGGAGGTCAGCACGTCGAGGAACAGCGCGTTGGCGCGGGCATCGTCGCGCCAGTCGTCGATCAGCTTGGCATCGCGCGCGGCGGCCCGCATCGCCAGCGGGTGAATTTCCAGCGCGTGCAGGTCGGCGAGCTGAAACAGCTCGATCAGCCGCACCGGATCGCGCTGGAAAAACTCGTCACCCGGCAGCGCCAGCCGCCCGCGATCGAGCACGAACCCCTTCAGCTTGCGCGGGGCACGCCGCAGCATCGGCAGCCCGAATCGCCTACCGCGCGCGGCGAATTTCTCGTCGAGATGCGCAAGGAACACGCCGGTCAGGTCGCCGACGCGTTTGGCCTGCAAGAAGTAGAATTGCATGAAGCGTTCGACCGCGGATTTCCCCGGCCGGTCCGAATAGCGCATCCGGTCGGCAATCTCGCGCTGGAAGTCGAAGGTCAGCCGCTCCTCGGCCCGCCCCGCGATCAGATGCAGGTGACAGCGCACCGCCCACAGGAAGTTTTCCGCGCGGTTGAACTGGCGGTATTCGTGCGCCGACAATACCCCCTTGTCGACCAGCTCGGCGGCGCGGCGGACGCCATATGCATATTTGCCGATCCAGAACAGCGTGTGGAGATCGCGAAGGCCACCTTTGCCTTCCTTCACATTGGGTTCGACGACATAGCGGCTGTCGCCCATCCGCCGGTGGCGCGCATCTCGTTCGGAGAGCTTGTCGGCGATGAAGGCGCGCGCGCCATCCGCCTGCACTTCGGCGCGGAAGCGCGCGGCGGCTTCGTCATAGAGCCCCATATCGCCCCACACGAAGCGCGCCTCGACCAACGCCGTGCGGATCGTCCCGTCCGATTTCGCCTGACGCACCATATCGTCTAGCGACCGCGACGAATGCCCGACCTTCAGCCCCATGTCCCACAGGGCATAGAGCATCGATTCGATGACCTGTTCGGACCAGCTGGTCTGCTTCCACGGCGTCAGGAAACCGATGTCGATATCCGAAAACGGCGCCATCTCGCCGCGCCCGTATCCGCCGACCGCAATCAGCGTCATGCGTTCGGCACTGGTCGGATTGTTGTTGGGATAGAGCCGCTGGACGGTGAAATCCCATAACAGCCGCAGGATCTGGTCGGTCAGGAACGCGCCCGACGCGGCCATTTCCAGGCCGCGGGTCGGATGCTCCATGAACCGCCGCTCGATCTCGGCGCGCCCCTTGTCCATCGCCGCGCGCAGCAGCTTGGTCGCCGCCTGACGCAGCGGCTGGCCGGGTTCGGGCTCAAGGCTCGCGAGTGCGTCGGCAAGAACCCGCCGATCGATGATCGCACGGCGGTTGGGCAGGGAATCCATGCGGGCTGGCATGGGAGCAGAGATAGGGGGTTGGCGAGCGCGAGGCCAGCACAACAAAAAATCCTCCCCCACCGGGGGAGGGGGACCAGCGAAGCTGGTGGAGGGGGTGCCACAGGCGTTGCCCTGCGTGGCAAGCCCCCTCCGTCAGCACTTGGTGCTGCCATCTCCCCCGGTGGGAGAGAAGTTTACTCCGCCGCCTTTGCTACCCCCACCAATGCAGGCCGCAGCAGACGGTCGCCGATCCGATACCCTGCCTGGATTTCCTGAACGATCGTACCCGGCGCGGCATCCTTGGTCGGCACTTCGAACATCGCCTGATGCCAGTTGGGGTCGAGCGTCTCGCCCGCGGTCTCGATCTTCTTGATGTTATGCCGCGCGAATACGCTTTCGATCTCCCGGCCCGTCGCCTCCAGCCCGGTGACGAGCCCCTTCATCTTCTCATCCTCGCGCAATTCCTGCGGAATCGCCGACAGGGCACGGCTGAGATTGTCGGCCACCGACAGGATATCGCGTGCGAAACCGGTCGCGGCATAGGCACGCGCGTCCTGCGCTTCCTTTTCCGCACGGCGTCGGACATTCTGCGTCTCGGCCTTCGAATAAAGGAGCGCCGCATCGGCCTCGGCCAGCTTTGCCTCAAGCTCGGCGACGCGGTCGGCCTCCGCCACTTCGGGGGCTTCGGCTGCGGTTTCCTCGCGCAGGTCGGTCTCTACCGGAGCCTGATCCACGCCGTTCTTCGTTTCGTCGGTCATCATATCCTGTTCTTGCAAGTTCGAACGATCAAACCAGCAGACGCGCGAGCGTCGCTGCGGTGAAGTCAACCATTGGTACGACGCGCGCATAGTTCAACCGGGTGGGACCGATCACGCCAACCACGCCGACGACGCGCCCGTCAAGCGCACGCACCGGTTTGGCGATCACCGAAGACCCGGACAATGCGAATAATTTATTCTCCGATCCGATGAAGATGCGGGTCGCGTCGCCATCCTTGGCGCTGTCGAGCAGCCGGGCGATCTCTTCCTTGCCCTCCAGTTCGTCGAGCAATTGCCGCACGCGCTCCAGATCCTCGGTCGCGGTCGCATCGACCAGCCGCGCCTGACCGCGCACGATCAGCACCGGACGGTCGTCACCATCCGCCGACCATACCGCCAGACCGCGCTCGACCAGGGTACGCGCCGCCGAATCGAGCGCGGCCCGCTCGCGCCGGATTTCCTGTGCGATCCGCGCCCGCGCCGCGCTCAGCGTCTGCCCGGCCATCGTCGCCGACAGATAGTTCGCCGCTTCGGTCAGCGCCGACGGCGTCATGCCGGGCGGCAGATCGACGACGCGATTCTCGACCGATCCGTCCGCGCCGACCAGCACCGCAATCGCCTTGTCGTCGGGCAACGCCACGAAACCGACCTGACGCAGCACCGGCTCGCGCTTGGCGACCAGCACCAGCCCCGCACAGGCCGACAGACCCGACAGCGCGGCGGTGGTGTTGGCGATCGCCTCCTCCACCGGGCCATGTTCGCCCGCCCCAGCCGCGATCGCCGCGCGTTCCTCCGCGGTCGGCTCCATCGAATGCATCATGCCATCGACGAACAGCCGCAACCCCGATTCGGTCGGCATCCGTCCGGCGCTGGTATGGGGCGCGGCGAGCAGCCCCAGTTCCTCCAGATCCTGCATGACGTTTCGGATCGACGCGGGCGACAGGTTGACGCCCGCGACCTTCGAGATGGTGCGCGACCCCACCGGCATGCCGCTGTCGAGATAGGATTCGACCACCACCCGGAACACGTCGCGCGCGCGGTCGGTCATTTCGGTGATCGGCTGGCTCATGAACAGGGATTTAGGGTGTTCCGCCCGCCACGCAAATCCTCTTCCAGCAGAGGGACTGGCGTTGCCGCGCGCCACCGCCTAACGAACGGGCGTCATCCAAGGAGATTTTCATGCGCCCATCCGGCCGCGCGCCCGACCAAATGCGAGAGATCACGATCCAGCCTGCCTTCACGCGCCATGCCGAAGGATCGGTGCTGATCGGGTTCGGCGATACCAAGGTGCTGGTCACCGCCAGCGTCGAGGAACGCCTGCCGCCCTGGCTGCGCGGCAAGGGCGAAGGCTGGGTGACGGCGGAATACGGGATGCTGCCGCGCGCCACCCACACGCGCGGCAACCGCGAGGCGGCGAAGGGGAAACAGTCGGGCCGGACGCAGGAAATCCAGCGCCTGATCGGGCGATCGTTGCGCGCCGTCACTGACCTCAAGCTGCTCGGCGAGCGCCAGATTACGCTCGATTGCGACGTGATCCAGGCCGATGGCGGCACCCGCACCGCCGCGATTTCGGGCGCCTGGGTCGCGCTGCGCCTCGCCGTCGATACATTGATGGCCGAGGGCAAGCTGACCGCCGATCCCATTCTCGGCAAGGTCGCCGCCGTGTCCTGCGGCATCTATAACGGCACGCCGGTCCTCGACCTCGATTACCCAGAGGATTCGAACGCCGATGCCGACGCCAATTTCGTCCTGATCGAAGGCGGCAAGATCGCCGAATTGCAGGCCACCGCAGAGGGCGCCTGCTATGACGAGGAGGAATTGCTCCGCCTGCTCCGCCTCGCGCGCATCGGCTGCGACCGCATTTTCGCGGCACAAGCCAAGGCAGCGGGCAAATGAGCGGCCCCGACGAAGGGATCGGCGGCGAAGCCCCGCAGGCGATCCGCAAGCTCGCCCCCGGCAAGCTGGTGATCGCCAGCCACAATCCCGGCAAGGTCCGCGAAATCCGCGACCTGCTCGGCCCCTACGGCATCGAACCGGTCTCGGCCGCCGATCTCGATCTGCCCGAGCCCGAGGAAACCGGCACCACCTTCGTCGCGAATGCCGAGCTAAAGGCGATGCAGGCCGCCGACCTGTCCGGCCTCCCCGCGCTGGCCGACGACAGCGGGCTGGCGGTGGAAGCGCTGGGGGGCGAACCCGGTATCTTCTCCGCGCGCTGGGCAGGCGAAGCCAAGGATTTCGGCCTCGCCATGCAACTGGTTCAGGACAATCTTGCGGCGAAAGGCCCGGACGCATCGCGCGACGCGCATTTCGTCTGCGCCCTCTCGCTCGCCTGGCCCGACGGCCACACCGAAAGTTTCGAAGGCCGCGTCGACGGCACCCTCGTTTGGCCCCCGCGCGGTCAGAACGGCTTCGGCTACGACGCGATGTTCCTGCCGCTCAATGGCGCGCAGACCTTCGGCGAGATGGACCCGGCGGCGAAGCACGCGATCAGCCACCGCGCGGACGCGTTCCGGCAATTGGTGGATGCGGTGTTCTGACCCGATGCCTGACGATTGTTTAGCCCGTACTGCTGCGAAAACAGGAGCGCTGACGGCAAGGTGCCAAGGCTCCTGCTTTCGCAAGAGCACCAAGGGTTTTTCGGTCAATTAAAGCTTGATGCAATCATCCTAACCCTTTTTCGTCATTGGTACACACCGTCGGTCCAGCGCCATGTCACATGCTCTAGCCGGACCGGTCAGGACGCCGATGGCTCAGGGCAACGCCCGCTGTCCCACCACATTGCCCGTCGGCAGATACCGGCACACCAGGAAATCGTCGCGCCGGTTGCTCGCCATCGCGCAGCCGACCTCGCGCGTGCCGCTCCACACGATCTGCGTGTAATGCCCGACATCGCGGTAATCGCCGGTGGTGCTGGCGTTCGGCATCGGGCGGTTCACGAAGACGCGCTTCTCGTCGATCCAGTGCCCGGCCATCTCGTCATATCGGTATGCGCCGCGCGTCCCCATCCATAGGTTCTCGCCCTGATCGGGGTTGCCTCGCGGCTGCGGTGCGTGTTCGAAGCGCCCGGTGCGCGCCAGTTCGCGCGCGTAGGCCAGCGCATCGGCGGCAAGCGCATCGCTCCACACCAGCACCGGCTGGCGCACTTCCGCACGGGTCGCATTGTGCATCGTCAGCATGGTGCGCTTCAGCCGCGACTCGCCGCGCGGCGCGGTGCCCGCAAAGGGTCGCTCCTCGACCACGCGCGGCGGCGGTGACGGCGCCGCCTGTCCGCACCCCGCCAGCAGCAACAGACACAGCAACATGGACGCTCGCTTTTGCATGGACCTCTGCCCTGCCCTATGGCGCGCGCGATGAACAGCGCACGAACGCCCCTGGCCCTCTATATCCACTGGCCGTTCTGCGTGTCCAAATGCCCCTATTGCGATTTCAACAGCCATGTCCGCGACGGCGTGGATCAGGCGGCGTGGCGAACCGCGATGCTCGCCGACCTGAACTACGAAGCCGATCTGCTGCCGAGACGCGAAGTCACCTCGATCTTCTTCGGCGGCGGCACCCCGTCGCTGATGCCGCCCGCGACGGTCGCCGCACTGATCGAGACGGCGGACGCGCGCTGGGGGTTGAGCGAGGGGTGCGAGATCACGCTGGAGGCCAATCCCTCGTCGGTCGAGGCCGCACGCTTCGGCGACATCGCACAGGCGGGCGTGAATCGCGTGTCGCTGGGGTTGCAGGCGCTGGATAACGACGCGCTCGCCTTTCTGGGCCGCGCGCATGACGTGGCCGAGGGGCTGGCCGCGCTCGACACCGCGCAAGCCGCGTTCGACCGGGTATCGTTCGACCTGATCTATGCGCGCCCCGGCCAGAGCCTTGCGGAGTGGGACGCCGAATTGGCCCGCGCGCTGCGCTTCGGGACCGAGCATCTGTCGCTCTATCAGCTCACCATCGAACCCGGCACGCGCTTTGCGACGCTGGCGGCCAAGGGCGAACTGTCGCTCCCCGATGAGGATACCGCGGCCGAACTCTACGAACATACTCGCACGGTGGCGGCGTCTGCCGGATTGCCCGCTTACGAAGTGTCGAACCACGCGCGGCCCGGCGCGGAGAGCCGCCACAATCTGACCTATTGGCGGTATCAGGACTATGCCGGGATCGGCCCCGGCGCGCATGGACGGCGCACGGGGCATGAGACGGCGCGCCACAAAAAGCCGGAAAACTGGCTGAACGCGGTCGCGCGCAACGGCCACGGCGCACAGATCGACCAGCCATTATCGCCGCGCGACCGCGCGACCGAGGCCCTGGTGATGGGCCTCAGGCTGGACGAGGGGATCGACCTCGCCCGCGTGGCGGCGTTGGGGGAAACGGAGATCGGCGCCCTGATCGATCAGGGTCAGCTGGCGATGCTGGAGCGCGAGGGGCTGGCGGTGCGCGACGGCACGCGACTGACGATCACCGAACGCGGGATGCCCGTGCTGGAAGCAATATTGCGGGCGCTGGTGCGCGGTGAGGAACCGGAACTCGCCTAAACCATACCCGTCACCCCGGACTTGTTCCGGGGTCCACCGGGCGACAGCCGATCAGGCGCTAGGCTCCAGCCTCTGCGCAAGCGGCTTGGTGGACCCCGGAACAAGTCCGGGGTGACGAGCGGAGGCGATTACTCGAACCCGCGCGGCGCTGGCGACACCGTCACCGTGCTCCCGCCGCGAATCTCCTGCACTTCCAGCGCGCGCTCGGCGATGCCGTTCCGACCGAAGCGGAACGCGCCGTCCAGCCCGACGAACCCGTCATTCGCACGCAACCGGCTTTCGGGGAAGGTCGTGCCCACGCGCCAGTCCTGCGCGATCCGCACCGTCAGCAGCACCGAATCATAGCCCATGCTCGACAAACGGAACGGCGCGCGACCGAACCGCGCGCGGTATTTGGTCGCGTACTGGCGGTAGAAATTGTTGGGCACGCTGGCGAACCACGCGCCGTTCAGTGCCGCATTGCCGCCCACAGACGAATCGGTGTTCCAGAGTTCGGTCCCCAAAATCTTGGCATTGGCCCCGCCGCCGCGTCGCACCGCGGGCACGGCGATCGTCGCCGTGCCCGAACTGTCGGCGATCAGCAGCGCCTGATAGGAACTCGACGATTTCAACCGAGCGACCGCGCTGGTGATCGACGCGTTGCTGCGGTCGAAGGTCTGGATGCCGGTAACCTGACCGCCCGCCTGCTTGACCGCACCCAGGAACGCAGACGACGCGCGGTCGCCATATACGCCGCGCGGGACGAGGCCCGCAAAGCTGCGCATCCCGTTGCGCGCGGCATGTTGGACGACGCGTTCGATCGACTGGTCGGGCTGATAACCGAGCAGATAGATGCCATTGCCCGCCACGGACGAATCGTTGGAAAAGCTGATAACCGGCACGTTCGCACGCCGCGCGATCGGCCCGACCGCGCGGGCGTCGTCGGCGAGCAACGGCCCCAGGATCAACTGGTTGCCGTCGGCAATGGCGCGGTTTGCCGCCGCTGCCGCACCCTGCGCGGTATCGTAATTGGTGATGCGGATGCGCTCCGACTTGGTGTCGAGCAGCGCCAGCATCGTCGCATTGGCGATCGATTGACCCACGCCCGCATTCTGGCCCGACATCGGCACCAGCAATGCAACGCGGTGCCGTTCCCTGTCCTGCGGGATGCCGGGCGCGATCGGGCCGGGGCGATCGACGGGGCGTTCGGGCGGACGCTCGGTCGGCGCAGGGCCGCGCGGGACCAGGGTGGCGCACCCGCTCATCAGCAGCGCGAGCATCGCGGCAGTGCCGATCCGCCCCCAGCCACGCTTCGTTTGCGGTTCCGCTCGAACTTCTGCCATGACTGCTCCCGTGAATAACGCCCAACTCGAACCCGGTCTCTACATCGTCGCGACGCCGATCGGCAATCTCGGTGATCTGTCGCGCCGCGCATCAGACATTCTGGCCAATGCCGATGTCATCGCGGTGGAGGACAGCCGCGTCACCGCGAAGCTGCTGCACCATATCGGCGTGAAGCGCCCGATGGTCCCCTATCACGATCACTCGACCGAATCGGTGCGTGCCGGATTGATCGCGCGCATGGCGAACGAAGCGGTGGCTCTGGTGTCCGACGCGGGCACGCCGCTTATTTCCGACCCCGGTTACAAGCTGGTCCGCGACGCCCGCGCGGCGGGTCATGCGGTGGTGACCATTCCCGGCCCCAGCGCGGCAATTTCCGCGCTGACGCTGGCGGGGCTGCCCACCGACCGCTTCCTGTTCATGGGCTTCCTGCCGTCAAAGGCTCAGGCGCGCAGCAGCACGATCGCCGAGGTCGCAGGCGTCCGCGCCACGCTCGTCTTCTACGAATCCGGCCCGCGCCTGTCGGCATCGCTCGCCGCACTGTCCGAAGGGCTGGGCGATCGCGAGGCAGCGGTCGCGCGCGAATTGACCAAGAAATTCGAGGAATGCGTGACCGGCACGCTGTCGGCGCTATCGATCCGGTACGCCGACGCCCCGCCCAGGGGCGAGATCGTCGTCGTCGTCGCCCCCCCTGGGGAGGCCCCGCCCCCCAGCGAGGAGGATGCCGATGCCGCGCTGGCCGACGCCCTCACCCGGTTGCCTGCCTCCAAGGCCGCAGGCGAAGTCGCGAAGAGATTCGGCCTCGACCGCAAGGCGCTTTATACGCGCGCGATGGCCATGAAGCGCGAATGAGAAACCGCCGCGCCGCCGAAACCTCCGGTCGCACGGGCGAGACGATCGCCGCCTGGTATCTGCGCATCAAGGGCTGGCGCATCCTCGCCACCCGCGTTCGCACGCCCGCAGGCGAAGTCGACCTGGTGGCGAAGCGCGGCAATCTGGTCGCGTTCGTCGAGGTGAAGACGCGCGCGACCGGCAGCGACCTCGACCACGCCATCGACGAGCGGCGTTTGGTCCGCGTGGCGGCGGCCGCTGAAATTCTCAGCGCGCGCTATGCGACCGCTGGCGAGGATGTTCGCATCGACGTCATCCTGATCTCCCGCGATCTGCGTCCACGCCATATCGAGAATGCGTGGATCGGGTGACTTTGGGCGGATCAGTGCCTAAATGCGGCGCTTCACAGGAGCGCCAAGCCACATGACCCTGACCGTCGCCGTCCAGATGGACCCGCTCGCCAGCATCAACATCGCCGGCGATTCGAGCTTCGCGCTGATGCTGTCGGCGCAGGAGCGCGGCCACCGGCTGTTCCATTACGCGCCCGAGGATCTGAACTACGCCAACGGTCGCGTCTGGGCGAAGGCGCATCCGGTGACCGTCCAGCGAGTCGAGGGCGATCATTTCAGCTTCGGCACCCCGGTCGCGCTCGACCTGGGCAACGAAGCCGATGTCGTGCTGATGCGTCAGGACCCCCCCTTCGACCTCGGCTACATCACCGCAACGCACCTGCTCGAGCGGATCGCCGACCGCACGCTGATCGTCAACGATCCCCGCGAAGTCCGCAACGCGCCCGAGAAAGTCTGGGTGCTCGATTATGCCCGCTACATGCCCCCCACCCTCGTCACCCGTTCGGTCGACGAAGCGCGCGCGTTCCTCGCCGAGCACGGCTCGATCGTCGTCAAACCGCTCCACGGCAATGGCGGCAAGGCGATCTTCAAGATCGACGCGTCGGCTCAGAACCTGTCCTCGCTGATCGAGGTGTTCAACACCGCCTATCGCGAGCCGCACATGGTTCAGGCGTTCCTCCCCGAAATCGCAGAAGGCGACAAGCGCATCGTGCTGGTCGACGGCGAGGTTGCAGGCGCGATCAACCGCTTGCCGGGCGAAGGCGAAATCCGCTCCAACCTCGCCGTCGGCGGCCGCGCGGAAAAGACCGACCTTACGGCGCGCGAGCAGGAAATCTGCGCCGCGCTCGCCCCCGAACTCAAGCGGCGCGGGCTGATCTTCGTCGGGATCGACGTGATCGGCGGCAAGTGGCTGACGGAGATCAACGTTACTTCCCCGACCGGAATCGTCGCCATCGATCGGCTGAACGGCACCGACACCGCGGCGAAAATCTGGGACGCGATCGACGCGCGGCTTGCCGCCCGCGCCGCACACGCGTAACCGCAGCGGCCAATCATGACCGAATTCATCCTCGATCTCATCGAAGCCTGGGGCTACCTCGGCATCGCCATCCTCATGTTTCTGGAAAACGTGTTCCCGCCGATTCCGTCGGAAGTCATCATGGGACTGGGCGGTATCGCCGTGTCGCAGGGCCGCTTCGATTTCTGGCCGCTGGTGTTCTGGGCAGTCGTCGGCACCACGCTCGGCAACTGGGTCTGGTACGGCATCGGACGCTGGGTCGGGTACAAAAGGCTGAAACCGCTGATCGACCGTTATGGCCGCTGGCTGACGCTCGACTGGGACGAGGTGGAAAAGCTCCACCGCTGGTTCGTCAAATACGGCTCGGGCATCGTGTTCTTCATGCGCTTCATGCCGATCGCGCGGACGATGGTGTCGCTGCCCGCCGGCATGGTCCAGATGTCGCAGATCAAATTCCTGATCTGGACGGCGGCAGGCTCGACCATCTGGATTACCGCGCTCGCCGGGGCGGGAAACTGGTTCGGCCAGCAATTCACCCAGGTCGAACGCTTTATCGGCCCGCTGGCGCTGGTCGCGATCGGGTCGATCATCCTCCTCTATTTCTACCGCGTGTTCACCTGGAAGCCGAAACCGACCGAAGATAACTAGGGTCAGGACCCTAAGCCCGCGGATGGGCGTTGCGATAGACGTCCATCAGGTGCGCGGCATCGACCTGGGTATAGACCTGGGTCGATGACAGGCTGGCGTGGCCGAGCAATTCCTGAAGCGAGCGCAGGTCCGCGCCGCGCCCCAGCAGATGCGTCGCGAAACTGTGCCGCAGCGCGTGCGGCGTGGTGCGGTCGCCCAACCCAAGCACGCGGCGGGCCTTGCGCACATTGGCGCGCACGACCGATGCCGATAGCGGCCCGCCCTTTGCGCCGCGGAACAGCGGTTCGGCGCGCGACACCCCCCAGGGGTTGAGCGCCGCATAGGCCTCGATCGCGTCGCGCACCGGTGGCAGCAGTGGCACGATCCGCGTCCTGTCGCGCTTGCCGGTAACGACCAGCGTGTCCCCCAGCGGCAGGATTGCGCCCGTCAGTCCGACCGCCTCGCCGATGCGCAGCCCCGCGCCATAGAGCAGCAGCAGCACCGCCCAGTCGCGCGCGCCGATCCACGGCTCGCGCGCTTCCTCTGCAACCTCCTCGGCCAATGCGATCGCTTCGTCGGGGGCGATCGGGCGCGGCACGCCCTTCTTGACGCGCGGCCCCTTCATGCGCGGCACTTTCATCCCCTCACCGCCTGCCCATGATAGGAACGAGCGCACCGCCGACAATTCGCGCGCGGTGGACGCGTTCGACAATCCGTCGCCCCGCCGGTCGGCGAGATAGGCGCGCAGGTCGGTCGTCGACACATCGGCAAGCGCCGTCCGCTCGACCGCACCGCCCCAGTGCCGCTGGAGAAACGCGATCAGCCGCTCCGCGGTCGCCTGATAGGCGCGCACGGTATGCGCCGACCGCCGCCGGTCGCGCGCCAGATGCCGGGCGTATGACAGGGGCAGGGGTTGCGACATCGCGACGGAGTTTAATGGGTTCGACAAGATCTCAAAGCCGTTCGTTGGCGAGGTCAAATACAGGCCGACAGGATCGCAACCGGAAATCCGGTCCACAGGGTCGATATGAACCCGACGATCGCGATGACGCCCGCCGTCCAGTCGACCAGCGCCTCGCCCCGCCTTGGCCACCAGCGCCACGCAAGCCACCCGAGCCCTGCAAGGCTCGCACCCCAGATCGCCACCAGCACGGCGCGCAACGTGCCCGTGTTCCAGCCCTGCGCGCAACCCAGCCCTTCGACCGCATAGAGCAGGCTGAACACCGCCGCCCAGACGATCAGGCCGGTGCAGGCGCGCAGCAGGCCGATCATGCGACCCATCCCGGCAGTTCGATCGCCAGCACCGCCGCCCCTGCCACCAGCGCGGCATAATCGGTCCACAGCCGCACGATCCGCCGCTCGCTCCTCAGCCCGCTTTCCGGGCGACCCGCTTTCGCGCGCATCCAGACGAAAGCGATCATCACCACGGCGATGAACAGGTGCAGCAGCGCATAGCTCGCCAATACCGCCAGCACCGCGCCATAAGCGTGGATGGTCGGCGACGGCGCGCGGATCAGGGCGAAGATCAACACCGCCGCCGCCATCGTCAGCCCGACTGCGGTTACTGCCAACGCCTTGCTGCCGACGAAACGCGGCCCCCGCATCATCGCTGCGAGCGCTGCGGCACCCAGCCCCAATACCAGCGCAACCAATGACGGATCGATCCGCGCGGGCGGCGGCCAGTTGGGGGCGATCGTCCACAGAAACGCATATCCGAACAGCAGCGAGGCAAAGAACGTGCCGTCGGCGGCGAGCAGGAAGACGCTGCCCCACCAGCCGGGACGGTCGTCGCATTCGGGATGGGTCAGCGCGCGCTGGCAGTGCCCGATATCGACTTCGCCGACGGTGTCGCGGTGCCCCAGCACCCATGCCCAGCGCCAGGCGAGGATGGCGATGCCGACGGCTGCGATCGGCACGATCCAGTAGAGTTTGATAAGGATGGCGAGGAAGAACACCCCCGTCACCAACCCGGTCCACAGCGGCAGACGGGTGTTGCCGGGCAACAGGATGACGTGATCGACCCTGGCGCTCGCGGTGTCGATCGACAGCGTTTCGCGCCAATTGTTGCGCGGGGTCGCCAGATACCCCTCGCCGCGCGCCAGTCTGAGCGCCAGGTCGGGCTGCTTTTCCAGCGGGTCGCGGTCTTCGACGGTCGGGATCGCCGCGATGTTGTAGGTCGGCGACGGCTGCATCATCGCCCATTCGAGCGTGGTCGCCCCCCACGGATTGCGCTTCGACCGATGCGCCAGCCAGAGTTGCAGCACGATATCGACCACGAACAGCGCGATGCCGATCGCCAGCACGAAACTGCCGACGGAGGAGATCAGGTTGATCCACGTCCAGCCGACTTCGGCGGGATAGGTCTCGATCCGTCGCGGCTGGCCGAGCAGCCCGACCAGATGCATCAGGAAGAACGTCGCGTGGAAGCCGACGAAGATCAGCCAGAAGGCGACTTCGCCCAGCTTGAACCAGCGCGCCCGACCGGTGATCTGCGGCATCCAGTAATAGACGGCGGCGAACATCGGGAACACGAACCCGCCGAACAGGACGTAATGAAGGTGCGCGGTGATGAACGCGCTGTCATGCGCCTGCCAGTCGAACGGCACCACCGCGACCATGACGCCGGTCAGCCCACCCATCACGAAGGTCACGAAAAACCCGACCAGATGCAGCATCGGCAGCTTCAATTGCGGTCGCCCCGCCCATAATGTCCCCAGCCACGCGAAAATCTGAACCCCCGTCGGGATCGCCACCAGCGTCGATGCAGCGGAGAAGAACGCCAGCGCCATGTGCGGAATGCCGACCGTGAACATATGGTGGACCCAAAGCCCGAAGCTCAGGAAGCCCAGCGCGATGATCGCGGCGACGATCGCGCCGTATCCGACGATCTTGGTGCGCGCCATGACCGGGAGGATCATCGAGATCGCGCCGGCGGCGGGCAGAAAGATGATGTACACCTCCGGGTGCCCGAACAGCCAGAACAGGTGCTGCCACAGAAGGGAGTCGCCCCCGCGCGCTGCATCGAAGAACGGCCAGCCGAACGCGCGTTCGAGTTCGAGCAGGATCGAGCCGAGGATCAGCGGCGGGAAGCCGATCAGCATCATCACGGCGGTGACGAGCAGATACCAGGCGAACAGCGGCATCTTCGCCAGCGTCATGCCCGGCGCGCGCATTTTCAGGATCGATACGGTGATATCGACCGCGGCGGCGATCGCCGACACCTCGACGAAGGTGATGCCGATCAGCCAGAAATCGCTGTTGATGCCGGGCGAATAGGGCTTGGACGACAGCGGCGTGTACATGAACCAGCCGCTGTCGGGGGCCAGGCCCAGCAGCATCGACACGCACAGCATCGACGCCCCGAACAGGTAGCACCACCAGCCATAGGCGGAGACACGCGGGAAGGCGAGATCGCGCGCGCCCAGCATCTTGGGCAGCATGTAGATTGCGAACCCTTCGAACATCGGGATCGCGAACAGGAACATCATGATGCTGCCGTGCATCGTGAAGATCTGGTTATAGACTTCCGGCCCCGCGAACGCGCTGTCGGGCGTCGCGAGTTGCGCGCGGATCAGCATCGACAGCACGCCGCCGACGAGGAAGAAGAAGAAGGCGGCGAGCATCAGCCTCTTGCCGACGTCGCTGTGATTGACGCTCTCGATCGACCCGCGCCAGCCGCCCTGCGTGCCCCAGATCTTCGAAAATTCGCGGTGAAGCCTCAGCGCCTTCATTGCGCGCTCCCCCAATCATGCGCGATCACGCGGAAATTATGGCCCGAATGGCCGATGCCGCAATATTCGGCGCATTGCGCTTCGTACACGCCGGGAGCGCTCGCCTCGATCCGCAGGACGTTGGTGCGACCGGGGATGGCGTCGAGCTTGCCCGCCAGACGCGGAACCCAGAAACTGTGGATCACGTCGCGGGTGGTGATCGACACATCGACCGGGCGGTTGGCGGGAATGTGAAGCGTGCCGACCGTTCCGAAGCGCGTGCCATCGGGCGCTTCCTGCGTAAAGGTCCAGCGCCAGCGTTCGGCCTCGGCGGCAACCTGCACCACCTCCGGCCCGGCGCGCGGCAGCAGCTTTTCACCGACGACGAGGCCATAAGCGAGCAACGCCGCCAGCACCGCGCCGGGAAAGGCAAGCCCCAGCCAGACGATCCAGGTCCGCTGCGACGGCGAGGTGCCGCCCTTTCGCATGAACGCCAGCGCCAGCAGCGCCAGCACCAGCGCCAGGATCGCCACCGATCCGGCCAGCATCACCCACCAGAGCGTCGCGATCGTCCCCGCCGCCGGACCTGCGGTGTCGAGTGTGGAGAGCGGCCCCGAACAACCGGTTGAAAGAAATGCCGCGATGGGCGTTAAGGGGGCAACACGAAGCCGGGAGCCGAGATGTCCGAAGGATTGAAGAAAGAAGCTCAACTGATCGACCCGATCAGCGCCGACCCCCAGTTCAACCGCGCCGAGTCGAAGATCGCGGTCGCCGGGCATCCCATCCATGCGATGCTGGTTTCGTTTCCTGTCGCGCTGACCATGTGCACGTTGGGCGCGGACCTGTTCTACTGGTGGACGGGCGACATATTCTGGGCGCGCGCCGCACTCTGGGCGGCGGGGATGGCGTTCCTGATGGGACTGCTTGCAGGGCTGTCGGGCACGGTCGAACTGCTGATGGTCCCCGGCATCCGCGCGCGCGCGGCGAGCTGGACTCACTTCATCATCGCCATGACCTTGCTCGCGATCCTCGGCGCAAACTGGGGGTTCCGTCTGTATGGCTACGAACAGACGTTGCTGCCCTACGGCATCATGCTGTCTGTCTTTGCTGCCGGGTTCACCGGTTTTGCCGGATGGCATGGCGGCAAGCTGGTGTTCGACTATCAAGTCGGCACCTCATCGACCAAGAGCGATTCGTTGCGCGGCGACTGAAGCCATTCGGGCGCGCTGCCGGGCGAAATGACGGGCTTGGCGAGCACCAGCGCCAGGATCGCGACCATCACCGCGATCATCAGCGCGACGGGAAGGAACGGGCGCGGGGCGATCACGTCGCCCTTTTCCTCGCCCATCTTCACCACGACATTGCCGGTCAGCGCATGAAGCACGACGAGCGCGCCGACGAACGCCATCTTGGCAAAGAACCACGGCACGAAGGTCGAGCGCAGAAAGATCAGCGCGATTCCCGCCCCCACCGCGACCACGGCAGCGGGCGTCACCAGATGCGTATAGCTGTAATGGGTGAATTTGCGGATGCGCGCATAACGGTCCTGGCTGTCGCCATGCCGATGCTGCGCCAGCATGATCGGCAACGCGATCAACCCCGCGCACCAGACCAGCAGTGCTGCGATGTGCAGGAATTTGAACAGCGCGATGGCAAGGCTCACGCCGCCGCCTCCTGCATCCGCCACATTCGCCGCGCGATCAACCAGCCCAGGATCGCATAGGGGATATTGCCCGGCACCCACATGATGAGCCCCGCCAGTTGCTGATCGCCAAGCGGCGTCAGCCCCCAGGCGACGGGTGCGACCATATGGTGCAGATACATCGGCTCCGGCGCAAAGGTCAGCAGCGCACCGAGCAGCCCCATCTGGCCGATCGTCGCCGCGATCGCGATCAGCGCCTGCGGCGCGGGCGCGGTAAACAAGGCACGCCAGAACAGCGTGGCCGTGCCGAGCAGGGTAAGCTGCATCAGCCAGTAGAGCCAGGTTTCGGTGAGCGCGGCGGTATAGAAGGCGGGGACGTGCCATGCCCACAGCGTCACCGTCGCGGCGATGAACGTGGCGGCCAGCCCGACACGCAAACGATCCGCCATTGCGCTCGCGATCAACGGCGCCGCCACTGCGATCACCACCAGATGATGCGCCGCCCGTGCCGAAAACAACGCGCTCGTCATTGCGCAGAAGGGCGTCACGAACGCGACCGTCAGCACGACGATCGCTGCCAACAGCTTGCCGCGCTCCGCCCCGCCCCGCATCCATGCGACTGCTGCCGCGCCGACCAGCGCGCCGACCAGCGCCGGATCGCCATTCCACGCACCCCAGATTTCCGACGGCACCGGTGCCGGTCCGCAATAGGCGATGTTGCTCAGATCGATCACGACGTCCCCTTGGCCACCGTCATACGATCCGCTTGTCCCAATTCCCATAGCGTTCGCGAATCGGCCCGCGATTTCGCGACAGCACGACCAATGCGACGCCCGCGATGACGTTGAAGACCATCGCCCCGGTCGGCGCGCCGAACAGGAAGGGCGAGGCGATCAGCACCAGCGCCAGCGGCAAGAGGAAATAGCGCACGGCGCGCGTCACTTCCGCCGCGGCGACCGACAGCGTGGTCAGGATCAGCGCGCCGATGACATGGTCCGAATGCGCCAGCATCCCGTCGGTGCCAAAGGTGATGCGGCTGAGCATCAACGCGACGCCGATCGGGATCACCAGCATCAGATTCCACGGCAGCGACACGCCGCCGACGAAGAAATCGCGAACCATCTCGCCCGTGGGCCGGTCGAATTCGTCCTGCAATTCGTCGTCCGCCTTCGATTTCTCGTCGGTATCGCCGACGAACAGCACGCGCAGCCAGTTCTTGCCCGCCCGGTGCCGCCGGTGGATGAACTGCACCGACGCCAGCAATTCGTCGATCGAATAGGGGATCTGCACCAGCATCGCCGATGCCGCGATCAGCGTCAGCGTGCTCCACGTCCCGATCGCGATCGGCTGGATGATGATGAAGAAGATCGAGACGAGGCCGAGCGGCACGATCAGAATGCCGAACGCGATCACCAGCCACGGCATCGTCCGCCACCGCCGCGCCGACCCGATCAGACCGGTGACGACCTCGATTCCGTACACCCATGCACCCAGCGCCGCATCGGGCACGGGGATCATCTTCGACACGTCGGACGTGATGATTTCCTCGGTGCCGTTCTGCGGATTGGCCGGGTCGCCCGCAAAGAATGGCTCCCAAACGCCAGGCACATGCTCCAGCTGGTAAGCGCCCAGATAGCGCGAGACGAACAACCCCAGCAACGCGAGCGCGATGATCGGCATCCGCTGAATCCAGCCCGATGGATTATAGCTCCAGCCCGGCGGCACGGTCGGCCCGGCATTGGCGGCAAGCGGCGACGGGCCGGGCTCGGGAAAGCTCGCCAGCGCGAGCCCGAACACCAGCATCCCGACCAGCGTGTCGCTGCTATAGGCCGCGGCATTGTCGCTCCACAGCGCGAACGGCGCGAACATCAGCAAAATGCCCAGCCCGGCGGTCGCATAGCGCGCCCACACCGCGCGCCACGACAGCGAGATCGTCGCGAACAGCACGATTCCCGCACCGATCAGCATCTCTGCGCCGATCAGCCACGGGTCGGTCACATCGACGATGCTCGGCTGGGTCAGCACCCACAGGCCGAGCGCGATGTTTACGGCGTGCGCCCAGCGAAACCGCCCATGCTCGCGCTGGCGGCGCTTGTCGTCGGCTTCATACAGGTCATGCGGATCGAACCCGGCCTCGTCCGCCTCGGTCATCCAGTCGGGCGGGGTCACGCCGTTCTTCTCGTACCAGCCGAGCGGATCGTCCTTCAGATTGGCGACGATTCTGGGCAGCGTATCGCCCAGCCGGTGGCGCGGCTCCCATCCCAGCAACGTCCGCGCGCGCGAAATGTCGAGCGCATAATGATCGCTCGCCATCCACGTCATGAACGGCTTGATGAACGGCTCCTCGCCCTGATCGATCGCATCGGGGATGACGGGTTCCAGCTTCGCCTGCGCCCAGGTGCCCGCCGCCGCGACCGGCCCGGGCAGGCGGATCGTCGCCCATTCCTCCTCGCCGTGGATCAGGCAGCCCAGTCGGTCCTGCAAATCGTCGTAACCAAGCGCCTCCTCCTCACCGATCAGGATTGCGGTGCCGCTTTCCAGCGTGCCGCGGCGATCGACCGTGCGCTTGATCGAATCGACCATATCGTCGCGATGGAGCATCGCCTGCCCCGCATCGGTGTCGCCGGAATAGAAATGGCTCTCGAAATCGCGGCCATAGATGCGCGCCACCTGCTGCGCGAGCGTCGGCACCATCGTTGCTTCGTCATAGATGCCCGCGAGCCGCAGCAGGACATAGGGGATGTTGCCATGCGCCTCGGCAATCGCGGCCTCTGCCCTGGCCTTGGATTTGGGATAGGCCCAGCCGGGTTCGATCGGCTGGCTTTCGTCGATCGCTTCGCCCGGTTCGCCCGGTGCGTGGACCAGCATGGTGCTCGCATAGACGAACTGCCCGACCTCGAATGCCTGAAGCGCGCCCAGCAACGCGCGCGTCCCCTCGACGTTCAGCTTGTCGTAGAGCGGGTGATCCTCGCCGGTGAAATCGAAATAGGCGGCGAGATGGACGACGCTGGCGATGGTCCCGCCATGTGCGGCGCGGACCTTGTCGAGCGCCGACCGGATCGAGTCGGCGGAGGTCAGATCCGCCTCGATCACGGCCATCCCGTCGATCTCGTCGCCCTCGCGGTCCAACCCGACGACGGTGTAGTCGCGCGAAAGCCCCTTCGCGATCGAACGGCCCAGATTACCCGCCGCTCCGGTAAGAAGCACGACCCCGCGCGTCTCGTTCATATGATGGCCCCTGTTGTCTCGTCTCTAAAGGCCTGAAACGTAGGATCGTTCCGCCGCCGATACTGGACGCGACCGTGCTGCCGCCTATGCTGGCCAATCATTGGGAGAAAACGATGCCGCTCTACGAAATCGACGGAAAAGCGCCGAAACTCGGCACCGACGCCTGGATCGCGCCCGATGCGTCCCTGATCGGTGATGTGCGGCTGGGCGACGAAGCGAGCTTCTGGTTCGGCGCCGTCGCGCGTGGCGACAACACGACAATTGCCGTCGGCGCGCGCAGCAACGTGCAGGAAGGATCGATGCTCCACAGCGATCCCGGCGCGCCGCTTACCATCGGTGAAGACTGCACGATCGGCCACCACGCCGTCCTCCACGGCTGCACATTGGGCGACCGCGTGCTGATCGGCATGGGGGCGATCATCCTCAACCGCGCGGTGATCGGCGATGATTGCGTGGTCGGCGCAGGCGCGCTGGTGACCGAGGGGAAGAAATTTCCGCCCGGATCGCTGATCGTCGGTTCCCCTGCGCGCGCCATCCGGCAACTCGACGATGCGGCAAAGGCGGGCCTCAAATGGTCGGCGGCGCATTATGTCGAGCGCGCGAAGCGGTTCGCGAGCGGGTTGAAGCGGGTCGGTTGATTTGAAGATAGCGATATTGGTGAAATTGCTTTGAGGTTGGTTTAAGCAATGCCTGTGTTTTCCCGATGCTGCTGATTGCTGCCCCGTCCAACCTTGGCCTGCGCCCGTTTCGACCGGGACATGAGCCAGGAACATGGCGCGCGCCACAGGCGATGATGGATGCCGGTCTGCTGGACGCGCTTGGGCATCCGGAAGTGACCTGGATGAAGCGCCCAATCTATTCGCCCGTCAAACAAAGCGGCACCGATATTCGCAATGGGCATACGATCCGAGCCTTCAGCTTGGAACTTGCCGATCACGTCGAACGGGCGACAGGCGATGGCAAGTTTCCGATTGTCCTAGGCGGAGATTGTTCCGTACTTCTTGGAGCATTGGCCGGGATATGTCGGCACAGCCCCTGCTCGCTGGTGCATATCGATGGACATAGCGACTTTCGGCATCCGGGGAATTACGACCCCGCCTCGATGCTAGGGGCGGCAGCCGGGATGGACCTTGCCTTGGTCACTGGACGCGGTGAACCGCTCGCCACTCAATGGCCCCGTGTAAGAGGGCCATTGGTAGCGGATCAGCACGTTGTTCAGATCGGCGAGCGGGAAAGTCGGGATGCGGATTTTGCATGGCCCGATATCTACGATACGCAAATTACTTGCATCGACGTTTTCCAGGCCCGCGAGATTGGCGCGGATGCGGTTGTTCGACGCGCGAATGAGGTTATCGACAGAGCACCAACGACCGGATTCTGGCTTCATCTCGACGTCGATGTGATGGATCAAACGGTGATGCCCGCCGTCGATTCTCCAGGCTCTCCCGGTATCGATCTTCCTGAACTCGAACGGATTCTTTCGATGCTGATCCGACGCGGAGATTGTGTCGGTATGACGGTTACGGTCTTCGATCCCGATCTTGACCCTGACGGCATTTACGCAAAACTGCTTGTGGCGCTGTTGGCGGCTTTGCCTTTGCGCTGAAACCGCCCCCTTGCCCTCCATTTCGGTTGCGCTATGAAACTAACATGGCGCTTCCCCCTCTGTTCGATCGTTTGCGGCTTCCCGTCATCGGCTCGCCGCTGTTCATCATCTCGTGCCCCGAACTGGTCATTGCCCAGTGCAAGGCGGGGATCGTGGGCTCGTTTCCGGCGCTGAACGCGCGGCCGCAGAGCCAGCTCGACGAATGGCTGCACCAGATTACCGAGGAACTGTCGGCCTGGAACCGCGACAATCCCGACGCGCCCGCCGCACCCTATGCGGTCAACCAGATCGTCCATAAATCGAACGAGCGGCTGGAAGCGGACCTCCAGACCTGCGCCAAATGGCAGGTGCCGATCACCATCACCTCGCTCGGTGCGCGCGAGGAGTTGAATATCGCAGTCCATTCGTGGGGCGGGATCACGCTGCACGACGTGATCGACGACCGCTATGCGCACAAGGCGATCGAAAAGGGGGCCGACGGCCTGATTCTGGTGTGCGCGGGTGCGGGCGGCCATGCGGGCAAGCTCAATCCGTTCGCCTTCACCCAGGAAGTGCGCCAGTGGTTCGACGGTCCCGTCGCGCTGTCGGGCGCGATCGCCAATGGTGGCGCGGTGCTGGCGGCACAGGCGGCGGGCGCGGACCTCGCCTATATCGGATCGCCCTTCATCGCGACGGTCGAGGGCAATGCCGACGAACGCTACAAGGCCGGAATCGTCGAGGGTCGCGCGTCCGACATCGTCTACACCAATTTGTTCACCGGGGTTCACGGCAACTATCTGAGATCCTCGATCGAGGCAGCCGGACTCGACCCCGACACGCTCCCCGAAAGCGACCCGTCCAAGATGAATTTCGGATCGGGCGGCAATTCGAAGGCAAAGGCGTGGAAGGACATCTGGGGCTCGGGTCAGGGCATCGGCGCGGTGTCGAAGGTCGAGCCCGCCGCCGACCTGATCGCGCGGCTGGACGCGGAATATGCGGCGGCACGGGCGCGTTTGCTGGGATAATTCGAGCCGCAACTGGCTGGGTTCAAAGGACTAAGGGCTTCCCCTGCGCTGACGCTGAGCTTGTCGAAGCGTGTAGAGGCTGACCCGGCTTCGACAAGCTCAGCCTGAGCGCAAGGGGAAAGCAGCCGAGCGGCAAGCTCAGAACGCGTAGGCCAGCCTGGCTTGCAACGACGCCACCGGATTGGCGCGGGGTCGCGCGTCGGCATTGGCATCGTCGATCAGCGCCACGCGTCGGTGAAGGTCGATGCTCGCCTGAATCAGCGCGCGCGCTGCATCGGGCAGCTTGGCGACCGCCACCATGTCACTGACCGGCTGGTCACCCAGCCGCCGCGACGGATCCAGCGCCTCGCGCGGGCGCAACTCGCCCGCATCGACCGCACGCTGGGTCAGCAGCCACGCGACGACGTGCATCAACCGCGTCGTCACCTTCAGCGATTCGCAGGCGAACAACACACGCTGCAAGGGATCGAGCGCCACGCGTTCGTCGCTGCCGTCCAGATCGAAATAACCACGCGCATCGTCGGCGAGCAGCATCGATTCGACATAGAGCTGGTCGATCAGGCGACGATGCAGTTCGGGTGCGGTACGATCCATCGATCGTTACGATGCCAGAAGCGAATCGGGATGTGAATCGTCAAATGCGCGTTTCGTCGCATTGTTTCGGGGCAGTTCGGGACAGCCCCCGCCCTCAGGCGATGATGTCGGGCTCAGGCGATGATGTCGGGCACCAGTTCGTCCTCGACCAGCGCGATTTCGTCACGCAGGCGGAGCTTGCGCCGCTTCAACCGGGCAAGCTGCAACTGATCGGCCTGGATGCCCTGGCCAAGTGCCTGAATCGCATCGTCCAAATCGCGATGCTCGATCCGTAGCGCCTCCAGCCGGGCGCGCAATTCGCCTTCATCGCCCATGTCGAATCGTCACCTCGCGCCTTCGCTTCGTCGCCGCAATCCACTCGGGCGAGCGATTGCACCGAATCCAGAGGGCGACAAGCGCGTTGATGTGTGATCTATTCGCTGTCCCCCCAACTTCAGCCAGGAGGAATGCTTCCATGTACAGCGCGCATCAGACCGCACTGGAGACCAAGCATGCCAATCTCGATCGTCGAATCGCGGACGAAATGCATCGTCCCCTCCCCGATCAGACGACCATCGCCGACCTGAAGAAACAGAAACTGCGCGTGAAGGAAGAACTGCTCGCCCAATAGGGCGGCGCGTCGCGCCTGTCCTGCCGCGTGCGATCAGCGCTTCGGCAGGATGGGCTTGGCGAAATGGGGAGTCTTCTTGCCCTGCCCAACGGGTTTGCGCGCCGCCATCGGATCGACCTCGCGATCGAACGCGATTCCGATCCGGCCATCGGTGGCCCAGGCGATGCGCCCCTTGATCCAGCCGATATTGCGCACATCGACTTCCAGCCGATCGCCGACCTCGACGAATCCGGCATGTTCGGCCATCAATCCGCCGGCCGACAGGTTGCGCACGCGCACGGCATGAATTTCAGGATCGCCGTCGAACCGCAACTGGGCGGCCAGCAACAGGCTGTCGCGCGACCCATGCCGCCCGGCGGCGGCCGCTTCGTCCTCGTCGGACACGGCGCTGTGCGGATTCTGGTCCATGTGACGATATTACCCGAATTGCGACTTGAGTCGAATGAAAGCAGCAATCCCTGTCGAAACCGTTAACCGGGGACGACTCAGGCGTCAGTCTTCGCGCGACACCTTTTCGTTGCGCTCGTGCTTTTCCTGCGCCTCGACGGTCATGGTCGCGATCGGACGCGCTTCGAGACGCGCCAGGCTGATCGGCTCTCCGCTCACTTCGCAATAGCCATATTCGCCCTCCTCGATGCGGCGCAGCGCCGCATCGATCTTGGCGATCAGCTTGCGCTGGCGGTCGCGCGTGCGCAGTTCGATCGACCAGTCGGTTTCGCTCGACGCGCGATCGGTCAGGTCTGCCTCGCGCAGCGAATCGCTTTGCAATTGCGACAGGGTTTCCTGCGCCTCGCGGTGGATCGCTTCCTTCCACGCCTGCAGCTTGGCGCGGAAATAGGCCTGCTGCCTGTCGTTCATAAAGGGTTCGTCCGCGCTCGGCCGATAATCGCCCAGCGCGTCGTTCGCGACCGCAGGCCGCATGTTTTCCGGTGCGTCCAGATGGTTCAAGACCGTCGCCATCCTACTCTCCACTCGACCCTTCCGCCGGTCTTGTGCCGGTCGGTGGCCGCCCCACAAGGGGGGCCTATAGGGCCGCTCTACGCATCAAACAAGCGCGCAATGCACGCCTAAGCCCAAGTGGCATGAGGGGAATTTACCGGCGGTGAACCGATTCGCATCCACGACGAAGCGAAACGACCGTCAAATGCCGCCCGCGTTAATCTTTGGCAGCGAAAACCGTCCCACGATCGGACGTTAACCATGATCCGGCGCATCCAAATCCCGGAATTTCAAATCGGGACGCCAGAAGCGTGGTTAAGGCGATTGCGCTTAAGTCTTTGTTTCGCACTTTGGGGGACACGAAGAAGCCGAGGTTGCCACGGGGGCAGCCAAGGTTTCGGCCCAGATTGAAAGTGTGAGCCTATGTCGGTTCGGATGGCCCTAGCGAAACTTGCAGCCTGCACCGCGGGCGGCGCGGTGATGGGCGGCGGCGCGGTCTATGCCGTCGAGCAGAACAACCAGCGCCCCGGCATCGAGCGCAAGCTGGTCCAGAAGCAGCGCGCGGTGAAACGCACCGCCGGCGGCAAGGACAAGGTCGCGACGAAGCAGATCGTGCGCCGCACCGTCACCGAAAAGGGCATGGTGTGCGAACCCAAGGTGGTGACCGTGACCACCCAGGGCGCGCCGATCCCGCTGCCTCCGGCCTATGGCGGCGGCGAAATGCCGATCGTGTCGTCCAGCGGCGGTTCGGGTGGCATCCTGGTCGGCGGTTCGGGCGGCTTCGGCGGCGGCGGGTTCTTTGCCGGTGGTTTCTTCGGCGGTTCGGGCGGGTCGAGCGGGATCGTGATCTCGTCCACCTCGTCGGGCGGATCGACCTCGTCCTCAACCTCGTCGGGCGGCAGCTCGGGCGACGTGTCGTCCTCGACCTCGACCGGCGGTTCTTCCACCTCAACCGGTGGCAGCTCGACCTCAACCGGCGGCTCGTCCACCTCGACTTCGACCGGCGGCAGCTCCACCTCGACCTCGACGGGCGGTTCGTCGACCAGCTCTTCGGGCGATGTCAGCTCCTCCTCGTCGGGCGACGTGTCCTCATCGACCTCGACCAGTTCGTCGGGCGATGTATCGTCGTCGACCTCAACCTCGACCTCGACCAGTTCGTCGGGCGACGTGTCGTCGTCGACCTCGACGTCCAGCTCGACCAGTTCGTCGACCTCGTCCTCGACGTCGAGCGGCTGGTCCACCTCGTCGGGCTGGAAGCCACCGTCGAGTTCGGGCAGCTCGGGATCGAGCGGCACGCCGCCGACCCCAGTCCCCGCGCCGCCGATGCTGTTGCTGTTCGGTGCGGCCGCCGGCGCGCTGGTGGTGCGCAAGCGGTTCATGAAGAAAAAGACGGACTGACAGGGGCGGCTCTAAGCTGCCCCCCTCAACCGTTCGTTTCGGGCGAAGTCGAGAAACGCGTCTCGTAAGCCAGGCTCAGGTTTCTCGACTTCGCTCGAAACGAACGGATCTGGGATGGTTTGAATCAGTAATCCGAAATAGCGGCCCGCCGGTTTTCCCTTTCCGGCGGGCCGCTTCGCGTCAGGCGGCCTGAAGCGCGCTTTCGATATCCTCGACCGGATGGCCGGTCAGCGACTTGTCGATCTCGCCGATCAACCGGCTTTCGACTTCCTTGTGATAATGTTTGCGCAGTTCGCCCAGCGTCTTGGGCGGCGCGACGATGATGAGTTTCTCGAAATCATTGTTCAGCGCGCGCTTCTTGAGCAGTTCCGCCGTTTCCGCCGCGAACCGGTCTTCCTCCAGCTGGTGGAAATCGGTCTCCTCATAGGCGCTGCGGCCCGGCCCGACGCTGGAAAAGCTGCGCCCCGGACGATCGGTGCCTTGGTCGCCGTCGCTGGGATTGTCCTGCTCGCGTTTGCGCTCGACCACCAGATTGGGGTTCTGCGCGTCGCCATCATTCCTGAAAAACAGCATCTTGCGGCCGTCGGCGACGACGATGAAGGTGTCGTTGGGGATCAGCATGGGGATTGGTTCCTCTCTTTGCGTTGGGATTGCGGGCTGAACGCCGGGCAGGCGGCAGAGGTTGCGCCTTGCGCGTCGAAAGGCCGCTCGCCATACGCTTTGCCCCATGCACGACATCCGCCTGATCCGCACCGACCCCGCCGCCTTCGACACCGCGCTCGCGCGCCGGGGAGCGGAGCCGCGCTCGGCGGCACTGATCGCACTCGACGAACGCCGCCGCGCGGTCGCAACCGACGCTCAGACCGCGCAGGCGCGCCGCAACGAAGCGTCCAAGGCGATCGGCGCGGCCAAGGCGTCAAAGGACGAGGCGACGGCGGCATCGCTGATGGCCGAAGTGGCGACGCTCAAGGAGCGCCTGCCTGCCCTCGAGGCCGAAGAACGCACGCTCACCGAACAACTCGATGCGGCGCTTGCGGAGATCCCCAACCTGCCCGCCGACGAGGTGCCCGAAGGTGCCGACGAGACCGGCAATGTCGAGGAGAAACGCTGGGGAACGCCGCGCGATTTCGATTTTGCGCCGAAGGAGCACGCCGACCTCGGCCCCACGCTCGGCATGGATTTCGAAGGCGGCGCGGCGCTGTCCGGCGCGCGCTTCACCGCACTGCGCGGACCGATGGCGCGCCTCCACCGCGCGCTCGGCCACTACATGCTCGACCGCCAGACCGGCACCGGGGGCTATACCGAAGTCATGCCGCCGCTGCTGGTCCGTGATGAGGCGATGTTCGGCACCGGGCAGTTGCCCAAATTCGCCGAAGACCTGTTCCAGACCACCGACGGGCGCTGGCTGATCCCGACGGCGGAGGTCAGCCTGACCAATCTGGTGCGCGAACAGATATTGGACGCAAGCGCGCTGCCCATCCGCTTCACGGCGCTCACCCCATGCTTCCGTTCCGAAGCGGGCTCGGCGGGCCGCGACACGCGCGGCTTCATCCGCCAGCATCAGTTCGAGAAGGTCGAACTCGTCGCGATCGTCGCGCACGAGGATTCCGAGGCCGAGCATATCAAGATGCTCGAAGACGCCGAGGCGATCCTTGAGGCGCTCGACCTCCCTTATCGCCGGATGCTGCTGTGCACGGGCGACATGGGCTTCGGCGCGCGCAAGACCTGGGATCTGGAGGTCTGGCTGCCGGGGCAGAATGCCTATCGCGAAATCTCCAGCATCTCGAACACCGGCGATTTTCAGGCACGCCGCATGAACGCGCGCTATCGGCCCGAAGGCGAAAAGGGCACGCGGTTCGTGCATACGCTGAACGGATCGGGGCTGGCGGTCGGGCGGACGCTGGTCGCGGTGCTCGAGAATTACCAGCAGGCAGATGGTTCAGTGACCGTGCCGGAGGTGCTGAAGCCGTATATGGGGGGCATCGGGCGGCTGGAGAAAGCCGGGTGAGACGAGATCTGGATGCCGTTCGAGACACGATGCTGGCAATTGAAAACAAGCAGACGTGGGATGGTGTTTGGGCTGAAGACTTTGAGGTTGAAGGATATGATTCTTCTGTCGTTGGCAAGCACCTTCTGCTGCTTGCCGACGCGGGATTTCTCGTCTGCGAAAAGGTGACAAGCAAAAGCACGCCGGATCGTGTGGTGACGGTGATGATTTTCGACCTTAGCTGGAAAGGTCACGAATACCTCGACGCAATCCGTGATCCCGAGATTTGGCGACAAGCCAAATCAGGTGCCGCAAAGGCAGGAAACGCAGGCTTTGATTTTCTGATCGAGACCGCCAAAGCGATCGCTAAGTCGGGCCTGAAAGAGTTTGGGATAGTTTTTTAATGCGAATCCTCGTCACCAACGATGACGGCTATCACGCGCCCGGGCTCAAAATCCTGGAGGCCATCGCCGCCCGCTTCTCCGACGATGTGTGGGTCGTCGCCCCCACCGAGGAACAGTCCGGCGCGGGCCATTCGCTCACCCTCACCCGTCCCTTGCGCATCCGCCGCCACGGCGAAAAGCGCTTCGCCGTATCCGGCACGCCCACCGACGCGGTGATGATGGCGCTGGCCAGGATCATGAAGGACACGCCCCCCGACCTGATCCTGTCGGGGGTCAATCGCGGCGCCAATCTGGCCGAGGACGTGACCTATTCGGGCACGGTGTCCGCCGCGATGGAGGGCGCGCTGGCGGGTGTGCGGTCGATCGCGTTCAGCCAGGTCTATTCGCGCGAGGGCATGGGCGATGCGGTGCCGTTCGAAGCCGCGAGCGCCTGGGGAGAGCGCGTGCTGCGACCGCTGATCGACCTGGTCTGGACGCCGCGCACCCTGATCAACGTCAATTTCCCGGCGCTGCCCGCCGACGCGGTAAAGGGCGTGCGCGTCGTGACGCAGGGACTGCGCGACTATGGCCGGCTTCAGATCGTCGCCAACCGCGACCCACGCGGGTACGAATATTTCTGGTTCGGACTGGGGCCGACGGTCGAGACGCCCGCGCATTCGACCGACCTGGAAGCGATCGCCGACGGCTATATTTCGGTGACCCCGCTGCATCTGGACCTGACGCACCGCGAATCGCTCGATATGCTGAGTGAAGCGTATCGTTAAGGGGGACGAGCGGATGGGGATGTTGGCGCGCTGTGCAGCCAGGATCGGGGCCGTGGGATTGGGCGGCGCGATGCTCGCCGCCTGCATTCCGCAAGGATCGGGGCCACGGCCCGTCGAGCCGCGCTACGCCGCGCCCGCCGCCCAATCGCAAGCCGATGGCCGGGTGCGCGAACTGCCCGTCCCGCCGCCTGCATGGGAAGCCCGGCAGGCCAGCGCCGACGGACGCGCCGTCGTCACCACCATCTATACCGTGCGGTCCGGCGATACGCTGCGCGTCATCGCCGATCGCACCGGTGCCGGGTCCGATGCGATCGCGCGCGCCAATGCGATGGTCGCGCCGTTCGTCGTCCATCCGGGCCAGCAACTGACGATCCCCGGCGGCCGCTATCATCTGGTCCGCAGTGGGGAGACGGGAATCGCCATCGCCCGCGCTTACGGCGTGCCGTGGCAACAGGTGGTGGCCGCGAACGCGCTGACCGATCCCTATATCCTGCGAACCGGCCAGCGCATCCTGATCCCCGGCGACGCTGCGCCGACCGCTTATGCATCGGCCAGCCCCAGCAACGCCGCCACCCGCGCCGCTCGCTTCACCCTCAATATCGAGGATATCGTGACCGGCGGAGAACCCGCCATCGCCGCGAATGCCGCCCCCGTCCGCGCGCAACCGACGCCGTCGCGCCCGCTCGCCTCGACCGCTGCCGTCGCTGCACCGCCGCCGGTACGCGGCGGATTCCAGTGGCCCGCGACGGGCAATCTGCTTGCCCGGTTCGGCAGGGGGCAAAGCGGCGAACGCAATGACGGGATCAAGATCGGCGTGCCGGTGGGAACCCCGGTGCTGGCCGCGAACGACGGCGTCGTCATCTACGCGGGCAGCGAAGTCCCCGCGCTCGGCGGCCTCGTCATGCTGCGCCATTCGAACGGCCTGATCACCGTCTATGGCCATGCCAGCGAGTTGCTCGTCCAGCGCGGGCAGACGGTGAAGCGCGGACAGGCCGTCGCGCTGTCGGGCGACAGCGGCTTCGCGCCGCGCCCGCAGCTTCATTTCGAAATGCGCCAGGGGCGCGACCCGATCGACCCGCTCACGCGATTGCCTGCCCGAACATGAGCAAACGCCCCGTCCTCCGCCACGCGACGATCAGCCGAAAATCGCGCATCTCCCCCTGGGCGTCGATCGCCTGGCGCGTGGGGGCGGTGGTCGGGTTGTACGCCTTTGCCGTCGCGTTTCATTGGTTCGACCGCGAAGGGCTGAAGGACGAACTCGACGGCCATATCAGCTTTCTCGACGTCATCTATTTCACGATGATCTCGATCACGACGACCGGTTACGGCGACATCGTGCCAGTTTCGACAGGCGCGCGGATGTTCGACGCGCTGGTCGTAACCCCGATCCGCATCTTCGTGATCCTGATCTTCATCGGCACGACCTATCAATTCATCCTCAAACGCAGTTGGGACAGGTGGCGCATGGCGCAGATCCAGAAAACGCTGACCGATCACATCGTCATTGCCGGATATGGCAAGACCGGGTCGGACGCGGTCAACGAACTGATCGCGCGCGGCAGCGATCCGGCGTGCATGGTGGTGATCGACGGCGATGCCGAAGCACTGAAGCGCGCCGAAGACGCAGGCTGCAACGTGCTGGTCGGCGACGCCACGCGCGATGGTACGCTGCTCGACGTGCGGGTGGAGCGCGCCCGGACGCTGATCGTGGCAACGGGCCGCGACGACACCTCGATCCTCGTCACGCTGACCGCGCGGCATCTGGCGCCGGACGTTCCGATCTCGATCATCATCAAGGCCGACGACAACGAACTCCCCGCGCGCGCGGCAGGGGCCAACACGGTCATCAATCCGGTCAGCTTCGCCGGTCTGCTGCTTGCCGGGTCGGTCGAAGGGCAGCATGTCGCTGATTACATGCTCGACCTCGCCTCGGTCGACGGGCGCGTCCATCTGGCCGAACGGCGGATCACGCTGGAGGAGGTCAACAAGCCGCTGGCCGAAGTTGCCACCGGCCTGGGCGTCCGGCTCTATCGCGGCGGCAAACCTTACGGCTTTTTCGAACCCGAAGCCCAGTCGCTCCACGAAGGCGATGTGATCGTGGAAATCGTGCCGGGGAATGGCAAGGACGGCACCATTAGGGCGAATTAGTCTGGGTTCAAAAAAGCATCCCCCGGCCCGTTCGTTTCGAGCGAAGTCGAGAAACGCTAGTGTAGCGCGACGTTTCTCGACTTCGCTCGAAACGAACGAAACTTTGGTATCCGGCCCGACCTAGCTTTTCCCGCCAAAATCGCTATGTGCGCGCATCAATCATGGCAACCAAACTCCCCGAACCACCGCGCATCGGCATGGTGTCGCTCGGCTGTCCCAAGAATCTGGTCGACAGCGAACGCATCCTGACGAAACTGCGCTCCGACGGCTACGAAATGTCCCCCGATTATGCGGGCGCGGATGTCGTGCTGGTCAACACCTGCGGCTTTCTCGACTCGGCAAAGGAAGAATCGCTGGAGGCGATCGGCGAAGCGATCAGCGAGAATGGCCGGGTCATCGTGACCGGGTGCATGGGAAAGGAAGCCGATGTCATCCGCGCGCGCTTCCCCAATGTGCTGGCGGTCACCGGCGCGCATCAATATGAGGAAGTCGTCGGCGCGGTCCATGACGCGGCACCGATGCCGCCCAGCGCGTTCCTGAACCTCGTCCCCGAAAGCGGGCTGAAGCTGACGCCGCGCCATTACAGCTATCTCAAGATTTCGGAAGGCTGCAATCATCGCTGCGCCTTCTGCATAATCCCTTCGCTACGCGGCGATCTGGTCAGCCGCCGCCCCGACGCGATCCTGCGCGAGGCGGAAAAGCTGGTCGCGGCGGGGACGAAGGAATTGCTGGTCATCAGCCAGGACACCTCGGCCTACGGCGTCGATATCCGCAAGGAACCGCGCGCCTGGAAGGGTCGCGAGGTCGTACCACATATGACCGACCTGGCGCGCGAACTGGGTCAATTGGGCGCGTGGGTGCGGCTCCACTATGTCTACCCCTACCCCCATGTCGATCAGGTCATTCCGCTGATGGCAGAGGGGTTAATCCTCCCCTATCTCGACATCCCGTTCCAGCACGCCAGCCGATCGGTGCTGCGTGCGATGCGTCGCCCCGCGAACGAGGCCAAGGTGCTGGAGAGGATCAAGGGCTGGCGAGAGATCGCCCCCGACATCGCGATCCGATCGACCTTCGTGGTCGGCTTCCCTGGCGAAACCGAGGATGATTTCGACTATCTGATGGACTGGCTGCAAGAGGCGCAGCTCGACCGCGTGGGCGCGTTCCGCTTCGAGCCGGTCGAGGGCGCAGCGGCGAATGATCTGCCCAACCCGGTGCCTGAGGACGTGAAGGAAGAACGCTACGCCCGACTGATGGAACTGACCGCGCGGATTTCGGCGGAGAAGTTGAGCGCGAAAGTCGGTCGCACGCTCGACGTCATCATCGACGCGGTGGACGCGGAGAGTGGCGGGGCAACCGGCCGGTCAAAGGCCGACGCGCCCGAGATCGACGGCGAAGTCCATCTGCGCGATGCCGGACACCTAACACAGGGCGATATCGTGGCGGTCGAAATCGAGGATGCCGACGAGCACGACCTGTTCGGGGTGCCCGTCGCCTAATTTTCTTCGTCACCCCGGACTTGTTCCGGGGTCCACCGGGCGGCAAGTCATTCGCCCGAACCGCCCGACGAGCCCAGGCGGCTTGGTGGACCCCGGCACTTCGGCCGGGGTGACGGAGTGCGTTCTTACCCGATCGACTGCCCGGTCTTCGCCCAGTCGGCCAGGAACCCTTCGATCCCCTTGTCGGTCAGCGGGTGCTTGACCAGCTGGCGGATCACCGCGGGGGGTGCAGTCATCACGTCCGCACCGATCTTGGCGGCTTCCAGAATGTGGACGGGATGACGCACGCTTGCGACCAGAATCTCGGTCCGGAAGTCGTAATTGTCATAGATGATGCGGATATCGGAGATCAGCTGCATCCCGTCGAAGCCGACATCATCGTGCCGTCCCACGAACGGCGAGATGAAGGTCGCCCCGGCCTTCGCGGCGAGCAGCGCCTGATTGGCGGAGAAGCAGAGCGTGACATTGACCATCGTCCCGTCGTCGCTCAGCGCCTTGCAGGTCTTGAGACCGTCGATCGTCAGCGGCACCTTGACGGCGATATTGTCGGCGATCTTTCGCACGACTTCGGCCTCGCGCATCATGCCTTCATGGTCGAGCGCGACGACTTCTGCCGATACCGGCCCCTTCACGATCCCGGCGATCTCGCGCACCACTTCCAGGAAATCACGGCCCGATTTATGGATCAGCGACGGGTTGGTAGTGACGCCATCGACCAGTCCGCTATCGGCAAGGTCGCGGATTTCAGCGGTGTCGGCAGTATCGACGAAGAACTTCATGACGGTTTCCTTGCAGATATGTGACGCTTTGCGGACGACTATGTTACAGGCCCCGCGCGCCGATTCGTGGCGCCTTATACCCGCGTGGCGGCAATCCGACACCGGCCTAGGGAGTTTGAACCTCTTGCGTATGCCGTTCCTCGCGAGCCTGCTGCTCGCCAGCATCGCCAGCCCCGCATTCGCGCAGGATCAGGACCAGCAATTATGGGTCAATCTGGCGGCGGACACCGACCTTAGCGATACGACCGTTCTGGAATTCGAAATGAACCAACGGTTCGGCAACGACGAAGGCGGCATCATCGAGAGCCAGTATCTCGTCAGTATCGGCGTCGATATCGTCGGCGGGTTCACACTGACCGGCGGGATCAACCGCGTCGTCGGCGTTTCGGACGGTCGCGTCAGCAACACCGAGTGGCGTCCGCGCCAGGAAATCGGATTTCCGAGCGCAAAGATCGGCAGCGGCGAGTTGGGTGGACGCATCCGTCTGGAACAGCGCTTCCGCAGCGACGGGGACGATGTCGGCCACCGTCTGAGGCCAGAGATTACCTATACCCTGCCGCTGACCGAGACGCTCGACCTTGAGGTGGGGCATGAAAGCTATTTTAACCTCAACACCACCGATTTCGGCCAGCGGTCGGGGCACGAACGGATGCGGAATTTCGCGGCACTGGGCTTTCCCGTCGCGCAGAATGTCAGCGCGTTGGTCGGATATCTCAACCAGTACCGTTTCAACCGCGACGCGCGCGATCGGATGGAGCACGCGCTGGCGACGGGGCTGTCCGTTCAGTTCTAGCCGCCACAGGCGAGTACCCAACCGTCATTGCGAGCGAAGCGAAGCAATCCAGAACCGCGCGTTTGGATCGCTGGATTGCTTTGCTCGCAATGGCGATCGGCCAGTGACACGTCGCGCCCAGCCGGAAAGGTTTACCCCGCCCCCCGCGCGCCCTATCTGGCGCGTCCATGTCCCGCGCGCGCGTCATTGTCCTCAATTCGGCTCTCGGCCCGCTCGATTATCGCGTGTCACACGGTATGAGTGTCGAGCCCGGCAGCATTGTCGTCGCCCCGCTCGGCCCGCGCCAGTTGATCGGGGTGGTGTGGGAAGCCGACCGGTTGCAAACCGAGGAAGTCGGCGACAATCGCTTGCGCAACCTGATCGGCGTGCTGGACGCCCCGCCGATCCCGGAGCCCCTTCGGCGGCTGGTCGAATGGACCGCGGATTATTACCTCGCGCCGCTTGCCAGCGTGTTGCGCATGACACTCGCCTCGACCTCGGCATTGGAAGGCGCGCGCACCGCGACCGAATATCGCGCGACCGGAATAACGCCGCCGCGCATGACACCGCAGCGCGAGCAGGCGCTGGCGCGGATCGGCGACCGCCAGGGACTGGTGCGCGAACTCGCAGCCATCGCCGACGTCTCCGACGCGGTGATCCGCGGGCTCGTCAAATCGGGCGCGCTGGAATCGGTCGAGGTCGATATCGACGCGCCCTTCGCCCTCCCCGATCCCGCCCATGCCCCGCCCGCGCTCAACCCCGAACAGGAGGCCGCCGCCTCCACCCTGCGCCGCGCGGTGGACGCCCATGCCTTTCAGCCCTTCCTCCTCGACGGCGTGACCGGATCGGGCAAGACCGAAACCTATTTCGAAGGGGTCGCGCAGGCGATCGAAGCGGGCCGACAGACGCTGGTCCTGCTTCCCGAAATCGCGCTCACCCAGCCCTTCCTCAAACGCTTCGCCGCGCGCTTCGGGGTGACGCCGGTCGCATGGCACAGCGACTTGCGATCCTCGCAGCGCCGACGCGCCTGGCGGGCGATTGCCAGCGGGCAGGCGCTGGTGACCGTCGGCGCGCGATCTGCGCTGTTCCTGCCCTATCGCAATCTCGGCCTGATCGTCGTCGACGAGGCGCATGAAACGAGCTTCAAGCAGGAAGACGGCGTCCATTATCACGCGCGCGACGTCGCGGTGATGCGCGGCAAATTCGAACGCTGCCCGGTCGTGCTCGCCTCCGCCACACCGGCGATCGAGACGCGGCAACAGGTGACGCTCGGGCGCTACACCGAACTCAAGCTGCCGGGCCGCTACGGCGCCGCCGAACTGCCCGAGATCGCCGCGATCGACCTGATCGCCGAGCCGCCCGAACGCGGGCGCTGGATTGCGCCGACGCTGGTCCGCTCGATCGACGAGACGCTGGCGCGCGGCGAGCAATCGCTCTTGTTTCTCAACCGGCGCGGCTATGCGCCGCTTACGCTGTGCCGTCATTGCGGGCATCGCTATCAATGCCCCAATTGCACCGCCTGGATGGTCGAACACCGGCTGACGCGCCGCCTCGCCTGCCATCATTGCGGGCATCAGATTCCGACCCCGCGCGCCTGCGGCGAATGCGGCGAGGAAGACAGCCTGGTCGCGTGCGGCCCCGGCGTCGAGCGCATCGCCGACGAGGTCGCGGCGCTGTGGCCCGAAGCGCGCACCGCGATCGTCACCTCCGATACCTTATGGTCGCCCGCGCGTGCGGCGGAGTTCGTCGAGCGGATGGAGGCAGGCGCCATCGACATCGTCGTCGGCACGCAGTTGGTGACCAAGGGCTATCACTTTCCCAACCTGACGTTGGTCGGCGTGATCGACGCCGATTTGGGCCTGGACGGCGGCGACCTGCGCGCGGCGGAACGGACCTTTCAACAGATCATGCAGGTGTCGGGGCGCGCCGGTCGCGGCGAAAAGCCGGGCCGCGTGTTCATCCAGACCCACGCCCCGAACGCCCGCGTGATGCGCGCGCTGGTGACGGGCGACGACGCCGCCTTCTACGCCGCCGAATCGCAAGCGCGCGAGGATGCGGGCGCGCCGCCCTTCGGTCGTTATGCCGCGATCATCGTCTCGTCGGAGGATCAGGACGCCGCCCGCGACGCCGCCACCCGCATCGGCCGATCCGCGCCGGAGGTGGAGGGGATGCACGTCTATGGCCCCGCCCCCGCCCCCCTCGCCATGCTGCGCGGCCGTCACCGTTTTCGACTATTGGTCCACGCCCGCCGCGCGCTCGACGTGCAGGATGTCATCCGCGACTGGCTGGGCGGCGTGGACTGGCCGTCCAAGGTGCGCGTCGCGGTGGATGTCGACCCGTATAACTTTCTCTGACCGTCGCTCCCGCGAAAGCGGAGCCCATCTTCCAAGCTGCGCGAATGGTAACAAAAGGAGATGGATTCCCGCCTTCGCGGGAATGACGGGCAGGTTTGGAAACCCCTTGAACCCCGCAGCGCTTTCGCCAAAGACACGGACAGACCTCCGGGGGCCACCACCGCAACCATGATTCGCCTGATCGCCTTTCTCGCGCTCATCCTGACGCTCGCCGCGCCCGCACGCGCCGACGACATTTCGGCGTCGGGGCGCGGGGTCGTGCGGATCGTGGTGATCGCCGTGGTCGATGACGAAGTGGTCGGCTTCGGCCACGGCAGCGGCTTTGCGGTCGCGCCCAATCGGGTCGTCACCAACGCGCATGTCGTGGCGCTCGTTCAGCGCTATCCGGGCAATGTCGTGATCGGCATCGTGCCGTCAGAGGGCAGCCAGGCGTTTCAGGGCCAATTGGTCGCGCAGGACATCGACAAGGATCTGGCGCTCATTGAATTTCGCGGCGAGCGCCTGCCCCCGCTGGCGCTCTACACCGGCCCGCTCGGTGAGGGCGAAGGCGCCTATGCGCTCGGCTATCCCGGCAATGTCGATCTGGCGACCGCGCGATCGGCCAATGATTACATCACGCCGCTGACGCCGGTGCGGACGCAGGGGCTGTTTTCGGGCCGCCGCTCGCTGATGGGCACCGAAGTCATGCTCCACACCGCGTCGATCGCACGCGGCAATTCGGGCGGACCGCTGCTCGACCGGTGCGGCCGGGTGATCGGCGTCAATTCGGCCTTTACCCGCGCCGACGAAGGCGACGCCGCCTTCGCCTTCGCGATTTCTGGCGCGGAACTCCAGTCCTTCCTCCGCGAAGCCGGGCAGCCGATCGCCGTCACCGGCAGCCGCTGCACCAGCATCGAGGACAGCCTGGCCCAGGATCGCACCGCCGCCGAACGCGCCGCCGCCGAGGCCGCCGCGCGCGACGCCGCCGACGCCGAACGCGCGCGCCAGGCTCGCGAAGCCGCGCTCGACGCGGAACGCGAACGCATCGACCTCGCGCGCGAAAACTATATGGCGATCGCCGCGTTCCTGCTGGTGCTGGCGGGCGTGAGCGTCGCGGGCGCCGCCTTGCTCGCGACCAAGGGGCAGCGCCGCAACGCCGCAATCGCGCTGGGCGCGGGCGTTCTGCTGCTGATGGTCGCGATCGCGGTATTCCTGCTGCGCCCGACCTTCGACCCGGAAAAGGTGACGTTGCCGAACGACGATGCGCGCGCCGAGTCTCCGGTCGCGCTTGCGGGCGCGCTCACCTGTCGCATCGTCCCCGAACGCAGCCGCGTGATCGTATCGGACACCGCCGACGTGCCGCTCGACTGGCGCGACGGCGGCTGCGTCAACGGGCGGACCCAATACGCCCGGACCGAAAAGGGCTGGCAGCGCATCCTCGTCCCCGGTGAGGAAGCGACGGTGTCGGTCCTCGATTTCGATCCGGCTTCCGGCCTCTATGTCAACAGTCGCTATCTGCTTCCCGCCGCGCAAATGGCCGAAGCCCGCCGCCTGCGCGCCGGAGTCGAGCTGAAGCAATGCTCAGGCGACGAGGAAGCGGTCGACAAACTGGGTGCAATGCAGGCCGCGATCCGCTCCAGCCTTCCCGCGCTGCCCAACGAACGCCTGGTCTATCGCTGCGACGCGGCCGAGTGATTATTTTCGCTCGCGGCGCACGAGCGCCCGCTTGCGCTCGACACCGTAAGCGTATCCGCCGATCGACCCGTCGGCGCGGTTGACCCGGTGGCAGGGGATGACGACCGCGACGTTGTTCGCGCCGCAGGCCGAACCGGCGGCGCGAACCGCGCCGGGTTTGCCGATTGCGGCGGCGATTTCGCCGTAACTCATCGTCTCGCCCGGCGGGATGCGGCGTAGTGCCTGCCAAATCGCTTCCTGAAACGCGGTGCCCTGCACATCGATCGGCAAGTCGCGGTCGCGGCCCGGTGTTTCCACCTCGGCGACGACCCGCGCGGCGAGCTTGGCGAGCGCCGAGCCGCCTTCGACGATCTCGGCGGCGGGAAAGCGCTGGGCGAGTTCCAGCGGACCTTCGTCGAACGACACGCGGCAAAGGCCCTTTTCGGTCGCGGCAACCAACAGCTTGCCCAGGCTGGTGTCGGCAACGGTCCAGCGGATCGTCACCCCCGCCCCGCCCCGCGCCCAGGCGCTGGGGCTCATCCCCAGCCGCTTGCCCGCATGGTCGTAGAAGCGGCTGGGCGCCGAATAGCCCGCATCGTAGATCGCGTCCGCCACCCGGTTCTCGCGCGTCAGCGCATCGCCCGCGCGCGTCGATTTCAGGCTGCGGGCATAGGCGGCGGGCGTCACCCCGGTCGCGCGTTTGAACAGTCGGTGGAAATGGTGCGGCGCATATCCGACGGCGCTCGCGAGCGCATCCAGCGACGGTGCGTTCTCCGCCGCCTCGATCAGTTCGATCGCCCTGGCGACGGCGATCCGGTCGCGGCCCACCTCGTCGGGCTTGCAACGCAGGCAGGGACGATAGCCCGCCGCGCGCGCTGCCGCGCCATCGGAATAGAAGGCCATATTCTCGCGCAAGGGTCGCCGCGCGGGGCAGCTCGGCTTGCAATAGATGCCGGTGCTTCTCACCGCGCCGACAAAGGTGCCGTCCCGGTCGCGATCGCGCGCGACGAAAGCGGCCCAGGCGGCGTCGGGATCGATGGCGCTCTGCTGCTGGATCATGAGTCCGGTCTAGGCGGGTGATCGCCTGCGCGCATCCCGCGCCTTGCGGCCAAATCCTTATCCGCCATTGGCGCGGAACAGCGCCAGCGTTCGCTCGCGCGCCAGATCGGCGGAGGGTTCGTGATAGTCCTTGCGTCGGTCCGAATTGAACCCATGTCCGGCGTCATAGACGAAGATCTCGGCATTGGTGGGCGCCTTGGCGATCATGGCCTCGACATCATCGACCGGAATGCCGCGATCATATCGTCCGAAATGGGCGAAGGTCGGCACGCGCGGTTCTTCGGTCGTCTTGGGGATCAGGCTGCCATAATAGGCGGAGGCCGCCGCCACTCCCTTCAACCGGCACGCCGCGAACCAGGCGACCGACCCGCCATAGCAATAGCCGGCGACGAACACCGCGCCGCGATCGGACAGCGCGTCGATGCAGTTCTGCACATCGGCCAGCGACTGGTCGAACGGATGGAGTTTGCGCGCCAGTTCGACCGCGCGGTCGAAATCGGCGCCGGTATAGTCGGCCTCGAACCCCGGATGCTCGCGGTCGAACAGCGCGGGCGCGAGGACTTCATAGCCTTCGCGCGCATAATCGTCGCATTGCTCGCGAATATGGTCGGTGACGCCAAAGATTTCCTGCACCAGCACCAGCCCGCCCCGGCATTCGACCGTCGGTTTGGCGTGATAGACGGCGATGTCGGCGCCGTCGGCCATCTTCATGTGGATCGTCTCGCCGGTCGGCATCTTAGAGTTCCTTATCCCGTCTCGCTGTTCCCTTAACCCAACCCGTTTGTCCCGAGTAGCCTTCGAGCTTGTCGAGAAGGCGTATCGAGGGAGAGTGCATCAGCAGGCCTGTCTCGATACGGGTTCTCGACAAGCTCGAACCCTACTCGACACCAACGGGGTAGGAAGTGGTCAGGTGATTTTACTTAATGCTCTTAGCAGCCCCGCCCTGCCCGCCGCATCCAGCGTCCCGAATACCGCCCCATCCACGCGCAGCGCTACCGCATCCAGTTCCGGCACCAGCCGCGCCCCCGCGCCAGTCAACGCGATCGTCTGCATCCGTCCGTCCCCGCGGCCCTTTGCGCGCACCAGCAATTGCTTGGCTTTCAACCGATCGACCAGCTTGGTGACTGCGCCGCGCGTCATCCCCATCCGGTCGGCGAGCACGCTCGGCGCAACCGCGCCCGCCGCGCGCAGCTCGCGCAAGAGCGTCGCTTCCGCGGCGGTAACACCGTGCGTGCGCACCGCCGCGGCTTCGGCCACCGCCAGCTTCCCCGCCGCCACCCGGAGCAGCGTACCAAGCGATCGTTCAGGGCTTTCCATTCCGGCAAAATCGGTCAAACCCGTTTCCTAGTCAACCAATGCCAGACTCCATCTTGCATCCCCCGGCCCCCGATGCTAACCGCGCCGCGAACCCATCGGGGGCCGCATCGTTCGGCCCTCTTTTCGCATGGGGCCATCTTACTCGTCACACGGGGACCGTCACGCGTGGATTATTCCGCCGGTATTCAGGCAAGCCTTAGCGGGCGTTACGCCACCGCCCTGTTCGATCTGGCGCGCGAAGCGAAATCGATCGACGCGGTCGAGGCCAGCCTGGTCAAGATTCGCCAGGCGCTGACCGAATCGGCCGAATTCGCCGAACTCGCCGCCAGCCCGCTGGTCAACCGCACCGCCGCGTCGAAGGCGGTCGCCGCCGCTGCCGACGTGATGGGCGTCGATCCGACGACAAAGAAATTCCTCGGCGTGCTGGCGCAGAATCGACGCCTGTCGAGCCTGACCGCGATCATCCGCGATTTCCGCGCGCTCGCCGCCCGCCATCGCGGCGAAGTGACCGCAGAGGTCGCCTCCGCCCATCCGCTGACCGACGATCAGGTCAAGGAATTGAAACAAGCGCTGCGCACCCGTGTCGGTCGCGACGTCACCCTCGACCTCCGCGTCGATCCCTCGCTCCTTGGCGGGCTGATTGTGAAGATCGGCAGCCAGATGATCGATTCGTCGATCAAGACCCGTCTCAACACCCTCGCGCACGCGATGAAAGGCTAAGGCACGACAATGGATATCCGCGCCGCAGAAATCTCGAAGGTCATCAAGGACCAGATCGCCAGCTTCGGCACCGAAGCGCAGGTCAGCGAAACCGGCCAGGTGCTGTCGGTCGGCGACGGCATCGCGCGCATCCACGGCCTCGACAATGTCCAGGCCGGCGAAATGGTCGAGTTCGCCAACGGCGTGCAGGGCATGGCGCTGAACCTTGAGGCCGACAATGTCGGCGTCGTGATCTTCGGCTCGGACAGCGAGATCAAGGAAGGCGACGTCGTCAAGCGGACCGGCACCATCGTCGACGTTCCCGTCGGTCGCGGCCTGCTGGGTCGCGTGGTCGATGGCCTCGGCAACCCCATCGATGGCAAGGGCCCGATCGAGTTCACCGAGCGCAAGCGCGTCGAGGTAAAGGCGCCCGGCATCATCCCGCGCAAATCGGTGCATGAGCCGATGCAGACCGGTCTGAAGGCGATCGACGCGCTCGTCCCCGTCGGCCGCGGGCAGCGCGAACTCATCATCGGCGACCGCCAGACCGGCAAGACCGCCGTCGCGATCGACGCCTTCATCAACCAGAAGACCGCCAATGCGGGCACCGACGAATCGAAGAAGCTCTATTGCATCTACGTCGCGATCGGCCAGAAGCGTTCGACCGTCGCACAGATCGTCCGCCAGCTCGAGGAATCGGGCGCGATGGAATATTCGATCGTCGTCGCCGCGACCGCATCGGAACCGGCACCGCTCCAGTTCCTTGCACCCTATACCGGCTGCACGATGGGCGAATTTTTCCGCGACAACGGTATGCACGCGGTCATCGTCTATGACGATCTGTCGAAGCAGGCGGTGGCCTATCGCCAGATGTCTCTGCTGCTGCGTCGTCCGCCAGGTCGCGAAGCCTATCCCGGCGACGTGTTTTATCTCCACTCGCGCCTGCTCGAGCGCGCGGCGAAGATGAACGACGCCAACGGCAACGGATCGCTGACCGCGCTGCCGATCATCGAAACCCAGGCGGGCGACGTGTCGGCCTATATCCCGACCAACGTGATCTCGATCACCGACGGCCAGATCTTCCTCGAAACCGACCTGTTCTTCGCGGGCATCCGCCCGGCGATCAACGTCGGCCTGTCGGTCAGCCGCGTGGGTTCGGCCGCGCAGACCAAGGCGATGAAGAAGGTGTCCGGCTCGATCAAGCTGGAGCTGGCGCAGTACCGCGAAATGGCGGCGTTCGCCCAGTTTGGCTCGGACCTCGACGCGGCAACGCAGAAGCTGCTCAATCGCGGCGCACGCCTGACCGAACTGCTCAAGCAGGGCCAGTTCCAGCCGATGCCCTTCGAGGAACAGACGGTGTCGATCTTCGCGGGCACCAACGGCTATATCGACGCCGTGCCGGTGACGGACGTGGTGCGTTACGAACAGGCGATGCTGGCCGACATGCGCGCCAACCATGCCGACATCCTGACGACGATCCGCGACACCAAGGATCTGGGCGACGAGGTCAAGGGCAAGCTCAAGGCCGCGCTCGACCAGTTCGCCAAGACGTTTGCTTAAGTAACCGTCACCCCAGCGAAAGCTGGGGTCTCGGGCCGCCAGCGCGCGGTTTGTTGCACGAGATCCCGGCTTTCGCCGGGATGACGAGGTAGGAAGAACATGGCCTCTCTCAAGGCGCTGAAACTCCGGATCGGGTCGGTCAAATCGACCCAGAAGATCACCAAGGCGATGAAGATGGTCGCCGCGGCGAAGCTGCGCCGTGCGCAGGAAGCCGCCGAAGCCGGTCGCCCCTATGCCGAGCGGCTGGAAGCGGTCGTCGCGTCGCTCGCGTCGAAGGTTCAGGTGACCGAAGGATCGTCGCCGTTGCTCGCGGGCACCGGTCGCGACCAGAAGCATCTGTTCGTCGTCGCCACGTCGGACAAGGGTCTGGCGGGTGCGTTCAACACCAACATCGCCCGCCTCGCCCGCCGCGAAGCCGACAAGCTGATCGCCCAAGGCAAGGGCGTCGAATTCTACACCATCGGCAAAAAGGGCCGCGCGGTCCTCAACCGCCTGTATCGCGAGCGGATGAAGCACGGCATCGAGCCCGGCGATCTCGGCAAGCTGACCTTTGCCGATGCGCGCGGCTATGCCGACGATCTGATCGCGCGATTCGAAGCGGGCGAATTCGACGTCGCGCACCTCTTCTATTCGACGTTCAAGACGGTGCTGACGCAGGAGCCGACGATGCAGCAATTGCTGCCCGTCAAGCTGCCGGTCGTCGCCGACGGCGCGGCGGCGGACCTGGAGGGCGGCGCGGTCGTTACTTACGAGCCGGACGAGGAATCGATTCTCGCCGACCTGCTCCCGCGCAACGTCGCGATTCAGATCTTCAAGGCGATGCGCGAGAACGCCGCGTCCGAACAGGGGTCGAAAATGACCGCGATGGACAACGCGACGCGCAACGCCGGCGACCTCATCAAGCGCCTGAACATCGAATATAACCGCCAGCGCCAGGCCGCAATCACGACCGAACTGGTGGAAATCATCTCTGGCGCGGAAGCGCTCTAACGTTTCGACACGCAAGGAAGCATGACGATGGCAACCGCCGCAGACACTTTCGCCCCAAAGGCGACCACCAATAACGTAGGCCGCATTTCGCAGGTCATCGGCGCAGTCGTCGACGTTACCTTCGAACAGGACAAGCTGCCCGCGATTCTGGCCGCGCTGGAAACCGACAATAACGGCCAACGCCTGATCCTCGAAGTCGCGCAGCATCTGGGCGAGAACACCGTCCGCACGATCGCGATGGACGCGACCGACGGTCTGACGCGTGGCCAGTCGGTCACCGACACGGGCTCGCAGATCCGCGTTCCCGTCGGCCCCAAGACTTTGGGTCGCATCCTCAACGTCGTCGGCGAGCCGATCGACGAGCGCGGTCCCGTCGGCCACACCGACACCGCGCCGATCCACGCCAAGGCACCGGACTTCATCGACCAGTCGACCGAAAGCTCGATCCTGGTCACCGGCATCAAGGTCATCGATCTGCTCGCCCCCTATGCCAAGGGCGGCAAGATCGGCCTGTTTGGCGGCGCCGGCGTCGGCAAGACGGTTCTGATCCAGGAACTCATCAACAACATCGCCAAGGGCCACGGCGGCACCTCGGTCTTCGCGGGCGTCGGTGAGCGCACCCGCGAAGGCAACGACCTCTATCACGAGTTTCTCGACGCGGGCGTCATCGCCAAGGACGCCGACGGCAATCCGCAGTCGGAAGGATCGAAGGTTGCGCTGGTCTATGGCCAGATGAACGAACCGCCGGGCGCCCGCGCCCGCGTCGCACTGTCGGGCCTGACCATCGCCGAATATTTCCGCGACGTCGAAGGTCAGGACGTGCTGTTCTTCGTCGACAACATCTTCCGCTTTACCCAGGCCGGTTCGGAAGTGTCGGCGCTGCTCGGCCGCATCCCGTCGGCGGTGGGGTACCAGCCCACCCTGTCCACCGACATGGGCGCGCTTCAGGAACGCATCACCTCGACCAACAAGGGGTCGATCACCTCCGTGCAGGCGATCTACGTGCCCGCCGACGATCTTACCGATCCGGCACCGGCAACCTCGTTCGCTCACTTGGACGCGACGACCGTTCTCAACCGCGCAATCTCCGAACTCGGCATCTATCCGGCGGTCGATCCGCTCGATTCGACCAGCCGCGTGCTGGAACCGCGCGTCGTCGGCCAGGACCATTACGACACCGCACGTGCGGTCCAGTCGATCCTGCAAAAATACAAGTCGCTTCAGGACATCATCGCCATCCTCGGCATGGATGAGCTTTCCGAAGAGGATAAGCTGATCGTTGCGCGCGCGCGCAAGATTCAGCGCTTCCTGTCGCAGCCCTTCCATGTCGCCGAAGTCTTCACCGGCATTTCGGGCAAGTTCGTGCAGATCGAAGACACGATCAAATCGTTCAAGGCAGTGGTGGACGGCGAGTACGACCACCTCCCCGAAAGCGCCTTCTACATGGTCGGCGGGATCGAGGACGTGATCGCCAAGGCCCAGAAGATGGCCGACGAGGCTTAAAGCCAGTTCCCCTCCCGCTTGCGGGAGGGGTTAGGGGAGGGCCTGTCCGCCAGCGGGCACCCTCCCTCGATTGACACCCCCTCCCCCGACCCCTCCCGCCAGCGGGAGGGGGGAGATTGATGAAATGCTGCACTTCGAACTCGTCACGCCTGAAAAGCTCGTCCGCGCAGAGGACGTGTACATGGTCGTCGTCCCCGGCACCGAGGGCGATTTCGGCGTTCTCGAAGGCCATGCGCCGCTCATGTCCACCATCCGTGACGGCGACCTCGCCATCTATCGCACCGAAAAGGGCGAGCCCGAGACGATCCGCATTCAGGGCGGTTTCGCCGAAGTCGGCGCCAAGGGCCTGACGGTGCTGGCCGAACAGGTCGGCTGAGGCGATCAACTAACGTGCCTGACAGATTTGGTTAGGCAATTGTAAAACCTTCGCGCCTAATCCTTGTCCCCCAGCATATCAGGGGTGACGAGGACCAAGATGAGCGCATTCGGACGACGCAGTGGACCCGGCGGGACGGGCAGTCGCCCCGCATTCGGGGTCGCCCGCCCGATGCAGGGCGGCGGCGCGCGACCCGCCGAACCCGATCACGGAACGCAGTTTCCGCCAATCGAGCCCGCATCGCTAGGCGGCGCCACCGAAACCGCCTTCCCGTCCGAACCCGCCATCGCCGGTCCCAACGACGCCGCACTGCAACGCCTGGCCGACCGTCAGTCGGCATCGGGCGAAGCCGGCAACAGCCGGGTCGAGGGATTCGAATCCTCGATCCACCGGATCAAGGAACAGGTGCTCCCCCGCCTGCTCGAACGCGTCGATCCCGAAGCCGCTGCGACGCTCAGCAAGGACGAACTGGCCGAGGAATTTCGCCCGATCATCGGCGAAGTGCTCGCCGAGCTGAAACTGACACTCAACCGCCGCGAACAGTTCGCGCTGGAAAAGGTGCTGGTCGACGAATTGCTGGGCCTCGGTCCGCTCGAGGAATTGCTGGCCGACGCCAACATCTCCGACATCATGGTCAACGGCCCCGAGCAGACCTATGTCGAGCGCAAGGGCAAACTGGAACTCGCCAATATCCAGTTCCGCGACGAAGAGCATCTGTTCCAGATCGCCCAGCGCATCTGCAATTCGGTCGGACGCCGCGTCGACCAGACGACGCCGCTGGCCGACGCTCGCCTCAAGGACGGCAGCCGCGTCAACGTCATCGTCCCGCCGCTGTCGCTTCGCGGCACCGCGATCTCGATCCGTAAATTCTCCGCCAAGCCGATCACGCTCGACATGATGGCGGGCTTCGGCTCGATGAGCACGCAAATGGCGACCGCGCTGAAGATCGCGGGCGCGTGCCGGTTCAACGTCGTCATCTCGGGCGGCACCGGTTCGGGCAAGACGACGATGCTCAACGCCTTGTCCAAGATGATCGACCCCGGCGAACGCGTGCTGACGATCGAGGACGCCGCCGAACTCCGCCTGCAACAGCCGCACTGGCTACCGCTGGAAACCCGCCCGCCCAACCTGGAAGGGCAAGGCGAAATCACCATCCGCGATCTCGTCAAGAACGCGCTGCGTATGCGTCCCGACCGCATCATCCTGGGCGAAATTCGCGGGAGCGAATGTTTCGATCTGCTCGCCGCCATGAACACCGGTCACGACGGGTCGATGGCGACGCTCCACTCCAATAGCCCACGCGAATGCCTGGCGCGTATGGAGAACATGGTGATGATGTCGGACATCAAGGTGCCGAAAGAAGCCATCAGCCGCCAGATCGCCGACTCGGTCGATCTGATCGTTCAGGTGAAGCGCCTGCGCGACGGTTCGCGCCGGGTGACCAACATCACCGAAGTCATCGGCATGGAAGGCCCCGTGATCGTCACCCAGGAACTGTTCAAGTTCGAATATCTGGACGAGAGCGCCGACGGCAAGATCATCGGCGAATATCGCTCGATGGGCCTGCGCCCCTACACGCTCGACAAGGCCAAGCAGTTCGGCTTCGACCAGGCATTGCTGGAGGCGTGTCTGTAACATTCACTCCTCCCCCATCGGGGGAGGTGGCAGCACGAAGTGCTGGCGGAGGGGGTGCCACGAAGCACTGCGTCCGTGGCACCCCTCCACCATCCTACGGATGGTCCCCCTCCCCCGGCGGGGGAGGAATTTAACGATTACCAGCCGCCCATCTTGAACCCGTATAGCGCCAGCATCGCCGCGCCGATGACCGCGATGACCTGCACCGTGGTCCACGGCATGATCCCCACCCGATCGATGTTGCGGCGGTTCTTGCGGGCGTATTCGGCGACGCCGCTGCCCACCGCGACCGCCACCAGGCTGCCGATCCCTGCCAATAATGCGTGTTGCATCCCGTCCATCCCTGCTCCAGTTTCGCGGGCGATATAGGGTGATAACGCCCGATTGCGAGGAGCCCGAAATGCGCCACATCACTTTGTTCGCCGCCGCCACCCTGGGCGTCGCCACCGTCGCCATCGCCGCACAGGACGCCAACCGCGTCGCGATCGACGCCGCCGTGTCGGCAGGCACGCGCACCCCCACCAACACCGCCCGCGACCGGTACCGCAATCCGGCCGAAACACTGGCCTTTTTCCAGGTGAAGCCGACCGATACCGTGGTCGAGCTGTGGCCGGGCGGCGGCTGGTATACCGAAATCCTCGCCCCCTATCTTAAGGCCGGTCGGCTGATCGGCGTCGCGCCGGCAAATGGCCTGCGCGGAATCGAAGCGCTGAAGACGAGGGACGCTTCGACCTATGGCCGGGTCGAGACCGCACCCTATGATCCCGCCACCGGCCGCACCAGCATCGACGCGCATTCGGCGGACGTGGTGCTGACCTTCCGCAACGTCCACAACTGGCGGATGGGTGGCGTCGAAAATGCCGAAAAGGTGTTCGCCGAAGCCTATCGCGTGCTCAAACCCGGCGGCGTGCTGGGCGTCGTCGAACATCGACTGCCCGAGAACCGTGACGCCGCTGCGGAGGAAAAGAGCGGCTATATGAAAGTCAGCTCGGTGGTCGCGCTGGCGCAAAAGGCGGGCTTCACCGTCGATGGCCAATCGGAAGTGAACGCCAATCCCAGGGACACCGCAGACTGGCCCGAAGGCGTCTGGACCCTGCCACCGGTGCTGCGCCTTAAGGATGTCGACCGCGCCAAATATCAGGCGATCGGCGAAAGCGACCGGATGACCATCCGGTTCAGGAAACCGGCCGCCTGACGCATCTGGTTTCGGCCACCGAATGAAGAAATATGGCTTGTCATTGCGAGCAATCCAGCGCTTCGTGCGCGTAGTGCTGGATTGCTTGCCATGCTCGCACCATCGATGCGACTCGACGTTTCCTAAACCAGCCCGGTGGTCCGCGCCCAGGCCAGCCACAGATCCGGCCACGCCTCAACCGGCTTGCCGACCGCCAGCCTCAACCCGAATCCGTGACCGCCCTGCGCGAACAAGTGCGTCTCCACGGCCACGCCCCTTGCCTTCAGCTCGGCGCGCAACAACAGCGCATTCTCGACCGGCACCACCGCGTCATCCTCGGCATGGACGATGAAGGTCGGCGGCGCATCATCGGGCACGTTCAGGTGCGGCGAATGCGCCGCTTCGCGAGCCGTCGATGCGTTCTCGCCCACCAGCAACGCGCGCGATCCCGAATGGGCGTGCGGGGCCTGCATCGCGATCACCGGATAGATCGGCGCGGCGACCATCGGGCGCGGCGACAGCGTGTCCGCAGCATCGACCGGACGATAGGTCGGCACCGCGAACCGCGTCGCCAGATCTGCGCACAGATGCCCGCCCGCCGAAAAGCCCATCGCCGCCACACGTTCCGGGTCGACGCCGTAATCGCCCGCCCGCGCGCGGATCAGCCGCATCGCCCGCTGCGCGTCGGACAATGCCACGTCCGGCCCCGCCGCCCAGCCCTCGCCCGGCAGGCGATAAAACAGCACGAACACGGTAAAGCCGCGCGCCGCCAGCCAGCGGCCCATTTCATAGCCTTCCTTGTCGATCACGACCCATCGATATCCGCCGCCCGGGGTAATCATCACCGCCGCGCCATTGGGGCGGTTGGGGCGGAACACCACCAGCCGCGGTCGGCTGATCCCGAACACCGCGCGATCGGTCAGCTGCGCCTGCGTCGATCGTTCGTTTACGGTCTCGACCAGCGGCTTGCGCGGCGCGCCAGGCGCACCACCGGGCCACAGATCGATCGTCTCGATCGGCTGCGGCAATCCGGGCGGTAGCGCACCGCCCGTCACCGGCGGCGCAGTCTGCGCCGCTACCCCACCCGCGATCATCGCCAGCCCTGCGCCCAGCACGCCGCGCCGCGCGATCATGCCAGCGCCTCGAACCGGAAATCGCGGAACCGCGCCTCGCCCGTGCCCGCCGCATAGAGCGCGGGCCGCAGGCTCAGGAAATCATAGGCGACATTGTGGTGATATCCCGACACCTCCATCTGCACGTCGAACTTCTGCCAGCTTGCGCCGCGGTCGGCGCTGGTGTGGATGGTCAGGATGTTGCGGTCGTTGAGTATCCGAATACGCAAGCGGCGCAGCGGTCCGCCCCCGCTTTCGCGCTGGCCGGGGATCGCGCCGCGCGGGCGTTGCAGGCCATATCGATGCATCACCAGTCCCTTCGTGCCCAATCCTAGCCCCGCATAGAGCCGCCGGTTGTAGAACAGCAGCAATCCGGCTTCCGCGCCGTCGTCCACCTCGACATCGCATTCGAACCGGTACGCCTGATCGCCCGCGATACAGGTGATCGGCGAACAGTCGCCCGGCGTCACGCCCTTACCCCGGACATGCAGCACGCCGCCCTCGCGCCGCAGCCTGGACGGCTCGTCCCTGCCGGGGTCGTAGAAACTCCACTGGACGCCGAACTTGTCGGTCGAGAAGTCGTCCGACAGCGCCTGGCCGTGCGCCGCCGTGCCACGCTCGACCGGTTTGCTGAGCGGCTTCGACAAATCGCTGCCCAGCGGCTCGACCCACCCGTCCTCGGTCCAGCGAACCGGCTCCAGCAGCGCTTGCCGCCCCAGCGTCCAATATCCGTTCTCGTAGCCGTGATAGATCATCCACCACGCACCGCCCGGCCCTTCGAACAGCGTCGCATGGCCGCGCGACCACCATTTCTCGGCGGCGCTCCGCGTCCTGATCTGGGGATTGTTGGGCGCATGTTCCCACGGTCCGTCGATGGTTCGCGACCGCGCCATGATGACCATGTGCCCGGTCGGCGGCCCCGCCGTCCCGCCCACCGCGGTGGTCATGTAATAATAATCGCCGCGCCGGACGATCTTCGGCCCCTCGGGCGCAAAGGTCTCGACCACCCAGTCCTCGGGATAGCGCCACGGATCATAGACATGCTCGACGTCCCCGACCGTGGACAGCCCGTCGGAGGCCAGCTTGACCCGGTCGCCGCCCGAGAGGAACAGCCATCGTGTGCCGTCCTCGCCCACCGCATGCCCGGGGTCGATATGCGCGGGCAGCTTCAGGTCGATCGGCTCCGACCACGGCCCCTCGATCCGCTCGGCATGAATAACATAGATCGATTTGTAATCGGGAAAGCGCGCCGGGATATAGACGTAGAACCGGTCGCCATGCTTGCATAGTTCGGGCGCCCAGATCGACCCGATCGGCGTCCTGAGCGCTGCCGTGACGGGCCGCCAGTTCACCAGATCGCGGCTGTGCCAGATGACAATGCCGGGATAGGCATTGAAGCTGGAAAAGGTCAGGTAATAATCCTCACCGTCGCGCAGGATCGTTGGGTCGGGGCGATCGCCGGAGAAGACGGGATTGAGAAAATTGCCGTTGCCCAGATCGGCCTTACGCTGCCCCTCGATTCCGCGCGCCCATTCCATATCGCCATGCGGATCGAGCGAAGCAGTGGCGCGCGCGCCTTGGGCGTGCACCGAATCCGTCATGCCCAGCCCAAGCGCGCCCAGCCCGATCAGCCCGATCGCGCGCCGCCGGTCCAATGCCGAAACATCGCCCGACGGCTTCGAAACGTCGGAAAGTTGCGGGTTTGACGGTCTTGCCGGCATCAAATGACTCCTCGCCATGCAAAGGACGTTGCACTCTCTGTCCTGTGATGATACCGGTGTCATACACAAGGACGCAAGAGCGTTCGGATATGCAGGGGAGAGCGATGATGATGACGGGTGTCGTTTCGGTACGCACGGCGGTTTCGGTTCTGGCGCTGGCAGTGGGCAGCCTCGCAGCGGCGCCCGCAGCCGCGCAGGTGGGCACCGCAGCCCCGTCCGGGCTGATCGCCGCCCCCGGTCTCCCCCAACCCGGCACCATCGCCGCAACCGACGCCCCGATCGATCAGACCGCGCAGGACGCCGATCAGGAAGGCGAAGTCATTGTCACCGGTTTCCGCGCCAGTCTGGCGGACGCGCTGAGCCAGAAGCGCCTGTCCGACCAGATCGTCGACGCGATCACCGCGGAGGACATCGCCGACTTCCCCGACGCCAACATCGCCGAATCGATTCAGCGGCTTCCCGGCATCTCGATCGATCGCGACAATGGCGAAGGCCGCAGCATCACCGTGCGCGGATTGGGCGGCGATTTTCAAAGCGTATTCCTGAACGGCGCCGACGCGCTCAACATTTCGGGCGGCAACCAGTCCGATGCGGGCGCCAACCGCTCGCGCGGGTTCGATTTCAACACCTTCGCGTCGGAACTCTTCTCGGGCGTTAAGATCACCAAATCGACGATGGCGATGAACGAGGAGGGATCGCTCGGCGCGATCATCGACCTGACCACCGGTCGTCCCTTGAGCTACAAGACCGATCGCCTCGCCTTTAGCGCCGAGGGCGAATATCGCGAGAATGGCAAGACCCTCAATCCGCGCCTGACGGGGCTTTTCTCCAAACGGCTAGGCGACAATTTCGGCATCTTGGGCTCGATCGCCTATCAGGACCAGCGTCAGGTCGTCGATGCCTATCGCCGCAGCATCGGCCAGTTCGAATATGCCTATCGCAATTCGCAGCATAACGGGAAAGTGCCGCCGGTGTACGGCTTCGCCCAGCCGATCGGTACCGGCGTTGGCCCGACCTTTGGCTCGGACCCTGCCGCCTATGCGCTGGTGACGCCGACCACGATCATCCCGGCGCTCCCGTCGATTTCGCGTCAGGAGCTAAGCTATGACCGACTGGGCGCAACGCTGACCGCCCAGTGGCAACCGACCAGCCGCACCGAGGTTATCCTCGACGGCGTCTATTCGCGCTATCGCCAGGAATCGAACACCATCGGCCTGACCACGATCGGCCTCAACCGCAACGGCACCAATGTCCGCGTCCAGCAGAATACGCTGCGCGCAATCAACACCGCCAACGGCCTCGCCGACCGCCGCGCGCTCTATCCGCGTTGCGATGCGACCGCGACGCTCGACTGCGGTCAGGCGCTCTACGGCGGCGCGCTGGTGCCGGGCACGCGCGCCAGTTTCAATCCCAACAATCTCGACCCGTTCGATTATTACAATTCGCCCACCTCGCCGGGCTTCATCGCCAGCACCAACCAGACGGCCTTCTACAACGAACTGATCGGCCGTCCCTCGACCAAGATCCGCGCCGCCAACGTCAATGCGGCAGGGCAGGCCGATTATCTGGTGCTCGACGATGTCGACTGGCGCTCGTCCGCCGACGCGCAATTCGGTCAGACCGAATTCATGCAGGGCACGATGAACCTGCGCCACGATTTCACCGACAATTTCCGGATGGAGGCGACCGCGGGCTGGTCGCGTTCAGAATTCCGCTCGGTCGGCTATCTGGTCGAATTCAACGCGATCGACCGCGACAATTACGTGTTCGACGAACGCGGCGACGAACGGATGCCGGTGTTCAGCCCCGGTTTCGACGTCGCCGATCCCAATCAATGGTCGCTGGTCAAGGGGCTGTCGACGATCCGCACATTCAGCAACGACGTGAACAACGAATTTCGCGTCGGGCGCGCCAATTTCGCCTGGACGCTCAACCCCGATCTGACCTTCCGCTTCGGCGGCACGTACAAGACCTATGATTTCGACAGCCTGGGCGGCCGTCGCAACCAGGGGATCGAGGCGATCAACCCGACACTGGTCGAAGCCGGGCTGTCGATCACCGATCTCGGCCAGACGGTCGGCTTTGGCAACGGGATCAAGGTATCGCAGGGCACGCCCACGTCCTTCTACGCGCCCGATCTCAACGCGTTCATCCGCGAGTTTCAGATCGACTGCAACTGCATCAACAAATGGGGCGATTACCGCGCCCAGGTCGACGGGCGCGAGCGCAACGCGGTGTCCGAACGCGACATGGCGGGCTTCGTCCAGATCGACTTCCAGGGTGATCTGTTCGGTCGCCCGTTGCGCGGCAATGCCGGCGTGCGCGTCGCCAACACTCGGGTCGATGGCACGGGATCGGTTGGGGGTGCGGCCAACGGCGTCACCGGCGTCGTCGTCACCGCACGCAACGAATATACCGAAGTGCTGCCCGCGACGAACATCAGCTGGGAAGCCGCACCCAATTTCCTGATCCGCTTTGCCGCGTCGAAGACGATCTCGCGTCCGCAGCTCGCATCGCTGACGCCGGGCACCACCTCGTTCCCGACCGGCCTCAACGCCGCCGGGGCCGCGCCGTCGATCACCATCGGCAACCCCTATCTCAGCCCGTTCCGCTCGGACAATTACGACCTCAGCTTCGAACGCTATTTCGGCAGCAACGGCTTCCTCGGCGTCGCGGTCTTCCAGAAGGACATCCAGTCCTTCCCCCAACAGGTCGCAGGCGAATTCGCGCTTCAGGACATCTTTCCCGACGACATCATCGCCCAGGTGCTGACCGGCGTCACCAGCCCCACCCTGTTCGACTATATCCAGAGCGGCGGCGTGTTCGCGGTGCGCCAGTTCAACGACGCGCCGGGCGGCACGATCCGCGGGGTGGAGTTGAACGCACAGACCAACTTCTTCTTCCTGCCCGCCCCCTTCGACCGGTTCGGAGTGACCGCCAACTACACCTATATCGACAGCGAACTGACCTATTTGACCGGCACCGCGCTCAACACCCAACAGGGTCAGGCCGGATCGACCGCGCAGAACAGCTTCGCCACCGCGCCGTTCCTCAACACCTCGCCGCATTCGTTCAACGCGACCATCTATTACGAGGATTCGAAATTCCGCGCACGTCTGTCGGGCGCGTATCGCAAGGCCTATGTGAACCGCTTCCCGCTGGCGGCGGGCACCTGCTCGGTCGGCACTACCACCAACAATGGCGGGGCGTGCAACTCGCCGGTGGTCGCGGACTTCGGCTATGTCGAGGATACGTTCAATCTCGATGCGTCGATGTCCTATAACCTGACGCGCCAGTTCCGCCTGTCGCTGGAGGCCCGCAACCTGACCAACACCCCACAATATCGCACCATGTACGAAGCCAATCCGGTGACGCAGAGCTATGGCAGCACCGGGCGCATCTTCACCGCGGGCGTGCGGGCAACCTTCTGATGCTGCTTGCCGCCCTGCTGATGTCCAGCGCGCCGTCGCTGCCCCGTCCGGCCCTCGCCACCCCGCCCCCGGCCTTTCCGGGGGCGGAAGGCGCGGGCGCGGCGTCGCTCGGCGGACGCGGCGGGCGCGTCATCAAGGTGACGAGCCTGGCCGATGCCGGTCCCGGCAGCTTGCGCGCCGCGGTCGAGGCAAAGGGCCCGCGCATCGTCGTGTTCGACGTGTCGGGAACGATCCAGCTAGCGAAACCGCTGGTCATCCGCGAGCCGCGCATCACCATCGCCGGGCAGAGCGCGCCGGGTGGCGGGATCACGCTGCGCGACCATGCGCTGGTCGTCCACGCCGACGATGTCGTCATCCGCTACATCCGCTCGCGGCTGGGCGACGAGTCCAGGACCGAGGACGATGCGATCTGGATTCGCGGCGGTCGTCGCATCATCGTCGATCACGTCTCGGCCAGTTGGTCGGTCGACGAAACCCTGTCGGTCAGCGCCAATTACGACAATCCCGGCGAAGGCTGGCACGACGTCACCGTGCAATGGTCGATCATCGCCGATTCACTGACCCGGTCGCTCCATGCCAAGGGCGAGCATGGCTATGGCAGCCTGATCCGCGGCGGGCGCGGATCGCGCGCGAGTTTCCACCACAATCTCTGGGCGAACCACAGCGCGCGGATGCCGCGACCCGGCAACTATGCCCCCGTCGACCGCGACCCCGAGGGCGCGTATTTCGATTTCCGTTGCAACCTGTTCTACAATTGGGGCGGCGGCCGGTCGGGCTACAATGCCGACAAGAACAGCCTCTCGCAGTATAATTTTATCGCCAACGACTATGTCCGCGGCCCGCAATCGACTCGCGCGATCGCGTTCAACGAAGGCAATCCGCTCGCCAAATCCTATTTCGCGGGCAACCGGATGGAAGGCGCGGTCCCGGACGATCCCTGGTCGCTGGTGACCGGCACCGCGCTGCCCGAACAGCGGCTGGCGGCCCCCGTGTCGATGGCCCCTGTCACCTGCACCTCACCTGCCGAGGCAAGCCCGCTGATTTTGGCACGCGCTGGCGCTTCGCTCTCGCGCGACAGCGTCGATGCGGCGATCGTCGAAGGCGTGCGCAACCGCACCGGCAAACAGATCGACAGCCAGCGCGACGTCGGCGGCTGGCCTATGCTTGCGACCGCACCCGTACCGAGGGACAGCGACGGCGACGGCATGCCAGACGACTGGGAACGCGCGCATGGGCTGGACCCCAACCGCGACGACAGCGCCGCCGACCGCAACGGCGACGGCTACACCAATATCGAGGAATATCTGAACGCGCTCGTCGCCCGGCGCTAGAACCGGGAGCGGGACGGTCCGTACATAAAATCAGGAGCAGGATGATGAAGACGATGTTCGCGGCGCTGCTGCTCGGCGCTTTTCCGGTCGCACTGGCCACGACTCCCGCCCCCGTTCAGGCGCAGCAGGCCACCGCCTTTCCCGGCGCTCAGGGCTGGGCCGCCGTCACCCAGGGCGGGCGCGGCGGGCGGATCATCCGCGTCACCAACCTCAACCCCGATGGCCCCGGATCGTTCAAGTCCGCGGTCGAGGCGAAAGGGCCGCGCATCGTCGTGTTCGAAGTCGGCGGCGTGATCGACATGGGGATGACCACGCTCGACATACGCGAACCCTTCCTGACCATCGCCGGTCAGACCGCGCCGTCGCCCGGCATCACCTTCATCCGCGGCGGGATGGACGTGCGCACCCACGACGTTATCATCCGCCACATCCGCATCCGCCCCGGCGACGACGGGCGCGCGAAGCGTTCGGGGTGGGAACCCGATGCGCTGTCCACGGTCGCCGCGCACAACGTGATCGTTGATCACTGCACCATGACCTGGGCGCCCGACGAGAATCTCTCCGCCTCGGGGCCCCGCTTCACCGGCAATACGGTCGAGGAATGGCGCAAGGGGACCAGCCACAACATCACCTTCAGCTATAATCTGCTGGCCGAGGGGCTGGCCGATTCCTCGCATCCCAAGGGCGAGCATTCGAAGGGATCGCTGATCCACGACAACGCCACCGGCATCCTCATCTATCGCAACGTCTATGCCCATAATGTCGAACGCTCGCCGCTGTTGAAGGGCGGGGTCCATGCCGCGGTCGTCAACAACTTCATCTACGATCCCGGCACGCGCGGCATCCATTACAATCTGATGGCGCTCGAATGGGCGGGCGTCCCCTATCAGCTCGGCGAGTTGTCGGCGGTCGGCAACGTCATGCGTGCGGGGCCATCGACCGACAAGGGGCTGCCCTTCCTGATGCTGGGCGGCGACGGCGACCTGCGCTATCACGGGCGCGACAATATCGCGGTCGACAAATATGGCGAGCCGCTGCCCCAGTTCGGCCGCTACGGCGTCACCAGGGCGCGGCTGATCGAGGCGAAGCAGCCGGTCATCTGGCCCAAGGGTCTTCCTGTGAAACCTGCGGTTGAGCTGGAGACCTATCTGCTCGCCAATGCCGGTGCCCGGCCCTGGGACCGCGACGCCGACGATATCCGCGTGCTGTTTTTCATCGCCGAAGGGCGTGGTGAGATCATCGACAACGAACGCCAGGTCGACGGCTATCCCAAGCAGAAGCCGACCAAGGCCGCGTTCGTCGAAGCCGACTGGAATCTCGACACGATGGAACCGCGATCGGGCCGCTATCCGGGCCAGAAGGCCCCGATCCAGGAAAACCAGAGCGCCCGCGACGCCCAGATGCGGCAGTAAGGGGGATCGGGCGGCGTTTGTCTGAGTGCGCTGTCTCATCTAATCGTCATTCCCGCCCTTCGACTGCCTGCAAGGCAGGCGCTCAGGATAAACTTCTGCCAAAGGCAGAAGGCGGAAATCCATAAGCACTGGCATGGGTTATGGATTCCCGCCTTCGCGGGAATGACGTGGAGTAGGGTTTGGACCGGTAGGGTAACAAACGGAGACACACCATGATCGGCAGGCTGGTGGCACTCTGCATCAGGGCATGGTTGCTGATCGGCGCGTCGCCTCAACCGCCGACGCCTTCGATCCCGCCGCCCGCCATCCTGGTCTTCAGCCACACGACCGGTTACCGCCACGCCTCGATCGAACCGGCGGTCGCCGCGATCCGCGCCATCGCGAAACAGGACGGCCTGCGCGCCATCGCCAGCGAGGACCCGGCGGTTTTCGACGACGCGTCCGCGCTGCGCGGCTATCGCGCGATCATATTGCTCAGCACCACCACCCGCCGCGACGATCCGACAAGCGAATGGTTCACCGGCAAGCGCCGCGATGCGCTGCAAGGCTTCGTCCGCGCAGGCGGCGGCATCGTCGCGATCCACGCGGCGGCGGATTCGCACTATCACTGGCCCTGGTACGGCCGGATGATCGGCGGTCGCTTCGCCCGCCACCCCGAAGGCACGCCGGAGGGGGCAGTGACGAAGACCGCGCGCGCCCATCCCGCAACCGCCCCGCTCCCCGACACGTTCCGCATCGCCGACGAATGGTATTGGTTCGCCGACCTGTCGCCGACGCTCGACACGCTGCTGACGCTCGACCCCGCTTCGATCGGCGAGCAGGGTGCAAACCCCGCTTCGCTCGCCTGGGCACACACATTCGAAGGCGGCCGCGTGTTCTACACCGGCCTCGGTCACCGCCCCGATAACTGGCGCGACGCGCGGCTGTTGGCGCATGTCCGCGGCGGCATCGCCTGGGCCGCGAACACCGCCAAGGCGCCCACAATGGTCGTCATCGACCAGCGCGACACGGTCCGCGACGAACCGCCACCGCACGGGCGCATCGGCATGAGCACCGCCTATCGCATTTCCGACGGCGTGCCTGCGCGAACGATGGAGTTTCGCCGCCGCGACCTCCATGCCGGTGCGGCGATCGGCATCCACCCGATCGTCCATGACGAGGTCTATTACGTGCTGTCGGGCGAAGGCGACGTCACCTCGGACGGCGTGACCCGGCGATTGAAGCCGGGCATGGCGGCCTATCTCTACACCGGCGCCCGGGTCGGCATCCGCCAGGTGGGCCACGAACCGCTGTCGCTCATCATCAGCTATCCGATACCGGGGAAATAGGAACTCATGCGCACCATTCCCGTCACCCCGGACTTGTTCCGGGGTCCACCGGGCGGCAAGCGATGCGTTCGACCAATCTTGCGCTTCGCAAACGGCTGGGTGGACCCCGGAACAAGTCCGGGGTGACGAAGCGCGTTCAAGTCCCCGGCTGCACATAAGGAAACCGCGCGAACAACTCGCGTTCCCAGCCGCGCGGGTCATGCTCCACTCGTACCCGCGTATCGAACATCATCGTCGCCCGCTCCGCCAGCCCGTAACGCGGCCATTCCGGCAGCCCCGCGCCATTCGGGTCGCCCGTCCGCGCCAGCGCGACGAACGCCCCCATCATCGTCCGTGACAAGGCCCGCGCCGCCGCGCCCGTCCCGCTTTTCGACCCCGCCGCATCCAGCGTCCCGAACACGTAGGGAATGTCGTCGGTATGCGCCGCGCCGCGCAACGGATCGACCGGCGACGGAAAATCGAACTGATACACCCAGGCCGGCGCCCCGGCCTTTGCGCGCTCCTCCGCCTCGATCACCTGTCCGCGCCAGCTTCGTCCCGCCGTCGTCGCGGCATAGAATAATTCGGCTGGCGACATCGCCGGAAAGCGTTCGCGATACTGCGCCACCACCCATTCGGGATGCGCGTCCAGCCGAAGCTGCGGCGTCATCCGCGCGGCGAGATTGTCCCAGTTCAGTCCGCCGATCAGCGCGCCGCGCGGATCGATGAACGCGCGCGTCTCGTCCCGCGTATTGCCCAGGATCAGCGGGATCGCATTCCCCTGCGGATGCGCGTCGGGCCAGAAGGGGTGGCGCGTAAGCCATTTCATGTCGAGCACCGGCCCCATATAGACGCCGCCGCCCAGCACCGGGTCTTCGGCGTCCAGCCCCTCGATCAATCGCTCGACCGGCATCGTCGGCAGGTCGTCCGGCGTCGCCTTCAACCGCGCCAGAACCGCGTCCGCTCGCCGTGTCGCGTTCAGCGGCCCCGACGCTGTCACTTGCTGCCCGCTCATCGTCGCCGCGCGGTGAAACAGGCCGTTGGCCGCGGGCATCGCCATCAGCGTCGCGATCTTCGCGCCCCCGCCCGACTGGCCGAACACCATCACCCGGTCCGGGTCGCCGCCGAACCCGGCGATATTGTCGCGCACCCACCGAAGCGCGAGGATCAGGTCGAGCTGCCCGGCATTGCCGCTATCGGCGAACCCTCTCGCCAGCCGGTCGAGATAGAGATAGCCGAGCGCGTTCAGCCGGTGATTGACGGTGACGACCACCACATCCTGCCGGGCAAGCTGCTGGCCGAACACCAGCGGCTCGATCACCGTCCCGCCCGAATACGCGCCGCCGTGGAAATAGACCATGACCGGGCGTTTGGCGCGCGCCTCGGTGCCCGGCGTCCAGAGGTTGAGGAACAGGCAGTCCTCGCCCTGGCTCAGGTCGCGCCCGCCCCGCTGCGGACAGGACGGGCCGAACGCGGTCGCGGGCAGAATGTCGCGGCCGGGCACCGGCGCGACGGGCGCCTGAAACCGGCGGCGCACCGTGTCCGCGCCGTAACGGATGCCGCGAAACACCGACAAGCCGCCCTCACGCACCCCGCGCCAGCGTCCGGCCTTGCCGGCCGCCACCGGATCGCCGCGCTCTGCGGCGGCGGCGAAGGGGATCAGCGAAAGCCCCGCTCCCGCGCCCCATCCCAGCACCGCCCGCCGATCGACCATAGACCTACCTTCTGACGTCGAGCCCGCCTTCGAGAAAGGCGTCGATATCCGCACGGCGGAACAGGCTGGCGTCGCCCGGCAGCGAATGTTTCAGGCACGCGACCGCAAGGCCGGAGCGCACCGTTTCCTCCAGTCCCTGCCCCGAATGGACGCCGTGCAGGATGCCGGTCGCGAACGCGTCGCCGCCGCCGATCCGGTCGATGATCCCTGCGACCACCACTTCGTCGGTCTGGAACCCGCGCTCGCTTGTATCGACCCGCGCGGCGATCCGGTGCCGGTCGGCATCGTCGACATGCCGTGCGGTCGAGGCGATGCGCTGGAGATTGGGGAACGCCGCAAACGCCGCCTCCGCCGCCTCGCGCCGCCGTTCGGGTCCGTCGCCCGAAAACTCGCGCCCCAGCAGCAACGAGATGTCACGGTGGTTGCCGAAAAACAGATCCGCCATGCCGACGATCCGGGTCAGAACCGATTTCGGATCGCTGTCCCACGCGTCCCACAGCCGCGCGCGGTAATTGCCATCGAACGACACCGCAATGCCCTTCGCCTTGGCCGCTTCGGCAGCGGCAATCGCCGCCGCGGCCGTCGCAGGGCCTAGCGCGGGCGTGACGCCCGACAGGTGCAGCCGCGCCGCGCCGTCCAGCAGCGCATCCCAGTCGTACGCATCGGCGGGCGCTTCGGCAAAGGCCGACGCCGCCCGGTCATAGACGATATCCGACGCGCGCAATCCGGCACCCGGCGACAGGAAATACAGCCCCATCCGTCCGTCGCGCATCTGCACGCCGGACGTGTCCACCCCCTGCGCGCGCAACGCGGCGATCGCACCGCGACCGAGTGGATTGTCGGGCACCGCGCTCACCATCGCGGTCGGGTGGTCGAGGCAGGCGAGCCCGATCGCGACATTTGCCTCCGCGCCCCCGACATGCACGTCGAGCCGCCCCGACTGCATCAGCAACGCGCGCCCCGGCGCCGTCAGCCGCAGCAAGAGTTCCCCGAAACAGACGATGCGGCCCTTGGTCACTGACTTCACTCCGTCATTGAGTATCCCACTCTCACCATTCCCGTTCGTGCTGAGCCTGTCGAAGCACTGTCCTTTCTTCGTGCCAAGAAGGACAGCATTCCGACAAGCTCAATGCGAACGGTTGAGAGGAGCAGTGATTGCTATACGGAGCGCCCCCACGCTTCGACAAGCTCAACACCGACGGGGTAGATAAAGCTCACCTTGCCAACCACCCGCCATCGACGGCAAGGATATGCCCCTGGACATAATCGGACGCAGAGGACGCCAGGAACACCGCCGCACCGCCCAGGTCGCCCGGATCGCCCCAGCGCGCGGCGGGAATGCGCTCCATGATCTGGCGATTGCGCATCTCGTCCGCCTGGAGCGCGGCGGTGTTGTTGGTGGCGATATAGCCCGGCGCGATCGCGTTGACGCTGATCCCCCTGGCCGCCCATTCGTTGGCGAGCAGCTTGGTCAGCCCGCCGATCCCCGATTTGGACGCGGTATAGCTCGGCACGCGGATCCCGCCCTGAAAGGTCAGCATCGACGCGATGTTGATGATCTTGCCGCCACCTTGCGGGATCATCCGCTTGGCCGCCGACTGACAGAGGAAGAACACCGATTTGAGGTTGGTGTCGACCACCGCGTCCCAGTCTTCTTCGGTGAACTCGACCGCATCGGCACGGCGGATGATCCCGGCATTGTTGACCAGAATGTCGATGCGGCCGAGCTTGTCCACAGTCTCGTCCACAACCCTGTCCACAGGCTCGATCGTCGACAGGTCTGCCGACACGATCTCCGCGCGCCGCCCAATGCCGCGCACCTTACCCGCCGTCTCGCTCGCCGCCGTGCGCCCGACCAGCGCCACGTCCGCACCCGCCTGCGCCAGCGCCAGCGCAATGCCTTGACCGATACCGGTATTGGCACCCGTGACGACCGCGACGCGGCCCGAAAGGTCGAAGGGGTTTTCCATCCGTCGATCCTTACGCCAAAGCGGGCTCTGCCCGACCGGCGCCCTGCGACACCTGCTTCAGATAGTCGCTGATCGCGTCGTCCTGCGAATTGGCGTAGAACAGCTCGGCGAATTTCTCGCCCGCGATCGCCTTGCGCAAGAGTTCCTGATCGACACTCTTCAGCACAGTCAGCATGTCGCGGCAGCTCGCCGCCTTCAGATCCTTCAGAATGCCGCGATTGGTCCGCATGATCTCGGCGCGCTCCTTGGGATAGCCAAGGCCGCGTTCGCCGTCGAACAGCTTGCGATACACATCCTGCAAATTGAGTTCGGCGGCCCAGCCGAACCCCTTGGCATAGGGCATCGAAATTGCGTTGCCGTCGTTGATCTGGCCGAACAGAAAGGCATCGGTCGGGTCGATCACCAGACCGCAGAACACGCCCGGCATCGCGTTGCAGGCAAGCATCGATCCCATGCCCGTGCCGCAACCGGTAACCACGAAATCCGCCGCCTTCGAATTGAGCAGAATGCCCGCGAGCAGCCCGTTCATCACATAGGTCAGCGACGCCTCGTCCTCGGCCGAATACATGCCATAGTTGAACACCTTATGCCCCAGCGGTTCGGCAACCGCGGTCAGCGCATCATGGATGATGCCGTTCTTGGCGGCCTGGCTATTCTCGGTGATCAGCGCGATTTTCATCGGCTCGGCTCCTCTCTGGCGATTGACCCCGCGTCAACGGCGATACCGCATCATGCTTTCGAAACTACTGGTAACCGGTGTCAGCTTTTGGTTCAACCCCGTCGTGGGGGGATAAGCGTCAAAGGACTGAAAAAATGGCTCGCAACAACGAACCCCCATTCGTCATGGTGGTGCGCTGATGGCCGAAAGAACGCGACGAACGATTGATTCAACGAGACCGGCCCCAGAATGCGAGCGCGAAAAGGACCTGCTGTAATTCGGCTTCACGATATCCAGTTGATAGAAATTAGGGTGCGGCGGAGGCAAACGGTGTTTTCGTTCTGTCGGCTCGTTCAACAGGCACGGGGCGTCGAGCAGTGCGTCCAGCAAACGCCCATCGTTTTCGGATAGGGTGGCTGAAATCACCTTTTTCGATTTCTGCAAATGCGGGACTACGGTTACCTGCCATCGTCCCGTGGCGTCCCTGGCGGCGACCACGCTACGAACTGTTCCGCTGAACCCGCCATAGGCATAGATGAGCACAAGCTGCTCGGCCTCGGGAAACACGAGCCGAGCATCGCTCCAGATCCGCCTATGCTCATCTTGCCGACTTGCCAGGTCGTTATGCGTGACGATTTCGTTCCTATCGGGAGGGGATTCGACACATTCCGCTCCGCGCGCATTTGCCGGGGTGATGGCAGTCACTAAGGTCAGCATCAGCGAAAGCCCGAAATAAGACATTCCCATGCCAAACCCTCCGCTTGCCGACCCCGGCTATCTCAACGCTTCGCGATCGATATCGCCCCGACAATCCCGATCCCGCTCCTTACCCTCACCCCGGCGGCGGCGCGACCGAGGCGCGGCGGATTAGCGTCGATACGAACAGCGCGTCCTCACCCCCGCCCTCGCCATCCGTGTCGCCGATCAGTTCCAAGGCCGTCAAGGGCTACACCCCCTGCCCTCTAACCCCAGACCTTCATGCCAGCGGTAGCTGGCATCTCAGGCCAGCTTCCTAGGGCTTCGAAATCTAAGCAAGCCGCGATACGATCAGTTGCGGATATCGTGCCATCCAGCACTTGGTGGACACGCGGCGGTCGAACATGGGCAGCTTATTCCCGACGAACGCCGGTGTCGGCGTCAGTCGCAACGCAAACAGATCATCGAGCCCGAACGGCGCGTTGATATCGATCGAACCCGCCACATCCAACCGTGCTGCGATCGCGGTAGCGGTTTCCGGCCAGTGCCGCATCGCGTCCGCGACCGAGTTATAGGGCGCATCGTCGTTTCGGCGGTGCATCCGGGCCTGGTTTTTCACGGACCATTCCATGTCGGGCATCGCAAGCCTGAGTCGGCGCTCGATATCTCGATCCAACCTTTCGTTCGGTGCCGCAGGGTCGAACCACACGACATCGACATCGCCACCGGGCGGACGGGTGCCATAGCCGTGAAGTTCGTCCCACACCGCGTCGCGAACGAAACCTGCGCCGATCCAGCAATCGGGAAGTTCGAGCGCGGCAACCGCTTCCAGCGCCGCCCGTCTGAGCCGATCCTGGGACAGCAGCGTGCGAAGCGTGGCAATCCGGCTAATCGCTGACGCCAATATCGTGCCGCCCCCTCACCCCGGCGGCGGCGCGACCGAGGCGCGGCGGATCAGCGTCGACACGAACAGCGCGTCTTCGCCCCCGCCTTCGCCATTGTCCTCGCCGCCCGTGTCGCCGATCAGTTTCAGCGCCGCCGCGCGCGCCATCGTCGCAATCGGCCAGCGGACGGTGGTCAGCGGCGGCCACAGGTGCGACGCGATCGAGGTGTCGTCGAACCCGATGATCGACAGATCGGCGGGCACGTCCAGCCCCCTCTGCCGCGCGACGTGCAGCGCACCCGCCGCCATTTCGTCGTTCGAGGCAAAGATCGCGGTCGGGCGCGGCGACAGGTCGAGCAGCCGTTCGGCCGCGCGCATCCCCGATTCGAACGTATAGTCACCCTGCGCCACCAGCGTCCGCTGGACGCCGATCCCCGCCGCCTCGATCGCTTCCTCATAGCCCTGTTGACGCTCGAATGCGGACCGGAATCCGTGCGGTCCGACGACGATGCCGATGCGCTTGTGCCCCGCCTGGATCAGATGTTCGACCGCGCCGCGCACCGCTTCGCGGTCGTTCGATGCGACCATATGATCGGCCTCGTCGAACGGCGCCGACCCCATCCGCACGAACCGGCAACCGATCCCGGCGCACAGTTCGGCAAGCGCATCATTTTCCGAAATCGGCGGGAGCAGCATCACGCCGTAAGGACGCTGGCGTTCGAGGAACATGCGGATATCGTCGGCCATGTTGGGCGACCCGCGATCGACCGGATGGACGATCAGTTCGAACTCCGTTTCGCGCAGCACCTCCAGCAACCCCTGCTGGACGCTCAGCACCATCTGGGCATTGGGATTGTCGTGGATCAGGCCGATCAGGAAATTGCGCCTGAGCGCTAGCGCGCGCGCCTGCGGGTTGGGGACATAGCCCAGTTCGGCGATCACCTCTTCCACCCGTTTGCGCGTGTCGCCGTTCAGCAGCGGCGACTGGTTGATGACGCGGCTGACGGTCTTTTTCGACACGCCCGCGATCCGTGCGACATCGTTGATCGTGGGCTGGGCGCTTTTCTTCACGGGCATGGGCATAGCGCGGGTGCGGGCAACCGCCAATCCATGACGAGACAATATCCCGTCTTGCAAATGACACCGGTTTCCGTATTAATCCATAAAAGGAAATTTGAGAGAGGGTGCATGAGCGAGGGGAATCAGATTGCGCGCGCGTTCGTCGGCGCGCGGCGCGCGGCCACGGGGCTGCCCGATTATCCCGGCACGCCGCCCGAAACGCTCGACAGCGCCTATGCGGTGCAGGACGACGCGATCGCGCTGTTCGGCGAGCCCGTCGCCGGGTGGAAGGTCGGGCGCATCAACCCGCCGCGCGACGGACAACTGGGCAGCAACCGGCTGGCCGGCCCGATCTTTCCCGGCACGGTGCGCGACGGGCGTGACCATACGCCCGCCATGCCGGTATTCGCCGACGGATTCGGCGCGGCGGAGGCCGAATTTCTGATGCGGATCGGCACCGCGCCCGACCCTGCGCGCACCGAATGGTCCTTCGATGACACCGTTTCTCATATCGATGCGGTGCATATCGGGCTGGAAATCGCGTCCTCGCCCTTTCCCGGCATCAACGAACTCGGCCCGCTCGTCACGATCAGCGATTTCGGCAACAATCACGGGCTGGTGATCGGCGATCCGGTCGATGGCTGGCAGAACCGCGATTTCGTCGGCTGGCCGGTGCGGCTTGAGATCGACGGCGCGGTCGCGGGCGAGGCGACGGCGGAGACGATGCTCGACGGCCCGATCGGAGCGGCCTGCTGGCTGTTCGGCGCGCTTGCAAAACGCGGCATCGCGCTTGCCCCCGGACAATGGATTTCAACCGGCGCGGTAACGGGGGTGCATGTCGTACGTCCCGGTGCGAACGTGACCGCGACCTTCAAGCATATGGCCGTTAGCTGCACGATAGAGGCAGCGCGCCCGCAGGGATAAGCCTGCACCAACAGGGAGAGGAACCATCATGGACGCGCAACCCGCGACGGCACCGGGACCGGTCATCGCCAAGGTCGGCCGATATCGCTGGTCGATCATCGCGCTGCTCTTCTTCGCGACGACGGTCAATTATATCGACCGGACGATGCTGGGCCTGCTCGCGCCGACGCTTGGCGAGGAACTGGGCTGGAGCGAGAACGATTACGGCAATATCGTCACCGCGTTCCAGGCCGCCTATGCGCTGGGCTTCCTGTTCATGGGCTGGATGATCGACCGGTTCGGGCCGAAGATCGGCTATTCGATCGCCATCGCGATCTGGACCGTCGGTCATGTCATGCACGGCTTTGCCTCTTCGGTCGTCGCGTTCATGGCGGCGCGGATCGTGCTGGGCGTGGGCGAAGCGGGCCATTTCCCCTCGGTGGTGCGCGCCTCGAGCGAGTGGTTCCCGCAAAAGGAACGCGCCTATGCGATTGGCTGGGTCAATTCCGCGACCACCATCGGCGTCATCCTGACCGCGCCCACCTTGTGGATTTTCATGACCTGGTGGGGGTTTAGCTGGCGCGAGACCTTCATCTATTCGGGCGTGCTGGGCGTCATCCTGCTCGCCGTCTGGATCTGGTGGTACAGCAATCCGCGCGAAAGCGGCAAGGTCAGCGACGCCGAGCTTGCCTGGATCGAACATGATCCGCCCGAAAAGGTCCAGAAAATCGGCTGGGGCAAGGTCGTCCGCACGCGCGAGGCCTGGTCGTTCGCGACCGCCAAGTTCCTGACCGATCCGGTGTGGTTCCTGATGCTGTTCTGGCTGCCCAAATATTTCACCTCGACCTATGACGTCGATCTTTCGGTCGTGCTGCTCCCGATGATCGTCATGTATCTGCTCTCCGATGTCGGCAGCATCGTGGGCGGCTGGCTGTCATCGCGGCTGATCCAGAACGGCTACACCCCGAACGTCGCGCGAAAGGTGACGATGCTGATCGCCGGCTGCTGCGTCACGCCACTCCTGTTCGTCACCAGCCTCGACAATATGTGGCTGGCGGTCGGGCTGATCGGGCTGGCGCTCGCCGGGCATCAGGCGTTTTCGTCGAACCTGCTGTCGATCCCGCCCGACATGTTCCCCAAACGCGCGGTCGGATCGGTGATCGGGCTGGGCGGATTCGCGGGCGGCGTCGGCGGCATGATCATGGCCAAATCGACCGGTCTGGTGCTCGACGCGACGGCGGGCAATTACACGATAATCTTCGCCTGCTGCACCGTGGTCTACTTCTTGGCGGTCGCCGCGATCCACCTGCTGTCGCCCCGGCTGCGACCGGTGGAAATCGCGCAAGCCTGAGGCGGAATAGCCTCAAAACCAAAAGGCCGGCCCCGCGAGGGACCGGCCTTTTTCTTGCCCGGATCAGTTGACCGGAAAGCCGCGCTTGATGAGCAGCGCGTTCACTTCCGGGTCGCGCCCGCGAAAATTGCGATATGCCTCGGCTCGGTCGATCTCGTTGCCGGTGGACAGGATCCACTTGGCGAACCCGTCCGCCGTCGCCTTGTCGAACACGCCGCGTTCCTGGAACAACGCCCAGGTGTCGGCGTCCATCGTCTCCGACCAGAGATAGCTGTAATAGCCCGCCGAATAGGCGTCGGACGAGAACAGGTGATTGAACTGCGGCAAGCGATGCCGCATCACGATCTCGCGCGGCATGCCGATCTTGGCCAGCGTTTCCTTCTCGAACGCATCGGGGTCCGCGACGCCCGTCGAGCGGGTGTGCATTTCCATGTCGACGATCGCCGACGACAGATATTCGACCGTTGCAAAACCCTGGTTGAAGGTCGATGCCTTTTCGATCTTGGCGATCAGCGACGCGGGCATGACTTCACCGGTCTGGTAATGCTTGGCGAAGCGGCTGAGCACCGGCTGGGTCAGCAGCCAATTCTCGTTCACCTGGCTCGGATATTCGACGAAGTCGCGCGGCGTGCCGTTGAAGCTCGGATATTCGACGTTCGAGATGAAGTAATGCAGCGCATGCCCGAATTCGTGGAACAGCGTCTCCGCATCGTCCAGGCTGATGAGCGCGGGCTGGCCGGCGGGCGGCTTCACGAAATTATTGTTGTTCGACCCCAGCACGATGTTCTTGTTCGTCAGGCCCGCACGGCTGCGATAGGTCGTCGCCCAAGCACCCGACCGCTTGCCGGAGCGCGCATAATCGTCGCGATAGAACACGCCGACCTGATCGTTCGAGCCGCGCTTCGTCACCGAATAGACGCGGATATCGGGATGCCAGGTGGGGACGGTGCCGGTGATTTCCTTGAAATCGAGCCCGAACAGTTCGCCCGCCGCCCAATAGGACGCCTCGATGATGTTGTTCAGCTCGAAATAGGGCTTCACCTCGTCCGCCGACAGGTCGTAACGATCCTTGCGGACCTTCTCCTGATAGAAGCGGTAGTCCCAGGGTTCGATCGTAATGTTCTGGCCCTGCGACTTCGCCATCGCCTGCTGGTCGGCAACCTCCTGCTTCACGCGCGCGACCGCGGCGGGCCAGACGCGCATCATCAGTTCGTTGGCGGCCGCCGGCGTTTTCGCCATCGTGTCCTGCATCCGCCATTCGGCGTGGTTCCGATAGCCCAAGAGCTTGGCGCGGTCGGCGCGGATCCGGGTGATCGTCGCGATCGTCGCATTGGTGTCGTTCGCACCGCCATTGTCGCCGCGGCTTACGAAGGCGCGCCAGACCTTCTCACGCAGCGCGCGGTCCTCGGCAAAGGTCAGCACCGGATCCACCGCCGAACGGGTGTTGACGATCGCGTACGACCCTGCGGGCAGATTGCGTTCCTTGGCCGCACCGGCGGCTGCGCCCTTGATGTCGGCGGGCACGCCCTTCATCTGCGCTTCGGTCGCGGTGATATAGGTGCTCTCATCGGCCAGCACTTTTTCCGAGAAGCTCGAAAATTCCTTGGCGAGCGCGGCGTTATAGGCCGACAGCTGCTGCTTCTGTTCGGCATTCAGGTTCGCGCCGCGCTGGACCATGTTCTCGTAATGCCGCTCGACCAGGCGGATCTGCTGCGCGTTCAGCCCGGCATTGTTGCGGTTGTCGTACACCGCCTTCACGCGCTGGAACAGCATCGGGTCGAGCGTGATCGCGTCCGACGCCGCCGACAGCTTCGGCCCCCATTCGCGCGACAGGGCCTGATATTCGGGGGTCGTCATGTTGCTGGTCATGACCGAGAATACCGACATGACACGGCCCAGCCGCTCGCCCGCCTTTTCCATGGGCACGATCACCGTCTCGAAGGTCGGCGCGGCGCGGTGGCGGGTGATCGCCTGATACTCGCGCGCGCGCTCGTCGATGCCGTACTGGATGGCTTCGGGGAACATCGCGGGCGTCACCTTGTCGAACGGCGGCACCCCGTCATAGGGGCCGGACCAGTCGGCGAGCAGGATGTTGTCGGGCATCGCCTGATCCCCGGCGGCGGTGACCGGCGCTTCGCTGCCCGCGCTCGCGGTAGTGCCATCGGTCATCGCCATGCTGCTGCATCCTCCAAGCGCGAACGCAGCCGCGCCCGCCAACAAAATCGCCTTCATGAAACTCTCCGGATTGAAACTCGGGACGTCGGGGCGAACCGCAAGGGCGCGCCATGTGCGGCGTGCTAATACAGAAACGCGCCTGAACCTAGGGTGAGGGGAGCATTTATGTCGGCGGGTGGTGGGGCACGAACCTTTTCAAATGGTGAGGCAATCGGCGCGCGATCGATAGGGACGGCAGCTATCAACAATGCCGCCGATAGCCCCTCACGCCGGAAATTGGGTGGTTAGCGGACGTCAGGTTTGATAGACCTCGAAAATGCCTTCGCCCCGCGTTACGGATAGTGATCAGCCCACCGACGAAGAAGTGGAAGCCGCCGCACGGCAGCTGCATTTGTCTGGAGTTAAACACGGCTGGTGGCCGGAAAGCGTCTCTAACTACGATTCGCTCGAGCCGATCGGCAAGGACGAGTTTGACGCTATCGTTGAATGCATATTGACGGCGGCTGCTGCAGCTAAACGCGAAATTGCGAGCGGCTCCGAATAGGTCGGATTGTCCGCTATGGGGTCGATCATCGACTGACAGCTATCGGGAATGACGCCGCAAACCGCTCACGCCTCTAATTGGGTGGATTGCGGAAAGGCTGTTTTACACGCAACGTGTCGTTCATGAACACTGGTAAAGCCCGTATTTGGTCCACCGTAGCTGGTATCGCGGTTGGGGGCGCGGTTTCATGCACGGCGTTTCTGACCATCGGTGTTTATCTGCTTTCCGGCATTTTCTACGGGTGCCATCCCTCACATCGAGATCAGCCTGATCCAAACCCATGCTCCGAAGCATACGTGGCGCTGTGGACGACAGGAATTGTTCTTGCCAGCCTTGCCCTTTTTACTGTCACCTTTGCGATCACCCGCAGGCTGGTGATGCGGAAGCTAAGTAAAGGTTAGTGCTAAGTCGCTCACTTGGACAGCAGGTCTGACGGCCGCTTTGGGGTCGGT